>JAGXHG010000004.1 GCA_024636345.1 Desulfobulbaceae bacterium | reverse complement strand
GGCAATGGCTGGGTATCCCGCTGGTATTGATGACTGGTCGTCCCACTACGGATCACCTTCCTGACCGTATTCCTCGATAAATTCAGCTTACGGCTGATCTCTTTAATTCCTTCACCATCTACAAAATGATAACGACGTATCTTGGCTATTGTCTCCACTACTAACATCCTCCATTACCTCCGTGATTTTATGATCACGAAGGGGATAACATAGTGGGGTCAATTTTCGACGCTGTTTTCTGCTATAGAGGGGTCATTATTCCACGCTGATCAACATTGTCGATATCTTCCTGTTGCCATTGGAAATTGTAACTGCTCCATAAAACAGTGCTTTCCGGAGTAAATTTATTAATGATATCCATGACTTCCTGGCCATTTAGAGCCTCGGTACTACAAACACAGTGACTGAGAATATCGGCCATCTGTACGATCAGCGCGAAATCGGTATTGGTTGGAGTGGCTTTGGGGTGATGGTGATAGCCGGTGGAGACACAGAGCTGTTCAGGAAAGAGCCAGCGATTAAGCAGACGCATACCGATATTGTCATGGCTGATTCCAAAATTCTCCTCTTCTTCAGAAGAAAGAGAAAGGGATAGCTGCTCAGAGATTTCCGGCGCAGGGCTATAGTAGTTGGGAAAGCTTAAGAGCAGGGTAATTTTTCCTATATCGTGGATGAGTCCGGCGATGAAGAGTTGGCTCGGTGAATATTCTGTTGTGTGCGTAGCGATAATTTTGGCTGCAAGTCCACAGGTTAAAGAGTGCTGCCAAAGGGCACCAATATCTTGTTTGTTCGTATTCCGAAATTTTCGGAAAGAGTTAAAAACTGCCTGGGTCAGGATAATGTTACGGATTTCCTGGAATCCGAGAACCACAACTGCTTCCTCGATGGAGCTTACTTTCCGTGGTCTACCGAAGAAGGCGGAGTTGGCTACCTTGAGGATGGCGACACACATGGATTGATCAGGCAGGATGGCCTGCATAAGCTCATGGGCCGAACTTTCCGGGTCGCCGGTAATCTCTAAGACGCGGATGACCGTGCTTGGAAGTGGGGGGAAGGAGTCTATCTGCTTGATAACTGATGCGATATTTGAATGGGGCATAGTATGAGCAAGGCCTGTTTTGAGAGAGATCGGTCACTGAGCGTGGCCGGATGATTGAGTGGTCTTTTCTGCAACCAGCAATCGTGTTTGCAAAAGAAGTTCTTCGTCAAGAGGGAAAAATTGCTGTTCTCGCAGAATGTCGAGCGTCAATAATACCAGTGACGGATCCCATTGAGTACCGGCCCCTCGGGCGAGTTCGCGTAGAATCTCAGGCGGGTTGAGGCGCTTGCGGTGCGGCCGGTCAGAACTCATTGCCGCAAGACCATCTGCCAGGCTGAATATTCTGGAGGCAAGGGGGATTTCCTCTCCAACCAGTCCCTCTGGATAGCCGTTGCCGTCATAATGTTCCCCTTGGCACAGCAACATATTACGTTCATTGGAGAAATAATCAAAGTGTTGCGTAAGTTCGGCAAGTTTATAAGGCAAATCATTGATCACTTTCCTGTCTTCATAACTGAATTTCTCTTTTTTTGAGAGTAGTTCCCGGTGGAGCAGTAAACGGAAGCAGCTATATAGCATGAGAGCATTGGAAAATGTTTCGAGAATGGTCTTGGGAAGCCCCAGGCGCTCACAGAGCAGGTGGATGTACTGTGTGGCTTTTTCTGCATGTTCATCCTGATTTTTGCCGGTGACATTTTGGGTCAGGATTTGGATAGAGGCAATGGAGCTATCTTTGGTTTTTTCAAGGATCCGCTGCAACGTCTCTTGCAATAGGGCAACAGTATCGATCCTCCCGTCTTTTATGACATGGTTCTGGTCATAGGTGATGACACGGTTACGTCCTTCAGATTTGGCTTGATATCTCGCCTGGTCAGCCATGTTGATAAATTCATCCTGGTTTTTAGGATGATGTTCCAGCAAGGTGACAATACCAATAGACACGGTTACAGAACGACTGTGGCGACCACTGGTGAATGGTTTGTCCGAACATGCCAGACGTAGTTTCTCAGCATACTCCCTGCCCTTTGTTATGTCTGTTTTAGGAAGAAGAACAATAAAATCACTTCCCCCAAAACGAAAGCAGAGATCCTCGTCCCGAGTATTTTGGGTGAGCCGTGCTGAAAATTCATTGAGGATGGAATCGCCAAAGAGCTGGCCGGATATCCTGTTTGTCTCATTGAAGTAATCAATGTCGATGAGGAACATGGTCAGGTCAGTGTTTTGAGTTCTGGCCTTGAGTATCTCTTTTTCGAGTGCCAGGTTCAGGTGTCTACGGTTAAAAAGTCCGGTCAGTCCATCTCGTACTGACAGCATATTCAGGTAATGGCTCTGCTGCACCAGAGATTGTTGACATTGGTGATTTTTGTTTCTTTGATCCTGTAACTCCTCTTGGCAGGAGAGCAGCTCTTGCTTCAAGTGGTGGATATGGAGCAGGGTATGAATTTTACCCAGCAGGAGAGACGGAATGAGCGGTTGAGGAATATAATCAATATACTCAACTTGTTGCCTGGTGCCGGAGCTTGAAAGCATCTCCTCCGGTGAGACAAAGAGTATGGTTGTGGCTGGAGAGAGTGAAAGCGTGTGAAGCTCATTTATTGTCGGCATGGTCTCATCGAGGATGAGTAGAGTGAAATCATGTTCTTGGCAAAGGCGTTTCATCTCGGTCACATCAGAGGCCAGAAAGATCTCGGCAAAGAGCTCAGTTTTCAGGGTCTGTACTGTTTTTGCCAGAACAGAGTTATCCTCATGGTGTGACTCTGCCAGTAGAATTTTAACAGTCATGGCAGTCAGTCTAGTGGGAAACGTTTATTAGATGGTGAAGGATCATAACTTTTTGGGGTCGAACCCTGGCTGTCTGGAAAAGGCTGTGTCTATAAGCTTTTGCAGTTCGTTCTTAATCTCCTTGGCCGGAGGGATCGGTGAGAGGATCGGCAGGATTTTTTCAACGGGTTGAGGAGGCTGGATGCGCATTTTCTGTTCCATGGTGATAACGTTATCAGTGTTAATAGCGCCCGCCATGGGCCCGGAACTGCCAGGAGTTGTCCCGTCCATGCCGCGGAGAAAAAGCATAATGCCGCTGATATCATTCTTTTGGTAAAAGAGATTAATCTCTTCCTTGATAGTTTCTTGGTCTTCGGCCAGATCAAGGATATTCTGCCGATACTCGGCAACATGTTTTTCCAGGGAGTCGTAAATGTCAAAAAACATATTTTGAAAACGCCATTTCCGGGTAAGGCCATGGACGCGGATATCTGCCAGTACCCGTCTTCTGATGGTGGCTGACTTGTTTATGTATTGGTCGTAAAAAAGAACCTCGCCCAGGCCGGTGATTTTGAACAGATCGTTGATCAGAGCGTTGTCTCTGAGTAGAACATAGAGACGGACAAGGTCGAAACCGATTTTGTTCTCAAGTTCCAGAGCAGAGGTAATAATGTTTTGTTGATATGCATTGGTATCCTCTTCAATGATCTTACGAAATCCAAAATAACGATCTGCAAGCTCTTTCTTGACCTCAAAGGCCAAGGTTGTATTAAGGTCCGGCATGGAGTCACCTTGTCTGTAGGGTTGTTCTATAATAAGAAATCTCTATTTTTGTCCAGAGCTATTTGATTATAGCGACTTCAGCCGCCAGATGCAATAATTCCGCACACTCTCAATGAATGTTAGAAATATCGATCTGTAATTTCAAGGTGGGAGTGTTGATGTGCTGATGACCATCAGCTGAGGATTTGGTACTTACGGCTCTTTCTATACGATTCTTGCCATTGAAATGATATGGGTATTTTATCTCAATGTCTAAAAACGATGTATTTTCCGGGCCTCGGCAAAGATGAGACTGGGCTCAACCTGCTGGCGGTTAAGGACGGTGAGCGGATCGATAGGGGTGTTCTGGCGATGAACTTCCAGATGGAGATGGGGGCCTGTTGTCATGCCCGTTTGACCAACCTTACCGATGGTTGTTTCCGAGCTGATTTGTTCCCCCTGGTGAACAAGTAGTTTGGAAAGATGGGCGTAGCGGGATGTAAGGCCATTTCCGTGATCAACCTCGACCATCTGGCCATAGCCGCCATTGTTGCCGGAAAAAGTAACTATCCCCGAGCTAAGTGGTTTGACAGGCGTGCCGGTAGGCTGGCTGATGTCAATCCCGTCATGGTGCAGTGTTTCACCCAGAACTGGATGGTTGCGCATGCCGAACTGAGAGGTGATTTTCCCGGTCACCGGAGATTGGAATGCGGTTTCCGGCAGAAGATCAGGTGTATTCCTGGTTATGGTACTGGGTTCAGATGCGGAGCTTGATGCCGGTCCGCTTAACTGTTCAAATATCGGGGCAAATGCTAACTCAGTTATCGGTTCTGGAGCTGATTCAGATAACGGTTGACGAATGCTGGTGAGATCAATCTTCTGTCCAGGGAAGATAGTGTCCGAATTCGTCAGGTGGTTCAGGTCGGCGACCTGGTTTACCATGTTATACAGATCGTTCCTTGAATAATTGATGCCAAGTCTATTGGATTCTGTGGCAATAATTTCAGACAAGGTATCGCCTTGCTGAATAGTATAGCTTTGGTCCTGTACGATAGGGCTTTGTGTTGCGGAGAGCGTTTTGTTCTTTTGCAGCCTGGTTGCTTCTGAAAGTATATCGTAAAATTTTTGTGCAGGTTGACTCTGGGCAGTGGTTGATGTGGAGCTGTTTCTTCTCTGGTGATCTACCTGATTATTTAAAGGAATGGTGATTTCCGGAACTACGATACCTTTCATATCAAGTTGCCTCTTGGTTCCTGGATTAAGAATCCCTCTCCAGTGGTTGTGTGTGGTGATGGTAGCAACCATGTCAAAAGGGTATCGGTCCGATAACAGAATTTTTATATACTATATATTAATCGGTCATGTTGAGCTAATCTTTATTTAAAAGTGTTTTTGGGCAGGCTTTTATGCAAAACCCTGCGGAAATTGCGTAACATTGTTCTTGATATCCGTCATCATTATCCTGTTGCTCTCCTCTTGCCTCCCCTTCAAATAGGAGTGCTTCTGCTACTAATAAAAACACCTTTATGCGTAAAATGTCTGAAAACCATTTTTGACTGAGGTAGAATAAATAGTATCTGAGTATTATCACGCGTACCTTGAAGTGTTGCCGGAACTCATTGAAAAATTCTCCTGTCTCCGGTACGCTGTCTCTCTCTTTACGGTACTTATCCTGTCGGTCCAAATAGGATGGACAAACTTTGATCTTGTCTATTGAGGAAGTGTTTTTTCTGTCTTTGTCCAGCATTACATTTAAGAGTATAATCTGTCGTCTATCTGTTAAGATGCTGAAGAGTTCAGGGATAATATATGAATGCCAGTGCCAAAGGAATTGCTATGCTGCACCGCAGTTATTTTTTTTGTTTGTCCATTTTCCTCATCTTGTTTCTGGCGCTTTCTGCCTGTGCTCCTGAGAAGAAAGAAAAAAGCAAATCCATGCCGCCTGCCTTGGTGGTGACCGCTGTTGCCCGGCAACAGGATGTGCCGATTGAGATCAAGACCTTCGGCACCATGGAGGCCTCGGAGAGCGTTACCATAAAACCCATGCTGAGCGGCGAACTGACCACGGTTGCTTTTCGGGAAGGGGAGGATGTAAAGGAGGGAGCACTCCTTTTTGAGATCGATCCCCGGCCGTATCAGGCTGCCTTGAATAAGACTCAAGCCTCGTTGGCCCGTAATCGGGTTATCATGAAGAGCGCCCGCAAGGACTATGAACGTTACCTGCAGTTAGCCAAGGAGGGTCTTGTCAGTCAGGAGCAGGCTGAAGGCTACCGCACCAGAGCGGAAACGGCGGCGGCCGATTTTGCTGCTGATCAGGCTGGAGTCGAAAATGCCCGGACCCAGCTTTCCTACTGCACCATCACCGCGCCAATCAGCGGTCGCTTGGGGGCATTGGCCGTCGATCAAGGCAATGTGGTCAAGGCCAATGAAACACCACTGGTCACCATTAATAAATTGATACCCATTCGTGCCACCTTCACCATTCCTGAACAAAGTCTCTCTCTGGTCCAGCAACGGCTGGCAGCAGGTCCAATGACGGTGGCAGCCGAAGTGCCGGGAACGACTGGATTTAGCGAAAAAGGGCTGGTGTCGTTTCTCGACAATGCGGTTGATCCTGCCACCGGCACCATCCGTCTCAAAGGGAAATTTGCCAACGAGCAGAAGCGGTTGTGGCCGGGTCAGTTCGTCACCCTCTCCCTTCTCCTGGAAGTCAGGGAACAGGCCGTGGTCGTTCCCAGTCAGGCGGTCCAGACAGGGCAGAACGGCCAGTATGTTTTTGTGGTCCAAGCGGATCAGACCGCTGAAGTCAGACCGGTTGTACCGGGTCCGGATTACGAGGCGATAACTGTGATTGACAGTGGACTGCAAGTCGGAGAGCAGGTTGTTATTGACGGCCAGATGCGGATTGTCCCAGGTTCCAAGGTGGAAATCAAGACGGTAAAGAAGCCGGAGTCGGAGGTCAGGGAAAGATCAGGGGCGGCGGTAACACCAGCCACGTCTGCCACGTCGGAAGTGACTCCAGGACGATGAATATTTCAGAACTGTTCATAAAACGACCGGTCATGACCAGCCTGATCATGCTGGCGATGGTAATCTTCGGCCTTTTTGCCTACCAGTTGCTGCCGGTCAACGATCTGCCGTCCATTGACTATCCCACCATTCAGGTTACCTCCAACCTGCCGGGTGCCAGCCCGGAGACCATGGCCTCGGCAGTGGCCACACCCCTGGAACGGGAATTTTCAACCATCGCCGGCCTTGACTCCATGAATTCCACCAATGGTCAGGGCATTTCGATCATTGTTCTCAAGTTTACCCTGCAGAAAGATATCGATGCCGCGGCCCAGGACGTGCAGGCGGCCATCTCCAAGGCGGCCCGCCAGCTGCCCCAGGATATGCCGAATCCACCATCGTACAAGAAGGTCAACCCGGCTGACTCGCCGGTTATTTATCTCGCCCTCAGTTCGCCGACCCTGCCCCTGTCCCAGATTAACGAATTCGCCGACACCGTTATCTCACCGCGTATTTCCATGATTAACGGTGTTGCCCAGGTTATGGTTTACGGCTCGCAGAAGTATGCGGTGCGGGTACAGCTCAACCCCCAGGCCCTGACCAGCCGCAAGATCGGCCTGGAAGAAGTGGCCACGGCTATTGCCAAATGGAATGTCAATCTGCCCACCGGTGGCCTGCAGGGAGACAAACAGGTCTTTACTCTTCTTGCCACTGGCCAGTTATTTGATGCCCAGGCCTACAGGTCGATGGTAGTAGCCTACCGTGGCAATTCCCCGGTCCGTTTGTCCGAGATTGCCACCATCAGCGACAGTGTTGAAAACGACAAGGTTGCCGCCTGGTACAATAGCAAGGGAAAGTCGACCCGCGCCATTGTCCTGGCTATCCAGCGGCAGCCCGGCACCAACACTATCGAGGTGGTGGACCATGTCAGGGCCCAGATTCCCGACTTCCGTGCTCAGTTACCGGGGTCAGTGGAGGTCAATGTCCTCTTTGATCGTTCGGAGACCATCCGCGCCTCAGTGGCCGATGTCAAATTCACCCTGCTATTGACCATCGGCCTGGTAATCCTGGTCATTTTCCTCTTCCTGCGCAAGCTTTCGGCCACGATCATCCCCAGTCTGGCCCTGCCGATTTCCCTCATCGGCACCTTTGCCGCTATGTACTCGCTCGGCTTTTCAATCAACAATATTACCCTCATGGCCCTTACCCTTTCGGTGGGCTTTGTGGTGGATGACGCCATCGTCATGCTGGAGAATATTGTCCGCCACATGGAGGCTGGCGAAGATCCGCGCACCGCCTCCCTGCGCGGGTCGCGTGAGATTGGTTTTACCATTATCTCCATGACCATCTCCCTGGTGGCGGTTTTTATCCCCGTCCTGTTCATGTCCGGGATGCTGGGCCGGATGCTGCATGAGTTTGCAATCACTATTACCGTTGCCATCCTGATCTCCGGTATCGTCTCCTTGACCCTGACCCCGATGCTCTGCAGCCGTTTTCTCCGCTCCCCGAAAAAGGAGCAGCACGGCCGGCTCTACAACACCATGGAACGTTTCTTTAATGGCTGGTTGCATCTCTACGAACGGTCGTTGTCTTTCGTCCTTAACTATCGCCGCAGCGCTGTCCTCTTCACCGTGGCGACCACCGTCCTTGCGGTCTGGCTCTTTACCCAGATGCCGATGGGCCTGCTGCCGGCCGATGATATCGGTGCCATCCGCGGTATGTCCGAGGGCGCCCAGGGGGCCTCGTTTGAAGAGATGAAACGGAACCAGCAAAAACTGGTTGAGATCATTCTGCAGGAACCCAATGTGGAGGCCTTCATGTCAGCGGTCGGGGCTTCCGGTTCCCGGGTCGGCTCCAACAGTGGTTTTATGTTCATGAAATTGAAACCACGTGCGGAGCGGGAACTGAGCGCCGATCAGATCATCCAGAAGCTGCGGCCCAAGCTGATGAGTGTGCCGGGAATCAGCCTGTTCATGCAGAATCCACCGCCAATCCAGTTGGATACGACCTCCTCCAAGGCCCAGTATCAGTTCGTGCTGCAAAGCCCTGACACCGAGGAACTCTACAGGCAGGCCACGGCCTTTGAGATGAAGGTCCGTGACCTGTCGATGTTGCAGGATGTCACCAGCGATCTGCAGATCAAAAATCCGCAGCTCACCCTTGAAATCGACCGTGACCGGACTGCGAGCCTCGGAGTCACGGCCCAACAGATCGAAGATACTCTTTATCTTGCTTACGGCACCCGGCAGGTCTCCACCATCTATTCCCCGACCAATCAGTACAAGGTGTTGCTGGAGCTTGATCCGCAATATCAGAAAGATCCGGCAGTACTCGGGGCACTCTTCGTCCGTTCCGCCAGCGATCAGATGGTGCCGATTGCATCGCTTGGCCAACTGAAACTCGGCTTGGGCCCGCTGTCGGTCAATCACCGGGGACAGATCAACGCAGTCACCCTCTCTTTCAACCTCAAGCCGGATGTGCCGCTGGGGGAGGCCGTGAAAGCCATCGAAAAAGAGGCCAAGGGATTGCCGGCGGCGATCACTACCAGCTTTCAGGGGACGGCGCAGGTGTATCAACAATCGACCACCGGGCTGGCGCTGCTCCTGATCCTGACCATTCTGGTGATTTATATTATCCTCGGTATTCTGTACGAGAGTTATATCCACCCCCTGACCATCCTCTCCGGTCTGCCTTCCGCCGGCCTCGGGGCCTTGTTGACGCTGCTCATCTTCGGCAAGGATCTGAATCTTTACTCCTTTGTCGGTATTATCATGCTGGTGGGGATCGTCAAGAAGAACGCCATCATGATGATCGATTTTGCGCTCGAGATGCAGCGGAAAGAGAATCAGCAACCTCTGGATGCCATTTATCAGGGCTGCCTGGTTCGTTTTCGGCCGATCATGATGACCACCTTCGCGGCATTGATGGGCACGCTGCCCATTGCCATTGGCTTCGGCGTCGGGGCTGAATCGCGCCGGCCGCTGGGCCTGGCAGTGGTCGGTGGGCTCCTGCTGTCGCAGTTCCTGACCTTGTATATCACCCCGGTGATCTATTATTATCTCGATCGGGTGCAGACCTGGGTTATGACTGGCCGCAGGCGGCAGCCTGTCTTTAATGGTTCTGACGGCGAGTGATTGACTGGAAAGAATTCTGTTGGCGTTATATTATCTCTGAACCATTGTCTTACACTCTGCCTCACTGTTGATTTGTGTTGGTTTGAATTGATGACTGGAAGCCAGGAAGGATGACGGAATTCACTCATTTTCAGAAAGGGGTTGCTGATTTTTCTGGAAATACGCTATCCAACATTGCCAGGGCCTGACTTCCAGAGTACACGCCTGGGGGCAGGGGAATTTTTCGACAGCCATGGGACACATCCCGCATTTCAGAGTGCAGATGTATTTGGCTGCATATATCAAGGCGTCGTTATTATTTGGTATTGCATTATCTGGAATCATGATGGTCTTTCTCTGTAAGAAGAGGGTAGTTTTATTTTCTTGCATGGGTATCATGGGTATTATATGAAAAGAATATTTACTAGCCGTTACGAAATAGCCATTATATCATTAATCATCTCGTTATAACGGCCAGGGATCGCTTCATGGACGAATGAAGAGCGACTGCCGGTCCCGTATTCCCGTGTTATGGTTATTTTGGCATGACGGTTGAGAGGAAATAAGGTTTGGGACAAATTTTCGACCCTTGCTCAGCTGATTAATTTATCAAGATGCAGTACAGATTTTATCTGGAACATTGCCATGAACTCTTTTAAATTATTTGTTTTGTTGAGCGCACTTTTGCTCCTCAATGGGTGTGTCCTGACCAAGGTCGTGTCTGTCCCGATGCGGCTTGGTGCCGCGGTGATCTCAATTATCCCGGTGGTTGGGAATACCGCTCATGATTCCATTGATGAAGCGGCGGAGATTGTTGATGATGTCCCTCTTTGAGGCAGACGAAATACTTGGCTGTGGAGTCTTCTGGTTCGCATTTTTTCCCATTGATTTTCTTCTGGTTTCACAGGATTAGTACTATTTGCCAATCCGCTAAAAGTGAGGTAGGCTAAAATACCTTTTCAGGAGTATGCAACGTGCTATTCGTTCTTTCAGAACAGAACAGATTGATGAAATGATTATGGAAATACTTTTTATTCTGGGCAGTTATCTGATCGGTGCCATTCCTTTTGGCTTGCTTATAGGCCGGCTTGTCGGCGCTGACGTGCGTTTGGGGGGGAGTGGCAACATTGGTGCCACCAATGTCGGTCGGGTGCTGGGGAAAAAACTGGGTGTTGTAACCTTGTTCTGTGATGTGGCCAAGGGATTTCTGCCTGTCTGGGGCGTCACTCTCCTGCTTAGTGAAACAACAATGCCTAGAGAGCTGTTTGTGGTCTTGTGTGGCCTGGCCACGGTTGTCGGTCACATGTTTCCGCTCTATCTCAAATTTAAGGGTGGGAAAGGGGTGGCTACTGCCCTGGGTGTTTTTCTTTTTATCTCTCCCGGCAGTGTCCTGATCAGCTTGATTGTTTTTGTCGCTGCGGTTGCCGTTTCCGGTTATGTTTCCGTGGGTTCACTTACCGCCTCCCTCTTGATTCCCCTCTGGCTCTGGATTCTGGGTGAGTCTTCTGCAATATTGGCAGTGGCGTTTGTTATTGTCCTTCTCATCTGGTTCCAACATCGCTCCAATATCGGCAGGTTACTGCATGGTGAGGAAAAGGGTTGGAAGAAGGGGTGACTCATGACCAAGGACGAATGGCAGGCCATTGATGAGGCCAGACAATTATTGAATCTGGCTGAGCGGGCCACAATGGGAGAGATTAAACGGGCCTATAGGAAGATGTGCAAGCTTCATCATCCTGATCTTGTCGGTGAAGAATCACCAGCCGATGCTGCGATCATCCGGAAACTCACCAGAGGCTATGATCTGCTCATGCACTACTGTGATCAGTTTCGCATTCCTTTAGTGCCGGATGATGGAGACAATATTGAGCCTGAAGACTGGTGGATGGACCGTTTTGGCAATGATCCCCTGTGGGGAAGCAAAAATGGGAAGACAAAAACCGCTTCAAAAAAATAATACCATCATTGAGATGGCAAAAAAGGCATAAGGAGTTGTAAGCGCAATAACCAAAAAAGCGTTGGCTGTTGTCTAACAGCTCCTAGAAAGAGGGATGAGCAGGATGGTACAAGAAGACAGAAGAGAACAGAAACGTTTATCTCTCAGCTTACAGACCAAGGTTACGGCGGAATCCCGTACCGGATCAACTCCGTTGCTTGAATTTGTCACCGCCGACATCAGCGCCGGCGGAGCATTTATTGCAACCAGTAGTCCTCTGCCCATTGCCAGCAAGGTTCGCTTGGAGTTCTTTCTCTCCCTTGAAGAATTAGCCCAACTGCGTTTTGTCGTGGCCAAGGAAAGCCTCAAGGTGTGGGAAGGTGAACGGGCCTGGATCACTGCCACCGGAGTGGTGATCCGGGTGGACAAGGAAGGGGCTGCCGTTATCTTTGACCAGAACTACCAAATTTCCCCCATCCGCAGATCTGATACTGAATTGGCGTCTACTCCTGCTCCTGAATAAGCCGTTTTTCAGAAGTAGGGCCAAAGATGTCTAATGACGCATGTTTTTTTCTGCATCTTTGTGTCTCCGTGCCACTGCCGGAGATGAGTATCTATGCTGAATGTCTCAATTATCCCTTGGAAAAAAGCAGAGCGGCCCACTCCTTCTTCTCTTCCTGTCGCTTCAGGGAAAAACCTAAGTTCTCAAAACATGCGATGATATTGGTCACCTGCAGTCCATGGAGGATGCCGGAGAGGAGCAGCTGGCCGCCGTTCTCGGTTAATCGGCCAAGATCAGGGGCCAGCTCCAGCAGCACGTCATGGACAATATTGGCGATCACCAGGGAATAAGGTGTTGTTAGAGCGGCGAGCGGGGTGATTGCACCCTCCATGATCCCTTGCAGCTGGTTGCGGGCAATGTTCTCTCTGGTTGCGGTTACCGCAAGAGGGTCGTTGTCAATGGCCATGACCCTGGAGGCGCTAAAGAGGGTGGCGGCCATTCCCAATATCCCGGTGCCGGTGCCCACATCGAGGACGCTGCTGTTGGTTTTCCCGGTCAGCGCTTCCTGTAAAAGCTGCAAGGAGAGGCTGGTGGTGGCATGATGACCGGTGCCAAAGGCCATGCCCGGATCCATGACAATGACCTGCTCGTTTTCTAGAGGCTCATAGGGCTCCCAGGTGGGGGCAATGATGAGGCCCGGAATAATGGCAAAGGGCTTGAAGTGTTCTTTCCAGGTTTTTGACCAGTCCTCATCCTCGATAAAGCTGGTCTCGACGGTGGGTACGGCCACCTCAAAGATATCGGCCAGATCGAGAAGATAGCTGCTGAGTTGGCTCAGGGTGATGTCGGTTTCCGGCTGATCCTCCTGGCCCTTGTCGAAATAGGCATTGATCAATGCCGTGTTTCCCGGTTGATCGACGCTCAATTCCACTCCTGCGTCGGTTATCCCCACCATGAAGTCTTCAATGGCATCGATGAGAATCGGGTCGGTGGTGATCGAAATTTTGAGCCACTGGCGGCCTTGGTCTTGCTCTGAAGTCATTTCTAGATTCTCCTGGTATTGAGGTGACAGCGGCCATTACAAGGCTGCCGTCTGCTTTAATCAAATATTTTTATAAATACTATCAAGGATATTTCTTGACAAGGGACTGCTACCTGTTATTTTTCCCCAAATTATGATTTAATAAGTAGATTGTTTACTACGCCCTTGTTCAAATATATAAAGGCAGACGTTATGGAACATACCATACACTTTTTACCCGATGATATCCGTGTCAAAGTTGCATCCGGAGAAAATTTACTGACCGCCGCAGCTGCCGCCGGGGTTTATATCCATGCCTACTGTGGAGGAGACGGGGTCTGCGGCAAGTGTAAGGTGCATCTGGAACAGGGAGAGGTGGAGACTGATCATGCGGCCACGCTGAAGCAGGCCGACTATGAGCGGGGGGTTCGGCTGGCCTGTAAAACCCGGGTCATCTCTGATATTACTATACGCATTCCCGAGACAATCAAGGCGGATGGCAAGGCCCTGAAGCGGGAACCCAAGACCACCCGGGCTATCTCGGCCCGCTCCATGGAGACCCTGGTCGGTACCTGGAAGATTGATCCGCCCGTGGGCAAGCTCTTTCTCAAGTTGCCGCCGCCAACCATGGATGATAATGTCTCTGATATGCAGCGCTTGATGCGCGCCATGAAAATCGCGCTTCCGGATAATCTCGAACCCAATTATGACCACCCCCAGTTGATCCGGGAACTGTCCGGGATCCTGCGCGAGGCGGACTGGGAGGTCACGGTTATCCTTCTGCACGGCAAGGGATCGACCGAGCCTGACCGGATTATTGCCGTCGAGCCGGGGGATACCACCGATCGTCTCTATGGTCTGGCCATTGATATCGGCACCACCACGGTCAACGGGATCCTCATTGATCTGGGCAGCGGCGAGGTCATCGCCGACGGTTCAGGCTATAATGCCCAGGTCGGCTATGGTGAGGATGTCATCTCCCGCATGATCTATGCCGCCCGTCCCGGCGGGCTCAAGACCCTGCAGGGAAAGGTGGTTTATACCATCAACGGCATCATTGAAGAGATGTGCCGCAAGGTGGTCATCAGTCCCAGTGATATCAGTTATATCATGACCGCCGGCAATACGGTCATGTCCCATCTGCTGCTGGGCATCAATCCCCGCTATATCCGGGAGGCCCCCTATGTGCCTAGTGTCAGCCAGTTTCCCCTGACCAAGGCCGCCGAGCTCGGCATCATGGCCCACCCCTCGGTCCGGCTTTTCCTCTATCCCTGTATTTCCTCCTATGTGGGCGGCGATATTGTGGCCGGGGTCCATGCCTGTCAGATGCACAAGAGCGATCAGGTCTCACTGTTCATTGATATCGGCACCAATGGCGAGATCGTGGTCGGCAATGAGGACTGGATGGTCTGTGCCGCCTGCTCGGCCGGACCGGCCTTTGAGGGCGGTGGAATCAAGCATGGGATGCGGGCCAGTCAGGGGGCCATTGAAAATTTCCATATCGAGCCGGAAACCCTGGATCCGATGATCGTCACTATCGGTCAGACAAAACCCCGGGGCATCTGTGGCTCCGGCCTGATCTCCATTGTCTCCGAACTCCTTGAGGCGGGCGTTATTGATCCCCAGGGAAAATTCAACCGCGAACTGAATAATCCCCGTATCCGTGAAGGTGAGGACCGCTGGGAGTATGTGCTGGCCTGGGGACAGAACTCCATGACCGGTGAGGATATTGTTATCACCGAGGTGGATCTTGATAACCTGATGCGGGCCAAGGGCGCCATGTATGCGGGCTACCAGACTCTGCTGGAATCAGTGGGTCTGGGATTCGGTGATCTGGACCGGATTATCCTGGCGGGCAACTTCGGGGCCTATATCGATCTTGAACGGGCCATCTGCATCGGGCTGCTGCCGGATATCGAGCGGGAACGATATTATTATATCGGCAATGCCTCGCAGCTGGGTTGTCAGATCAGCCTGCTCGATCATCGTCGTTTCCGTGACCGGGTCGATGTTCGCAAGCTGATGACCAATATGGAGTTGTCGGAGAATCCCGATTTCATGAATCATTATATGGCAGCCCTCTTCCTGCCCCACACTGATATGAGTCTTTTCCCGTCGGTGAAGATCAAGAAATGATGGCGTCGCAAAAATGCCCAAATACTCCGTTGCCCTGCATCCTTCGTCACTGCGGCGTACCCAGAAGTACGCCTCATTCCTCAGGATTGGGGCG
Source organism: Desulfobulbaceae bacterium (assembly GCA_024636345.1). Lineage (GTDB taxonomy): Bacteria > Desulfobacterota > Desulfobulbia > Desulfobulbales > Desulfocapsaceae > UBA2270. The sequence goes on along the minus strand of JAGXHG010000004.1, from coordinate 250,214 downwards.
CCTCGTCTTTGAACATTTTTGCTTAGCCATCTTCTTGGTGACTTTTTAGAGACTTTAGAGACCGTGCTGAGACTGGCCCTGTCATTGACAGAAGAGTGAATAATGGGTAAAAGAAAGAGCCTTATTGATATCAATCCCTCTATTTAAGAGATAATTAAGAGATAACTCACCGAGACAAGGAGAACAGCATGTCACAGAAAGTAATGGCAATTGCCGAAAGCATCAATATCATGGGAAAACGCAGCGGAACCGCCATGAAAGAGCGGATCCAGGGTCCCATTCAGGAGATGGCAAAGGAAGAAGCGGCGGCTGGTGCCTCCTATCTTGATCTGAATATCGGACCTGCACGGAAAGATGGTGTTGAGCTGATGCCCTGGATTGTGCAGACCGTTGAGGCCGTTTCTGATGTTCCTCTCTGTCTCGATACCACCAATATGGATGCCATGACCGCCGGCTTCAAGGTGGTGAAAAATAAAGAACTGACCATCATGAACTCCATCTCCGCCCAGCCCGAGCGGATGAAGAATTTGATCCCTGTGGCTGCTGAGGCCGGATGTAATGTTATCGCCCTGCTCTGGGGAGCGGACGGTATGCCCCGCGATTCAAACGAGCGCGCCTCCATGGCCGTTGACCTGATGATGGCCCTGAGCGAGGCCGGTATTCCCAATGAGAAAATGCTCTTTGATCCCATCGGCACCCCCATTACCCTCGGCGCCGACCAGATTGCCTCCGGCCTTGAATTCATGATGATGCTTGGCGATATCGCCCCCGGCGCCGGCTCTACCGTCGGTCTGTCGAACGTCTCCAACGGCGTGGCCGAGCATCTGCGCAAGTATCTGGATCGCACCTATCTGATCATGCTGATGAAATACGGCATCACCACCGCCATCGTCAATGCCTATGATACCGAGCTGATGGCCATCTGCAAGGGCGAGCGTCAGAATCATGTCGATATGGTCCATGCCATGATGGATGGGGATGATCCCGATCCTTCAACCCTGAAAGACGTGGCTCTGCAGCACTACAAGACCTACAAGGCCCTGTCCGGTCAGTCGGTCTTTTCCGAGTCGTGGCTTGAACTGTAAAGGTTGACTGTTACAACCTTTGTTTGACGATGCCCCTTCGCGTATGCCAAGGGGCATCGTCGTTTCAGGAGGATGGAAACTATGTTGCGGGTCTCATCACATCATCTGGTCTATGGCTCTCTCCGGGATTATATCACCGGTGAGGAACTGACTGACACCGATGACGAGCGGAACAGGCAGCAGTTGGCGCGCATGATGGTTGAGGAAAAGGGCTATGCCAAAGAGGATCTTGAACCCCGCCGCTTTGTCGAGACCCTTTTTTCCAGCCAGTTTGTCTGCTCCACCATCGAGCTTGTGGTCAGTCTTGAGGGGAAGCGGTTCATGATTATCCGTTACGGCCCCGGTTCCCTGGTCACCCGCGAACGTCCAGCCATTGCCGCGGCCCGGGTATTGGAAAAGGAGTACCAGATCCCGCTGGCCGTGGTCACCAACGGCCAGGACGCGGAGCTCCTTGATACCATTACCGGCAAGGTCCTGGCAAGCGGTATGGAGGCTATCCCTGATTGCCAGCAGGCCCAGGACCTTTTTCCGACCCTGGTCTTTCGCGAGGGGATGGAAGCCAAGAAGCGGGAGCGGGAGCTGCGGATTCTCAATGCCTTTGATGTGGAGATCTGCTGTCGGAGGTATAGGGTTTAGGGAGCTTGAAAAGATAGGGGACAATATAAACGTCTCATGATGTACGTATGGGCCGAATGGCTCAAGCCAACTTTCCGTTTTTGTAAACTTTTTTGGTGCCGACGCTGATTGCTTAATATTTATGTCAGCGATTCCGGTTTTCTGGTTACCAGGCCTGAAAAGTGATATCCTGTCAGAATCAACATGCTCTTGCTGTGAAATCGTCATTAACCGTCTCTGGTCAACGTAGATATCAGGAAACCAGATACTAGCTTTTAGGGATGTAATAAAAAATTACCAGGAGAATTGCTATGGCGACCTTATTCGACCAAACCACGATAAACGGCATGACCATGCGAAACCGCCTGGTCCGCTCAGCTACCTGGGAAGGAATGTGCGAGGCAGATGGCCGACCCACTGCAAAGCTGGCAAATTGGTATGGGAATCTTGCCCGCGGCGGCGTTGGTTTGATCATCACGGGATATAGTTTTGTGAGGCCAGAAGGCAAACAGCTCCCGGGAAAGATGGGTATTCATACCGACGATTTTTCCCCGGAGATGAAAGCCCTTACCAAGGCGGTACATGACCAGCAAGGGAAGATCTGCATCCAATTGGTTCATGCCGGGGGGCAGACTGATGCAGCTACCGCTCACCGCCAACCTCTGGCGCCATCAGCCGTGCAGGTTGAGCAATTTCCTGAACTTCCTCAGGAAATGTCAAAAAAAGATATAGCAGAGATCGTGGTGGCCTTTGCTGATGCGGCAAGACGGGCTAAGGCCTGCGGTTTCGATGCCATCCAGCTTCATGGCGCCCATGGCTATTTGATCAATCAGTTCCTCTCTCCTCTCACTAACAGGCGTACGGATGAATACGGAGGGAGTATTGACAAGCGCTGCCGGTTTCTCCTCGAAGTGTACCATGCCGTACGGAAAACGGTGGGTGACGATTTTCCCGTGTTGATTAAGCTCAACGGTTCCGACTTTGTAGAAGGCGGCCTGAGTATAGAAGATGCTGTCTATGCGGCAACACTATTGGACAAGGCGGGCATCGATGCCATTGAGGTGAGTGGCGGCACCTCAGCCTCGGGGGACAAAACTCCGGTGCGGATCAAAATTGAGAAGCCAGAGCAGGAGGCTTATAACCTTTCCCTGGCCAAGCAAATCAAGAAAGCGACCAACTGCCCGGTGATGGTGGTTGGCGGCTATAGAAGCTACGAGATGGCGGAAAAGTCAGTTAAGGATGAAGGGATTGATTATATTTCCATGGCCCGACCATTCATCAGGGAGCCTGATTTGGTGCAACGTTGGAGTCAGGGTGACCTCTCCCCGGCCAAATGCATATCCTGCAACGGCTGTTTTCAGCCGGGCTTTAAGGAAGGCGGGATCTACTGCGTGATAGAAGCAAAAGAAAGAGAGAAGAAGGCATAACCGAACCCTCTTAATAGGATATGAAATTGTAGGAAAATAGTATCATATAAAAGGGTCAGGGGATATTTGAAAAATTGTCTTTTCGCTCATTGCTGTGTTACTGGAGAAAGGAAGGTGTTGGAAGAGATGATTGCAGGACAGGGTAATAATGCCCAATTTGTCGACAATGATCAACGTATCAAGTCAAGTTGACCTGATAAGCAATAGTTAGGCTACAGGAGCGAGAATCATACATGGGATGGAAAGTCAGGGTTGTCGGCCCAGAACATGACTTGCAAGAGTTGTCGCGTTCCTTGTGTACCGCAAGTTTGTCCTTGGCGGTGGATAAGCACGGGCAATACTTCTTGGCATGCCCGCAGTTTGATGAATGTAAGACATCAGATGAAGTCCTAGAAGTTTCTAAGCAAGTCTTGAGTGTCTTGAATGGCGCAACTAAATTAGCTTTAGGTGGTAATTCGGATCTAACAGAATCCGAAGTTATTGAAGAGCGGCCAGACGGTACAAAGGTAATTCATGTGAATTTAATCAGCACGATTCAGGTATGGGATTCATTTTCTTTTTCTATTATGGATTCAGAAGGAAATGTGACTGAAGAGTACAAGCCTGCCGACTTTGTGCCAATATGGGTATGTGCCGCGTTAGCAGATAAGGCTATAGGAAAGGTGTTTAGGCTTTTCGGCCATCAGCATGGTTGGGTAGGGCTGTATCGTATCTTCGAGGTTATCGAAGGCGATGTTGGCAGTGTCGACAAGATTGCTGCCCAAGAATGGTCCACAAAAGGACATATGAGATTATTCAAACGCACAGCAAACAGCCCAGGGGTCATCGGAGATGAGGCTAGGCATGGAAAGGAATCGACTGAACCACCAAGAGATCCGATGTCGCTGTCGGAAGCCCGAGCATTGATTGAGACTCTTCTTCATCATTGGCTTCGTAGCAAAGGAGCATCCTGTGCCACATGAAGCCAAGGCGTACCTGACTATTGGACAAGACTGCGAGAAGTATGCTATTTGTGGTACCTTTGAAGATCAGGAATGGAAAGCACTTTTAGATTTCGTGCAGTATGCAAAGGAACTCCAATCTGTTCAGTTAGTAAGGCAAGGTGGGCCAGGGAAGCTTAATCTTAGTTACACCGCAGAGTCTGGAATCTCCTATTCAGTTGAGATGCCACAGGAAGATCAATTTCTCGCACTCTTGCATCGGCTTAGGCCTTTTGTTTTGCAGGGTGAACGGACCAATTTTTATCAAGTGTGTAAATACCTTGCCAAACAAGTTGACGACACACCATTTAGAGATTTTATCAAGTCACTTCGTGAATACTACTCAGGTAAACGGATGCAATCCATTATCCGGGTCCATTCGAATGAAATTCTTATCAATTCTGAAGACACTTTGATGAAATGGCTGAATGCCCATGAGTATCACAGAGATCATGGCAAGCAAGCCGAGTTGGAGGCTCTGCATCAGATATTGCCTTTGGAGGCATCGCGGGCATTTTTTGTAATGATGTTATACGAAAAGGTAGATGCAATTTCTATTTTAGCCAACTTCATTAATGTTATGGTGGGCGAACAGGAAACCTTTCAATATAAATAATACACCATAAATAGTACACCGGGGTCTGTCCAAGTTAACAATTTGATATTTAATAAAAACATGCCATGAGCGCCACCATCATTCTTACTGTCATTATCACCATCGTTCTTGCGGATTATCTGCTGGAAAGGGGGCTCAGCTTTCTCAACTGCCGGAGTATTTCCACGCAGTTGCCTGATGAGGTAAAGGGGATTTACAGCGAGGAGAAGTATCAACAGTCCCAGGAGTACAAGAGGGCAAACTGCCGGTTTGAGCTGGTCACCGCCAGCCTGAAGCTTGTGCTCCTCCTGGCCCTGCTCATGGGTGGCGGCTTTGCCTTTATCGACGAGCTTGCCCGGGGTATGGTGCAGGCGGAGTTACTGGTCTCCCTGCTCTTCTTTGCCCTGCTTCTTTTTGCCTCGGAAATCCTCTTCCTGCCCTTTGCCCTCTACCACACCTTTGTCCTTGAGGAACGCTTTGCCTTTAACAAGACCACCATGGCCACTTTTATCACCGACAAGATCAAGGGCTGGTTCCTCATCGTCCTCCTGGGCGGCCCCCTGCTTACGGCAGTGATCTGGTTTTACCAGGTCACCCAGGACAATTTTTGGATCTATACCTGGCTGTTGATGAGTGGCTTCATGATCTTTATGACCATGTTCTACTCCACCCTGATCGTGCCCCTCTTTAACAAGCAGACCCCTTTGGAGCAGGGTGAGCTGCGGGATGCAATCGAGGCCTTCAGCACCAAGGCCGGTTTTCGGCTGGATAATGTCTTTGTCATTGACGGCTCCCGCCGCTCCACCAAGGCCAATGCCTATTTTTCGGGCTTAGGTGCCAAAAAGCGCATCGTTCTTTATGATACCCTGATTAAAGACCTGGAGGTGGAGGAATTGGTGGCGGTGCTGGCCCATGAGATCGGCCATTATAAGAAAAAACACACTCTGAAAGGGATTATTGCCGCGCTCTGTCAGACCGGCATCATGCTTTATATCCTGTCGTTGTTTATTGCCAACCCGCTACTCTCTGCGGCCCTGGGTGCCGATATCCATAGCTTCCATCTGGCCCTGATCAGCTTTGCTCTTCTCTACTCACCGCTCTCCACGCTCATGGGGCTGGCCATGAACAGCTTCTCCCGCAAGAATGAGTATGAGGCGGACCGTTTTGCCGCCCACCATTTTAACGCTGCGGCCCTGGGATCGGCCCTGAAAAAGCTTTCCGTGGGCAACCTCAGCAATCTTACCCCGCACCCGGCCTATGTCTTTTTCCACTACTCCCATCCACCTCTCTTGCACAGACTGCGAGCCCTAAGCATGACCTGAACAGTCCTGTTCCGGCCACCTCTCCTTTAGGCTACCTTGAAAAATGATCTTTTCGCCCAAACTCTGCGTTATGCTCAAAATTTTATCCTCGGAATATTAACTATAGGCCTGCAGTAAAATTTTTCGCATGTCTTGGTCTTGAACACAAATCTTTATTTTTCAAGGCACCCTTTAACCATTAAAAACCTGAAAAACGGACGACAGCAGAATTTCGGTGGACAGACCATGGTTTCTTGTGAGACTATTAAATAAACTGTGGCCTGTTCCTTTTGCTCGCTCATTAAACCCGCTAAACCGGCTAAAAAAAGGAGAGTGATAATGCTGAATTACGAATTAAATCGAGCGGATGGCATATTGTTTCTTAAACCCTTTGGCCCCTTGGAATCAAGGGATTTCGAAAAAATCGTCCAGGAAGTGGATCCCTATATACTGGAAAAGGGCAAACTGAATGGCCTGATGATTTACGTCAAATCCTTCCCGGGAGGGGATAATTTGCAGCTTTCTTATCCCATATGAAATTTGTTAAGAAGCATCATCGTAAAATCAAGAAGATTGCGGCCGTAACAGACAGCAAATTCCTTTAGATCATGCCCCAGGTTGCCAATCATTTTATCGAGGCCGAAGTGTCCAACGCTTTGACTTCGATGACAAGGATACAGCACTCAATTGGCTTAAGGTTGAGAAATGAGAAGAATGAAGGTCCATTTGCACAATCAAACCCCCGGGCTGGATCGTATTGTTAACTTAAAGACGTAACAAGGAGAAATACAATGAAGCAGAACATGGGTACCATAGACAGAATCATAAGGACAGCATTGGCCCTCGTCGTAGCGATCCTCTATTTTACAGGCAATATATCAGGCCTTGCTGCCATCATATTGGGTGTTTTTGCCATTGTCTTCCTGTTGACCAGCATGGTTAGTTTTTGTCCTCTTTATGCTGCGTTGGGCATAAACACGACTAAGAATAAAGAGAAAATCAGCTAACAGGCCTTGGCGCTGCACTACCACGCTTGCCTGTCGCTCCTGGCATGACTGTGCGCAAGGTTGTCGAGGCGAGGGAGAAGGCTGGCGGCAAGTGAGCCAGGCAGTTTCACGCGACTGTATCTTCCCCCCAAAAGGTCATGTAGATGAACCAACTGGTATTGACTCACCTGCATTGTCAGGGAATTGAAGAAAACTGATTGGGGTTGAAAGTGGGAACGACCCTTTGTGAAGGCTTGATGGATCAAATGGACGACCCTTGAAACTATTCGAAATAACAGCCATCTTGATGGTGCTGACAGCACTGTTCAGCTTTATCAATTGCCGCATGCTCCGCATGCCGACCACCATTGGGGTGATGTTTATCGCCTTGGTGGTCTCTCTGGGAATCGTTTCACTGGGCTGGCTGGGTATAGATATCGGACAGGCCCGCGTTGCGCAGATGCTGGAAACGATTGACTTTAATCAGACCTTGTTGCACGGCATGTTGTCGTTTCTGCTTTTTGCCGGGGCTATGCATATCAACCTCGACGACCTGAAAAACCAGAAATGGGCGATCACAATTCTGGCGACGGCAGGAGTTGTTGCCTCAACGTTTATTGTGGGCAGCCTGACCTGGCTCGTGCTGGATTTTCTGGGGATCCCGACGTCGTTCATCTACTGCCTGCTCTTCGGGGCCCTTATCTCACCCACCGATCCGGTGGCCGTCATTGGCATTCTCAAGACGGTGGGCATTCCCAAAGGTCTTGAAACCAAGATAGCCGGTGAATCGCTCTTTAACGAGTATCGGTGTGGTGGTGTTTCTGATCCTGCTTGAGCTTGCCCAGGGCGGTGGTGATATTACTGTGGGCGGGGTGGCACTGGCCATGTCTATCCCGACAGTGCCCGAGAGGGGCACCATCGTAACCATTACCTACATCATTGTTGTCTTCTCTATTATTGCGCAAGGCATGACCCTGGGGAGACTGGTGAAGCAAATCTACCCGCATGTTGAGGATTAGAGAAATATTCTTAATGGTAAATTTTCAATTTTTTATCTGGATACAATGAAAGCGAGAAGCCATCCTTTTAAAGGTTTGTTGGCTCTCGGTTCAGTGGCTCAATAGAGGTAGATGTTGTCAGGATGATTTTACGGTAACAGCTTTTTTAAACAAGGCGTAAAGAAGGAAACACTATGAAAAAAATGATATTGCTGATTATCGGTGTCTTGATTTTTCTGTGCGCGGAGTCGGCCTTAGCAAATAAGGCAGTTGTGCGTTTAGAAGCCCCGGAGAATGCGACCCAAGGGGAGAAGATCAAAATTACGCTCTTTGTTACGCACAGTGCCAATAATTTTTTTCATTACACAAAAAGGGTGTATCTCAAAATCAATGGCCAGGAAAAGGCCAGTTGGGAATTCAGCGTGACCAATCGTCCAGAGGCGGAAGTGTTTAGTCGTACCTTTGAGTACGTGATGGATGGGCCAATTAGCCTGGAGTCGGCAGCATTTTGTAATATACATGGCAGCGCCAATACGGCAACGGCGACAATAGGCCTGAAATAGTTATTGCTGAAGGTTTTTAATATTCTGAAGGGGTGATGGCATGCAGATTGACGGAATTTCCCTGGTGCAAATCCTTGGGATTATCAATTTTATTCTTCTTCTGTTTCAGATGTTTTCTGGCCTACATTGGATACATGTGAAATTTGGCATTCATCGCAAGGTTGGCCTGGTGTTTGTGGCCACGGCAAGTCTGCATGGATTTTTAGCGTTTGTGACTGCCAATTGAAAATACAGAAGCACAGCGGCCAAGGACAGCTTTTCCTGGTCCTGCTGGTAGAAAATTTCGATCATATCATGAGGTGAACTCATAAGAGCTCTTCTATTTAATGCCTTCCGAGTCGTTTTTCTCTCCTTGTTCGTCCCGCACGGCATGTATCATGTACACCCTTGAAAGGGTGTAATCGTTGTAAGGTCTCGAAAAATAATAGTGTGTCGCTGACTCTCTTGCCAGTATGACAAGAGCTCTACGATTAGAATTTCCCGGTGCCATCTACCACCTTATGGACGGGGAATCGGCTGTTATTTCGGGGCATATTTGTACAGTTTTCTCTGCAGGGTTCTTCGGTGAATGCCCAGTTTTTTGGCGGCGCAGCTGATGTTGTCTTCGCAGTCTGTGAGGACCCGTTGGATATGTTCCCACTCCACTTTGGCCAGCGATGGAGGCAGAATTTCCTCTTCAGGGCCTTCCTGCTGCAGACCGTCGCTGGAAAAGGCCTTGAGGATTTCGTCAATATCAGCGGGCTTGGCCAGATAAGAAATTGCTCCCAGCCGGATGGCCTCAGTGGCCGTGGCAATGGAGCCGTAGCCGGTGAGCACGACGATCCGCAGTTCCGGTGCAAGGGCCAGGGCGTCTTTGATCAGGAGCAGACCGCTTTTTCCCGGCATCTTCAAGTCGATCAGGGCCATGGCAGGCTGTTCTTCCTCGATGATGGCTATAGCTTCGTCGTAACAGCATGCTGTACAGGTGGCGAGACCCCTGCGGATAAAGGCTCGATTCAACCGTTCCCTGAAGAAATCCTCGTCATCAACCAGTAAGATTTTTTCCATTAATTCACTCCGCTCTCTGTTTGTTCTTACAGCCTTTTTTGAGCCATATTCAGGGCAAGAGTCAGTGTTACCCTAGCGCCCTGTTCTGCTAGCGGCTCTATGACGAGGCCGCCGCCGAACTGTTCAGCCATGCTCCTGGCGAGGAAAAGACCGAGGCCAAGCCCGGAGTCTTTGGTACTGAAGAATGGTTGACTTTCCTGGGCTTCCAACTGTTTTTCAATCCCTGTTCCCTTGTCGCGCACCTCAACCCCCAGATATTCAGCTGTCGTAAACCAGCGCATAGTTACCTCCTCGTGGTGTGGGGAGGCCTCAAGCCCGTTCTTTACCAATCCCTTGATCGTCCGGCACAGTGAACGGAAGGGCATGGTGATCTTCAAGCCTTCAGGCTCAATGCATACCCGGACCCGCTTACGATCTTCCTCCCGGATCTCCTGCATGATCTGGTCTACCACCTGTTGGATCGTAAATTCCCGAATCTCTTCACCCAGGTGTTCACCAGCACCGGCTGTCATTTGGTAGAGGATCTCTTTACATTCAGCCACCTGCCTTCTGATCAGACGGGCATCGTCCAGAAGTTCTCCGCTCTCTCCCTGTTCTTCCAGGGAGTGGATCATTTCACAGGAGACCACGGCTACCGTGCTGAGAGGAGTTGCGAGCTCGTGGGCAGCCCCGGCCGCAAAGGTAGCCAGGGATGTCAAGCGCTCATTGCGTTCCCGTTCCTTTTCCAGGGATTGGATCATGAGTCGGTGTTCAGTAAGGGCCTTCTGAATTTTACTGACAAAAAAGACCACGAACAATGAAGTAACGATAAAGGCCGCTCCCATTCCCTGCAGGTGGAGTTGGAAGGAGCCGGTGAGGCTGTCGATCTGCTGCAGTGAAGTGGAACCTTGCAAGGCTTCCGGCTCGGAAAGTGCGGAGATAAAGGAGGGGGGAAAGTAGAAGAGCAGGCTGTAGCAGGCCAAGGTGGTAGCGGTGATCAGCCAGGAACACTTCTCTTTAAGAATGATGGCCCCGGTGACAATATGAATCAGGTAGAGAAAGACAAAGGGGTTCATGGCCCCGCCGGTGATCTGCAGAAGTCCGGTAAGGAAAACGGTATCCATCAGGAGAATAAGCAGAATCATCAGGTTGGAGATTGGAGCGTTGTATCGGTGCCTGAGGTGGAGGAAAAGATTACTGGCCACCTCAAAGAGGATGATAGTGGCAACCGGCAGGAGGGGGATCTCGATATCCATCATGAGCCATACCGAGAAAATAAGGATGATCTGGCAGAGCATCTCTCCCCAGCGTAGAGCCAGAAGCCAGGGAAGGGCAACGTCGATCTGCTCTTTTTGGGCCTGACGGATGACGGATCTGATCTGGGGAAAGAGCATAACTCACCGGAAGTAACGATTGAAAAGGGCTGTGGGGCAGCAGGTCACGCAACAACGGGAAGGGCTGATACTCACCTTTGTCGGTGGTAGTGACCTCCTGCGCATGTGTTTGCCGGATAAGACTAGATTGAATTTCAAGATTTTATTTTTCCAAAAAAAAAATCTATAGGTGCTCCTCGCTCAGCGAGCTATCAATAGAGATGATATTAGGCTACCTTGAAAAATGGTCTTTTTGCCTAAGCTCTGCGTTGTTCTGAAAATTTTATCATCGGAATATCAACTATATGCCCGCGGTAAAATTTTATTTACGTCTTGGCCTTGAACAAAAACCCTGGTTTTTCCAGGTATCCATTAGATGATATCATCTTTTGAGAGATGCGACAATCTGCCACATTGTGGTACCTACCTCTTTGGGTTACTCTGGAATTATCAATGAGGCTTGATAGAAGACGGCCGACCCTGAATCGTTGGATTGGTCAATAACCGTATAAACTGCATGTGGAGGAAAGACGTTATGGAAAAAACAGACAAAACCTGTCATAGCTTGTCCCGCCGTCAGATGATGATCGGCACCGCAGGGGTGCTTGCCGCAGGAACCGCTCTTACACAGCTTGGCGGGTTACTGAACTCTGCCCATGCTGTAGGTGGACCGACTGAAAAATGGCCATGGCGCTATGAAAAACTTGATCCTGCCGAGACCGCAGAGCTTGCATACGCAGAATGGTACCGGGTTTTCTGCGGTGCTGCAGTAATCAACAGCATTTTCAACCAATTACGGGAAAAAGTCGGTGAACCTTATACCTCTTTTCCCGTGGATGCTTTTGTCTTCCTTGAAGGCGGCATGGTGGGTTGGGGCATGACGTGCGGCTCCAATGCCGGTGCGGCCATCGTTGCCAATCTCATCATCGGACCGAGAATTGCCGGAGCCAAAGAAGGACATGAAATCACCGAAGACATATTCCAATGGTATTCTGGGTCGAATATGCCTATTTTTGTCCCGAAAAATCCTAAAGTCACCACCACGCTTGTCAGGACCACATCCGAATCTCCCCTATGTCATATCTCTGTTGGCAAATGGATGAAGGCCTCAGGTTTCCCCATTGGCAGTCCAGAGCGGAAAGACAGGTGTGCACGGGTTGCAGCAAGTGTCGCCTTCCATCTTGTTGAACTGCTCAATGACTGGAAAGACGGCAAGTACAAACCAACAGCCACGCATAAGCCGGTCAAGGAGTACGGCATCACCGCCCAGATGAACTGCATGGAATGCCACGGCGACGATGTTCCCACCCCGCCCATGGCCAAGAAATAAAAATGGGGCATCCAGATTTCGGAATAAGAGGCCCACTGTTCCGCTTTACGCTCTAATGTTAGGCAGCGACATAACGCAGCCCCGGCATATATTTGCTGGGGCTGCGTTAGTTAAGTCCTCTCCGTCACTTAAATTAAGGCACCCTTAATTCCTTCTTTCCACCATCCAGTTTCCTTGCCTGGTGATGATTCCACCAGCTCCCGCTCTGTTCTATTGTAACCGGTGAATCTTCAGGATTGATCCGGCCAGCCGGGTAGCCGGGGACAGAGCACGACGTTCTTGCCCCCTGACCTTTCCCCCAAAAGAGATATACGTTATATAGTAGCAGGCTGTGGCCGGGTGAAAGCACAATTGTTTTCAGTCGATTCCTTGACGGAGTATTTATATCCACCTGTCACGAAGGCCTTTATATCTTCAGCAGAATCTATTCTTATTCTAAGAATAAAGTCTGTCATCATGCCGCGGGTTCTTTTAGCAAAAATCGCGATTACTCGAGTTTTACCCTCGTTGCTTTCTTTGAAGTCGGTATTGAGTATCCTGCCATTGAGAAGTTTTGTCTGAACAGACTTGCAGTACTCATTTGAGGCAAAGTTGACTAATACGTGTTCAGTCTGCTCTTTTGAGGGAGACAGCGTAATAATCATGAGGTTTTATTGATTAAGGACAATAGGGGGCGGACCTCGGTTTCAGCCACTACACGGGGGGCGGGTTACGCTAACAGAATGATATTTACTAACAACATGCCATAAAAACCGTCATTTTGCGTAAAGAATGCGATTTTTCTGACGATAAAAACGACATTATATGTTTTCGTTTGTCATGGCCATGGCAAATCGTCACGATCATCTCCACCCAGGATCTGGGCGTCGAGTTCCGACGGCAACTGTTAGGTGCCGAAAAGGAAGATAGAGGGGGATAGTGCCATTTTATTGGAGTAGTATCCTGAGAAAGTGAGAACAACCTTCTGTGAATCCTTGATGGACGGACTATGAAACTATTTGAAATAACAGCCATCTTGATGGTGCTGACAGCACTGTTCAGCTTCATTAATTACCGATTTCTCCGCATGCCGACCACCATTGGGGTGATGTTTATCGCCTTGGTGGTCTCTCTGGGAATCGTTTCACTGGGCTGGCTGGGTATAGATATCGGACAGGCCCGCGTTGCGCAGATGCTGGAAACGATTGACTTTAATCAGACATTGTTGCACGGCATGTTGTCGTTTCTGCTTTTTGCCGGGGCTATGCATATCAACCTCGACGATCTGAAAAACCAGAAATGGGCGATCACAATTCTGGCGACGGCAGGAGTTGTTGCCTCAACGTTTATTGTGGGCAGCCTGACCTGGCTCGTGCTGGATTTTCTGGGGATTCCGACGTCGTTCATCTACTGCCTGCTTTTCGGGGCCCTTATCTCGCCCACTGATCCGGTGGCCGTCATTGGCATTCTCAAGACGGTGGGCATTCCCAAAGGCCTTGAGACCAAGATAGCTGGTGAATCGCTCTTTAACGACGGTATCGGTGTGGTGGTGTTTCTGATCCTGCTTGAGCTTGCCCAGGGCGGTGGCGATATTACCGTGGGCGGGGTGGCGCTGCTCTTTGTGAAGGAAGCGATCGGCGGGGCCTTGCTGGGATTGGCTATCGGTGTGCTGGCCTACCAGATGCTTAAACGGGTTAATAACTATCAGGTGGAAGTGATCATCACCTTGGCGCTGGTCATGGGCGGCTATGCCCTGGCAGACAGAATCCACACCTCCGGGCCCATTGCCATGGTGGTGGCAGGTTTGCTGATCGGCAACCATGGTCGCGCTTTCGCCATGACGCAGGTTACCCGCGATCGCCTGGATGATTTCTGGGAACTGATGGATGAGATCCTGAACGCGCTGCTGTTTATGCTGATCGGCCTGGAGATGCTGGTTATGCCCTTTACACCAGCCCTGCTGATCGCAGGCCTGGTGGCGATCGTAATAACACTGTTTGCCCGATGGGCGAGCGTTGGGGGAGCAATACTGTTCATGCGAACATTCAGGCCCTTCAGTCCGGGGTCGATCAAAATCCTCACCTGGGGTGGATTGCGTGGCGGAATCTCGGTGGCACTGGCCCTGTCTATCCCGACAGTGCCCGAAAGGGGCACCATCGTAACCATCACCTACATCATTGTTGTCTTCTCCATTATTGCGCAAGGCATGACCCTGGGGAGACTGGTGAAGCAAATCTACCCGCATGTTGAGGATTAGAGGAATATTGGGGCGCGGACCATGCTTTTTTGCCTTGTGCGCGCGATGCCAGAGCGCCTCGAGTGGATATCAATGGGCGCAGTGGTGGGGTTCGGATGAAGATTCGGTTTGTTTCTCTTTTAATTTGTCATCTTCTGTCATAACATATCTTCATGTGGGAACAGCCTGAGAACAATGCAAAAGGTGGACAGATCCTGATTTTTCAAGGTACCCTCTAGGTATTATTGTTGAGTGTCAAGAAAGGAAGATGTTTGCTTTTGACCGCAACAGATGTTCTGAATAAACATCATATTGTGGAGAATCCTCCATCCGAAAAGAATTCCTGCCTGGCAATTTGGCCAGCGGAAAAGAGATTCAAAACGGACCGTCATACCAAACTACCAAGGAGTGAACGAATGGGTGATCGATTGAGTTTTTTTCTAAATCGCCTCAACGAGCGGCTATGGGTTAAGCCACTCCTGATGTGCGTGCTGTCAACGACCGTAGTGTTTCTGGCGAAGACGGTGGGTAGCTTCGAAGTCGGTAAGCTTGTTCCGGAGATTAGTCTCGACTCATTGGAAACCCTGCTGAGCATTCTTGCCACTAGCATGTTGGTAATCGCGACCTTCGCTGTTGGATCGATGGTCGCCGCCTATGCTTCGGCCAGTAACACCGCAACGCCTCGCTCTTTTTCTCTGGTCATCGCCGATGACGTATCCCAGAACGCTCTCTCGAGCTTTATTGGCGCCTTCATCTTCAGTATCGTTGCCCTTATCGCTTTAAAGAATGGCTATTACGATAAAACAGGTCGCTTTGTATTGTTTGCTCTGACCATAATGACCCTTGCCGTGGTTATTGTTACCTTCGTGAGTTGGGTGGATCGCATCGCTCGACTGGGGCGTCTCGGTGGTACCATCGAGAAGGTTGAGGCAGCCACTACTGCTGCTTTACAGCGAAGGCGCCGCACGCCCACCCTTCTCGGGGCCCCTGTAGGACAGCGGCAGAATTTCGGTAAGGCCGTTTACGGGGGGACGATCGGATACGTTCAACACATAAATGTCTCCTCGCTGCAGGCGTATGCGGAACGATCGCAGCTGCGAATCACGCTGGCAGCCTTGCCGGGCACTTTTTCTGCTCCGGGCCGGGCTCTTGCCCATGTGACCGCAGACTCAGGTGTTTTTTCAGATATCGACACAAGTCAGATCGCAAAGGCATTTCTGATCGGTGATGAAAGACAATTTGACGAGGATCCACGCTTTGGTCTTATCGTTCTTTCTCAAATCGCCAGTCGAGCGTTGTCGCCTGCCGTCAATGATCCCGGTACCGCCATCGACATTATCGGCACGTTCGTGCGACTTTTTGCGCTCTGGGTTGAGCCTGTCGAAGAAGGTGAGTCACGAATTTCCGAATATGATCGTGTGGAGGTGCCTGAAATATCTGCGCAGGACATGTTTGATGATGCCTTTAACGCGATTGCTCGTGACGGGGCTGGTTGTATTGAAGTTACCGGGCGGCTGCAGAAGGCGCTCGAATCGTTGGCATCGATCGGAGATGCCGAGATGCGGGACGCTGCTATATACCATGGTCGTCTGGCACTTTCCAGGGCAGAAAATGCACTGGAAATTCCGGAAGACCTGGAGCGTGTTCGAAAGCTGGCAAGGTTTGCCACTTCCGGTTAAAAAATTGAGTTGGCACGACTGAGCAGTCAATTCTGTCCGGGCCACTTCTCTTTTAGCCATTAAGAACCTGGAAAACGGAGGATATTAGAATATCGGTGGACAGACTACGGTGTCTTGTGAGACTATTAGATAGAACCTGTCCATAAATGGTCTTTTTGTCCGATCTCTGTGTCATGCTCAATAAATAATGCTCGAATATCATTTAGATGCCTGCACTTATTTTTTTGCAGTCCTTGATATCGAAGAAAAAACCTTAGTTATGGACAGACACTAGATAAAGCGAGGTCGGTCCCTAATTGCTCGCTTTATATTGTAAGATCAAAACAAGAATAAACGGAAATTCCGTCCACCCATAGGGGGTGATTTGACGGACAAAGTTCTAATTATCAGCCTGTGAGAAAACTGGAGTCATAATGGTAACCCCACGACAAGTCGCAAAAATTGAATCTGAAGAACCAACGCTTCGATTGGCAGTATTGATTGACGCTGATAACGCTCAAGCTACTGTTATTGAAGGTCTTCTTGCAGAAATCGCACGGTTTGGGGAGGCCACTGTGAGGCGCATATATGGCGATTTCACTGCTCCGACGAGCGCCTCATGGAAGAAGGTATTGCAGCGATACGCCATTAAGCCGGTTCATCAGTTTACGTACACAACCGGAAAAAACGCCACGGACAGCACGATGATTATCGATGCGATGGACTTGCTTTACACGCGTAAATTTGATGGTTTCTGTCTGATCACAAGCGACAGTGATTTCACAGGTCTGGCGATGCGTTTGCGTGAAGAGGGGCTCATGGTTCTTGGATTTGGTGAAAAGAAAACACCTATGGCCTTCCGCAATGCCTGCCACAAGTTTGTCTTTACTGAAGTCCTGCGGCCCAGCACCGAAGCCGAGCCTGTTGGTCTGCCGCCAAAAGTTGAGAGTGAGCAAAAAACAACGCGATCTCAGACACTGGTCGAAACAACAGAGCCAAGCCTTAAATTCCCTAAAAAATTTGTCCTCACTGCACTTGAGCAGTCAACTGACGACGCTGGATGGGCACAGCTTGGCACCTTCGGGAGCTACCTTACCAAGCTGCAACCTGACTTTGACCCTCGGCTATATGGTTACAAGAAGCTCTCTGATCTCGTCAAAGCAAGGACAGATCTCTTCGTGACAGAAGAACGACAAGCATCGGGCGCAAATCAAAAGGTTTTATACCTCCGTGCGAAATAGTTTTCTAACCCGGCAGTCAACACGGACGCTCTATAATAGAGCTGCGCCACGCCGGTTACTTCTCCCCTTGTGTGTAAAAGTTGGGGGAGGTTGCTAATTGCGATCTAAAGTGACAAAAAGGAAGATAGAGGGGTAATAGTGCCATTTTAGAGGACCAGTATCCTGAAAGAGTGAATGGATAGCTTGGTCCGATCCCACCAGTTGATTATTAAATTCTTATCTCAATTCTTTTACAGGAAGGGAAATCATAAATATCACCTTGATTGCATGTAGTGATAATCCGGAAATTTTATGGAATGTATTTCGTTTAGGGAACCTCATGCTTGAAAAAATGGACGATGTAACAATTTTTCTTAATGGGCCTTCAGTTTCTTACAGCCAAAACGCCACTAAAGAATTTCCTCTTTTGGATCTTGCAAAACTCTTTACTCTCTCTGAAGGTGTTTTGCTTGCCTGAGGCAAGTGCCTTGACCTCCATGGAGTGGAAGACGGATATCACAGTCGCGGTAAACAAAATGATTTGTATGAACTAATAGTCAAGAGTGATCGACTTCTCTCTTTTTAATAATTTGGTGTGTCCAGAGAACGGGGAGCCTGAAATCCAGCTTCTCACGATATTTGACAGATCCATTTTTGTCGATACTGCTTGAACTGAAATACTTGGCTTGGATATTCCAGGGATTTGCCAAGCCGAAGATGATTTTCTGAGGAAGCTCACCATCGCTATCCATCTATTTGCAATAAACATGGCTTTTGCTTAACATGCAGTATGTGGAACAGAGGTGGCCCGTTTTCCTGCCTTTCATCAAAAAATATAATTTGAGCAATTATTATGACACAAAAACAGACGAGTATTTTTGAACCTTCGTATAGAAGAGATTTTCTTTTCAAGATTTGCTTTGGTTTTATTTTGATTATTTTTGTCTGTGCTGGAGCATTTTATCTATATTTTGATAAATCATTTGAAAATAAATATATTGGCATTCTGGTAACCCTTGAACAATTGAACCGGGAGATGCGTTTCGGAATAATCTTTTCGGTAATGGCCCAGGCTCTTTTTTTTACTCTTCTTATCTCTTTTGTATCTATCCTGTGGACCCATAAAATTGCCGGTCCATTATATCGACTGCGTAAGTCTTTTTTGCAAATTGCAACCGGTGATTTTACTATTGTTACCCGTTTCAGGAATAGTGATCAACTTCAGAATATTCCTGTAATACTTAATTCCGGTTTACAACAACTCAGGGATGATTTTATTCGACTACACAGTGAGATAGAGGCAATAAGAAGTGAGGTGGAGCTGTTAGCTGAGGAATGTTCCAAACAAGATTCAATTGCAACGGGACGCAGACTTCAAGACTGTGAGGCACGGCTTCACAAGATATTGGAGCAGATGAATAGAACAGAGGATACCAAGTGAGCGGAAGAAGCAAATACCATATTAACGTACTCCTGTTGCTTGTATTATGCGGTACTGGTTGGTGGCTCTGTATTGCTGTTGCCGATGGCCCTAATCCACACATTGATAAAATGAGCGACTGCAATGACTGCCATCTTCGTGACCCAATACCGATTACCAGGAAAGAGAGTGGAACTAACCTTTTTCTTGCCGATATTGAAACACTTTGCCTGCGATGTCATACAGAAATGACTCTGTCAATGTCTCATCCTATTGGGATGAAACCAACCTTTTCGCTTCCCTTGGACATGTATTTGGACTGGAGAGGACAAATGACCTGTACTACCTGTCACTATATGCATCACAAGAAGGATGGTGCTAACGGTGGCGGTAATGGCATGTATTTACGGAGAAATTCAAAAGGAAAGAATTTCTGCTTTGAATGCCATCAACAGGACTTTCTGAACCAGAAAGGCCTGAGTCACGCCCTGGCTACTGATATCGCCCACACTAAACAATTTAGTGAGTTTGATTCTGGAGAGTTACTGGGAGCTTCGTCCTCTAGGTGTCTTAGTTGTCATGATGGTACCATTGCCAGTGACAGTGGGACTAAAGGTCTGGATGGTATGCAACGCAGTAGTGGCGTGTGGGATCATCAAGGTCAAGGTCAAAATTATGGAGGGGCTTCCAGTCATCCCATCGGCATTGATTACAGAGATGCTCTCAGACGTGACCCGGAGGGAATAAATGAGATCTCTTCGCTGCCGCGAACTATTCTCTTGCCGGATGGCAAGGTGGAATGTGTTTCTTGTCATAACTTGTACACCAAAGAGGAAAATCTTCTCTCGGTCACAAATTTTGGCAGTCGCTTATGTTTGACGTGTCATAAGAAATAAAAGAGGACGAAAGCGGGAAGGCTTCAGGAAAGATTTTTGATAAAGGAACAGAAGATTATGGGGCAACAGTTTAAACGAAGGATTTATCTTATTGACAGGACCTTTCAGTCGAAATTTGTCAGGCTGTTTATTGGCATTATAATTTTGTTGAGTGGGATTATCGGTACTGTCTCATATCAGGTTTTAAGTAAAATTGTCGAAAAGCATCTTTACTCACCGCATATATCAGCATTAAGTTCCGGAGAAATACTAGGGCCAGCTCTTCTCTGGATTAATCTATGTTCTATAGCACTACTGACTCTTGTGACTGTTATTTTTATATTTTTCCATTTAAGACGTGTCTCTGGATCATTAAGGCGATTTTCCACCCATCTTGAGAAAATGAGTGGACATTTGATTCCGCAAGTAATTCATTTTCGTCGAAATGATCTCCTGCATGTGGTGGCAAATGATTTTAATATAATGTCAGCCCATTTGGAGAAAAAAATTACAGCAACACGGGATTATCTTCAGCAGGCGGTAAATGGTCTTCATGATTTACGTGTATCTCATACCGCGGATAGTAAAATTTCATCTGAAAATTTCAAGGAGATCCAACACCACCTGATTGCCGCAGAAAAAGAAATAAAGGTATAAGACGATTTCAGGGAAAAAGTCAGAGCTTTCCCCCCCCCCCTTTTTGAAACAGGTACATTGGAGCGAGAACTATTATGAAAACCAAATTGATGGTTATGCTATTCGTATGCTTCCTGTCCTGTGCTGTAAATGTTCTGGCCGATACAACTATATTGGCTGGTGGTTGTTTCTGGTGTATGGAGGCTGATTTCGAAAAACTTGAGGGCGTAACCGATGTGATCTCAGGGTTTACCGGTGGAACTTTAAAAAATCCGACCTACAACGGTAATCATGACGGTCACCTGGAAGCCGTTGAGATAACCTATGATCCAGCTAAGGTGAGTTACCAAAAGTTGTTAGAGTACTACTGGGTTCACATCGATCCCTTTGATGCACAAGGACAATTTTGTGATAAGGGCTCAAGTTATGTAAGTGCTATTTTCGTAGCGAACGAAACAGAAAGAAAACTTGCCGAACAATCTAAAAGGAAAGTTGAAGAGCAATTTCCCAATGAAAAAATTGTTACGCCAATAGTAAATTCATCCGTCTTTTATCCCATTAAAGATAACGAAAGTTATCATCAAAATTATTATAAGAACAACCCGATTCGTTATAAGGCCTATCGCTGGAATTGTGGCCGTGATAAACGATTGAACGACATTTGGGGTGATAAAGCAAGCCACTGAAAGGGTGTAATCTCTTTTTCAGACAGAAGACGACAGCAAGGGAAACCATTATGAGACAACTCGCAATCCTTTTAATTTTTCTTCTCACCTCCTGCTCGTCTGGTGGGTACTCGGACGCTGATAAAGCAATGGATCCAGGTCCTGCCCCTCTCCTCTGGCCTGCTGGGCTGCCGGTCTATGATCATATCGTGATCGTTGTCGAGGAGAATAAAGATTATGAAGAGGTTATCGGCAACTCGAACGCGCCTTATATCAATAACGTACTCAAGAAAGAGGGGGCTAACTTCACGCAGATATATGGTGAGGAGCACTTCAGTCAGGGCAACTACTTTTGGATGTTTTCAGGCGATAATCAGACCATTGGCTTCACCGACCATGTTCCTTCTGTAGAGAATAATCCCAACTACCCGTTTAAGGCTGCCAACTTGGGTGAACAATTGATCAATAAGGGGCTGTCATTCAAGGGCTATGCGGAGAGCCTTCCTGAGGTCGGTTTCACAGGAGATAAGGCATCGGCGGGTCTTTATGCAAGAAAGCATGTCCCTTGGATCAGCTTTACCAACGTACCCAATGGAGCAACGTTCGCAGAATCGTCCAACCTCAGGTTCGCAGACTTTCCTTCTAATTCTTCTCAGTATGATACCTTACCCACTGTTGCCTTCGTTATTCCCAACCTGGCCAACGATATGCACAACGGTCCAATCACCGAGAGCATTCCGGCAGGCGACCGATGGCTGCAGAAAAACATAGATTCCTACTATCAATGGGCCAAGGATCACAACAGTCTTTTGATTCTCACCTTTGATGAAAATGATGACAAGAGGGCCTATATGGGACTGACTAATCCATTGGTGGATCCACGGTCCTGTGTCGGCGACGGTCGCGATCCCGAGTACTGTGTCGATATGCAGAACCATATTGTTACGATTTTTGCGGGGGCGCATATTAAGCCTGGTGATTATCCTGAGGCCAAAGGTATCACCCATGTGAACCTCCTACGCACACTGGAGGCTATGTATGGATTGTCCAAAGCAGGTGCCCAGCAGCCGAACGCCGCCGGAGGCGGCATCAGCGACAACTATATTATCACTGATGTGTTTGAGAACGTACAATAGGGGTCCAACTGCTGATTAGGTATTCCACAGGCGCTTACACTGGAGGAGTGATACTATGGGTGTGTTGGAGGTCTGGGGCACGTATGGTTTTGTTTAGCTAGGATCGTAATAAATTTAACCGATAAAGTGTTAAATATTAACTATATGAAATTTCTGCACTTGGATTCAATAAGTAATAAACTGGCTCTCCTGATCATGCTTGCGGTTCTGCCTGCCATGCTCATTCTTTTGTATGCCGGCTTGGAGCAGCGACGGCAGTCCATTGAAAACGCCAGACAGGATGTTTTGATGCTGACCCACACGATGGCCGAAACGCAAAATCACATTACTCGGTCCACCAGGCAAATGCTCTCTCTTCTGTCCAGGTTGCCTGCAATTCAAGCCTTGGATCCCGAGGCAATCACTACTATTTTCAAGGCTGTGCTGGAGCAAAATTCCAACTATAACAACATCGTGTTAGTTGATCTCAGTGGAGAGGTATTAGCTTCGGGCAGAACTTTTAGCGGAACAAGTCTGGCGGATCGTAAGCATGTCCGTGAAGCTTTGGAAAGAAAAAGCTTTGTTGCTGGAGAATATATCGTAACCAGGGTTGGGACAGCGAATCCTGCATTTGCCTTTGCCTATCCAGTACTCAACACTGAAGGCAAGCCCAAGGCCGTTTTGACTGCTACCTTTCAACTGGACGTTTTTTCTCGCTTCTATGACGTTTCGACACTCCCTGAAAAATCCTTTATTGCCGTAACCGATCACCAGGGAATTCGGCTATTTTACCATCCTGCCCAGGCAAAAACCAATCCTGTAGATTCACCGGTTCAAGCCAAAAATTGGAAAATAGCCAGTGACGCGCAAGCCCCTGGAATGTTCATCGGTAAAGGATCAGATGGTCTGCGTCGGATATTTGCCTTCGAGCAAGTTCGTCTGACCCCTGAAGATACTCCTTATTTATATGTGTGGGCAGCTATTCCTGAAGACTATATCCTCGCGCCTGCCAACGCGGCCCTGGCCAGGAACTTGCTGCTCATGCTCCTGGCCATGATGTTGTCTCTTTTCATTACCCGGATTTTTGCTAAAAAAACATTAATTTCCCCTATGCAAAGCCTTGTGACTTTGACACAAAAATTTGCCCATGGAGAGCTTGAATCCAGGGGTGAGATGGCTGCCAAACCCGGTGAACTGGGGACATTGACCAAGGCTTTTCATGATATGGCCGATTCCCTGATAGTGAGCCAGAGGACGCTGCAGGCGAATGAAGCACGTTTCCGCCTGCTGATGGATAGCCTGGATGAACTTGTTTATGTGGCTGACATGAACACCTATGAGATTTTGTTTATTAATAACCACGCGAAAAAGCAATTTGGTGACGTTACTGGTAAAATTTGTTGGCAAAGCCTACAAAAGGGGCAGAGCGGTCCTTGCCCATTTTGTACCAACAAATATCTTTTAGACGGGAACGGAAAGCCGGGAGAGGTATACAGCTGGGAGTTTCAAAATACTATATCCGGACAGTGGCTATACATGCACGACAGAGCCATAAAATGGATTGATGGCCGTATAGTGCGTCTGCAGGTCGCTACTGATATAAGCGATCGAAAAAGAACTGAAGAAGAAAGGGAGCAGCTTATTGTTCAGCTTAGAGAGGCGTTGACTGAAGTAAAAAACTTAAGCGGTTTACTGCCAATTTGTGCCTCCTGTAAAATGATAAGGGATGACAAAGGCTATTGGAATCAAATAGAATTATATATCAAAAATCATTCTGAGGCGGAATTCAGCCATGGTATTTGTCCTGATTGTGCGAAGAAATTATATCCTGAGTTTACTGATGAGAAGGGAAATATAAAGAATGTATAGATTAAAGAAGGCTTACCAGGAACATCAATTGTCGGAAAGGAAATATTTTAGTATTCCATAGAGTTATATGGAATAAAGGTGACCTTCGAATCAGGCTGGGTGCGTGACGTCACACGTGACCGTGAGTGACACAGGGAGCTGTAGGCTTGACAATTTAACATGGGACTCCCGTGATAATACCTGCCCAAGGCAGCGTACCGCTTTCTCCTGCTCAAAAATGTTGTTCGGGCGATCAACTTTGTTTGCGCCCTGTTCTGTCTCCTTTCCCTCCGGTCCATCGGGCACCCCCTTTTTCTTGTATCAGGGGAACAATAAAGGGCCGGAACAATAGGGGACAAACTAGAATGTTTGCTCAAAGAGGTCTACATTACTTGTGAGCAGGTTGTGGCCGTGTGAAAACCCAATTGTTTTCAGTTGATTCCTTTGCGGAATATTTATATCCACCTGCACCAAAATCCTTGATATCTTCAGCATGCTCTATTCGGTTTCTAAGAATAAAGTCAGTCATCATACCACGAGCTCTTTTGGCAAAAATTGCGATTACTCGAGCCTTGCCCTCTTTACTTTCCTTGAAATTGATATTGAGCAATCTACCATTTAGAATTTTGGGTTTAACAGACTTGAAGTACTCATTTGAGGCAAGGTTAACTAAGACTTTTTTAGTCTGCTCTTTCAGAATTTCATTGAGCTTTTGGGTTATACGATCACCCCAGAACAGATAGAGAGTATCACCGCGTGGATTTTCTAATCTGGTTTTCATCTCCAGCCGGTACGGTTGGATTAAATCCATCGGACGCAGTGTGCCATAAAGCCCGGATAGAATACGTAGGTGGTCTTGGGCATAGGCAAGATCGTTTTTATCGTATTTTTCTTTTTCAATGGCTGAATAGACATCGCCTTTAAATGCAAATAAGGCAGCTTTTGCATTGTCGGTAGTAAACGGGATATGCCATTGTTTAAAGCGTTGAACATTTAAACGAGAAATGTTTTCGCTGACAGCCATCAATTCACAAAGGTCTTTTATATCAAATTTTTTAACTTCATTAATAAGAAGTTGTGACTCTTCGAGTTGGTCAGGAATAGTATAAATGTTTGAAGGTGTTGGCGTTTCAAAGTCCTGCCCTTTTGAGGGAGACAGCGTAATAATCATGAGATTTTCTCGTCTCCTCCTTGTATCACCTAAAAGGTGATGCCGAATAGCAGATTGCAGGAGTTCAGAGGGTCATTGGGTTCGTCACTGCCTGCGTTGGAGATGTGATGGAAGCGAAGTTCAAACAAAAGATTGTGGCTCGGGCTCGTCTCATATTCAAGTCCGACTCCGAACTGATAATTGCCGTTCAAGTCGGCTCCCATTCCGGGAATATCTGCAAAACTGTAAACAGGGCCACCGCCGCCAAACAGATAGGGGTGCATCTCCTGACCGGCTGTAAAGGTATAAGTGGCCAGAAAATTCAACCCAATCATGCTGGATACATCGGGGCTGACGACAAGATGAACAGGAACTTCCAGTAAGAGGGAGTGAAAGCCGCGATACCATCCGGAACCGATGTCGTCAACGATGAGATGATTGTAACGGGGGACAAGGTCAAGGGTTTGGACCCGTTGGGTGGTTTGCCCCCAACCTGGAAAACTTTGACCATAGCCGCCCAGCACTCCCCAACTGTCTTTTGACGTATCAATGACAGCGGCGTTAACAGAATCAACCCGGAAAACAGAACTGAAAAGCAGAAGAAATAACAAAAACAAGAGGGCGGTATCCTTACCAGCAAATTTTTTTCCCCACACAGAGCGATGTATGATCATTGTTTTTTGCACCTTGGTAGACAGCGTTGAGCCATTTACTGAAAAATTAGCTTGTTGAGTATCTATTCAGAAAGCGGATAAAGAATCATTTCTGAACAGATACTATGAAATAAGAGAGCCGACGGATGCCGAATAGCAAGGGACTATGGTTAGTGCGTACCCTTGGTCTAGTCCCATCGTTTCCATTGATCTTAATGTGTCGGCATTGAATCGATGACGTTTTGGGCCACAATTTTCCCCATATCATCCAGAAGGGTGTTGTCAGAACCACTCCAGGCAGCACCGAATGCATTATTCCAGCTGGACATTTTTTCATCTCTGATCACTTTTTGGGTGGCGCTGTCGATCAGTTGCAGGCTCAACTCAACCCCTGAACTTCCTGCCATTGCTCCTCCCCAGAAGCGGGCCGCGCCATTGACAATGCGCAGATCAGTGATATTTGCCTTGATAATAAGTGTTTTTCCATCGGCGGGTTGATTGTTTGAAGCGATGTCGATTTTCTTGAACTGCTTTTCCATCTGCAAGGTAGTCATCATACTGTGTTGCAATTCCTTGGCGGCCTGAGGGTAATCTGTGGCAATCTCCGCATTGGCAGTGAATGGGGAAAAAAGGAGAGTATCATATTGTTTCTCCAATTTTTTTACGGAAGGAGCGGCAGCTTGATCTGGTTGGTTTTGTGTGCCGACGCAGGAAACCAGAAGGAACAGAACAAAGAGTACAGCCATCAATTTAAAGAGAGAAGAAAATTTCATAGTCACCTTCTTTGTGTAGTGGTTTTGATCAGGTTTCATACTGCAGCCAGATCTGATGAATATCCTAAGAGTATCCATTGAAAAATATTTATTGTCAAGGCTAACGAGAGGGTAACGAGTTATGCTGGATTGGAACTGTTTGACAATGAAGAGGTTCATGGTAAAGTAACGAAGTAAATTGAATTTTAATGAAAAAACACTCGCCCATATATTCACCTGGAATACGGTGATCGCAAGATATCAATAACCCCTTGAAAAAAAGGAAATATTTTTCGCGAATTGGTGGCTTGTTACAGGATGAGAAAAGAACCGTTTTAAGTAAATACTCATTGTATTGTAAGTACTTGTTGTGCATGGAAAGCATCAAATAGGTAATTTTTTGATATCTAATCGTAAGGAACAATCATGGTAACAGCACAAAAAAATTGGACGAAATCGAGCTGGAAGAATTTTACTGCCCTGCAACAGCCACAATGGCCGGACCTCGAGGTGCATGACAAGGTCCTGGCAAATCTTGCCCGTCTTCCTCCCTTAGTCTTTGCCGGCGAGATTCGTGATCTGAAGGCGATGCTGGCCAAGGCCGTGGTGGGAGATGCCTTTCTCCTTCAGGGCGGAGACTGTTCAGAAGATTTTTCCCAGGTTACGGCCCCCAAGATCAGAGAAACCCTGAAGGTGCTCCTGCAGATGGCGGTTGTTTTGACCTATGCCGGCGGCAAACCGGTCATTAAACTTGGCCGTATCGCCGGTCAGTTTGCCAAGCCGCGTTCGGCTGATACAGAGATGGTGAATGGCGTCGAGCTTTCCTCCTATCGGGGGGATATGGTCAACAGTTCGGAACCGATTGCCGCCGCTCGTATTCCCGACCCCAATCGGATGCTGCAGGGATATAATATGGCTGCTGCAACCTTGAATCTGCTGCGAGCCTATACCCGTGGTGGATTTGCCGCCCTGCATCGGGTCCAGGCCTGGAACCAGGAATTTGTGGTGCAGTCGCCTATGGGCCGCTCCTATGATCGTCTGGCCAAACAGATCAGCCAGGCCATCAAGTTCATGAAGACTATCGGTATCCCCACTGACAACCCGCAGATCAATCAGGCCCATTTTTTTACCTCGCACGAGGCCCTGCTCCTTGGCTATGAGGAGGCCCTGACCCGTGAGGATTCAACTAAAGGGGGCTGGTATGACTGTTCTGCCCATATGTTGTGGATCGGTGAACGGACCCGTCAGCTGGATAGCGCCCATGTGGAGTTTCTGCGTGGGGTCTTGAATCCAATTGGGGTCAAGATCGGGCCTGATTATGACCTTGATAATGTGAAACGGCTGATCGAGATTCTGAATCCTGAGAATGAAGCCGGGCGTCTCACCCTGATTACCCGTCTGGGGATGAAGAAGATTGAAAAAGTGCTGCCTCCTCTGCTCCGTGAGGTGAAAAAAGAGGGGTATAATATTGTGTGGAGCTGTGACCCCATGCATGCCAACACCTATACCGCTGAGTCAGGCCACAAGACCAGGAATTTCAACGATATCCTCTCTGAGATTACCTGCTTTTTCGAGACTCATTGGGCCGAGGGGACCATCCCTGGCGGTATCCATCTGGAGATGACCGGTGAGAATGTGACCGAGTGTACGGGCGGTGCCCGTAATATCATTGATGCTGAACTTGCCAACAACTATCTGACCACCTGTGATCCCCGGTTGAACGCGGAACAGAGCCTGGAGGTTGCCTTTCAGATTGCGGAGATGATCAGAAGCTGAGCCGAAAACTTTCTTATAAAATTCTGGGAGTATCATGTGTATTCATGCGTGGTGTTCCCAAAATCCTATGATGGGCATTACTCTTTATTCGATTTAAACAGGGAAGTTTCAATGAATCTGCGGAAAATTATATCGTTGACGATGTTGCTTTCCTTTGTGCTCTGTATTCTCACCAGCATCGTTCTCTATATCGTTCCGGAAGGGCGGATCGCCTATATGAAGAATAAGGCAAGGGAAGTGAAGATCTTTACTTCCAGTTTTAATGTAGCCTTGATCCTGAATCTGGTGGTGGGACTGGGCACCTACTGGCAGATACCCCCTGTCCACTGTCCTGAATGTCGGCCACTCTTTCACGGATGCAGCGGCGAAAAGATATGGTGAACCACCCTATGGACATGCAAGGTATGTGGGAGCAGTTTCCCGTCCAGATTAACTATTGACAATGAGGTTTCATGTTTCAAGGTTTTGATACATTTTTACAGCAGTCTGCTTTTCCCCCGTCCCTGATACAGATGACGCATCTGTTCGTTTTGTTGTTCCTATTGGCCATAACCGTTCTGTTTATATACTGGATTTCGGGTAAGTATCTTGTGGGGATTCTAGAAAAGATTGCCCACAAAAGTACTTTTCAATGGGATGATATCTTCATCCATAATCATTTTTTTAAACGTCTGGCTATACTGGTTCCGCTCATTCTGATTCATATTGCTGCGGGTCTTGTTTTTACCGACTTTCCAGGAACGGCTGAATTTTTGCGTCGGGTCTCGCTTATCTGTTTTGTCTTTGTCGGTCTCCGTATTCTTGACGCAGTATTACGTTCAGGCAAGGATATTTATCATACAAGTGGGATTGCTGGCGATTGGCCTGTTCAGAGTTATCTTGACGCCTTTAAAATCATTTCGTATTTCCTTGCTTTCATCTTCATCATCTCGATTCTTACCAATAAATCTCCATGGGGTATTATCAGTGTCTTTGGCGGTCTGACGGCTGTTCTTCTTCTTATCTTCAAGGATACGATCCTGGGATTTGTGGCCAATCTGCAGCTGACGGCCAATGATATGGTTAACGTTGGTGACTGGATTGCAATGGAAAAATATGGTGCTGATGGAGATGTCATAGATATCTCACTGCACACCGTGAAGGTTCAGAACTGGGATAAAACCATCACCACCATTCCGACGCATCAGATGGTGAATGATGCCTTTAAAAACTGGCGGGGAATGTCTGAATCAGGGGGAAGGCGTATCAAACGTGCCCTGTATATCGATACAAACTCCATTCATTTTTGTACCGATGCCATGCTGGAGGAGTTCAAAAAATATACTCTTCTGGAAAACTATCTTAAAGAAAAAGAAGAAGAAATAGCAGAATACAACAGAACACATCATCCGGAGCCCGAAAAACTCGGCGGCAGGCGGCAGACCAATATCGGTGTGTTCCGCGCCTACATCAAATCGTATCTGCACAATAATCCTAAAATCAATCAGGATTTGACCTTCCTGGTGCGTCACCTTGCCCCTACCCCCCAGGGGCTGCCTCTGGAGATATATGTCTTCAGTGCTGACAAGGTCTGGGCGAATTATGAAGATATCCAGGCTGATATCTTTGATCATCTCCTGGCAATTGCCCCTGAATTCGGTCTGCGGATATTTCAGTACCCGTCGGGTTATGATCTGCATCTCAGCAGCATTTCACCTGATGGTCAGATAACTGCTCAGAAATAAATGGTACGTGAGGTATAATCAATTCCGGAGTTGATATGACAAATGATGATAACAAACCTTATATTGTCCTGATCAGCATCCACGGTCTGATCCGCGGTCAAAATCTTGAACTTGGTCGTGATGCCGATACCGGCGGTCAAACCAAATATGTGGTGGAACTGGCGCGGGCATTGGGAACGCATCCCGATGTCGGACATGTTGATCTTCTGACCCGCAGGGTGGTTGATCCTTCTGTCAGTGCGGATTACGCCCAGCCCGTGGAAAGGCTTGGTGATAATGTCCAGATCGTACGTATTGACTGCGGTGAGGAAATGTATCTGCCGAAGGAACAGTTGTGGGACTGTCTGGATAACTTCGCTGACTCAGTCCTTGATTATTTCAAACAGCAGGTCCGGAAACCAGCCATTATCCACAGCCATTATGCCGATGCCGGCTATGTGGGTACCCGTATTTCCCACCAGCTTGGTATCCCGCTGGTTCATACCGGTCATTCTCTTGGGCGCAGCAAGCGCCGCCAGCTCCTGGCTGCAGGCCACAGCAAGGCAGCTCTGGAGACCCGTTACAATATTACCCGCCGCATCGAAGCTGAAGAGACCACCTTGAGTGTGGCTGAGCGCGTTATTACCAGTACCCGGCAGGAGGTGACGGAACAGTATGCGCTCTACGACCATTATCAGCCTGAACGGATGCGTGTTGTGCCGCCGGGGACGGATTTGCAGCAGTTTCATGCCCCGCAAGGCGACGAAGACAAAAGTGCGATTGCCGCCGAGGTTTCCCGTTTTCTGCAGGAACCCGCCAAGCCGATGATCCTTGCCCTGTCGCGGCCTGACCCGCGCAAGAATATCGTGCAACTGGTCAGCGCCTATGGGGAATCACCTGAGTTGCAGCAGCTGGCTAATCTTGTCATCATTGCCGGGAACCGTGATGATATCAGCGACATGGATACCGGCGCCCAGGAAGTACTGAATGATATTCTGCTGACCGTTGATCAGTATGACCTGTACGGGAAAGTGGCCTATCCCAAGCATCACCAGGCTTCTGAAGTGTCAATTCTTTATCGTCTTGCGGCCCTGAGTAAAGGCGTTTTTGTCAATCCCGCGCTGACCGAACCTTTCGGCCTGACCCTGATCGAGGCGGCTGCCAGCGCTGTGCCCATTGTCGCCACTGAAGACGGCGGCCCTACTGATATCATCGGCAACTGTCGGAACGGTTACCTGATCGATCCGCTGGACCGTATTGATATTATTAGTAAACTGCTGCGCGTACTGACCGAACCGCAAGAGTGGGCACAATTCGTTGCTAATGGACTGCAGGGTGTACGCAAGCATTATTCATGGCAGGCGCATACGAAAAAATATATGGAGGTGTTGCAGCCGCTGATTGCCCGGACAGAAGCCTCCCCGCTGTTACGCACCAGACGTCGTCAACAGCTGCATCATGACCGGGCACTGTTCTCCAGTCTTGACCATAACCTTCTGGGGGACCCTCAGGCGCTTGCTTGCTTTATCGAAGCCCTGCAGGCTAACCGCAGGTGCGTCCTGTTCGGCATCGTCACCGGACGGCGGCTGGATTCCGCCATTCAGGTCCTGAAGAAACAGCGGATCCCCATGCCTGATGTGCTGGTTACCAGCCTTGGCACGGAAATCCATTACGCACCAAATTTGGTGCCGGACACGGCATGGAAGAGGCATATCGATCATCTCTGGCATCCGCGCATCATTCGCAGCATCCTGAGCGAACTTCCGGGGCTGAAATTGCAACCTAAGAGTGAGCAAAATCGTTTCAAGGTGAGTTATTATATTGATCCGCAAACCGCGCCGGACATGCAGCAGATTAATCGCTTGCTGCATCAGGAGGGCCAGACAGTGAATGCCGTGCTCTCATTCGGACAATACCTTGATATCGTTCCGGTACGTGCTTCTAAAGGGTTGGCGTTACGCTGGGTTGCTGATAAATGGGATATTCCACTGGAGAGAGTACTTGCCGCCGGTGGTTCCGGCAGCGATGAAGACATGATGCGTGGCAACACCCTTGCCGTCGTGGTGGCCAACCGTCATTACGAAGAGCTTTCGGATCTGGAAAACGCCGAGAAGATTTTTTTTGCCACGCGCCCCTGCGCCGAAGGGATTCTGGAGGCCATTGAGCATTACAACTTCTTTCAGAGCTGTTATTTGGTGACAACATGAGAGAGCGCCTGCTGATCTGTACCGATCTGGATCGCACCCTGATCCCCAACGGGGTGGACGCGGAATCACCCGAGGCCCGCAAATGGTTCCATCAGCTGGCGGCCTTGCCGGAAATCGTGCTGGCCTATGTCACCGGGCGGGATCAAAGATTGGTAAGGGAAGCTGTCGAAGAATATGAGCTGCCCCTGCCTAGCTTTGTGCTTGGGGATGTAGGTTCCACCATCTATGCCTGCGAAGGCTGGAACTGGAAGCACTGGGAGGCATGGGAATCGCACATCGCTCCCGACTGGAGAGGGCGCAGCCATGCGGAACTGGCCACTCTGCTGCAAGGTTTGCCGCCCCTGCAACTCCAGGAAGAGTTCAAGCAGAACACCCACAAGCTGAGCTACTATGTCAGTCTGGGCGTCGACCATAGGGAGCTGATGGATGAAATGGAGAGGCGCCTGCGGCAAGAGGATATCAGAGCCAGCCTGATCTGGAGCATTGATGAACCTGCTGACATTGGGCTGCTGGATGTCTTGCCAGCTCGTGCCACCAAACGCCATGCCATTGAGTTCCTCATGGAACATCAGGGTTTTGGTCTCGCGAATACGGTCTTTGCCGGCGACAGCGGTAACGACCTGCCGGTGCTGGTCAGCCCGATTCCTGCCATTCTGGTGCACAATGCCAGTCCTGAGATCAAGCGGGAGGCGCAAGAAATGGCAGCCATTGCTGGAACAGCACAGGCGTTATATCTCGCCAGTGGCGGCTTTTACGGTATGAATGGAAATTATGCGGCAGGTATTCTGGAGGGGCTGGCCCATTATCACCCTGCCATAATACCACGGCTGGAGAGTGAATAAATGGATAGGGACGCGCTCGCATCAGGCACCACTTCTCGGCCGATCATCTTCGGTGAAGTGCTCTTTGACCGCTTTCCGGATGGTACAGCCATTCTTGGTGGCGCGCCCTTTAATGTGGCTTGGCACCTGCAGGCATTCGGTCTGGAACCGCTGTTCATCTCCAGCGTCGGCACCGATCCTCTGGGCGAACAGGTTCGCCATGCCATGCAGGAGTGGGGCATGGATCTGTCCGGTCTGCAGACTGACACGCATTATCCTACCGGTGTGGTGGATGTCAGCTTCCATCATGGTGAGCCGCAGTATCGCATCGTGCCGGACAGCGCCTGGGATTATATCCGCAATGAGGGGCTGCCTGCATTTCCTGCAGACGGCCTGCTCTATCATGGTAGTCTTGCCCTGCGGCAGATTGTTTCCCGCACAAGCTGGCAATGGCTGAAACAACAGAGCAGCATGCCCCGTTTTATCGATATCAATCTGCGTGAACCATGGTGGGATATTGAAACCATCGGCTATCTGCTGGAAGGCGTGCACTGGCTCAAGATCAATGCGGACGAACTGGAGCAGATCGTTCCGCAAGTCCGTGACACCGAGAGCCGTATCCACCATCTCTTTGATTCCCTACCGCTGGCATGGTTGATCGTGACCCAAGGGGACGCAGGCGCCCTGGCTGTTTCGGCACAGGGGGAACGTCTACGGGTCAGACCGGAACAGGCGGTACAGGTGGTGGACACCGTCGGGGCCGGTGATTCGTTCAGCAGTGTACTGATCATGGGACTGCTGAAAGGCTGGCCGATGGAACAGACCTTGCGTTACGCCCAGCAGTTTGCCGCCGCCGTGGTCGGCCTGCGGGGTGCGACCAGCCGGGAGCGTGATTTTTACCAGACATTCATTGAAGCGTGGCAACTGATATAGAGGACAACCCATGTACGAACAAATATCCCATTCTCTTTTGAACGACATCCTGAGCGAACTCGACCCGGAAATCCAGGGGGAAGAGTTGCGTTATTTCTATACCCGGCTGGGGGCGAATTTTTACCCCATCTACTCACTCTTTACCATTCTTTACGGCAAACGTGACGATTTCCGGCCGCAGATTCAGGCGTTGGTAGAAACCATGGCCCGGCAGTATGTGCAGCGGCCAGATTATCTGCGCCAGTCCGATCTTGAGCGGGAAAAGAACCATAACTGGTTCCTCAGTCAGGAATGGGTGGGTATGGCGCTCTATGCCGACGGTTTTGCCCGCGACCTGCCTGACCTGACCCAGCGGGTCAACTACTTTCCGGAGCTCGGCGTCAACATGGTGCATCTCATGCCGATGATGCAGTGTCCGCAAGGCGCCAGCGACGGTGGCTATGCGATCAGTGACTTTCGCCAGATCGAAAGCCGCTTCGGCAAGATGGAAGATCTGCAGGAACTGGCTGGCGAACTGCGCAAGCGCAACATCCTGCTGACTCTCGATGTTGTGCTTAATCATACCTCCGACGAGCATCAATGGGCACAACAGGCGCGGGAAGGTGACACCCGCTATCAGGATTACTACTACATCTTCGATAACCGCGAAGTGCCGGATATGTTTGAAGTCAGCATGCCGGAAATCTTCCCTGAAACCGCCCCCGGCAATTTCACCTGGGACGAGGCAATGGGCAAGTGGGTGATGACAGTCTTTAACAGTTACCAGTGGGATCTGAATTACAGCAATCCGGCGGTTTTCATCGAGATGCTCGATATCATCCTCTTCTGGGCCAATCAGGGCGCCGATATACTGCGCCTCGATGCGGTTGCCTTTCTGTGGAAAAAGATCGGCAGCATCTGTCAGAATGAGCGCGAGGCCCATCTGCTGCTGCAATTGATGAAGGATTGCTGTCAGGTGACGGCCCCCGGGGTCTTGTTCATCGCCGAGGCCATCGTCGCCCCGGTGGAGATCATCAAGTATTTCGGCGAAGACGCCATTAACGCCAAGGAGTGCGAAATTGCTTATAATGCCACCTTCATGGCCCTACTATGGGACGCGGTGGCAACCAAAAATGCCAGACTGCTGACTCAAGGGGTCAAGAGTCTGCCGGACAAGTTGGATCGTGCCACATGGCTGAATTACCTGCGTTGCCATGATGATATCGGGCTCGGCTTTGACGACAATGACATCCGGGCGGTGGACTATGATCCCCAAGCGCACCGTCAGTTCCTTATTGACTATTATACCGGAGATTACGAGGCTTCCCCGGCCCGCGGCCTGCCGTTCGGGCATAATGACAAGACCGGCGACACGCGGATCTCAGGCTCGCTGGCATCCCTGGCGGGACTGGAGAGTGCCTTGGAGGCTGATGACCCTGAACGGATTGATGTTGCCATCAAGACCATCCTCCTGCTGCATGGCATGATCATGGCCTTTGGCGGTATCCCGTTACTTTATTACGGGGATGCCATAGGTACCCTCAATGACCGTACCTATCTCGATGATCCGGCCAAGGCCAACGACAGCCGCTGGGCCCACCGTCCGCAGATGGACTGGGAAAGGGCGGAATTACGTAATACCCCGGGAACCATTGAATATCGCCTGTTTACCGCCATCAAAAAGATGATCGCCGTTCGCAAGGAAGTGACGGCCTTTGCCGATTTCAACAATCGCGAACTGCTGGATGTGGGTAACCCCCACCTCTTTGTCTTTTCGCGTTTTGATTTTTCCCAGCCGAACAACCGGGTGCTGGTGGTGGCGAACTTTGACAGTGCTCCCCAGCACCTGAATCTGGAGGATGTAGGCCGGAAAGGGTATTTCCGTTATGGTTCGGTACGGGATCTCTACTCCGGGGAGCAGCCCGCCATGTTCAAGGAAGAGCTGGTGATCCCGCCATACCAGTTTTACTGGCTGACGGATTAAATCACGGTGTCGTGATAAAGGATGTCTTCGGAGAAACCGTTGTACCTGAATGTGCCAGGGCGCGTTCCTGATGCAGGCCGAGGTGAAGGTGAGTGATCGCCTTTTTCTATCGTTTTATATTTTAAGCCTGGAATAGCCGCCGCGGCAGAATTTCGGGGACAGTATCTCTAACTCCCAACATTCCTCTTTGGATCTGGCTTTTACGATCGTAAAAGCCGATCAAAATCCTTCTCCCTGTTTTTAACAAAACCTTCCTTCCTAAAGGGTGGCCGGTGCATTCATGGCGCTGAATCACCTCAACTTCATCTGCTGGTGGTAGCATCAAAAGACCGCGCCAGTCAGGTGGTAGCTCATCATTGTGCCAACAGGCAAATCTTTCATGCCACTCTGCTCTACTGATCGCCATAAAATTCTCGACATCCCTGGCAGGAAGGGGGGGAGCGCGGTGGCGCCATCGTCAGCTCCGGCCTTAAGCGCTACCATAAGGTATCGCTCAAGGCGTCTCGTGTTACCTTGCGGTAGCGCATGGTATTGAAGATATTGTCTTAACCCCCCGAATACGCGATAAAAATATAATTGGTACAGGATTTGCTTTGTCTTTTCAGTATGTGATATGTGATAGAATTTTTAATAAATGAACTGTCTCTGGATTTGATGGATCCTTAGAGAGATAAAATACAAATTTTATGGAGGCGATATGCCGATTTTAAGTTTTCTGGTACTGCCCCAGGCAGGAGCGATGGAACAATTATGTGCTGACCTGTCAGCCATGGAGCATTGTGAAATCATTCCTTCTGATAATCAGGAGGTAGTGGTGCTTGTAACAGATACCCCTGATGAAAAAACAGAAAATAAGCTGCAGGAAATGCTGAAAAATTTACCTTCGTTGCAATCAATAAGTATGACCTTTGGCCATAACGCTGAATAATAAAGAGGGAGTGAAAAGAGAAAAATATGAAGCTAAATAGAAGAGCATTCATTAAGTCGGCCGCTGCAGGCAGTGCGATTGTCGCCGCTGGTTCAATCTTCCCTGGTATCAGCTTTGCCGGTTGGCAGCAACAGGAAGGCGCATCCGGACAAATAAGCTGGCAAAAAGCTCCCTGCCGTTTCTGCGGCACCGGTTGCGGTGTCCTGGTCGGTGTGTCGGGTGATCGTGCTGTTGCTGTTAAAGGTGATCCTAATTGCAGTGTCAATAAGGGATTGTGCTGTGTGAAAGGATTTCATTCCGTTCAGGCGCTGTACGGCAAGGACCGAATTAAAAAAGCACAGATCCGCAGGAATGGAAAAATGGTCGAAGTTCCCATGGCCGAAGCCCTGGATGTCATTGCCGCCAAGATCAAAGAAACCATGGAAAAACACGGGAAAGATTCCGTTGCCATGTATGGTTCCGGCCAGTGGACCATCCCTGATGGCTATGTGGCCTCCAAACTCTTCAAGGGCTGTCTCGGCACCAACAATGTTGAGGCCAATGCCAGGCTTTGTATGGCGAGCGCGGTCACCGGATTTATGACCAGCTTTGGCATCGACGAACCCATGGGCTGCTATGAAGATATCGAGCATGCTGATGTTTTTGTTACCTGGGGCAATAATATGGCGGAAATGCATCCTGTCCTTTTTTCCCGGATGCTGGCCAGCCGCAAGCGCAAAAAAAATGTAACCATTATCGACTTTGCCACCCGTACCACCAGGAGCAGCCAGGCCTCCGATAAATCGATTCTTTTTAAGCCCAGTACCGACCTGGCTGTTGCCAACGCCATCTGTTACGAAATTATTCACAACGATTGGGTAAACTGGGACTTTGTGAACAGGCACACCACCTTTCATAAGGGAAAAACCAATATCGGTTATGGCACCGAGGATCATTTCAGCTTCACGGATGTCCCTGAAGATATCACCTTTGAGCAGTACAAGACCTTCCTGGAGGATTATACACCTGAAAAGGTGGAGAAAATCTCCGGGGTATCTGCTAAAGATATTAAATACATGGCGTCGCTGTATGGTGATCCGACCAAAAAGGTTACCTCCTTCTGGTGCATGGGAATGAACCAGCATGTGCGGGGAACCTGGATCCAGAATCTTGTCTACAACATCCATCTGCTCACCGGTAAGATATCGACCCCCGGCAACAGTCCCTTCTCTCTCACCGGCCAGCCAAGCGCCTGTGGCACTGTGCGTGAGGTAGGAACCTTGACCCATGCCCTGCCCCATGGGGTCGTCATGAACGAGCATGACAGGGAGATGGCCGCCAAGATCTGGGATGTGCCGGTAACAAATATCGACCCGAAGCCCACCTATCACACCGTGGAGATGTTCCGCGCCCTGGATCGTGGTGATATCCGATTCATGTGGATCCAGGTGACCAACCCTATGGTTACCATGCCCAATCTGATTCGCTACCGGAACGGTGCCTTGAAGGATGACCGATTTATTGTTGTCTCCGATGTTTATCCTACCCCGACCACTGATGTTGCCGATGTTATTCTGCCGGCAACCTTGTGGATTGAGCAGGAAGGTATGTTTGGTAACTCCGAACGTCGTACTGCTCATTTTGACCGAATCGTTCCTGGCCCCGGCGACACCATGTCTGATACCTGGCAGATCATCGAGGTCGCCAGAAGGCTCGGTTTCCAGAAACAGTTTCCCTGGGGAGAAGATGAATATATCGGGAAAATCTGGGAAGAATACAGGCGCTTCCACGATGGTCCAAAGCATAACATGGCGTCATACGAGATGCTCAAGGAGCGGTCCGGGGTGCAATGGCCCTTTGTCAACGGTAAAGAGACCAGGTGGCGTTTTAACACCAAACATGATCCGGCCTGTAAGCCGGGAACCGACTTTGACTTTTATGGTAAAAAAGATGGCAAGGCATGGATATGGGCCCGTCCCTACGAGCCTGCTGCCGAGTCACCGGATCAGGAATACAACTTCTGGCTCAATACCGGTCGGGTTATCGAGCATTGGCATACTGGCTCCATGACCCGCCGGATCCCTGTTCTCCACAATGCCATGCCTGAGTCGTATGTGGAAATAAACCCTGAGGATGCGGCGGATCTTGGTGTGGTAACCGGTGAAAACGTAAAAATTATCTCCAGACGTGGCTCGGTGACGATGAAGGCCTCCATCAATGGTCGTGGCGTACCGCCCCGAGGCATGGTGTTTGTGCCATTCTTTGATGAATCTTACCTGATCAACGAGGTTACCCTGGATGCTTTTTGCCCGATTTCAAAGCAGCCTGATTACAAAAAATGTGCAGTTCGTCTGGAGAAAGCATGATGAAAAAGGCAGATACAATATTGGGCAAAGTTGTTACGGGTTTTGCCGCTATCTGCTTATCAGGAGCCTTTATGGCGCTTCCTGCAAATGGAGCGCCTGATATCGCCCAGGGCTTTGATTCAGACGGCGAAAAAATCTTTAACAGGTTTAATGAGACTCCTCTGGCAGCCACGACCGGAACAGACGGCACACGCACCTTGAATACGTACTACGAACTCCGCCAGTATCCAGGCTCACCGCCACGGGTCCCGCACGATGTCCCTGACTCTTTTTCAGGGGATACCTTGAAGTGCCTCTCCTGTCATGGCAGAGGCGGCTACGATGTCACCTTGGAGGCCTATGCTCCAGTCACACCGCATCCTGAATATGAAAACTGTTCTCAATGCCATGTTCCAAGGCGAGAGGAAAAACTTTTTGTGGAAACCGATTGGCAATCAATAAATCCGCCCCTGTTGGGCAGATCGGAAATGGGAGGATCTCCTCCGCCAATCCCTCACACCCTGCAGCTCAGGGAAGATTGCATTGCCTGTCATACAGGGAATGCCTCAGTAGCAGAGATTCGGGTTGAGCATGCATCGCGCGGCAATTGTCGTCAATGCCATGTCCCTATGATAGCCACTGAGCCCAGGCAAGAGTTTACCAGAAACAAATAATCAGGACGAGAACTGTTATGAAAAAAATATTTTTGAGTTCTGGTCTGCTTTTTTTGATGCTGGGAACAGTGTTCCTGTCAGCTCAGACCGTCATGGCCTCTGGCGGTTCGGTTATAGATCGCATTCATGCCGCGGATAAACCCTTTGATAGCATGGGAATTGAATCAGCGCATCACTTGCCGGTTAAGACTGTATTGGCCCAGGAATCCTATCAGGGGGGAACTTTCAAAGTGCTTGCCCGTAAGGATTCCATAACGCGGTTTCGTTGCAGCGTCTGTCATACTGATAAAAAGGTGCTGGTCAGTGACGGCGCCCTTTTTACCCATGGTGATATCGTAATCAACCATGGCCGAGGCAACGACAGACTGGCTTGCATCGAGTGTCATGACGAGAAAAATCGTGATTTTTTGTCTGATGCTGAGGGAAAGCAGATAGATTTTGATCACAGCTATCAACTCTGTGGACAATGCCATTTCCGTCAGAAGCGGGACTGGTTGGGCGGCGCTCATGGAAAACGCGAGGCTTATTGGGCTGGAGAACGGGTGGTGCGAAATTGTACCAGTTGTCATAGTCCGCACTCCCCTGCCTTTGAAACTAAGATGCCGGCGACCTACTCGCTGCCATTAGACAAGTAGGGGGTGGTCATGAATTCCAGCGGTAAAAAAGAAGACGAGATGAAAGTAACAGATATCCTTGAAAAGAAAAGTACTCGCAGATCCTTCGTGAAGAATCTATCCATCGCTGCTGCTGCTGGCTCCGCAGGGCTTGTGACCGGCGGGTGTGTCTCCCTCGGAAAAAGCGAAGAGATGGGGCTGAAGTGGGAAGAGTATTTTAAGAGCAATTATCGGTTGATGACCCAGGAAGAAAAGGATGAAACCGTTGCCCGTCTTGTGCGACTGGCCAAGATCCAGAACGACGCGGATATCCAGATTTCCAACCAGGAACCACGGGAAAATGTTCTTTACGGCTATGCCTTTAACATCTCACGCTGCAAGGGCTATATGGACTGTGTTGAGGCCTGCGTAAAAGAGAATAATCTTGACCGTAAAGCAAAGACCCAATACATCCGCCTCTTTGAGATGGATTCCGGTCAACTTGATCCAACAAGCGGTGATGGCAAATATTTCCACGAGGTGCCGGTGGAGGGGAAGTTTTACATGGGAGTCCAGTGTTTTCATTGCGAGAATGCCCCCTGTATCAAGGCCTGCCCGACGAAGGCCACCTGGCGTGAGCCGGACGGTATCGTTGTCGTGGATTACGACTGGTGTATAGGTTGCCGGTATTGCCTGGCTGCCTGTCCCTATTGGGGGCGCCGTTTTAACTGGGGTGAGCCTGAAGTGCCCAAGGAAGAGATGAACACAAAACAGCATTATCTCGGCAACCGCATGCGGATGAAAGGGGTCATGGAAAAATGTACCTTTTGTGTGCAGAGAACCCGTCAGGGTAAGCTGCCGGCCTGTGCCGAGGCCTGTCCCACTGGCTCCAGGGTTTTCGGTAACCTCCTTGATCCGAATAGTGAGATCCGTTATGTCCTCAAAAACAAGAAGGTTTTCCGGTTTAAGGAGGAGTTAGGCACTGATCCAAAATTCTGGTATTTTATTGATTGATGGCACCGGGAGAAAAGAGACTACTCTCTTCTGTATTGAGCAACCCTAAGGAAGAAATAATGATTACGAACCCTAAAAAAGGAATCTCTGCTTTTATCTCGGACTGCGTGCGCTGGTCACTGTCCGGGGGGAGAGGATATAAGATATACCTTCTTGCCTTGCTTGCTGTTATGGGCGCTGGACTTGTTTCCTATGTAAAGCAGTTTCAGGAAGGCCTGATCATCACCGGCATGTCGGATATCGTCAGCTGGGGATTGTATATATCCAATTTTACTTTTTTTGTAGGTGTGGCCGCCGCCGCTGTCATGCTGATCGTCCCCGCTTATATCTTAAAAGATAAGGACTTGCATGAAGTCGTGATCATAGGTGAATGCGTGGCTGTGGGTGCCCTGATCATGTGCCTGATGTTTATCACCATGGATATGGGCGGGCCATTGAAGGTATGGCATATGATGCCGGGAATCGGCCTCTTTAACTGGCCTTCCTCCATCCTCACCTGGGACGTGCTGGTGTTGAATGGCTATTTGGCCTTAAACAGCCTGGTGCCGCTTTATATTCTTTACTGCAACTACCACGATAGAGAACCTGTGGGTTGGAAGTATAAACCTTTTGTTTTCCTCTCCATTCTCTGGGCTGTTTCCATCCATATGACCACTGCTTTTCTTTACCAGGGGCTGCCGGCCAGACCATTCTGGAACAACCCGCTGCTTGGCCCCCGTTTTCTGGCCTCAGCCTTTGCTGCAGGACCGGCGGTAATTATGATGGTGCTCATTGCCATTAAACAGTGGAGCAAGTACCCGGTTGATATTCAAATTTTCTTTAAAATAAAAAGAATCATCGTTGTTTCTGCGGTCATTAATCTGCTGATGTTGTTTTCTGAGATTTTTAAGGAATTCTATACATTCACGCACCATAGTCTTTCTGCCCAATACCTCTTCTTTGGGCTTGATGGACATACTTCCCTCGTGCCCTGGATATGGACAGCCATCGGTCTCAATATTCTGGGAACGCTCCTTTTTGCCTTTGATCCGACAAAAGGTAACCCTCGTTACCTTATGGTAGCAGCAATAAGTCTGTTCACCGGGATCTGGATTGAAAAAGGTTTTGGTCTTATTATTCCTGGCTTTATCCCTTCGCCCATGGGTGAGGTTGTCGATTATACTCCGACCGCCAATGAAATTATTATTACCTTGGGGGTGCTGGCAACAGGAGTGTTGGTGGTGACCTTGCTGATAAAACCGGCTCTTGCTATTCTTATTAAATTTAAGGAAGCGAAGACGTGAGGTGAAAGGATGAAGATCCGGCGTAGAGTCCCTGTACCTCTATGTCGGAAGCTTGTGAGTGTCCTCGCACAGGCTACAAAGACGCTGGCGCTGGATACTTCTAATTCCGCGCCAATCACCTCGCCGAAGAAGAATGGGTTTCTGGATTGAATTTGTTTAGATTCGATCTGACACCGAGCTTGCAAAAACAAGGGGAGTCAACTCTAGAAACGACGGCTTCAGATCATATTTCCGGTCTGCTGGGGTGCATTGCGGATGCGTTCCAGTTGATCGGCCAGATCTCCCATCTCCTGCTGCCAGTATTCCCGGCTGCCGAAATTGGGGGCCACCCGCGACTCCCCGTCTTCGCTGAACTGATGGGCGCACCAGGCAATATAATGGATATAGCGCATGGCCCGCAGAGGCTCGATTAGACGCAGGCTGCGCCGGTCAAACTCCATGAAGGTCTCATAGCCCTCAAGAAAGAGATCGATCTCCAGCAGAGAATCCTGCATCAGGCCGGGAAGCAGCATCCAGAAATCCTGAACGGGCGGCCCCACTGCCATATCGTCAAAGTCGATGATGTAAAAGGATTGATCAGGCCGATAGATGAGGTTCGAGAAATGGCAATCGCCATGAATACGGATCATCCGGGTGCTCTCAAAGAGATGGCTGATTTCTTTGATCAGGGAACTGGTAAGCTCTGCAAATTCCTGGCGCATTTCAACAGGAATCAGATTGGAGGCCAGCAGGGTGTCAACCTGGGCCTGGGTGGAACTGCTGGGAGCCATGGTGATCCGGTCCTGGGGCAGATGGGTGGCCCCGACCGCATGGACGCGGCCGATGAGGCGGCCAAGCTCCAGCCATTGATCCTCCGAGT
Organism: Desulfobulbaceae bacterium; assembly: GCA_024636345.1. Taxonomy (GTDB): domain Bacteria; phylum Desulfobacterota; class Desulfobulbia; order Desulfobulbales; family Desulfocapsaceae; genus UBA2270. Next base: position 206,650 of record JAGXHG010000004.1, on the reverse strand, counting down.
ACTCGTCATAACTGCGGCCTCCGCACTTGGGGAAGCAGGCAAACAGGATCTTGCCGTATTGGCCCAGAGTTCCGCCATCTGCCATCTTCAGGGGGGCGATAACCGGGATTTCCATGGCCTGGAGTTCCATAAGAAAGGTGTGCTCATCGAGCAGGGCGCTCTTCGCCCACCGTCCTGGCCGGTAAAACTTGATCACCAGACCGGATCTGTCCTCATATTCCAGTTCGTAAACCCGGTTGATGTAGCTGTTCAAGGGGCGGCAGAGATTGGTGCAGCGCACCCCCAGAGCCTTTTCCGCCAGGGTAATGATCACATCGGGGGTAAGACCGAGAAAAGCATGCTTCCCGGGCTTTGATACAGTATCTTTCATTGTCCAGGGTATCCTTTATCGACCGGCAGGTTTTTTTCTTTTAAAGCCGCCACCGCCAGTTGATCGCAGCGTTCGTTGAGGGGGTGGCCTGCATGCCCTCTTACCCATTGAAAGGTGACATCCAACTCTTCCACCAGTTCCAACAGCTCAGCCCAGAGGTCGGGGTTGACTGCCGGTTGTTTGTCGGATTTTATCCAGCCTCGCTGCCGCCAGCCTCTGGCCCAGCCTTTACTTATTCCATTGACCACATAGCTGGAGTCGGACCAGACAGTTATCGGGCGAGCCCTGTCTTCCAGTGAGCGCAAGGCGACAATACAGGCCATGAGTTCCATCCGGTTATTGGTGGTTAGTTTGAAGCCGCCGGAGATCTCCTGCTCCTGGCCGTCAGAGACGACAATGGCACCATAGCCGCCTGGGCCGGGGTTGTTACTGCAGCCCCCGTCGGTATAGATGTTGATCTCCCCGTCGCGAGGTGGAGGCAGGACAGTTGGCACCGTCTTTGAGCTGCCGTCTTTTTTTGCTGGAGCATGGTTGTATTGGGGATTCTGGATCCAGGCCTCGGCCTCACCCCTGTCGGTAAAGCCTTTAAATTTGGCCCCGGCATAGCCTTTTACCTGTCTCTCTGCCTCTGGCCAGTTGTCATAAATTCCGGGCTTGAGTCCGGCGGCAACGGCATAAACCTTCTTTTTTGTCATGAAAACTTACTGGTAACAAAAAAACCGTTCGGGAAGTTTATCCTTGCCCGCACGGTTTTTTTGATCATTACCAAGCCACCTTGTATTCTTCTCATGAACCGATCATAGCAATAACAAAGAGAGATATAATGACAAAAACAAAAAATACACCAACCTTTACATTGATTGAATGATCATCTTCATGCACAACCACCTCATGATGCTCGTGTCCACTCATCTTTCCACTCCCTTCCGTTGATTTTTAGGATTTAAAACGCTGATAGCGTTTACGTCTCGATAGTTGAACAATTTTATCCAGTTTTGTCGATCACTTTCTTGGTTTCAGAACGACGGCTTACCAAATTAAATCATCCGGAATTTTGTAGGCTGCATAGGGATCGTCGGGATCGTCCTGTGACTTTTGTTGCGAAGCATTGGAGAGGACAATGAGCTCTGGATGCGATCCCCGGATCTTCTCGACAATTGCTGACGGCACAACGGCATAGGTGTTTTTTTCTCTGACGATGGCCAGTATCCCCTGGCTCAATTCGTCCACCATCTCCTTTGTCGGCACAAAGATCCTTGCTATCTTGTTGCTGTCTGTGAAGCGATAGGCAATAGCGCCATCTTTCAGGGACAGACGATTGGTGGCAATGAGTTGTCTGATCTGGGCGATTTGCTCAGCTTTTTTTGCCTCTTCCTGTTGTTTCTGATTTGCGCTTTGTGCCTGTTTCTTCTTCTCTGCCAGGGTCTGCTGAGCGCGGATCTTGTTTTCGTCCGGAGGCTGGATTCGACCTTTGTCCTGTTCTTTGGTTTTTTTATAGGTGGCCTTTTTGGCCTGAGTGGCTTGTTTTTTATCGACCAAACCCATCTTAAGAAATTGATCCCGCAGTGAATGTGCCATGATTGAGACTCCTTTCAGGAAAATGAGGTCGCCATGAGGATGGCCATCTTTTCAGTGATGCGTGCCCTTTGCTCCCAGAGCGGGCATTGTTTTCGGATACATTCTTTGTTGTGCAGGTACTGATCACAATGGAGTTCTGCCATCGCCTGCAAGGATACGGAAAACATTTCAGCTGAAATCCTGGCTGTCTCGGTGAGGGCGATATAGGTTTCACGCTGACAGCATCGGCCGCCTTTGCGTGCGGCAAGGGCCATGAGAATTCTGCCGGAAAATTCCTGGGCCAGTTGACGCGGTCCAGGCGTCAGCGGTGTTGCTGAGAAAATGGTGGCCACGCCAATGCCAATACCAATGGCCGCACCGCATGCGCCCCAGAAACCGCAGACTCCGCCTGGTACATCGGCGCCACGGCTGATTGCAGTCAAGATCTCTTTGGAACTGATTGCCCCACCGCAATTGCGGTAACAGGCGAGCAGGATTCCCGGTATCATGGCATGATGTTCCGGGCCGTGCATGGGGATCGACGGGTGGCTGCGGATGAGCTTGAGCAGTCCGATCATATCCTGTTCCTTGGTGGTGGTACAGATGGACTTGATGACCTCCAGTCCGTTTTCCTGGTGACACCGGTTGCAGACAAAATGTTCTTTCGGGCAGCAGCTATCGGCAAATCGTGTCTGGCCGCAATAATGACATGCCATTTCCCGGGGTTCAGTAAAGTAGTGCAGCTCTTCGCCGCAGCACATACAGCCGGAGGTTTGCCGAGTTGTATGTGCTGCGGCCTCTTTCGTGGGCGTGCAGCAGGAGGCAGCGGAAGCCGGGCTGGAAGGTGGGACACAGCAGGAGTTGGTCATGACCAGATTGGTGACCGCCCCTTCTTCATTGAGAATGAAAACCGAATCATCCAGGAGGGTACCATCGGCATGAGGAATTATGGTGCGCCGCCCTTTGACCAGCAGGATACCACTCTCAGTAAAAACGGCCCCGTACGGCCCCCGGTAGACGACGGCCATGGATGGCCTAGTGTCGGGGGCGCCAGGGATGGCGTAGGAGTGACCGACGGCCATGGATGGCCTAGTGTCGGGGGCGCCCGGGATGGCGGAAGAACGACCGACGTCTTCGGTTCCCTGTCTTTCTTCTTTTTCTGGCCGCTGTGCCTGGTAGGTGAGAGAAAAAAAATTCATTCCTTCCACCTGGCGATAAGGAAAGCGTTTCACCAGACGGATAGCCACGAATCCGGCTGCCGTAAGCATAGCCATCAGCTCTTCCTGCTGCATGGCCCCGCCCAGACATTCTCCGCGATAGAGTGCGTTGTTCTTGATGCTCGGAGGAATGGGGGTGTCGGTAATGATATCAGAGATCACCATCCTGCCGCCTGGCTTCAGAACCCGGAAGATTTCCCGGTAGGTCTGGCGTTTATCAGGGCTCAGGTTGATGACACAGTTGGAGATAACAATATCGGCACAATCAGCATCAAGGGGGATATGCTCCAGAAATCCCTTGCGAAACTCCACATTGTCATAGCCAAGACGGGCTGTTACTTCCTTTTTTGAGTTCGTGGCCAGGTGGAGCATCTCGTCTGTCATGTCAATGCCAAAGACCTGTCCCTGTGCGCCGACGGCAGCAGCGGCCATGAAACATTCCACGCCCGAACCGGAACCCAGATCCACCAGGGTCTCGCCTGGTTGCGGGGCCGCGTCCGTCACCGGGCTGCCGCAGCCGTAAGAGCGTTTTCGGGAATCCTCGGGAATAAAGACGGCCAGGCCTTGAGCCGGGGCCAGGGGGTTGACGATATCCTCATTGGCGGAGATGGCTGCCTGGCCATAAAATTCACGCACCTGAGCATGTCCATGGCCTGAGGCCAGCGAGATCAAACAATTGCAGTGGGTCAGGGTCACATTGCGGCCGGCTGCCTCCTGGGCAGGGCAGTCATGACGGACATCTCCCATACGCAGGGTTGTGGCACCACGGGACTGACCCTGTGGGGCCTCAACCTGCTTGCTGATCAAGTGCAGGGCAATCTTATCATAAAGCTCTATATAAGGGTCATGGCCCACCCACTCACCGCCAGTGAGAAAACTATGATCAGTATCCCCGCCGCCGATGATGAACTTCAGGGGATTGTCTTTATAGCTTGGGGAATCGAGCAGAGAGGCGTTGCGCAGGGTCGTAAGGACCGGGCTGGTCCGCCAGACCGTGGCCAGCCCCTGTGCCAGATCGCCGCAGGCGGTCTCTGCAAGTCCCACCAGGGCAGGTGAGGGGTAGATTTTACTATCCGGCCCTATTGCCAGGGATTCCCAGCCACTATTGGACAGATCATGACGGGTGCCGGGGGTGGAAAAGATCTGAGCACGGATGGTTTCGATATTGTCGATGGGGAGTCCGCACTGCTCGGCCCGCTGCCAGGCCTGTTTTAGATGGGAGAAGATCTCTGCCGGTGGGACAAATTGTTCCCGGCTGCCCTTGCCGCGGATAAAGTGGTAGAGGAGATGGATGCTCGCGGCCCCGATGCCGGCAGCCAAGTCAACCAGAGCAGCCAGATCCGTAACATTGGCCCGACTGATCGCAATTGAGAGAGTAAAGGGTATCCCCGACTGCTGCAGGGCTGTGAGATTAGCCAGAAGTTGCTGATAGGAGTCCTTGCCTCGCAGGCTGTCATGGGCCTGTTCCAGCCCGTCAAGGCTGACCTGCAGATGCAGGCGATCAAGCCCTTGCAGCATGTTGATATTTTTTGCCAGGAGCATACCGTTGGTCAGAATAGCAGCATGGACCTGGGTATTCTCGGACAAAAAGAGGGCCAGCCAGGGGAAAAAATCAGGATAGAGAAAGGGCTCACCGCCGGTGAAATAAAAAAGTTGGCAGCCAAGTTCCAGGGCCTGACGGGTACCACTGTCAAGCTGGGCATGGGGCAGAGTGAGGCTCTTGGCCGGAGAGGATGCAAACAGGCAGTGTCTGCAACTGAGGTTGCAACGGTCGGTCAGATGAAACCAGCATTCCTTCAGGCGCTCCAGGGTCAATTCCTTGCCGCGTCCAGCATAGCCTTTTTGTCTGTTGATCTTCAGGGTTTGTCGAAGGCGGTCCAGCTCAAGCAGAAGGTGGTGTTCATTACGTGGAGTTTCTAAGGCTGCATGGGGCGAGGTGTTCTGCAGATTCCTGACTGCATCGGCGAGGCTTTCAGCGCCTGCCAGTGCCTGTAGTAATTGATCACCATAATCGGTTGGTACCAGCCAGTCCGGTGTCTCCGGCTGGATATAAATGGTGCGGCCCTCATGTTCTACCCTTTTCCACTCTTGGGAACTGTTTCCCGTGCTGGAGGGGCTTGTAAGGTTTGCTCTGGTCATAGTCGTTTATTCTAGAGTAGTTTTATCAGGGTGCGGGAACTAGCCCCGATAAACGGGATAAGTGCCTTTCGCAGATTATTTTCGTGTAAAAAAAACAAGAAAATAATCTGTAAGGCACTAAAAATAGATTCCTTTTACCGCGGCCTCTTCTCTGGCGGCCCCAGACTTTTCCTTGATGGATTCAGCGACCCGGGTGGCGCTTTTGATCATGTCATTGAGTCCGATACCTTCCCAGCCAAAGCCGTGAATGAACAGCCCCTGATGTTCTTGCATCAACTGGTCACGCCAGTTCAGGAGGGCGGGGTAGCCTTCCTCCAATTGGGGAATTCCGCCTTTGGGGCGCAGGACCTTGGCGTAGACGGGTTCTCCCTGCAGGGGAAGCAGTTGGCGCAGATCCTGCAGAGCATGGCGGATCAGTGTGGTATCATCAAGGTCAAGCCGTTCGGGATGTCGACGTCCGCCGACCAGGGCCTCAAGGAGGATATGGCCTTGGGGTGCTCTTGCGGGAAACATATTGGACGAAAAGAGCGCCCCAAGGCAGAAGCGTTTTTCCTGTTCCGGAGCCAGATAGCCAAATCCCGGCGGTAGTGTCGAGCCGGGACCAAAGCCCATGGCAATGGTTACAATCCGGGCCTCAGGAACAATATTCTGAGGCATAGTGGGCGTAAAGGTGTGGAGCAGGCCTAAAGACGGATTGATCGGCAGGGCCAGCACCAGATTCCTGGCCTCATGGCTTCCTAGCTCTGATTCCACTTTCCAGCCTGATTGGCTTTTGCGGATAGCCAGGACTCCGCAGTTCAACAGGATGTCACGACCTTTTTGCAGCGATTCGGCCAGTCTTTCCGGGAGACGACCCATGCCGCCGGGAAAACTGGTCATGGCAGGCAGCTCCATCTTTTTTCCGCCCGTGCTGGTTTTATCTTGTCTTGCCTGTTTCATCTTGGCAAACAGGCCACGAAGCACCGAACCATGGGTCATCTCCAGGCGGCGCACTCCCGGCATGACCCCGTCGATAACCAGCCGGTTGAAGTCGCCTGCGTAGGTGCCGGTGAAGACCGCGTCAACATAGGGCAGCAGGGCCGGACCAAAGCGGTGTTCCACCCATTCCGCCACCGTCGGCTCACCCGTAAGTGGTTTTTTGAAGAGTTCAGCCAAGACCCGAAGCTTGGCCAGCGGTGAGATCAAGGGAGCCATGATGATCTTTGGCGGACTCTGCGGAATACAGCGCAGGGCACCATTCATGCAGACATAGCGGACAAATTTACTGAGTGGCGCTTTCACGCATTCCTGGTCAAGACCGGTTTCCTGCAAAAGTACTTGACTCTCCGGGCAATTGTCGAGAAAACCGTGGGGGCCGTTTTCCGCCAGAAAACCATTTTCGGCATGGCTCCAGATGACCCCGCCTGCTCGGCCGGATTTTTCCAGGATAAGGGTCTGCTGCCCGGGGCAGAGCTGTTGCAGTTTATGGGCCACGGTCAGGCCTGAGAGTCCGCCGCCAATGATAAGGGTATCCATGTTTTTATCAATTACGAATTATGAATTATGAATTACGATATGAAAACGAGAATCGGCAAGAAATCTTGACACTTTGGCTTCTATGTTTATCATTTTGGCCGAATTCAGGTAAAAAAGCAACGGAATAGGATGATGATGGTTGTCACCTTGTGTCGCTTTTTTGTCATCCTTGGTTCGCGCGAACGCTGAAGTATCGCTGTTCCGCACCATAATCAGAGAAATCAGAGGAAAAGAGGTATCTTCAATGACCAGTCAGACCACAACCCATGAATTTCAGGCCGAGACCAAAAAACTTCTCGATATCGTTATTCATTCACTTTATACCGAGCGCGATATCTTTGTCCGGGAGTTGATCTCCAATGCCTCGGATGCCCTGGAAAAATTCCGGCACGAGAGCCTTACCGCAGGCGATGTCTTTGATTCCCATATGCCCCTTGAGATAACCATTGATCTTGATGAAGAAAAGCATGTCATGACCATTACCGATACCGGTATCGGCATGAGCAGGTCCGAACTGGAGGCCAATCTGGGCACCATTGCCCACTCAGGTTCCAGCACCTTTATGACCGGTCTTGCCGAGGCGGCCAAGAAGGATGTGAGCTTGATCGGTCAGTTCGGGGTGGGCTTTTATGCCGCCTTTATGGCCGCCACAACGGTTCGGGTCCAGAGCCGTTCCTGGGACGGATCGGAAGGGCATGAATGGGTCTCCGATGGCACCGGCAGTTACACCATCAGCGAGTTGCCGGGGCTGCATCGGGGCACCCGGATCATCATGGAGCTGAAGGATGATGCCCATGACTATGCCATGAAGTGGAAGGTTGAGAATATTATCAAACAATATTCCTCCTTTGTGCCTTTCCCAATCAAGCTGGCCGGGGAGGTCGTGAATACTGTACAGGCCCTCTGGACCCGCAGCAAGAGCGAGATCACCGAGCAGGAGTACAACGATTTTTACAAATTCATCGGTACGGCCCATGATGAGCCCCTGTACCGTCTCCATTTCTCCGCCGATGCGCCGCTGGCCATCAATGCCCTGCTCTTTGTGCCCAAGGAGAATTTTGAGATCATGGGTTTTGGCCGTGTTGATTCCGGGGTCAATCTCTATTGTCAGCGGATTCTCATCGATCAGCATTCGGAGAATGTTTTGCCTGAATGGCTTCGATTCCTCAAAGGCGTAGTAGACAGCGAGGACCTGCCCCTTAATATCTCCCGCCAGTCCCTGCAGGATAATGCCTTGCTGGCCAAACTGCGCAAAGTCATCACCAAGCGTTTTCTTAAATTCCTGGATGAGCAGGCCCAGGAAGATCCGGAAGCCTACCTTGTCTTCTGGAATACCTTCGGCATTTATCTGAAAGAAGGAATTACCTCTGATTATGAGTTTCAGAAAGAGCTGGGTAAGTTGGTTCGTTTTGAGTCTTCCCGCTCGGAAGAGGGGAAACCCACATCCTTGGCTGCTTATGTGGAGCGGATGAAAGAGGGGCAAGATGCCATTTATTATATCAATGGACCGAGTCGTGAGGCCATTGAGGCCGGGCCTTATGTGGAGATGTTCACCCGCAAGGATGTCGAGATCCTCTACACCATGGAGCCGATTGATGACTTTGTACTCAGTCATCTGGCCGAGTTTGATGGCAAAAAATTGCTTTCTGCTGATCGAGCCGATCTGGATCTGGGTACGGGGGATGTGTCTGAAGGCAAGGAGGAGGCTGTCAAACCGGAGGCAGAACCGCTGGAACCGGGTGCCAAAGCAGTTTTGATCAGTTGGTTGAAAGAGACTCTGGGCGACAAGGTTGCCGATGTGGTTGAATCCAAACGTCTGGTTGAGGCCCCGGCCATGATTGTCAATCCCGATGGCTATATGACCTCTTCTATGGAGCGGATTATGGCCGCCAGTCGGAGGGAAAAAGGGCAGGCGCAGGCGAGCAGTAAGAAGAATCTTGAGATCAATACTGCCAATCCATTGATTAAGCAGTTGGCGGAGTTGCAGAAAAGCGATCAATCCTTTGCTGCAGAGGTGGCTGCCCAAATCTACGATAATGCCATGATCCAGGCCGGATTGGTGGTCGATCCCCTGGCCATGGTGGAGCGGAATTATAAGATCCTGAACCGCGCCGTTGGCGGTGTATGACATAACTGTTGAAAAAAGGTGATTGCTCAGGTAGATAGTCTATAGGCGGTAGCTGACAGTCTAAAAAAATATAGTCTAAACTACCTGAGTAGTTACCTGTTTTTATACTAGTTTCCCCTTTTTAACGGAGAGAATGCAATGTCCACCTGCATACTGTTTGTCTCTATGCGTCGTTTTGCTGTTTTGTTGATCAGCGTCTTACTCCTTATGGTCATGTCTGGCTGTTATAATCATCCTGTTCGTCATCTGGCGTCAGATGTCGGTCTGATCAAGGCTGGTGAAACCACTCGTCAGGAGGTGATTTCCCTGCTGGGAGACCCGGATTCCACGCGGATGGTCTCTGCCACCACTGAAGAATGGACTTATTATGATGAGGATAAATCTTTATTGCAGAAGACGCCTTTAATGGGCGGGGCTTTTTCCTCTAAAGGGTATAATACGGTTGTCCTGCTCCTGAATGGCGATATTGTGACTGCTGCCCGTTATGGCGCCTATAATAAGGATGAGTTTGACTGGCAGGATGATTATCGCTGGCAGAAAATTGATCAAAAACCTGAAAAAAAGACTGACCAGTGACAGATAGTTTTGAGACTATTCGCCAACGGATGGTGCAGGAACAACTGAGTTGTCGCGGTATTTATGACCCACGGGTACTGGCGGTCATGGCTGAGGTGCCGCGTCATCTTTTTGTGGATGATGCCATGCAGGCCAATGCCTATGGTGATCATCCCTTGCCCATTGTGGACGGGCAGACCATTTCCCAACCTTTTATTGTGGCCTATATGACCCAGGCCCTCCAGTTGACAGGAACGGAGAACGTACTGGAGATCGGGACAGGATCAGGGTATCAGGCGGTTATTCTCTCCCGGCTCTGCGCCAAGGTCTATACGGTTGAACGTCACAATAACCTGCTTTCCGGGGCTCGTCGACTCTTTGATCGTCTTCGCTGTTATAATATCCAATCAAAACTTGATGATGGCACTCTGGGATGGCCGGATCATGCTCCCTTTGACGCCATTATGGTGACGGCCGGAGGCCCTGAAATTCCAGAACCCTTGGTGGCCCAACTGGCAGATCCCGGCAGGATGGTGATTCCCGTTGGTGACCAGGACGTGCAGGAATTGCAACTTGTCACCAAAAAAGATGGCATTGTTCAGGTGAAACTTCTTGATCTGGTTCGCTTTGTCAACCTGGTCGGGGAGTATGGCTGGGAAAAGTAAGTTGGCATACAACACCCGCCCCTTTCGTGTTATCTCCTCCAGACTTTCACCCACCCTTATTTTGCTGAAGGATTGAAGGGGCTCAAGCTGCTACTCACTCTTCCTCTTTTACAAAATACTGCAGTTTTCCAGGTCGGCGCTACCACCAGCACTGACCTTCTGATAGAGATCCCATAGGTGTTCATCCACCCGTTTCTGGCGCGCACTGGCCTCTGCTTTTAAAAACCGGCGGCTGGCACGTGGCCCGGCGTTGTATGTTGCATAGGCGGCGCGGGCAGCAATGTGGGGATTGTTCTTCTCTTTGGCTATTTGAATAGCATACTGCTGAAAGTAGCGCATCATGATCTGATTTCCTGCCTGGATATTGTAGGTCACATCTCTTTGAAGTCGTTCTATGTCGTAAAACCCCCGCCAGACATGTTGATTGATTTGCATAATGCCAATCCCCCCCGCTGGAGATCGTAGTGTTACGATTTTGTCATCTTTTCGAGTGTATTGTTTCCAGCAGCTTTCAATCATGGCGGTGGCAGGGATCAGATCTTGGTAGATCGTTGCATAGCGAGGATCGAGGTTGGCCTTTTTTACCTGCCTGAGGGCAGATGCCGCTAGAAGTTTCTCCATGATTTGTTTGTATTCATCAAGCTCATTCGAGTTTGGTATCCAGTAATCAAGACGATTGTTCCGGTTGGTAAAGGCAGGTGCGGGCGACTCTGCGGCATAGGCAACTCCCACCAGAAAATCGAGAAGGCGGCGACCTGTTGTTGAGCTTTGCGGTGTTTCCGGCGGCAACTCTGCTGGAGGGTTTTGTTGCGGTGTCTCAGGCGGCAACTCTGCTGGAGGGTTTTGTTGCGGTGTTTCCGGTGGAAATTCTGCTGGAGGGTTTTGTTGCGGTGTTTCCGGTGACAACTCTGACGGTGGGTTTTGTCGCGGTAACTCTGGCGGTAATTCTGACAGTGCCTCTTGAGTTTTTTGTTCTGGTTCTTCCGGTTGAAATTGAAACAGATCGCGAAGGGCAGGATCGATTTGCCAGTCAAAGCGCAGGGGGTCTTCTCCTGTACCTGGCTGCAGCATCCTTGCCAGTCGGCGCAGGCCATTGCTGGTAACATGGATTCCAAGGCCAGGGGCGGCGGTATCCAATGCCAGCAGAGCGTCTCCAGCATTGATAAAGGTCATGAAGCGCAGCAGCTGTTTCTGCATCAGCCCATTTTCCCCGCTGCTGCTTTCGATGATGGGTCGTAATTGTTGCCAGGCATCGATAAATAACAGTCGTAGTGGGTCCTCAGTCTCTACTGGAGTCTGGCCGGTCAGGATCATCAGCAGTTGGTAGCGGCTGGTGATCAACAGGTCAAAGAGCTGTTCCTGGTGCAGCGAATTACCCATGTTGCCGCTGAGGCTCTTGATGACAAAGACCATAAAGGCATCGAGTGGTTCAAAGACATGTTGGAGTTTTTCTAATTCTTCAAAGCCGAGCGGGGCCTGAGCGGGCAGAGGCGTTACTGCCTGTGTCTGTGTGTCGGCAACCGTCAGGAGCAGGGGGACGATCAGGCCGTCAGCGTTGGTTCGCAGGGTTCCCACGGTGAGCGTATTCAGGGCCGCCTCAAGTGGCGCTGTATCTGTGGGGGAGGCGCAGGCACGAAGCAAGATCGTGATTTCTTTTTGGGGCATGGCAAGATCAAATCCGTATTGTTCCAGCCGTGGATGGAGGAAGCGCTTGCAGAGTTCCCAGGCAAATCCTGTTACCACGGGCTTGCCGCCCTTTTCATTGTAGATGGCGGAGTCAATAATGCGATAGCGTAACTGCCATTGTGGATCCACATAAAAGTTCAAGCGCATGAGAATGGAGCCACTCCATTTGACCACCGACGGCAGGAGACCGAGTGAGTCGAACCCCATACCGGCTGCCGCATTGCAACTGAAGTAAGGCTGTCCGTCGCGGATGGACAGCTGGGGCTCGGAGATATGAAGATAGTTGTAAGAGCCCTCTTGAAAGAGTACAGTGGGGCGGTCAGGCTGCGGGGTGAGAGACTCCACCAGGGCGTTCTGTAATATCTGGGTACGGAGAAAAAGCGGCAGCTCAACGGTTGCGGCACTCACAGGGTTTGGGGATGTGGTGAGCAGAATGCAGAGCAGAAGGAATAGTTGAATGAGTCGTTGCATGCAAGGTTGTTTAGTCTATCATACTTTTAGTCTGTCCGGATCGTCTCTCTGTTCACTATCCACCTAAACACCTATAGGCTCTTCACTCTAACATTTACCATATAAAACTTAAAACTTTTTTAATATCATGCATGAGATAAAACCCGGTCAATCTATCGAACTGTTGAAAGAGCTGCATATTCTGACCCGAGACGGGAAAATGAATCAGGACAGCAGGCGTAAGCTGAAACAGGTCTATCATCTCACCCAGTTTATTGAGCCGCTCCTGCAGGAGATTCAGCAGGATCATCAAGAAGTTCAGCTCGTTGATCATGGGGCCGGGAAATCATATCTGGGATTTATCCTCTACGATCTTTTTTTTAAAATGCTGGAGGATGGGTCGCATATTTATGGCATTGAGACTCGCGATGAGCTGGTGCAAAAATCTCGGGAGCTGGCTCTGCGATTGGGGTTTCCCAATATGTCTTTTCTAACCCTGTCAGTGGTAGATTCAACGCATTCCTCCTTGCTGCCGGGGCATGTTGACATGGTAACCGCCCTGCATGCCTGCGATACGGCAACCGATGATGCCATCCAATTTGCCTTGCAGAAAGAGGCGCAATTTGTGGTACTGGTACCATGTTGTCAGGCGGAAGTGGCGTCGGTACTGAGGAAACATAAGGGAAAGAGACTGGGCGGCGATGTCCTTACTGAAATTTGGCGTCACCCGCTGCATACCCGGGAATTCGGCAGTCATGTAACTAATGTCTTGCGTTGCTTGCAGCTTGAGGCCCATGGCTATCAGGTGAGTGTCACTGAGCTTGTAGGTTGGGAGCACTCGATGAAGAATGAGCTGATCATTGCCACATATAAAGATCTGCCGCGCCGGCGCCCAAGTGAGCGTCTGGAGAAATTGCTCCATCTCCTTGGCCTGGAAGAGATGGCAACACGGTTTTATGCCGGGGCTGTTCAGGAGTAGCAGTATCTTTGAGGGATATTTCTTTACAGCCCTTAGGCCGTATAGTGACTACTTGGGAGGCCGTTGGTACAGGCCAATGATCTCCGCATGGGCAAGGATGTGGCCTTCCATTGCCTGGAGCAGGGTATTTTTTGTGGGTTGGTGCAGATCTGGCAGGATTATGTCCAAGGCATAGAGTTTATGGAAGTAGCGATGGCAGCCGATGGGTGGACAGGGTCCGCCATAGGTTGTTTTCTTGTTGTCACCCCGGCCGGACAGGGTTCCTTTCGGCAGGGCATTGGGGGCAATGCCTTCCGCCAAGCCGGAGGTCGTGACCGGAATATTGTAGAGGAGCCAGTGTACCCATGTCATCCTAGGGGCCGCCGGGTCAGGGGCGTCAGGGTCGTCGATGATCAGCACCAGACTCTTAGTGCTTGCAGGAATCCCGGACCATTGCAGGGGAGGAGAGATGTTCCGGCCGTCGCAGGTATAGATGATCGGGATATTGGAGTTATCCTCAAATGCTGGTGAGCTGATGGTGAGTGACATGTGGGGGGCTCCTGCTATAAATGTTGGGTTGAATATAGTGTGGTTTCTTGTCGCTTTATCTCAACTCCCGAGATGGTTTGCTGTCAAATAAAAAATAATGGATATTTCTACAGGCTGTTTGTGATTCCCCCTACTATTGAATGATCTTCTCCACTGTCTTCTCCTGTGGCACAAGTGTTTTTGTCGCTGCCAGCTGTGATGGCCTGACCGGTACGGGCAGGCTGTATTGTTTCCCCTGAAAGATATCAACTCCCACGGTCAGGATCTGATCCAGCCATGTCGTTGAGGCCTCACAGGTGGCTGATTGTTCGCTGTCTTTGCACATCTCGACCTTGCCAGGGGCCGAGTTGATGAAGTGCACACCCCATAAGGGACGAATCCCAACGCCGCTGTTGCCTTCAGCATAGCTCATGATGGTTGGTTCGCTCATGCCTAAAAGCTCAAGGATCTTACCTGGAAGCTGGTAAAGGGGGAGGCTCCCCAGCTCCACAGGACCGCGCTTTCCGTCGATGACGATGAGCGGGGTGCTCACATAGGTGAGAAACATCTCAGGGGTGAACTGGTCTCTGGCGCCGGCAAGGGTGCCTGCTTCCACATAGCCTTGAAAGTTTCCGCCAAGGAAGGGGAGGTGATCGCCAAAGGCGACGATAAGGGCGTCAGGATCGTTTATGCGGCGATCGTTAAGAAAGGCCATCAACTCCTTTGCCTTGTAGTGGACGGCGTTGGCATACGATTCAATCTCCGGTGTCTTGCATTCCTCCACACAGTGGATAACCTGTGGTCGTGACTCCTCGTTGCGAGGGTAGGTGCGGGAACCGTCCCAGTGGCCGAAGTAGGTCACGATATAGTTGAATACTCCTTTCTTCGGTTTTTCCCGTTGAGCCGATTTCTGCACAACCTGCCGGTACAGGGAGGCATCTGAAAGGAATTTGTAGTTCATGTCATCAAGAGTGAAATCATTGATAGACCAGTAGGTTTTAAACCCCATCCGCCTGTAGGCATTGGTCCGATTCCAGAAGGCAGCGATGTTGGGATGGGAAACCACCGTGTCAAAGCCATGTTCTTCCAGGACTGCCGGCAGGCATGGTGCCGCATTGATCATCCTTCGTTCAAATTTGACGTCATCATGCACCACCGGAAATCCGCACATACTCTCGAATTCGGCGTTGGCCGTGTAGCCGCCAAAGACCGGGCTCATGATCGTTGAATGGCCGGTGTCCTTCCATAGCTCTCTGAATGAGGGATCCAGGGGGTCCTGATTAAAATGGATGCCTTTCAACAAAAGCGGGTCCCAGAAGGATTCGAGAAGGATGACATAGACGTTTCGTGGGGCCTGAGTGGTGGCGGGGGCAGTGGTGGAGGAGATTGCCCGCAAGGAAGACGCGGCATCTAAGGCCTGTTGTCTATCCGGCGTTTGTTCGCCATCTCTGAAGAAACGGGCTGTCTCCTGCAGGGAATAGAGGGTCGCCCCTTTCTGAACATAGTTGGCGCGCTGATCCCAGACGGAGTTGCCAACTCGTTTATCGAGTGCGGCGACAATGGGCTTGGGGTACTGGATTAGGCTCAGTCCCAGGAGCAGGATGAGTCCCAGGGCCAGCCATGCCTTCTGACGTCTGAAGTGAAAGTTAAAGAGCAGCAGCCCGGTCAGTCCGGCTAGAGCTCCCCCGACCAGCAGGCGTTGCCAGCCATCCAGGATAAGGAGGAGAGAGCGCAGGGCATAGACATCATCCGGTACCATGGGGCCGCCAAAAAAAGCAAGCTTTGCCGCATTGCCGATGTAGAGGATGGCGATCATCAGCCACTGAAGAGCAATGAAGGCCCAGATGCTGCGGGATAAGAAAAAAATGAGGTAGGAAATGACAAGGATAAAAGGAAAATCCCGGAGTAAACCAAGAGGTAAGATGGTAACAGAGAAGAACAACCTGCTGATCAGGTATGCCAAGCCATAGGCCAGGCTTGCGGAAAGAGCTGGTAGAAGCAGGGCCGGGATACGGGATTTTTGTGACATATGTTTTGCGGAGGTAAAAAGTAAGAGATGAGAAAATGGTTAATTTTAATTAGAAAATAATCATTAGTACAAGAAAAAACAATAAATGGTTTTTTTCTTTCAGGCGGTCAAGCCGACCTGCTTTCTATGAATGATTTTGAACACCTGGCGCATGTCTGACGCGTTCCATCAACATGTCTTGGCCAGAATAAGCTTGCGCCTCCGCTTGCCGTCATGCTAAATTCCATAATTTTTCATACTCAGTTACAATACAATTCTGAGCCATAAGCGCTCAGAACCATCGATTCTATTACTCAAAAAGAGATTTTACTATGATCAATGCTTCCAACGTTGCCCTCTCCTATGGCAAGAGGGTTATTTTTCAAGATGTCAATATTAAGTTCACCCCAGGGAACTGCTACGGCCTGATTGGCGCCAATGGTGCGGGAAAGTCCACTTTTCTGAAGATTCTGGCCGGAGATTTTCAACCGGACAAGGGGGAAATCTCTGTGAGTCCCCGGGAACGGATCGCCATGCTCAGGCAGGATCATTTTGCCTTTGACGAGGAGACCGTGCTCAATACGGTGATCATGGGGCATGCCCGGCTCTACCAGTTGATGTCCGAGCGTGAGGCTCTCTATGCCAAGGCCGATTTCACTGAAGAAGATGGTATCCGCAGCGGTGAGCTGGAGGCGGAGTTTGGCGAGATGAATGGCTATGAGGCCGAGTCTGAGGCCTCTGTGCTTCTTAGCGGTCTGGGAATTACCGAAGAACTCCTGAATAAAAAGATGAAGGAACTGGAGGGCGGAGAAAAGGTGCGGGTACTGCTGGCCCAGGCCCTGTTCGGCAATCCGGATATCCTGCTGCTCGATGAGCCGACCAACCATCTGGATCTCCAGTCGATCACCTGGCTTGAAGACTTTCTGGCCCGTTTCCAGAATACGGTAATCATCGTCTCCCATGATCGTCATTTCCTCAATCAGGTCTGTACTCATGTGGCAGATATTGATTTCGGCAAGATCCAGGTCTATGTGGGAAACTATGACTTCTGGTATCAGGCCAGCCAGCTCAGTCTGAAGCAGCGGCAGAGCGATAATAAAAAGGTGACGGATAAGGCCAAGGAACTCAAGGAGTTTATCTTGCGCTTTTCCGCCAATGCCTCCAAGTCCAAGCAGGCCACTTCCCGGAAAAAACTGCTTGATAAACTGCAGATTGAGGATATGCCTGTTTCTTCCCGCAAGTACCCTTTTGTCTCATTCAAGGCGGGACGTCCCTGTGGCGATATTATCCTTGAGGTCAAAGGTCTTTCCAAAACAGTGGATGGTGTTCTTCTTTTTAAAGACCTGGATTTCACGCTGCGTCCGGGTGATAAGGTTGCCTTTGTCGGCACCAACAGTGTGGCCAAGACCACTTTGTTCCAGATCCTGGCTGGAGAGGTCGAGCCGGACAGCGGCACCTTTCGTTGGGGTGTGACCATGAGCACTTCCTATTTCCCCATGGATAACAGTTCGTATTTTACTCAGGATATGACCCTGGTTGATTGGCTGGGGCAATATACCCCAATTACCGAGGGTGAGACCTTTGCCCGGGGCTTCTTGGGCAAGATGCTCTTTTCAGGTGATGAGGCCCTGAAAAAGATCAGTGTCCTCTCAGGAGGAGAACGGGTGCGCTGCATGCTCTCCAAGATGATGCTTTCAGATGCCAATGCCCTTATCCTCGATGAGCCTACTAATCATCTTGATCTGGAATCAATCACGGCCTTAAATGACGCGCTCATTGCCTTTCCTGAGGTGCTCCTTTTTGCCTCCCATGATCATCAGTTTGTAGCCACCATCGCCAACCGGATTATGGAGATCCTGCCTGGGGGTGTTATTGATAAGATGATGCCCTTTGATGATTATCTGGAAGATGAGAGCGTGGCCAAGTTACGGGATCAGTTTGCCTGAAATTGAGCTGTCATTGTGGGTGGATGTGAAAAATCATATCTTCTGCATAACAGAATTCTTTTCTTGGTCGAAATGATAACCTTGTTGAGTGTCAGTGATATAATAAAAAAACACATGAGGAGAATGGGCATGAAAATAAGCAGCTGGGGAGTAGTTGTGTCCTTGGTACTTCTATTGTCAACCTTGGCAATGGCGTCTGATTCTAATCCCTGGGAAAGAAAGTTGCCGTTTAAAGAAGCCACTATTCATTACGTGCTCAGTGGTATGGAAACCGGCAATGAAACGCTGTATATCCGGGATCATGGTCGAGAGACCGCGACCTATCGGGTCGGCAAGACGAGCATGATGGGGACAACTGTAACGAACGAGACCATTGCGATTGAGTCTCCGGAGTGGCTGTATCATTTTGATTTGACGAATCATACCGGCACCAAGTCTGTGAATCCACAAAAATATATGATTGAAGAGTATCATCACCTGTCTGCGGATGAGCAGAAACAGGTGAATGAAAATATTCAGAAAATCGGTCTGCCGATGATAGACGCCATGGGTGGAACGGTAGAGCAGAAGGTTACGAAAATTCTTGGCTATGACTGTGACCGGACACAGATGATGGGGACAACGGTGTATACTCTCCATGGAACTGGTATCCCTCTCAAGATTGAATCGAATGTAATGGGTATGATGATGAGGCAGGAGGCCACGGCTGTGAATGAGGGAGGTGTAGATCAGAAATATTTTGTGCCACCTCAGGGGATTGCGGCAGTGCTCGACCCGGAGGCGGATGCTATGGCTCGTACCTTGGCCAAGCAGACCCTGGCCACATTAAAATCACCTGATGGCGCCAAAAAAATGCAGGAGGAAACTCCAATAAGCCCCATGGTGCCGCAGGGTAGTGGTCAGCAGCAGATGTCGCCGGCTGAACAGCAGGAGATGGAACAGGCCATGCAGATGTTGAAGGGGATGATGGGGAATCAGAAGTAGTTGTTTCTGTAAAAGAAGAGGGGCGAGATGTCGGGACGGTCTCTCCAGTTGGTGGCTGCATAAATCGCTATTACCGCTCTTGCCTTGTGCTGTCTGGCCCTGGAGGAATCCTGCTTGAGACTGAAGTGAATAGTGTCTGGGCGGGGTTAGTCTAAGGGAGCAAGTTCTGCTGTGCTTGTCAGGGAATGTTTTCCAGCTCTTTGTTAACTGAGTCATCCTGACAGATGAGAACTTGATTTCGACCGTTTTCCTTTGCCTGGTAGAGGGCAATGTCGGCAAGTTTGATTATTTCCCAGATCGTTTTGCTTGAGGCGTAAGAAAATTCTGCCACCCCTATGCTGATGGTCTGTTGGAGTGTTCTGTTTGGTGTCTGTATTTTGTGGGACTCTATCGTGGCCCTGATTCGTTCCGCCAAAGTGGCCGCACAAGACTCATCGCAGTCGGGAAGGAGGAGCAGAAATTCTTCCCCGCCAAAACGGATCACCATGTCTGATTTCCTGGCGCAGCTCATACATATCTGTGCTAACTGGATCAATACGAAATCTCCGGTCTCATGGCCAAAGAGGTCATTGACCCTTTTGAAATGATCGATGTCGCACATCAAAACGCCTATCTTGCTTTTTCTGCGGATTGTTCCTTCGATAAATTGCTCGATGACTGAGTCCAGATAACGGCGGTTGTAGAGCCCGGTAAGGGGGTCTTTAGTGGCCAAATCCTTCAGCTTTTGCGCAAGATGCTTGGCCTGGAGAATAGGGAGGGCCTCGGCAATATAGTAGCGTGCCTCTTCAACGGCTTTGTTTTTGATGTGTTGCACCTCTTTAGGCAGGTCCAGGGAAAAGAGAAACTGGACAACTCCGACGACATGACCTCCGACTAGCATGGGGATACAGATATGATCCATAGTATCTGAAAACGGATATTGCTTGCAGATAAACGGGGTTTCCAGGGAGGTGATCATGAACCCGGTCCGTTTGGCGCGGCAGTGCTCGGCGATGGCAAATTCCGGGAGTTCCGGAGCCAATTCTGGAGGGTTGCAATAAATGGGTGCCATTGCTGTGGAGTTATCATCGGATTGTTCCATGATCACAAATCGTTCCAATCCCAGTTTATATTCAAATATCTGCGCCAGTCTGGCATAGATCTCTTCCGTTGATTCGTCGGCCTCAATGGTCTGACGAAAGAGAGAGAGCTCGCGCAGGCGAGTGATGAGCATTTTGACCGCCATGGCCGCCTCGCCTAGCTCATCATGTCGGCTGATAGCCATCTCTGAGAGCTGGATGAGATTTTCATCTTCTGCCACCTGTTGTCCGCGCAATCCGGCCAGAAGTTGCGTCATCCTGCGGAGAAGCTCAACAAATCCTATCAGCGGCCTGATCATTCTTTGATTCAGGAAGAAGGCGATGATAGCGAACATGAATGCGGAAGCAATGAGACTGGCGGACATAAAGAGGAGGTTGCTGCGGGCCAGTTGCAGGCTGGTGTCCATCAGTGCGGAGGCTTCGGTGTTTTTGGTCAGGGAATCTTCGGTTACCCCGGCGTTAAGGGTCTCAAGGAATTGTTCAATCCGGTGTTGAGTCTCCAGGGTGGTGATGCGGATGGATGTGATGGTATGGACAGTTTCGTCAAGCTCGTAGTTGGCAGTTTTTAAACGTTCGATGAACACCTGTTGGTCGGAGTTAAGTGTTTTGCCGAGAGCAGTGAGCTTGGCATCCAGGTCGGTGAAGATATTTGCCGCATCTGTTTGGATACGAGTCAAGGCATCTATCTGGTTGGCGACAATGGCGGTCACATAGAGCTGGTGATGTTGCAGGCAGCTGCCAACAACTAAAGGTCGTATGATTGCGCCTTCTTCGCGGCTTGATATGTCTATGAGTTGTCCGGTGAGGTCTATAAGAGTTTTTTCGGTCTGGGCAATTTTCTTGGTGTTCTCTTCCAGGCTTTCCATCCGAATCTCCAGGGTATCAATCGTCTCAAGAAAATGCCCCAGGATTTTTTTCTCCTCTGTTGAGAGCTTACGTCGCAGATCTTCTGAATATTTGTGCATTAAATCGAGATTGTCGGCCTTGCCGGACTGCATATAGAGACGTAACTGGGTATGGATTTCACCAATGAGCCGGGTTTTGTCAAAGTTGGTATAGAGGTTTTGATGGAGGGCCTGGGATGATTGCTGGATCGTCACCTGGCTGGAGTTGAACTGCAGGAGGCGCCATCCGCCAAAGGCTCCACAGGCCATAATAAAGAATAAGGCAATGAAGATGATAGCGTTGAGCTGCTGGCGAAAGGACCAGACTTTAGGATGGTTAGAATGCATATTAGTGGCTGACAGAAGACCGGGCTGATTGTTTGTAGATTTATACGGGGCTAGGCCGAGTGTATGTCTTGGGAGCTAACCGCTTTACAGATGACACCCTGATCAAGTGAAGTTCTATTATGAATTGTTTTTGATGTCAACCTGTCAAGACATAATATATTTTTTATTTGAGCACCTTGTAGGTTGGCGCACTCGAATTACCGTGATCTGTGAGGCTTCGTACGTCCTGAATGCGGGTGAGTTGTCATGGCGAGCAGTGGAGACAATTTAGCCTTGTCTTGAGTTATCGGGCTTCTAAAGGGATGAGCTCCATACGGTGATTTGTGTCCGGGTGAAGCGGGGACGGTCCTTCGGTCAGGATGGAAAACTCGCCTGGAAGCTCGAAGCGGTGTTGGAGTTCATTGGCAAATCTATTCCAGTCTTCGGGCATGGGAACGGCAGTTAGTGGATGCACCCCGTATGAAAACAGAAGCTCCTGGCAGGTTTTTTCTGAGCTGGAGATGGCAAAGGTCCATACCTTATGGCGGAAACGGGCGATATTGCGGGCCGTGGCCCCTGATTGGGTGGGAATGATCAGGAATGCCGGATCCATGCGTTCGATTGTGGAATCCACGGCCAGGGCGATGAGGCCTGTTGCTGCCTTTTTCCAGTCGCTGTCGAGTGCAAGTTGCCTTTTGAGCGGACAGCCGGGGCGAAAGTTCTCGATTGAGTTGCCGATGGAGGCCAGCATGGCCACGGCCTCCACGGGATAGGCACCCATGGCGGATTCTCCGGAGAGCATTATGCAGTCTGTGCCATCCAGGATGGCATTGGCCACATCCGTAGCCTCGGCACGTGTAGGCCTACGGTTGGTGATCATCGATTCAAGCATCTGGGTAGCGGTGATCACGGGCTTGCCGGCCTTCTTGGCCTGGGCCATGATTGTCTTCTGGGTAATAGCCATTTCCTCTATGGGGATTTCTACTCCAAGATCGCCACGCGCAATCATCACACCGTCGGCAGCCTGCAGGATGGTGTCAATATGATTAAGGGCGGCAGAACGTTCGATCTTGGCAATGATAAAGGGAGAATAGCCCCATTCCCTTGCTGTCTCACGCACCTCTATGAGGTCGGCCTCGGTTGCAACAAAGGATTGGCTGATAGCATCCACACCATGTCTGAGGGCAAATTTCAGGCACTTGCGGTCATGGGCAGTAAAGGCCGAGGTCCCAAGATCAATGCCCGGCAGATTGAGTCCCTTGTGTGAGCGTAATCTGCCGCCGACCTGGACGATGCAGTTCACCTCCTGGCCTTGCACCGAATCAACACAGAGCTGAATAAAACCATCATCAAGATAAAGGATGTCACCTGCCTTGACTGCCTGCGGGAGTTCCTGATAGCTTACTGAGACCCGGCGGTTATTGCCGGTGATCTCTTCGGTTGTCAGGGTAAAGAGGTCTCCGATCGTAAGCAGGATGGGTTCGGCCTCAATGGTGCCGATACGCATTTTGGGGCCGGGGAGGTCTGCCATAATGGCTACACGGCAGTCACATATCCGGGCTGCTTCCCGTATTTTGGCAATGGTTTTGCGGTGCGATGAGAACGCACCATGCGAGAAATTGAGTCGAGCAATGTTCATTCCCGCCTTGATCATTTGGGTAAGGGTCTCCACACTGTCAGAGGCTGGTCCTATGGTGGCGATAATTTTTGTTTTATTTGTCCCTGGTTTCATTAGTCACCTTTAAAAGGTTGTGGTTTTGTAAGGGGTTGTGGCCAGTGGAGAGCAAGATGTGTGGAGAGATAAATGAAGAATCATCAAACTTTTGTTTTTGCCTGCTCTGCTTGTTTCTTGTTTTCGCATAAAAATTGTGTAAAAGTGTTGACGAAGTTCTTATGAGTATGCTATAGGTGCTCACAATTATTCCCCGGTAGCTCAGCTGGTAGAGCAGGTGACTGTTAATCACCCTGTCGGCGGTTCGAATCCGTCCCGGGGAGCCAGAAATATTAAGTCTGATTATCAGATTGGACTTTTTTAAAATTTTTGTGTCGGGGCGTAGCGCAGCCTGGTTAGCGCGCCTGCCTTGGGAGCAGGAGGCCGCAGGTTCGAATCCTGCCGCCCCGACCAGTAAAATCAAAGGGTTACGGTCTTTTCCGTAGCCCTTTTTTTATGCCTTTTTCCGGCGTGATACAAAACGTGATACAAAAACGTCGCCGCTTGGAAATAGAAAATCTTTTTTTTTATTCCTAAAACTCCGACAATTCCAGCCAAGAAAAAATAAAAACGCATTGTAACCGCGCTCCGGTTGAGCGCAAGGTTAGCTTTTACCGCGCTCACCACTTGCATTCTTCACGCAGTGGTTTTATTGCTTCTGTGAGACCTTCTAGCTCAAAATTGGCCATTACTGGGCTTTCACCGTAAGGCGTTATTTGTGCCAGCAGCGCCTGATGCTCCATAAGTTGCTTGGCAAATGCGATGTCGCTGCCAGATACAAAAACGGCCTTGTTATCTGTTGAAATACTCCACGATTTTGTTACAGCAGCTTCTTTGTCGAGCCTAGTTAGCATTGTTGTAGAGTCAAGACCTAGATAAAGATCCCAAGTGATGTAGGCATTAGTTTTTCCCTCCTTGCAGCGAATGATTAACTTCGGAGTGACTGTGTTATAACCGGAACTAACTGCCTGCTCAGCGCTAAGCATCAATAAAACATTTGTTGAATCATTAATTGGTGATTTATCGCTACTGACGAGCCATTTGCCTTTACCTGTTGTAATTGTAGTTAGTGGTTCGTCTACGTTTGTCCTTGCGTCGTACGTCCCATCTTTTTTTGGCACGTTTGGGATTGATGAAACTTTTGGAATAGGTTTATCTGGCACACCATTATTCCCATGGATGTTAACCTCAGAAGGGTGGTCGTTTGCCCATCCTATGGCTACCATAAGAACTAAACAAACTATAACGGCTGACCAGTTTTTATAAGTTGGATTAGTTATGCCGCACGATGAGCAAGCTCTGGACCAATATTTCCCGGCTTTGTATGCCAATGTCTCTTCTGGCGGTTTCTCTGTTGTGGCTTCTCTATATTCAAAAACGGGGGCAGGTAGCTCACTCCCACAATGCTTGCATTTGATGGCTTCCTTCCTGACTGCCTCTGCGCAGAACGGGCATTTCTTGTAATCTCCGCTCTCTCCATTCTGTATGGCCCTATCTTCTGAAACCATTGACATTGAGGGGAGAAAGACAACAATAAAAGCAAGGGGGCCAACAAGTACCCCCAGGATGAACCATAAGAAACCACTTCTGCCTTTTGAGCTGGCAATTGATGAAGCCCCCACACAGGATATAAGCCAAACGAGCAAACCAACACCAATAAACATTATCTTTCCCTCATTTTAAACATTCTTGACCATCTGCCTTACCACTCCGCAAATTTTAGTTACTCTTGCGAGCAACCGCTCCAAGAGTAACCTCTTTTATTAGAATGTTGATTAGATGCGTGTCCCATATAAACCTTTCTTCAAATTCAGGAGAATCTATCGGCGCGCTTGTCAAGAATCTCCTCTGCATTATATGCAAAACTAACAGGACCACACTGCTACCAGGGGTCATAGCGCCTCTAATCCATTATTGAGCCTCCATTCATTAAATTTTTTACTTGGTCCACCCCTCCACCTGTTGCCGTTG
Organism: Desulfobulbaceae bacterium; assembly: GCA_024636345.1. Lineage (GTDB taxonomy): Bacteria > Desulfobacterota > Desulfobulbia > Desulfobulbales > Desulfocapsaceae > UBA2270. Next base: position 181,972 of record JAGXHG010000004.1, on the reverse strand, counting down.
CTGTTCGCCAACAGCCAGGGGTTCGCTCTTTCGTGTATCAGAATTAACTCATCCTCCCTAAGGAAGGCAGATTCCTCGCACTGGTGCCAAGAATCAATCTTGTAGAGCACACCCTTGTTTGAACGCAGTATCTGCGAGATCTTGTTGAGTTTCTTCCAATTCGTATGAACAGGAAACCACTTCTTCAACAACTCGCGCTCGTGCTGCATGATGCGCTTTCCCAATCCTTTCCCTATGTAAAATAAACCACCTTTCGGCGTATACATTCTATATACATAAAACTGATCTCGGGAATCCCGAACGATCTCGGGTAAATCCCCGTATTCGGTATAGCCAGGTTCACCGAAATCATTATCGGCTAACTCAAACCGCGCCAAACGATCATAAAGATACACGCTGAATCTTTCTTCTTCATTGCTCTGTCGTCCGCTTGTTAATCTTGCGTCCTCTTGCTCCGTAATTATGCACGGAGATAGTATTCGTTTGGCGATATGGACTAAGTAGTTGGGGCGCCTTACGTCATTGCGTGCCATGGATTTCAAAAACGAGATGACGATATCAATTGGGAACAGAAAACGTGCAACATTCGTAAACTTCTCTGAACACGCCACCTTCGAGGTTAAGACGAATTCTGATAGTGGGGCATCGGGCCCGATAAAGAGATTGCTTAATATTTCTCGTTCGGCATGCTCCACGGACATGCCTCGGGAAGCTGATTGAAGTTTGACAATCAACCCCTGCAACCTGTTTGTCTCTGATGTCAACCTCTCTTGGTCCATTTGTTGCTCTGTCTTCCCCCGACCTCTTACAAGTTAGTATCTAGTTTCTTGATATCTACAAAACGAACGTTGTTTCATTCAATCACAGGTGAAATATTTTTAACAGGAATTCTGGTAAATATTTCTAAGGGAGGGGCAGCGGCAATCTTAACCATTTAAAGAAAATTGTGAGTTGAACTTATTCCTGATTATACGTAACAAAAAACCGCCTCAATCTCAAAAGAAAGAAGCGGTCAGTTTATGCTAATGGCTTTCCACACATTAACTATTCATCACAACTTATCGTTGTATCGTTGTTATTAGTCACTACGAACAAGCAAAATCAGCTTATGATCCGGGTGTCGGGCCTCAAACTCTGCCCTTTCGTCATTATTTTTGGCAAAGAATATCTTCACTGGTCTTTCTGGTCTGGATTGTTCCAATTTACTCAATCTGCTTGAAATATTCATTGTACAACCTCCTGTTGATATTAATTCGGTAGTTTCTCAATGAGCTGTTTGAAAGCATCTGTAAACTGTGCTTGCTTATCTCCATTCTGCTCATCCTGGTACAAACCCATGGCCTTTCCAAGGGCAACCTCAGCGGCCACGGCTGCGCCAATCTGCCCCTTTCGTGCCGCAATATTACGAAGCTCAGTTAATGCCGACAGGTGTTTTTTAAAATTGTTATTCAATTTGCTCATGGTGTTCCTTTGCCTTCAATACGGTTATGGTTAAGCCGATAATAGGCCACCGGCGTTTATACTCCTCGATCTCCTCAGCCTGCCCCACTGGATCGGTAATAATCAAGAGTGGTGGTGCCATAAAGCGTCTGAGATTATATTTATTCTCTGCCTGCAAGAGGCGCGTTTTTATGCTCATCAATAATCCTCCATTAAGTTATATTCTGCACTGTCTGGCTGATCTATCACTGCAATCTGCAGAGCAACGCCTGCCGCAAACTGTGTTGATAATGCAGACAGGACGGTCAAGATGAATCTTTTGATATTTCTGCAATCCATCATCGCCATCAAAAAAGACTCTAGTGGGTTGCGGTACTTCAGCGTCATGGATTTGCTGTTCAAGGATCATCAGTCTATTTCTAAGATTCGCCATTATCATATCCTCGATTAAGTAAATTCATCAATGGAAGCTGGAAGGGGACCACCTTCTAATCTTGCAAGACGTTCCTCCATATCGGTCAATTCCTTTATCTTGCATTGACTCTGCACTAAATGCATTAGGGTGGTCGCTTCGTCTGTGGTCAGAGTACCATTACAGGCTGCCTGGTATATGGCTTCTGCCTGAGCTGCCAGACTACCACCAGAAGGAATGATAGTTGATACAGGACCAGAAGTTGCTTTGAGTGTAGGGGTGATCCGGTCGAGACATAAGCGCAAAGCCTGCAGATCACCGCTTAAAGCCAATTCTACGGCCTTCCTGGTCAATGCCTCACTCTCCCCCTCCAGGAGTGTCAACGCTGCAATGGTGGCCTTATTGTGTGATCCTTTGGGCCTCCCTTTGGGGTTGCCACTCTGCCCAGGCTTAAAGAGTTGGGGTTTCTCTTTTCTTTTTGTATTTTCAGCGGAATTTGCCATGATTGTGACCTCAATTTTCATTTATGATGAACTCTTTTTTTTACCTGAAAAAACGCGCCCGCCATTTTCACCCTTTTTTGATTCAAACGCGTTCGCTTTGTTTAACCTGGTGATTCTTTAAGATAGTGACATATTTGTCACTCGAAACTATAAACGGATGAAATCGCTGTTTTGCTAAACCTTTCATGCGCTTATAGTTTTTTCGTGCATTTTTTCAGGTGTCATTTTTGTCACTCCAATAATCCTGTTTTTCTGTTTTGGAGTGTCAATTTTGTCACTCGAAAGGGGGTTTTCAGGTGACAAATTTGTCACCGACTTTTTTTGTTGCCGGGTATTGTAGACCTGCCAGCCTTGCCCCTCTTTCGTGTTCCTGATTCGCGGGGTAGGTGTCGGCTGATAGTCAGGGGTGCCCCATTTTTTCCACCGGTCAGCGATAAAATAAGTGGTCATGTCACGCGACCGACCACCAGCGCCTTGATGATTAATGTCGATAAATCCCTTGCCTATAATCTCATCAATCGCGTTTCGAAATTCCCGGCGAGGAATGCCTCTCTTTTCCGCTGTAGTGTAGCAGTAGGTGATCTGCCCATTATTAGTGATAGTGCGCGAATCAGCCCGGCTTTTGTCCTTCGACTTCACCATGACGCGCCGTGTCAGAAATCCAAGATAAACTTGCAGCCCCCACTTTGACAGGCTCCTAAACGCCATAGAGTTCAGCAATTCGCCCTCAAGAAAAATGCCGCGCATAGGTCACTCTCCCCCGGCCAGGATGTAACGTCCTACTCGGTGGATCTTGCCGTTTTCGGAAAAATCGTCAACCCATATCAGGTCAATCTCAAGTCCTGACCGGCGTAGCTCCATTACGCGGGCTGCTGGGTGCAGAACATCCAGTTCCCGCCGTGCCTCAAGCGTGCTCATTGTGCCGTGCTCTCGCAGGTAGTCACGTATCGCCGCGCGTTGATGTTCCAGCGAATTTGTGCTATTATGATTTTTGTTCTCAAGGCGGTTTCTCTCAAGGGTGGGGGTGGCCGCTTTTTTATTTTCCATTTAGTTCCTGGCCTCCATGCGTTCATTAAGCCAGCCAGTTACTTCAGATTCCAGCCAGCCGCATGAGTTACCGCCCAGTCTTAACCTCTTTGGAAATTTACCTTCCTTTTCCATCCTCCAAATTGTGGGGTCGCTCAACCCTGTAAAGTTTAATACCTCGGGCTTGCGCATAACCCTCTGTCGTTCTGTTGTGTTCTTTTCCATCACGTACCTCCAAAAATAAAAAAAGGTTTATGCCATTTGCTTCTGACATAAACCTTTTAACTCTTTGAAGTGGTGTGAAAAACGCAACTGTTTCAATAAACGATTGCGGTAAGCTGTGAGGTTATTTTTTGTTCCCCTTGCTTAGAATACTATCAAATGTCCGTCCGCTTATCCCATACGAGTTGCAAACATATTCTTGTATCTGCTCATAAAGTGGAATAGGGACGGCATTGCGTGACCGCTCTTTTTCTGGGTATTTCCAGGCAGGGGCGAATTCCCCGTTCTCATCAGTAAGATGATCGTCGTCAACAATGTCGAATTCTTCTCGGTGTGCATTTAAAATGTATCGTGCGAGTTCAAGGTTTCTGCATAGGTGGCGGTATATAAAGAAAATGTTTTGATTTCTTATTTCATTGTTCCTGGTGACCCTTGGCTTGCTACCTGTCTTCTTTGGTTTTGGGTTGTCAGGGTCAAGACAAGCAGCAAGTTTTAAACGGGTTTCGTGGGATAAATTCAACAATGGTTTTTTCAGCAATTTAACAATTTCGGGAATATCTCCTTCGTTTATCGCTCGCTCAAAAGCGAACAAATCGTATCGGTTCCCCAGTTCTTCTATGCTGATCATCTTGCCCCTCCACCAGAAACAAAGCGCCTCATTTCGATAATATTCCCGGCTTCTGGTTCCTCTATACCTACAATCTGCCGTAGCTTCTTGGCCCATTTATCAAGTGCCTGCCGTTTCTCTGTGTCGTAGGTGTGCCGGTTATAGACTGCCAGCATACCCTGGAGCTTGTGACCCATGACCCGCTCAGCAACCACATCGTCAATACCAATTTCAGCAAGCCTGGTGCGAAGTGTGCGGCGCAGATCGTGGGGGGTGAATTGTTCTTTGAATCCGATTTCCGACCAATGGCGAAGAATGGCCTTAGAAAGAGCGTGTGACGTCATGGGGCCATCGTCGCTATGGGAGGAGGCGAACACAAAACGGCTGTCTCCTGAATATGTCCGGGCCTGTTCTATGATCTCCAATGCCATATCTGAAAGGGGCACACTGTGCGCGATTCTTCCTTTCATCCTTTCCGCTGGAATTGTCCAGGTATCGCCAACAATCTCAGCCCAGGTCATACCGCAAACCTCGCCGGGCCGTTGACCAGTAAGCAGGATCATCTTCAGGGCCAGCTTTGAAACCCGGTAAATATCGATTGTCATATTGTCCAGATCAAGAGCCGCCCACAATAGCTTGATTTCTTCATCGTTTAGGACTCGCTGCCGGGCCTTCTCTGGTTTCTTCTTCATACCTGCCAAGGGGGAATATTCCAAAATGCCACGCTCTGCCGCAAAATTGAACATTCTAACCAGTACACTCTGGAGCCTGTTTGCAGTAATCGCCGCCCGTTCCCGTACTGTGTCCACCAATAAGACGGCATCGCGCCGGGTGATAGTGGCAACCTTTTTTTCTCCCCATGCTGGCAAGACATCTTTCACCATAAGCCGATTTCGTTCTTTACCTGAAGGCTTGTTTTTCAATTCCATATCCCAAAACTCTTCAAGCAGATCGGCCACGGTAGGAGCTGCCTTCTTTGTCGCTTTTGCTTCCTGCTTCTTGGCTCCAGGATCAATGCCTCGTTCCACCTCCTGCATGGCCGCGCCGTGTAATTGTCTTGCGTCTGCCAAGGTCATAGAAGGGTAACGGCCAAGTGTCATTCGTCGCGCCTTTCCGTCTATCATATAGCGAAAAATCCATGATTTTGTACCCGCTGGCAAAACCTGAATAGACAGACCATTTCCATCTGAAACCTCAAATTTCGTCTTTTTTGGGGCCATTTTTTTAAGCTGAAGATCGCTAAGTGCCATGATTTTTTCCTCTTTTTATGGAAAAACGTGATACAAAATGTGATACAAAAATGTCGTTAATTGGGGTGAAAAACAGTGAAAAGGCATGACTATAGAAATAGGTCTTTTTCTTTGTAAAGTCAAGGGGTTTTGATGTGAAATGAAGGAGGGTGAAAAGAGGCGAAAAGGGGATGAAACAGTCTTGGGAGCAGGAGGCCGCAGGTTCGAATCCTGCCGCCCCGACCATTAATTAGTACAGAAGCCAAACACTTATTTAGTGTTTGGCTTTTTCTTTTTTCCCCGCCCCCCATTTCCTTCCATTTGACGTTTATTTAACGTTCACTTTTGTCCTGTTAACTTATCTATAGGGGTCGAGTCTTAATGTGAAAAAATAGTCAGAAATGTTTTTCAGGCCCTTACGAATCATAAAGTTATGTTAGAGAAGTGGCAACTAAAGCCATTATCTTTATTGAGGCAGAACAATCCCGTTATATGCTTTATGGTCGTTGGGATTGCCGAAGTCTCTTTTGCATGTGGTATGGTCGGGTAGTAACTTCTTTTGCTTGAAAAGTAATTTTATTTTTGAGCGCTATTTAAAGCTATGTTTTTTTAATAATCATATCGATTCGTTATGATTATTTTTTAAGGAAAAATCATATCTTGCAAGATAGAGGTCTGAGAGAGTGAGAAAAGCAGTGATAATTAGTGGCCCATAAATGATACCAAGTATCCCATAAACTGTAAGTCCGCCCATGAGAGAAAGGAATACCAACAGGGTGTGCATCTTTACCTGTCCGCCTACTATCTTCGGTTTGACCAAATATTCCATGGAAAAGGACAGGCATATATAGACGAGGAAAAGAAATATGCCAGTTCCTGGCTGACCATTCATAGCCACAATCATTGCCGCTGGGATCATTACCAGCCCGATGCCGAAGATTGGAAGAAAGGCCAGAACTGCCATGACACAACCCCAGAGGATGGGAGCATTCAGATCTAATATGGCAAAGAGTCCCCCGGCAATGATGCCCTGAATGAGTCCACATATGAGATTTCCCTTGAGGATCGCGTTGGCGATTTCTTCAAATTTGGCGATAAGGAGCAGGTCTTCATGATCGGGGAGTGGTGATAGGCGGATGATAAATGCAACAAGCTTTTCTTGATCAATGAGAAGAAAGAAGATGATCAGGATCATCATGCAGAAGAGGGCAAGGAATTGCAGGATATTTGCTGCCCACGAGCTTGCCTGATTGTAGAGAAAAAGACCGCCGGTCTTAACAAGAGACGACAGGGTGTCTGTGAGTTGTGCTGGCTCAAAGTTGAGGCCAATGCTTTGAAGATAGGTCTGAATCTGGGTTACTGTCGGGTTTTTTTGAAGGAAGGATTGTATATTGAGTCCGACTCCTGCATCGCGTCCCCATTGGTACAGGCTTAGGGCTTCGTTGGACAGGGTGCCGATAAAAAGGAGTAGAGGAATAAAAACGAGAAAGACGATCAAGGTGCAGGTAAGGATGGAGGCAAAGGATTCGGAGATCTTCCTGGTGCTTAAAAAAGAATAGATTGGCCTGAAGAGACTGGCCAGCAGAAAGGAGAGCACCAGAATAGACCAGAATGGCCAGAGGAGACGTCCAAGAAAGATCGCTGAAATAGAAAAGATCAAGAGGAAATAGCGCGATTCCAAGGTGTATGGACGCTGGTAGTTAGAACTCTCGGATGGTGGTTGGTCGTTGCTCATGGCGGATTTAACTTGAGTGGTTGTCGGGAAGCGAGAAATAAAGTTGCAATTTCTTATATAGCTGGGTAATTCAGTAGAGTTTAAAAGTTGAGTCAGGAACCTTATGCATGTTTGAATAGCAGGAGAACTTGGAAAAATTGTTTTCCGCTCAGAGGTACGATCCCCACCGTTTGATTAAATGAAAATTCTGATATGCTAAGAGTACTTAATAAATTTACTATTTACTATATAGTTTAACGTGGTTGAAGAAAAGAGAAATAAGATGAAAGCCGCTTCGGAGGCCAAAACATCAAATTTGTTTTTTGAGTAAGAAGAGGGAATTGTTATGTGGGAAAATATGGAGATAGGGCTGGAGAAGGCGAGCCAAGAACAACTTAAGCAAAAGCCTGCCCAGGATAGTCTTGGTTTTGGAGCACATTTTACTGATCATATGTTTTTGATGAAGTGGGATCGGCAGAGTGGGTGGCATGATGCCAAGATCTGCCCATATCATAAATTCAGCTTGGATCCTGCGGCCATGGTCTTTCATTATGGTCAGGCGATCTTCGAGGGGTTGAAGGCCTACAAGGGAGAAAAAGGGCAAGTATATCTTTTTCGGCCTCAGGATAATATCGAGCGGATGAATACATCGGCCCTGCGGATGTGTATGCCCAGGTTACCGCTTGAAAAGGTTTTCAAGGCCCTGAAGGCCCTTGTTTATCTTGATCGGGACTGGATACCTACGGTTGCGGGAGCCACCCTTTATATTCGTCCTACCATGATTGCCGTAGAGCCTGCCCTGGGGGTTCGACCATCCGGGGAATATTATTTTTTTATTATCATGTGTCCCGTTGGGGCTTATTATCCAGAGGGGTTCAGCCCGACTAAAATTTATGTCACCGATAAGTATGTACGCTCCGTTAAGGGTGGAGTTGGCCATGTGAAGACTGCCGGCAATTATGCGGCAAGTATCATGGCGGCTGAAGAGGCACATAAGGCTGGCTACACCCAGGTTCTGTGGCTGGATGCCTGTGAGAGAAAATATGTTGAAGAGGTCGGCACCTCAAATATCTTTTTCATGATCAAAGATGAGCTGGTGACTCCACCGCTAGGCGGCTCCATTCTGCCAGGTATTACTCGGGATTCTGTGATTCAACTTTCCCGGAAGTGGGGTGTGAAAGTTGTGGAAAGGCCGGTCACCATTGATGAGGTTATTGAGGCCAATATTAATGGGAGCTTGACCGAGGCCTTTGGTACCGGTACGGCGGCGGTAATCTCGCCTGTAGGAGAATTGTGTTATAAGGATAGAAAATATGTAATTAACAGTGGCAGTACAGGTTTGTTTTCACAGCGGCTGTTTGATGAGTTGCAGGCGATTCAGAATGGACAACAGGATGATCCGTTCAAGTGGATTACTCGTGTCGGCTGATTTGCAGGATCTTGTTACGAAATAGTTGTTATATCCTGACAATTATTTTTTGATGGCCATGGCAGCCCAAGGTTAATGCATTTTTAGAAGATAGTCTGAGGGGGCTGTTGCCTCAGTTGTCATAGATTTCCGGTAAGGTAGTTGTTGGCGTCGCGTGAAGGGGCGGATGTTTTTTTTGACATTCGCCCCTTGATTTTTGTAAAAGCCAACCTATAGTTTTGCCCAGTTTTAGGGGTGTTGGTTTTTGGTATCGATATCCCAGATTAACATGCAGGGGGCGAATGCCCAATCTTTAAACAAAATCGTGTCGGAGGAAATACATGAAAATTCGTCCATTGAATGATCGTCTTTTAGTGAAAAGGCTGGAAGAGATAACAAAGACCGCAGGTGGAATTATCATTCCAGACAGTGCCAAAGAAAAACCAGCCGAAGGTGAGGTTATTGCTGTAGGACCTGGTAAAACCAATGAGAAGGGCGACCGCGTGGCCCTGCAGGTAAAGGCCGGGGATAAGGTGCTCTTTTCAAAGTACGGTGGCACTGATGTGAAACTTGATGGTGTGGATTACCTCATCATGCGTGAAGATGATATCATGGGTATCATCGAATAAAAAGGCGCCAAGCGGTGTAATGTTACTGCTCCTTGCAAGAGGGGCGTGAATATCAAAGGAGATACATAATGGCTGGAAAAGATATTAAATACGGTGTAAAGGCCCGCGAGTCCATTCTCGTTGGTGTCAATACCCTGGCAAATGCAGTAAAGGTAACACTTGGTCCCAAAGGCCGGAATGTGCTGATTGAGAAATCATACGGTTCGCCTACCATTACCAAGGACGGCGTGACCGTGGCCAAAGAGATTGAATTGACCGATAAGTTTGAAAACATGGGCGCCCAGATGGTCCGTGAAGTTGCTTCCAAGACCTCTGATGTGGCCGGTGACGGTACCACAACCGCAACTGTTCTTGCCCAATCTATCTATACCGAGGGCGTGAAGCTGGTAGCTGCCGGTGGTAACCCCATGGAGATCAAGCGAGGCATTGACAAGAGTGTTGAGGCCATTGTTGCTGAGCTCAAGAAGATTGCTACTCCTACGAAAGAGCAGAAAGAGATTGCCCAGGTTGGCACCATCTCTGCCAATAGTGATGAGACCATCGGTAATATTATTGCCGAGGCCATGGACAAGGTTGGTAAAGAAGGCGTTATCACCGTTGAAGAAGCAAAGTCCATGGATACTACCCTTGATGTGGTTGAGGGTATGCAGTTTGATCGTGGCTATCTCTCTCCTTACTTCGTTACCGATGCGGATCGGATGGAAGTAAATATGGAAGATCCTTATTTCCTCATTGTTGAGAAAAAGGTCTCCAATATGAAGGACTTGCTCCCAGTTCTTGAGTCTGTGGCTAAAATGGGCCGGGGACTGTTCATCGTGGCTGAAGATGTCGATGGTGAGGCCTTGGCGACCCTTGTTGTCAATAAGCTGCGCGGTACCTTGAATGTAGCGGCTGTCAAGGCCCCTGGTTTTGGTGATCGTCGCAAGGCCATGCTTGAGGATATTGCCATCCTTACCGGCGGCCAGGTTGTTACCGAAGATCTTGGGATCAAGCTTGAAAATGTAACCCTGGCTGACCTCGGTACTGCCAAGCGGGTTGTTGTGACGAAAGACAACACCACCATCATTGACGGTTCTGGGGATAAGGTCAAACTGGAAGCCCGTGTTAAACAGATTCGGACCCAGATTGACGATTCCACTTCTGACTATGATAAAGAGAAGTTGCAGGAGCGTCTTGCCAAATTGATCGGCGGCGTTGCAGTGATTAATGTCGGCGCGGCAACTGAGATGGAAATGAAAGAGAAGAAGGCCCGCGTGGAAGATGCCCTGAACGCTACCCGTGCTGCTGTAGAGGAAGGTGTTGTTCCTGGTGGCGGTGTAGCTTATCTGCGTTGCCTGCAAGCTCTGGATACCCTGGTACTTCCTGGTGAGCAGGAGCTTGGCAAGAACATCCTGCGTCGCGCTCTGGAAGAGCCTATTCGTCAGATTGCCAACAATGCGGGTCGTGAAGGTTCTGTTATCGTTGAGCATGTGAAAGGCCTGCAAGGAGCCTTTGGCTTCAACGCTGCCACTGAGCAATATGAGGACCTGATTGCTGCCGGTGTTATCGATCCTGCCAAGGTCACCCGTACAGCCCTGCAAAACGCAGCTTCTGTTTCCGGGATGTTGTTGACCACCGAGTGCGTCATTGCCGATATGCCTGAGGAGAAGGGCGCTGGTGGCGGTATGCCTCCTGGTGGCATGGGCGGCATGGGCGGCATGGGGGGCATGGGCGGCATGATGTAATAGTAGATTTTTTGTCCTCATCCTCAGGCAGGATGAGACAGGATTAAGAGTGAATGACAAGGAAGGGGGCTCTTTGAGGCCCTTTCCTTGTTTGTATTTTTATATAGTTCCTATTTTTATGAGCCTTCCTCGGGCTACCTTAGGGAAAAATGGTTGACAGGAAGGAGTGGATGAGGTAATTATCTCGTCTCAAAATCAATGGCGATGTAGCTCAGATGGTTAGAGCATACGGCTCATATCCGTAGTGTCCGGGGTTCAATTCCCTGCATCGCCACCAAAAATATTATAAGCTTTCAGGTAGTTATGAAAGCATTTAATCATATGAACCCCTTGTCGAGATCATGCCTCGGCAAGGGGTTTTTTTGTTATATAATATCGATTTTATTGTTTTTTTTAAGGGTGCATGCGGCGATGCTGTATGGATGACCTCTGTATGTTTGAAGCAGGCATCGTGATATTGGAGATTGCGCACATTTTTATGGGAATGGGTTTAATTTTAGTTTGAGTAAATCAGCAGCGAAGGCTCTTTCTGAAGGAAGAGCCAAGGGTGACAAATCATTTATCTCCATTGCTGAGCGGATTCCTGTTTTTATAGAGATGGTGTGGTTATGAGAGCAGTTGTTTGCTGTAGGCCTCCAATTTTTTGGTAAGGAGGCGCCGTTCATTGCCATTTAATCCTTTTTCATTGGCGACAATATCCAGATAATAATCGGTGAGACCGGAAAAGGAGCTGGTTGGGTGAATTGACAACCAGTGTTCTGCGTCATCGTCAGCAAAGGCACGTTGGACGATCTCAATTATGGTGTCATCGTTGTCTTCTTGGGCCCACTGGATAACCCGGTTAAAAAGGACAGCTTCCTTGTCTTTCCGGTATTCGGCCCGTTTAATCATAAAAACCGCCCCTTGCATAGGTGCTCCTCCTGTTTATTCCACTGTATAGTCTAACAGATTGCTTTATCACTGTCAGAAGTTACACTAGTCTTTGAATAATTCAATATTTTCTCTTGGTTTTCACCTGATGACGTCGTCTGCGTCAGTGGTTGATTTCCATATCAACCATGATAGTATGATTTCATTGGTAAGCAAAATAAAATTTTGATTCCTTTAGCAATCTCATGGACACAATGCTTTGTGGATTTACCGTTTAAACGGTTTTCAGGGGTAACAGTATAGTCAAGTACAATAAGGAAGGAGTTTGGTATGAGAGAAAAAAGAGAGCAGGAGTTGAACATGTTCATTGAAGAATGGACTGACACTTCTAAAAAAAATAGAGAGATATTTTTACATTTCAGGAAATACCTGAGTGAAAAAGAAGGTGTGGCCCTCGACTTCGTATCCCGACCTGGCCTTACCTATTCTCTCAGAGCTGTTCATGCAAACCAGAAAGTAAAAAATCTTTTTGTTATGGTTGATGTCATTGAAGATGCTCTCCGCTGGCTTTCGGTCTGTTTTTATAGTGACATGATTACTGACCCGGAAGAAAAAGGCGATTTTGTGCCGGGGGGACTGCTTGGTGAAAATGCCATCTGTTTCGACATTGAAACATGGGATGACGCATTAATCCAATATATTGAATGCCGTATGGATGAAGCCTGTCGTGGCGCTGCAAGGGAATAGCTTTTTTTCATTTTAGATCGATTCAGCAATATTTCTGGCTAAGGATTCTATGATTCAAGGCTTCAGCTATGAGAAAAAGAACCTGCGGGAAAGGTAAGGCAGGCTGTTGTTTCATGCCGTTCAATGTGTATGTGTTGAATATTATATTTCCTCACGTTTTTACGGAAAGTATCGAGATCTCAGATTGGTTGGTGAGCAAGAAAATAGATGGGGTGCGAAGGTCTTGGGACAGGAAAAGACTGCTCAGTAAGAACCGGTAATCCTGGCATCCACCGGAGGTGTTTTGTCATAATTCCCCTCCCCCTTTTTTTTGCTCTGGAGGAAAAGCTCTGAGGGGAGCAAATGTTGACAAAACTGTAGGCATTGTCAAAAAAACTTCCACCACATGACGGATGGTTGGAGTTGAAATTTGCTATATTTGATGTGCCACAGAAAACAGGAGGGTTTGCTCAGCGGCAGGTGAAGGCAAAGGCGTGGTTTGATAACCACTCCTCCTCGTTTGCTTTTGAGATTTCGCAAAAGATTCTTCAAGATAAAAGACAGCTGCAGATCGAGCTGCAGGAGGTAGAAGCTCTGGGTGGCGAAGGCGTGCTTGCCGGATCAAACCAAGTTTAAGATCGGAACGGGTTTTAGCGATAATAATGAACGGGCCAATCCACCACCGGTTGGTTCCATCATTACCTTCAAGTATTATGGTTTTTATACATCAGGTCGTCCCAAGTGCCCTTCTTTTCTCAAAGTCAGGCTGGGTGGATATCTATGAAGCTTCGGTGTAAGCAGCGGTCGTCCACACTATGGCAGGTCTAATCTGAAAAGAGAAACACGGTGCATAAGGTTAGATTTCGTCGTCAGGGTCAAATATTTCCAAATCGTCTTCGTCCTCATCCTCTTTCTCGGTATCCCCATCTTCATCGTCTTCTACGTTTTTCTCTTCCTCTTCTGTAGCCTCATCCTCTTCAGCTTCTTCAGCCTCTTCCTGCTGTAGGCGGACTGCTTTTGGAATCTTGGACTCTGGAAGAATCATTTCTGTAATTTTGGTGATTTCTTCCTTGAGATCAGGGTCAGCCAAGCAGATATCACATTGGCTGGCATGACTTTCGATGAAGCTTATCATGCGGGCCGGGGCCATCGTTTCACTTTGGACATGAAGGTACCATGTCTTTATCTGTTTTAGGAGTCTTTCACACTGCATAGCGGTTATCTTAGTCTCTCGGCTGGTTGTTGGGGTAGAGTAATTCGTGAGGTTCTTGTTTGTTTTCTGTTATCGTCAGGGACAACTCTTTTAATAGTATATAAATACAAAAACAAGTATAATAAACAGTTGTTTTCAAGGTCAATATCTATTAGGCTTTGTTTGTCTTTTGTAATGCTGTGGATGGAAGTGGGCAGGGTACTGGTGGCCCTCCCGGACTTCAAATCCGGTGTGTCGGGTTAATAGCCTGGCAGGTGGGTTCGATTCCCATGCACTTCCGCCATTCCTTTTCGTGACTGTTGATGTTGAGGAAATGAGTCGTGTCTCGCAGTTTATTCCTCCACGCTCTCCTCTGGTGCTTTTTTTGTCATGCACTGCTGGAGCAAGGTTTTTCTTAGTCAATAACTACCTGTGCGGGTTGTCCGACTTTGATCAGCGGGTACCCCATTTCTTCCCTTTGGATGACATACTGCTCGGCCACTTTTCTGGCAATATTTCTGATTCTGCCAATGTAGCGTGTTCGCTCTGTAACGCTTATTGCCTTGCGTGCATCCAGAAGATTGAAGGTGTGTGAACATTTCAGGCAGTAGTCATATGCAGGCAGGATGAGCTTTTTCTCAATGAGCTTAAGGGCTTCCTGCTCGTAGATATCGAAGAAGGAGACCAGCTTTTCGACATTGGCCTCTTCAAAATTAAAGGTGGAGAATTCAACCTCAGCCTGGTGGAAGATCTCTCCATAGCTTACGGTATCGTTCCAGGCAATGTCATAAACACTGTCGACGCCCTGGAGGTACATAGCAAGTCGTTCCAGGCCGTAGGTGATTTCCACAGTGATGGGGTGAAGATCAATGGAGCCGGCCTGCTGGAAATAGGTGAATTGGGTTACTTCCATTCCATCCAGCCATACTTCCCACCCCAGTCCCCAGGCCCCAAGTGTCGGTGACTCCCAGTCATCTTCAACAAAACGGATATCGTGTTCAAGCGGACTCAGTCCAAAACGTTTCAAGCTGTTCAGGTAAAGTTCCTGGACATCAATGGGCGATGGTTTTAGCACTACCTGATATTGATAATAATGTTGCAGGCGGTTTGGATTGTTACCATAGCGGCCATCGGTTGGACGTCTTGAGGGTTGGGGATAGGCAGCTTTCCAGGGTTCCGGCCCAAGTGACCGGAGTAGGGTTGCAGGATGGAATGTTCCGGCCCCAACCTCCATGTCATAGGGTTGTTGAATGGCGCATCCCTGATCTGCCCAGTAATGGTTCAGTTCCAGGATGATATCTTGAAAATTCATTGAGCTTCCTTATCTGTGATAAAAGAGGACAAGATTGTTGAAGAATTTATTTTTGCTTTCAGTCTTTGATCAGAATGAGTTAAGCTGCCGTGATAAAGAAATATTTTTATGCTGGATGGCACGAGCAGCATAAGGAGTCGTAATGAAACGGAAGAATATAATTATTATTTCACAGTGGCCCCTAAAATACCACAGCCTGTATAAGCGGTAAATCCTTTTCTCGCAAAAGGGTTCACTCCTCTAAAAAATCCATATATTATTTTTGCTTACATTCAATCTGCCATGTTTACTTTACCTGCTCTTACTGTTGTTAAAGATGTCTTGCGTACTGCAAGAACTATTGCCGTAGTTGGTTTTTCACCCAAAGAGAATCGGCCGAGTAATGTGGTGGGCCGCTATCTGATACAAGCCGGGTTTCGGGTTATCCCTGTGAATCCTGGTCATAGTGAGATATGTGGGCTCAAATGTTATTCTGATCTTTCTTCTATTCCAGAGCCTGTTGATGTGGTGGATATTTTTAGACGTGCTGATGATGTGTTGCCTGTGGTTGAAGAAGCGATTGCCATTGGGGCAAGAGTGATTTGGATGCAGCAGGGAATCATCAACAGGGAGGCGGCAGCCTTAGCGGAAAAGGCTGGGTTGATTGTTATTATGGATCGTTGTATCAAAGTTGACCATATGCAGTTTGAAGCTGTATGAACTGTTGGTTAAAACATATGTAATCTTCCGTTAACAATAATTTGTTTACAGAATATTACAGTACAGGCATCCGCAATGACGCAGGTGTGCTGAGAATAGGTTTATTTTGTTCTTCTCTGCGACTCAGCGAATCTGCGGGAAAACAGTATTATATCTTTGGCGTTGATTTCTCATGGAACCACAGACCTTGAGCATCCGTGGGGCACGGATGCATAATCTGAAAAATATTGATGTGGACCTGCCCCGGAACAGTCTGGTGGTTTTTACCGGCCTCTCCGGTTCCGGCAAGTCAACTCTTGCCTTTGACACCTTGTACGCGGAAGGACAGCGCCGCTACGTGGAATCCCTTTCCACCTATGCACGACAGTTCCTCGGGCAGATGGACAAGCCGGATGTGGATTCACTGGAGGGTCTTTCGCCTGCGGTTTCCATCGAACAGAAGACCACCAGTAAAAATCCACGCTCAACCGTTGGCACGGTCACGGAGATTTATGACCATTTACGGCTGCTGTTTGCCCGCTGCGGCCAGCCCTGTTGTCCTCAATGTGGTGAAGAGATTCGCTCACAATCCATAGAGGAGATGGTGCTCGGCCTGCTGGCTTTGGAGGAAGAAACAAAAGTGATTCTTCTGGCCCCCCTGGTAATCAATAAAAAGGGACGGCACGAGCAGGTTCTGGCTCGGATCAGAAAAGAGGGCTTTGTCCGGGTTCGGGTTGATGGTGATATCCTGCATGCTGATGAGGTGGAAGCGCTTGATAAAAACAAGCGTCATTCCATTGAGGTTGTGGTGGACAGGTTGGTATTGAAGGAATCTATTCGTCGTCGTCTTTCAGATTCTGTATCCACGGCGGTCAAGTTGACAGAAGGGTATTTACTGGCCTTGTTCCCCGACGAGGAGAGGGAACAATTGTTCAGTGAGTTGGCGGCCTGTCATACTTGCGGTCTCTCCATGCCGGCTCTTTCTACACAACTCTTTTCCTTTAATAATCCGCAGGGTGCCTGTGAGGAGTGTGGTGGGCTTGGTGTAAAACAATTCTTTGATCCTGAGCTGCTCGTTCCGGAGCCGGAATTGAGTCTATTGGATGGTGCCATTGCGCCTTGGGGGAGAAGGATTGAAAGCTCCTATTCTGGTCAGATGTTGGCAGCACTTGCTCATCACTATCATTTTTCCATGGATACCCCTTTTCAGAAACTGCCGGCCAGGATGCAAGAGATTATTCTTTACGGTTCAGGTCGAGAGGAAATCCCCTTTCACTATCAGAAAGGGAAAAGAACTATGCGCTCTGAGCAGAGTTTTGAGGGTGTTATTCCTCAACTGGATCGTCGTTATCATGAAACACAATCAGCCATGGTGCGCGAAGAACTCGGTCGTTACATGAATGAACAGACCTGCCATCGTTGCAATGGTGCTCGCTTGAAGCCTGAGGCCTTGGCAGTTAGAATTGGCAGGTGGTCGATCTATGCGTTGACTTCTCTCTCCATTGCCACACTGCTTCGAGAAATCCCTCATTTGCCCTTGAGTGACCGGGAACGGCAGATTGGCCAGCCAATTCTGAAGGAGATTGTTGATCGGCTTTCTTTTCTCGAAGATGTTGGCCTTGGCTATCTGTCCCTTGAAAGGAGGTCCGGGACTTTGTCAGGAGGTGAGGCTCAACGGATCAGGCTGGCCTCTCAGATTGGTTCCCGTCTAGCTGGAGTCCTCTATATCTTAGATGAACCGAGTATCGGTCTGCATCAGCGTGATAATCATAAGCTCATCAAGACCTTGGTGGAATTACGTGATCTTGGGAATAGTGTCATTGTTGTTGAGCACGATACTGACACAATTCTTGCAGCTGATCATGTGCTGGATATGGGGCCTGGGGCCGGTGTGCATGGGGGAGAGGTTGTGTACAATGGCCTGGTTCCTGGATTGTTGGACTGTGAAGGCTCTCTCACCGGGGCCTATCTTTCCGGCAGAATGATGATAGTTCAGCCAGCCAAAAGAAGACCTGTTCGTAAAGGTAAGCAGGATAAGCTCTTCCTGCACAATGGATCAGTGAATAACCTGAAGCAGATTGATGTCACTTTCCCCTTAGGAGTGATGACCTGTGTCACCGGGGTGTCTGGTTCAGGAAAAAGTTCTCTGGTGATGGAAACCCTGTTTAGGATGGCCCAAAAGGGGGTAGCGCAGAGATTGCCCAAGGTGCTGCAAGACGGGGCGCTCTTGTCCGGCTTAGAGTGTGTGGATAAGATTATAGATATTGATCAAAGTCCTATCGGTAGAACTCCACGCTCGAATCCTGCGACCTATACCGGGGTTTTTACTCCTGTTCGGGAGCTTTTTGCCAGATTACCTGAGTCACGAGCTAGAGGGTATAAAATAGGACAGTTCAGCTTTAATATGAAGGGCGGGCGATGTGAGGCCTGTGAGGGCGAAGGGGTCAATAAGATTGCCATGCACTTTCTCCCTGATATCTATGTGATCTGTGATTCCTGTAAAGGGAAACGGTATAATCAGGAAACACTTGATATCCGCTACCGTGATAAAAATATTCATGATGTGCTGGCCATGACCGTGGAAGAGGCATTGGCCTTTTTTCAGAACATTCCACCCTTAAAAAATCGCCTGAAAACCCTGTTTGATGTGGGGCTCTCATATATTACCCTTGGACAATCCTCTGTGACCTTATCCGGCGGTGAGGCTCAGCGGGTAAAGTTGGCTAAAGAACTGTCAGGACGACCCAGCGGCAGGACCTTGTATATCCTGGATGAGCCGACAACAGGTCTGCATCCTGCAGATATACAGCATCTTCTTGAAGTCCTTGGGCGTTTGGTGGATCATGGGAATAGTGTGGTGGTGATCGAGCATAATCTGGATGTGATAAAAACGGCCGACTGGATTATAGATGTAGGGCCGGAGGGTGGGGATATGGGTGGCAGGATTGTGGTCTGTGGTACTCCGGAGGAGGTTGCGGCTGAAAAGAGCTCGCACACTGGAAGATTTCTAGGGCAAGTACTTGAGGCCGAAAAAAAGTTGGTGAAATAGCTGGAAATGAGTAATAGGGTCTGGTTTTTCTTTGCGTCCCCTTTATATTTGCTATAAGGTAGTGCGTAAAAATTGTCGTTTATGAATGCATCTAGCGATGTGAAAAGTATTTTTGTTTATTCAATGAGGATAGGAACAATGACTGAAGAACATGGAAATAATGGAGCCGGTGAGAGTCCGATTTTTCGGATGCAGAAGATGTATATTAAGGATTTATCCTTTGAAAATCCCAATGCCCCTGATGTGTATCGGTTGCAGAATTCAGAACCTAAGGTGGATGTGAATCTGAAATTGAATCATAAAAAACTTGGTGATGACCATTACGAGGTGAGTCTGCAGATTACGGCCAAGATTGTTGATAAAGGGAACGATGACAAGACCATGTTTATCATGGAGATTGAGCATGCAGCGGCCTATTTATTGAAGAATATCCCGGAGGAGCATCTGGAGATGGTTCTCAGTGTTGATTGTCCAACGTTGCTCTTCCCATTCACCCGACAGATAGTGAGTCAGATCTCCGTTGATGGTGGATTTGTTCCCTTTTTGATGGAACCAATTAATTTTATGGGGCTCTTTCAAAATTCGAAGAAACAGAAGGACGTCGCCCAGCAGGAGAATTAAGAAAGACTGGCTTCTCGTTCCAGGCATGCAAGCAGGTTTTCATGCGTCGCATGAGGACCACAAGAAGGAAACGACAAAGTCCCTTACTCCTCCCCATTGTGGGGAGGAGTAAGGGACTTTGTCGTTTGTGATTTATTTATTGTTTACAGTGCGGTTGTTACAAAGTTATCCACGAGGGTAGTAACACCTTTTTCAATGGCTTGGTTGAATAGAGTGTCATATTGTTTGTCTGCCAGTATTGATTCCGGAGAGACCTTGACATCTACTCTGTTTGTCCAAATAACATTACCAGTGGCTGCTTCCTGAATCCACATTCGCATCTGGACCACGGCCTGATCTACCTGGCCGCTGTTTTTAGCTTCTCGACCTACGAGCGCACCAACTGCACCCCAAAGGATGGTATTGGCGTCCTGGCTTCCGGAGATGCCTAGGATATTGCTGTCACCATCAGTATCCCATGGGCCATTAACATTGTGTCCGATAATAGCTCCCCAGGTACCACCGGCAATCATGTTATTCCAGTTGTCATATTGGTCAGTGTCAGCAAATCCGAAGGCAACTTGGCTGGTGGTGCCGGAGATGAAAGGCAGGATACCTCTCTTCCAAGGAGCCCAAGTGTGTTCCTGCCTGGTTTTGAATTCGAGAATACGACCACGAACAATGTAGTCAGCATGGAATTTCCGGCCAATCTTGGCGACCGTCTGTTGCGTAAGGCCATGAGTTCCAGGGCTGGCGGCGATTTGATTGTTACGTTGAGTCTGCTGCTCGGAGATGTACCCACGGATCTGATCTTTCATCACATCAGACCACTCTCCACTCAGTTCATTGTTCAGCGAAACAGAATCGTTCTGCTCATAGGCAACCAGGCTGATGATGGATTGATCTATCATGTAGCCAAAGACATCTTCCTGGATGGGCAGTGAAAATCCTTTGGTAACCAGTCGATCGGTCAAAGATTCAGTGATGGCCATATCTCGGCGATGAGCCGCAGAAAGTGAATCAGCATAGGAGTAATCAGCAAAGGGAAGGATGACGATTGTCTTCCCCTTCCCCGGCGCATTCGGCCCTGCTGCTTGCTGTACCTGGAGGGTCTCAACCACAGTTTGTCCACAGCCGCTGAGTAACAGTAGCATCAGGCCGACCAGTGCGTAGTGCAACCTCTTCATAATTTTCTCCCGTAAAAAAGGTATTGTTTTCTGTTTTATTATGTAAAAATTAGATAATCCGTGGTTTCAGCAGGATGATTAATTCCCGTTTACTTTTAACCTTTTCTTCATAGCCGAACAGGTATTTGAGCAGCGGGATGTCGCCAAGAACTGGAGCAAAGTTTCCTTCTTCTGTATTCGTATCGGAAATAAGTCCACCAATAACAAGCATCTCACCATCTTTGACTCGTACTGTTGTGCTCATCTCGCGGACATTGACAATGGGAAGTCCCATTTTAATCTCTGTTTCACCGCTACCTGCAACTACTACAGCTTGTTCAGTGCCATCTTGCAACTCGGAAGTGACAGGCATCAGAGTCATGACCAGTTCATTGTTGTTGAGAACAGTGGCGGTCAAGCCAAGGCCAACTCCCGAAAGAATTGTGCCAGGAGTTGCCGTATAGGTTGTGGTTCTGTCCACTCCAGTTCCCGTAACATCTGACTTTACTTGTTTTAAGTAGGTGACATTACGGCCGACCGAAATCATGGCTGGTTGGCCATTGAGGACACTGATCTTGGGATTGGAGAGAACCTTGGTATTGCCCTGGGTCTTGAGGGCGTTGAGGAAGACGTCGAAATTAGCTGTATTGATCTTGACGTTGGATACCAGACGAGTCGGATCGTAGGTTGATCCATGATTGGTGCCATTATCCCAGGTGCCATCTGCATTTTCATTGGCAAATATATAGGGAAAAACTTGGCCAACTTGAGTAATACCACTTGCAGCGTCAACAAATTGGGAACCGAATTGAACTGCCCCGTTGATGTTGAAATTTTGAAGTACGGCATTCCAGTTTATGCCGATGGAAGAACTGTCGAGTAACTGGACTTCAATAATCTTGGCCTCAATGGAGATCTGTTTGTAGACTTCTTTTTCTAATGATTTGAAGTAATTGTCTATTTTTTCGAGTATGGGACGGGGTGCTGTTACGGTGATTAATCCCACTGGTTTATCTATTAAGTAGTAGTTCTCTCCTTCATTTGTCGCTACTTCTTCTTTCATCTCTACTTTTTTATCTTCGCTTTTTGAGTCCGCTGAGCCAGCAATGGTATTGTCGGTTTTCAGGATCGTTGTTTTTTTAGTGCGCTCTGTTTTAAGAATAATGTCAAGATTTGCTTGAATGTTATTCCAGATATCAAACTCATTTCCTTCGCTTGTGATTTTGATGGTTCCTTCCATATTTTGTTTGGTAGTTTCGTCACCCCCTCCACCAAGGGCATTTCCTCCAGAGTTAGTTGTGTAGATTTGTTTGGAGAAAGGCATGGCAATATGAAATTTTTTGGTCTCCCTGTATTTGATGATCAGAGTGCTCCCTTCGATTTCATAGAAATAATCAACCTGCCGCAGGAGATTCTCGGTGGCCTTATAAAAATCATCATTGGCTTGGATATCGACATCTACTAAAGCCTCCTGATTAACATCACTTGCCCAGGATATATTGAGTTTCTTCTGGCTGGCCAAGGGCTTCATGATGTCCCTGAGTGCCACTTTCTTATTTGAACTGATCTTCGCGCCTACCTTGAGAACCACATCGTCCGCTTGATTGTCCAGATCTTCTTTACCGGTAACATCAACCCGGTACGAGGGCTTCTGATATTGAACCGGCAGAGATGGCGGAGTCGCATCGGGTATGGTAACCTTTGCGGCCTCTGCTGTAGGTTTCTCGGGCTCTGCAGTCAAGGGACTACAAGACAAAAGAACAAGGGAAAGAAGAAAGAGGGCGAGTGCTGACGCCACTTGTGATCTGAGTTTCATGGAAAACCTCTTGGCCATTAAAGAATGAGCGAAACGTGTCATATCTGTGCAAACCTGCGTGTAATGAAAAGAACTGTTTATTTTATTATAACGGTCTAGATAGCTGGGGCGACATTACCGTTCAACCGTTCTTGTATAAATTGTTTCAGGCCGGGAACCAGTTGATAACCAGAGGCAAGCAGGGTCCGATATTGTTCGTTGGCTTTCTCCTTCTGGCCCATTTTGTCATAGATCCTGGCCTTGGCCACCATAGTGTCCACGGACTCACCATAAAGCGTATTGTATTTGGCAATCAGTTTCAGAGCACTCTCTGGCTGTCCATTCTGTTCGCTGAAAGATGCGTAGCTGATTAAAGCCTCTTTCATTGGGGTCGGGGCACTGATACTCTGAGAAAAATAGTCTGTGGCCTCGCCAATCTGGTTCATGTTTGCCAGGCCAATGGCCGCGTAGAGCGCTGCTTGACTATTTTGGGGATCTATCTTCAAACTTTCCTTGGCAAAATAAACGGCCTTGGCATTCATACCCAGATTTGCCAGATAGAGGACAGCCAAGCGGTTTGCCAGATTGGTATTTTTGGGGTCAAGTTGGAAGGCCTGCTCGTAGAGGGTTACGGCCTTTTCTATGTTATCGCCCTTTTCTTCAATCCGTGCATTGCGCAGCAGTTCCTTGGCCTGCACACTCTCTTCTGATTGAGCCGCCGACTGTTCAATAATCAGGGCGTCCTGCTCCTGCTGGACAATTGAAAGGTCTGCTTCCACGGAGAGATTGTCTTGTTCACGCACCGGCCAGAAAAATTCCTTCTTTGCCGGGTAAATAACAATAGTGTTAAAACGCTCTTCCTTGCGCAGGTCTTTAAGGTTGAGAATGACATCGAGAGCAAAATCCCAGGGGACATCATTGAGCGCCAGGGTGAGTGATCCTTGCACTGAATCATCAACAATGATATTAACGCCGCTGATCTCACGGAACAGGCGAAAGACATTGTGCAGATCAATTTTGAAGAAATCCACACTGATACGTTTGGTGTCTTTGTATCCGCCAAAGTTAAAAGAGTTTTCTAAGGCTCCCATTACTTTGTCATTGCCATCTTGTCCTTTGGTCTTTCCCTCACTGAGGGCTGTTGCTGAAGAGTCAATAAGATTTTCAAGAGTAGAGTCCGCTGGGGCTTTTATATCTTGGGACATTCCTTGTTGTGAGCCTTGTTTTGCTTCCTTAATGGTTACCAGTAGTCCTTGAGGATCTGGTGTAACCGTATAATCAAAGAGGGTTGCCAGGCCGGAGTCAAAGAGAAGGCGGATCCCTGTCCCCTTGGGTGCGACTCTGATCTTACTGAGGGCTGTGCCTACTTCCGTCTCTCGCGCCAGTTTCGATCCATCGACTCCCGTTATATCGATAAACATCATGTCTGGCAGACCTTTTTTGCCGACAACGATATTATGACGAAAGTCTTTGATCGGTGTATCTGCAAGAATCAGGACTTCAGATTGCTCAGTACCTTTCTTGATGACCATATCCTGGAGCATGCTCGGGGTGCTGTTATTTTGAGCAGATGCGCCCGATGCTGCTGCTTCTTTTGGTGCGGCAGGTGCCACGGCCTGTGTGGTATCAGTTTTGGGGTGGATGAGGATCAACAGGTTGTTCTGGTCTCTGTCCACTGAGTAGGTGTGACTGTCATTGATGGTGATTTCAAATCGGGTGATGCTGGGATCTTGATCAGTCAGGGGCTTAGTGACAAGTTTCGCGTAGCTGTTGTCAGGTAAGATTTTGTCGGGATCAATCTTGGTATCCATCTTGGCGTGAGCAATATCAAGAATAAGCCGTGCGGGATTAAATAATTCAAAGGTATTATAATCTGGCAGGCTATTTCCTATAATCTCAATGCTTAAAGCATCGTCCTGCAGGTTTGACTTGATGTCCTGGATGAAATAGGACTTATCTGCTGCAGGTGAAGTGTTCTCAGCAAAGACTGATCCCGTGCTCATCAGAAGTAAAAGGCAAAGGGTGAGAAAAATAGTCGGTTGGAATGTGGAGAGCTTTGGATACATTGTTTACTCTTCTCCCTTTTTCTTTAAAAGCATAACGATCTTATTAGTTAATTTCTTGCCGGAACGAGTTACCGATGTCTCTTCAATGATAACCTGATTGGGGTCAATGGTGGTAATTATTCCTTTCCTACCAATTTTCATGCCAGGTCGAAGAGCATATCCCTGACCGGCAGCATCTTCAACCATGGCCAGTTCAGCACTATCTTCAAAAACGATGGCAACCAGGTTTAGCTGGCTTGGTTCAAACAACTGCATTCCGGAAAGCTTTTCCTCGTTTTCGACAATCTCATCCATATTTGTGGAGCTTGCCGCCTTTTCAGTGATGAATGGAGAAAAGGGATCTGGTCTTCCTTCAACCTGGTAAGAAAAAATAGTTGATGCATCATCGGAGGGTAATGTCAGCCCCAGAGGATCTTGTCCGACAGTCCGATTCGTCTCACTGCTATCATTACTTTCAGGTACAGCTTGTAGAGACAGAGGGCCACTTAAGACCAGCAAAAAGCTGAGAGTGAATGTGAAATGTCTGATATTTATTTGCGTTTTCATCAGAGAGGGTATTGTGTGTTATTTCTTTGCGGCGTTAGGCTGCGCCAGCGTTATATTGGTAAACTGGTACGTTACCAGACGACACGTAGAATCCAGAAGTATCTCTCCTTCACTTTTACTGGGAGCGCTTATTTTTACATTTGAGACACTGACTATTCGGTTCAGTTTACTCACGTGGTCAAGAAAACTACCCATGTTATGATAGGGGCCTCTTACCTGGATATCGATGGGAATCTCTGAATAAAAATCTTTGGGGACAGCTGCCAGAGGTTTGAAGGTCAGAAATTCAAGACCAGCGCTTTGTCCTTCTGCTGATATGTCGGTCAAGAGGCGAGGGATCTCTTTTTCTTTTGGAAATAAGACTGATGTCTCATTGAAGCGTTCCTCAACGGATGCCATTTCTGCCTTGTGTTTGTTAAGGGTTGCAGCTGTGTCTTTCGCCTTTTGCAACTCCAGGGTTGCAGTATTTTTTTGTTGGGTAAGTGACTCGATTTCCTTACTTTTGGGGAGATAAAAAACAACGACAAAAAGAATGAGAGGCACAATCAACAGTGCCGCTGCTCCCGCGATTTTATGCTTCCTTTGCAGAGGGATGTATTTCGTGTCTATAAAGGTTGCAAATGCCTGGTTATTCTTTTTCATACAATGAGGACGTGTGGGTTATTGTTTCGTTTTATTGGTAGTATCAGCTGCTTCTGTCGTTGCACCAACAGCACACTGGAGTGAAAAAGCCTTCAGGTCCTGTCCTGCTACTTTACTGAGTGAAGAATCGGAAAGGTTGACATCGCTGATAAAAGAGGATGCGTCCAGAGCGTTCATGAATTCGGCAATAGTCTTATTGTCCAGGGCTTTGCCTGTAAGGGTAAGCGAGCCGCCTTGCTGGTCGAGAGAAGTGAGCCACATTCTGGTGCTGTCCAGCTTTCTGGCAACCTCGTCCAGAACATGGACAGTGAGTGAAGATTCTTTTTTTAACTTCTTAATGATGCTGATCTTGTTTTCGAGATCTTTTTTATCGGTCTCCAACTTTTTTATCTCAGCCAGGATTTTGTCATATGTATGTTTTTCCTGATTCAGCCTGGTGGTCTCTGATTTAATGGCTGTGGCTTTACTGCTTTGGACCATGGCCACGATACCTAGAACAGACAGGAATAGTATGAAGATCGAGACAAATCCGAAGAATTCGTTACGGGCCTTGGCATGTTTTTTGAGCTGCCGGATAGGGAGCAGGTTAATTTTAAGCATATTGATAACCTAAGCCGATGGAAAAAAAGAAATATTCATTTTTATAGTAAATATAATGATAAGGAACCGGTCACGATTCATCCATCCCTAAAGCTATCGACACTATGCCATTTATGGCTGTCGTAACAAAAAAATTAAAATGTACGAGTTGTTTTGTCACGGCTTTTAAATAGCTGATGTACGGGTGGCAAGACCAGTCGCTATAGCCATTTCCGGGCCAACAGTATTCAGGTATTCCGTATCTATCTGTTTTGGATTGACGAGCATCTTGGCAAAAGGATTGATAATTTCAACCGGAACATGGGTTTCTCTTTCCAAAAATTCAGTCAGTCCTGCTACTTTAGCACCTCCGCCACTTAAGACCACCTTGTCCAAGTGTTTATTGGCAGGGTTAGAGTGATACAGGTCAATGGCTTTTTTGATTTCTAAAACCCATTGGGTGCATGTGGAAATGAAAATTTTTGTAATCTGTTCCTGCTTTCCTTCGACTGGACTCCGTCCAATCTTTAATGTTTCCGCCTCTTCCATGGTGATGTCGAAGGTGTCGGCAATCTGCTCAGTTATTTGTCGGCTGCCTATCCCTATGTCTTTTGCTACCACGGACATGCCCTTGGTAATAATGTTGATATTCATCTTGGAGGCGCCAATATCCACCAATGCTACATTCTCATTTTGAGGATAGTTGGATTCGTATATATTTTCCAGGGCAAAGCCATCGACATCGACCACAACTGGCTGAAGACCCAGCCCCTGTAGCATGTCCAGAAAATCGTCGATCACTTCCTTTTTGGCAGCAACAAGCATGACATCCGTGTGGGTTGATCCTTCAGTATTGGTTTTAAGATCTTGAAAATCAAGATAGACATCGTCAATGTCAAAGGGAATATATTGTTCTGCCTCAGCAGTAATATACTCTTCAAGCTGCTTTTCTTCCATGACCTCAAGATGAATTTTTTTAACAATGACCGAGTAGCCGGAAATGGAAATGGCAACTTTTTTGTGTTTTATTTTGAGGTTGGCCAGGAGCTCGGAAATAGCTTTGCTCACGGCCTCAGGATCTTGTAATGAGCCGTCCTCAACTGCCCCTTCAGGAAGAATTATGCTGCCGAGATTCACAACAGTATAGGCCTTGTCTGATAGTTTCAATTCACACATCTTAACGGCATGTGATCCAATATCTATACCGATAACCAATTTTTCTGTGGAGAGAAAAGGCAGCTTCATGATTGTTTAGTCGTACTTTCTGTATATTCTTATTGTTTGCACTAAGTTTATGCATTCTGATAATTGTTACGATCTTGATTTTCTATTAAGGACATAAAAAAAAAACTTTGTCAAGAAAACTAATAAGAAAAATTTATTATATTTCCAATAAAATAAGTGGGTAATAGGGTTTTGGAATGTTTGCTTGGTTGAGATGGCACAACATGTTGATGTTTTGTATTTGCTCATATCCTTTTCATAGTGTATTGGCATGGTTAAGGGGTGGAACGAAAGGGATTGGGGGGGTGGGGGCGTGCAATATTTTTTTTCAAGTGGGAACTGGCTTGAAAAGAAAGCTTTTTTGCAGTAATCAGTTGCATGGACTTAGTTTGTTGATAACTTAAAGAAGGAGAAAATACGGTTGATTAGCATGGAAAATAATAAATCAGTTGTTCGAGAGTATGTAGAAGCCATAGTGGTTGCAGTGCTTCTTGCTCTTTTTGTGCGGACTTTTATCGTTCAGGCCTTTAAAATTCCTTCCGGGTCCATGCTGCCGACACTGCAGATCGGGGATCATTTACTGGTAAGCAAGTTCAGTTACGGGGTCAGGCTGCCGGTGATTGGGACCTCGCTGATTTCCCGGCAGGGCCCAGCCCAGGGCGACGTGGTTGTTTTTCGTTTTCCGCGTGATCGTTCTCTTGATTATATCAAGCGGGTCGTGGCCATAGGTGGTGATACCATTGAGGTTAGAGATAAGCAGGTTTTCCTGAATGGCCAGCAGGTTGAAAATCCTCATGCCCATTTCACCACGCGTGAAATCATGAGTGCTGCTGCCGGTCCAAGAGATAATTTCGGACCGGTGACAGTTCCCGATGGCAAGATCTTTGTCATGGGCGACAACCGCGATAATAGCTATGATAGTCGTTTCTGGGGATTTGTTGATCTGCAGGATGTCTTGGGCAAGGCCCTTATTATCTATTGGTCTTGGGATGTTGATAAATCACTTTTTTCCATTGATCGTTACACTTCTATTCGCTGGGATCGTCTTGGGGATATGGTTCGTTGATTTTTCTCAGTTTAACAGGTGGGCGCGGACGTGAATAAAGAATATCGTTTTCAGCATAAGCATATTCTGGAGATGGGCCAATTCTCAGCTGAGGATATGTTGTATGTCCTTTCCATTGCCCGTTCTTTTAAGGAGATATCTGCGCGTCCCATCAAAAAGGTGCCCACGCTTCGTGGCAAGACAATCATTAATTTCTTCTTTGAGCCCTCCACCCGCACCCGCCTTTCCTTTGAGATCGCCGCCAAGCGGATGAGCGCTGATACCTTTAATATCTCTGCTTCCACCAGTTCATCCCAGAAGGGAGAAACCCTTATTGACACGGCCCGTAATCTTGAGGCCATGAATCCCGATATTATCATTCTTCGTCATCCCAGTTCCGGTTCCCCCCTGTTGTTGAGCCAGCATGTTAATGCTGCAATCATTAATGCCGGAGACGGGACCCATGAACATCCCAGTCAGGGGCTTCTTGATCTGATGACCGTGATGGAACACAAGGGCAGGATTGAGGGGCTGACCATCGCGATTATCGGGGATATTGCCCATAGCCGGGTTGCCCATTCTGATATCATCGGCTTTACCCGGCTGGGCGCCCAAGTCAGGGTTACCGGGCCCGCGACCTTTATACCGCCCTGTATTGAGTCACTGGGAGCGAAGGTCTGTTCCTCTGTTACCGAGGCAGTGACTGGGGCTGATGTGGTAATGGCTCTGCGGATTCAACAGGAACGGCAGCACGACCCCCTGATTCCTTCCCTGCGTGAATATGCCAGGTTTTACGGGGTTAACCGTAAGTTGCTGGCGCTGGCCAAAAAAGATGTGCTGATTATGCACCCCGGACCCATCAATCGGGGTGTTGAGATGAATCCGGATGTGGCGGATGGGACCGGTTCCGTGATCCTTGACCAGGTTGCCAATGGCGTGGCGGTTCGTATGGCCTTGCTCTATCTGGTTATGGGCGGAGAGAAGGGCGGGGATGCCAATTAAGGGAACAGGTTGCCATGAATGAGATAACAATTCTGCAGAATGGACGGATCATTGATCCGGTGAACAAGGTTGATGGGCGAGGTGATCTGTGGCTGCGGGACGGTGTGATTGTGGCGCCGGAGTCTGTTGTGCCGGAGGGAGCCAGGCGGTTCGACCTGCTGGGGAAATGGGTGGTGCCGGGTCTTATCGATATGCATGTTCATCTTCGTGAGCCTGGTGAGGAGTATAAGGAGACCATCACTTCCGGAGCGCTTGCTGCAGCCGCAGGAGGTTTTACAGCGGTGGCCTGCATGCCCAATACCAAGCCGGTCAATGACACGGCTGCTGTCACCCGTTTTATCCTGGAACAGGCAGCGCATGTCTCGGCCCGGGTCTATCCGGTGGGGGCGATCAGTAAGGGCAGCAGCGGCACAGGGCTGGCTGAGTATGGCGAGCTGAAGGCGGCCGGGGTGGTGGCGCTGAGCGATGATGGACAGCCCGTGGTTGATAGTCAGCTCATGAGGCGGGCTATGGAATACGCGGCCAGTCACGGCCTGCTTGTCATCTCTCACTCCGAGGAAATTTCGCTGAGCCGTAACGGGGTCATGAATGAAGGCCAGGTCTCGACCCGCCTTGGTCTGCGCGGTATTCCGGTCGCGGCCGAATCCATTATGGTCTATCGGGAACTGGCCCTGGCCGAGTTAACCGGTCATCATGTCCATATTGCTCATGTGAGCACTGCGGCAGCGACGGGTCTGATTCGTCAGGCGAAAAAACGGGGTGTTCTGGTCACGGCCGAGACCACTCCCCACTATTTTACCCTGACCGAGGAGGCAGTGGAGGGATATAATACCAATGCCAAGATGAATCCGCCCCTGCGTACCGAAGAAGATCGTCAGGCCATTCGCAGTGGTCTGCAGGATGGCACTTTTGACGCCATTGCCACTGATCATGCGCCTCATTCTGTTTTGGAAAAACAAGTGGAGTTTGATCGGGCGGCCAATGGTATTATCGGTCTTGAGACTTCCCTTCCCTTGACTTTGGCCCTGGTTCGTGAGGGGGTGATTACTGAAGCCCGTCTGGTCGAGCTGATGTCTTCTGCTCCAGCTCGTATTCTTGGCGTTGCCGGCGGCTCTCTTGCCATCGGCGATGTTGCGGATATAACGGTTATTGATCCTGACAGGGAGTTTCTTTTTACCGAAGACCTGATAGCTTCTTTGTCAAAGAACTCACCGTTCCTGGGCTGGCAGCTTCAAGGTAAAGCGGTGTTGACTCTCCTTGGCGGCCGGATCACCTATAATGACTTGCAGGGTTGAAGACTTTGCCATTCTTCTTCTGTTTATGGTAGTAGAATCCTATCTGACATAGTGGGCTGGGTCCTTGATTCCGGCCTCGGCAAATCCCCTGAGGCGCAGCAGACAAGAGTCGCACCTGCCGCAGGCCTTCCCTTCTTTTGGATCATAGCAGCTGTGGGTCAGACTGTAATCTACTCCTAGCGTAAGACCTTTCTCGATAATTTCCTTTTTGCTTAGAGAAAGCAGTGGTGCGTGGATGGTAAATCCATTGGTGTCCATCACGCCGGCTTTGGTGCCCAAATTTGCCATTTTGGTGAAGGCTTCCAGGAATTCCGGGCGGCAGTCGGGATAGCCGGAATAATCAACGGCATTGACGCCGATAAAAAGATTCGTTGCTCCCAGAACTTCAGCCCAGGCAACTGCATGGGCCAGGAAGATCATGTTCCTTGCCGGTACATAGGTGACTGGGATCTCATCTGTTTCCACATTCAGATCTCGATCTTTGGGTACGGTGAGGGAGGTAGTGAGTGCCGATCCCCCGATTTTTCCTAAGTCAAGCTGCAGGATCAGGTGTTGTTCCACAGAGAAGCTTCTGGCGATGTGGCTGGCTCGTTCCAGTTCAATGGATTGTTTCTGTCCATAGCTGAAGCTGAGACAATAGCAGGCGTAGCCCTGAGATTGAGCAATGGCCAGAACAGTGGTGGAGTCAAGGCCGCCGCTGAGAAGAACGACCCCCTTTTTTACGGGTGCTGGTGTTTGTTTCATGGCTGATCTGAGCTCTTGAAAAGTGAAAAGGGAAGGGCACGGACAATACGAATTTCTTCTGCTGTGATCTCTGCCTGATAGACCATGATTTTGACCCCTTGCCGGTGTACGCGTGTCAGGGTCTCGGCATAGAGCGGGTCGATATGGGCAGCTGGTCGGAAACGGTCTGCGTCCATGCGCTGGACACAGAAAAAAATCACCCCTTCATTCCCCTGAACCACAAGATCTGCAAGCTCATGCAGATGTTTTGTCCCACGGGTAGTTACGGCATCCGGGAACATGGCGCAGCCATCTTCAACCAGGGAACAGTTTTTGACCTCTATATAGGTTTTATGGCTGCCCTTGGTGAGCAGGAAGTCAAGTCGAGTAGACTTTGAGGTCTTGATTTCTGCTTGAATAGTCTCCATATTGTTGAATTCAGCAATTCGTTTCTCGGTAATGGCCTCAGCTACCAGGTGGTTGGTGCGCATGGTATTGATGCCGATCCATGTTGTTCCTTCCTTGATCATTTCCAGGGTGCAGGGGTATTTCCTCTTGGGGTTTGCGGAGCGGGAGATGAGCACCTTGCTTCCAGGGGTGGAACAACCGCGCATGGAGCCTGAGTTCGGGCAATGGACAGTGAATTCTGTACCGTCTTCAGTTTTGACATCGGCTAGAAAACGCTTGTAGCGTCTGATGAGAATTGCTGCTTGCAATGGCGTGGTGAATTTCATTTTTTGTCTGGTCAGAGTGTCTTTGGAAAGTGTTCTTTTACTTTACTGGTGCGTCGTTATTAAGGTTTTTATATTGTAATCTTGAGAAGATATTGTGGTAATATTTCCTGCATGTCATACGCTGCAACAAGCAAATCTGATCTTTCAAAATACCCATAAGGTGTTTTTTTGAATATATGGACTTGATAGTCTTTGAAGAATAGCTTGGAATACAGTATAAGAATGTGGAGTCTTTGTATGTCTTCTAACTAAAGGTTTTTGTTAATATTGTGTTGTCTTGCGCATTGTAGTGTAACGCAATGCGCTGATTTAAGTATTATTTTACCCGTAAAGGAGAATCATTGCCATGAATTTAGGGATAAACGGCCTCGGTCGGATCGGGAAACTATCACTCTGGCATCATGTCTCAAGAAAACATTTTTCTGAAATTACCGTTAACGTTGGTCGGGAGATCGGTCGGGGATTAAACGATCTGGCGTCCTGTATTGAGCGTGATTCCTCGTATGGCCGTCTGGGGTCGTATCTTTATGGCCATAAGGGTGGCCGGGTGATAGAAAACCTGAATGAAGAAAAGGGGACTATGGTCATCAATGGCGTGCCGGTAACCTTTCTGCGCACTGCTCGTGATCCCAGGGATATTGCCTGGCAGGCAAATGGGGTGAAGCTGGTGGTGGATACCACCGGGGCCTTTACTGATCCCACCGCCGATGCCGATGCCAAGTGGGGCTCGCTGCGCGGGCATCTGCAGGCCGGGGCTGAAAAGGTCTTGCTCTCCGCCCCTTTCAAGATCAAATCAAAAGGCATGGATATGCCGGTTGATGCAGTGACCACGGTGATGGGCATCAATGATGAGGATTATGACTCGTCCCGCCACTCCCTCATCTCGGCGGCTTCCTGCACCACGACCTGTCTTTCCTATATGATCAAGCCGTTGATGGAGAGCATCGGGGCGGAGAATTTTCTCTCGGCCTCCATGGTCACGATTCATGCGGCAACCGGCAGCCAGCAAGTCCTGGATCGTCTGCCTAAAAGTGGGGCGGTTGATCTGCGTAAAAACCGGTCGATTCTCAATAATATTATTCTGACGACGACGGGAGCTGCCAAGGCCCTGGTTCTGGTTATTCCGGAGATGAAGTCTATTGGCTTTATCGCCGAATCAGTACGTATCCCGACCTCAACCGGTTCGCTGATTGTACTGGTGCTCAATGTTCAGGATGATCTCGAAAATCCGCTCAAGAGAGATAGAATTAATGCAATTTACCGCGACTATGCCCAGAATTCTCCTTATCTGGAGTATACGGAGGAGCAGAATGTCTCATCTGATATTATCGGGGCGCCGGAGGCGGCAGCCGTTATTGAAGGTACTGAGACCCATACCCGCACTGCTTCAATTACCGTGAATCTAGAGAAAATTAAATCCTGTGCCCTTGGTGCCGGTGCTGAACGTATGCTCAGTGTGCCGGTGACCCAGGCGGTTGTTTATGGCTGGTATGATAATGAGCTGGGAAGCTACACCAATATGCTGGGCGATCTGACAACTCAGGTTGCCGACAAGATGCTCTAAGAGACTTGTCTTCAGGATTAAAGAAAGAGGAGTGAGGTAATGAAAACGATTCGTGATCTGGAGCTTGCCGGGAAGCGCATACTGGTTCGTGTCGATTTTAACGTCCCCATGGATGAGCAGGGGGTGATTACCGACGATATCCGTATTCGTATGGCCCTGCCCACCATTCAGTATATCTTGGAGCAGAAAGGGAAGCTGATCTTGTGCAGTCATATGGGCCGGCCTAAAGGTCAACGGGTTATGGCCTTCAGTCTTGCCCCTGTTGCCAGGCATCTTTCAACTCTGCTCGGACAGGATGTACGGTTGGCTCCGGATTGTGTCGGCCAGGAAGTTGAGACCATGGTCGCTTCTATGGAGCCGGGGGAGATACTTCTTCTGGAAAATCTGCGCTTTCATAAGGAAGAGACGGAAAATGATCCCGTGTTTGCCGAACAGCTTGCCTGTCTGGCTGATGTTTATGTTAATGATGCCTTTGCCGCGTCCCATCGCTCCCATGCCTCGGTGGCCGGTGTCCCTGCCCTTGTTCAGGAAAAGTGTGCCGGATTCCTTCTTCAAACTGAGATGGATTTTTTCCACAAGGCGATGGACGAACCTGTCCGTCCTTTGATGGCGATAGTTGGCGGGGCAAAGGTCTCATCCAAGCTGGGTGCCCTGCAGAATATGCTTGATAAGGTGGACCGGATGATCATCGGCGGAGCCATGGCTAATACCTTTCTTAAGAGTCAGGGGGTTCCGGTTGGCGCTTCCAAAACTGAAGACGATCTACTCGATAGTGCCAGACAATTGGTTCAGGCCGCTAAAGAAAAGGGAGTGAAACTCTATTTTCCTGTGGATTTTGTAGTGGCGGATCGTTTTGCAGCGGACGCGGTGGTGAAGAATGTGACGGCCCAGGATATTCCTGAGGGCTGGATGGCCCTTGATATCGGTCCCGCTTCGACCATCTGTTTTCAGGAGGCCCTGGCCGATGTCAGGACCATCGTCTGGAATGGGCCAATGGGCGCTTTTGAGATGGATGCCTTTGCCCGGGGGACCATGGCCATGTGTCACGCGGTTGCTACCTCACATGCCCTGTCGGTGACAGGCGGTGGGGATTCCAATGCGGCTGTGAAAAAATCTGGTGAGGCCAGAAATATTTCTTATATGTCAACCGGGGGTGGTGCTTTTCTCCAGCTGATGGAGGGAAAAAGTCTGCCGGGTGTTGATGCCCTTGGTTGAAAGATACAAATTGCTGTGCGCGAATGGCGGCTATGTCGCGGGAACGCCTCAGAGGAGTCAGTTATGAAGAGAAGGCCGTTGCTTGTCGGAAACTGGAAGATGCATACTACAGTCCTTGATGCCTGCCATCTTGCTGCAGATATTGCAAAAACATGCTTGGGTCTTGAGGATCGTGATGTGTTGCTGGCCCCACCCTTTACCGTGCTCAGTCAGGTAGCCCATATGGTTGCTGAGACAGGGGTCCTCCTTGCTGCCCAGAATGTTTGTTGGGAGGCGCAAGGGGCCTTTACCGGTGAAATATCTCCCCTGATGGTCTTGGACGCAGGTGGTGCGGCCGCCATTGTTGGTCATTCTGAACGGCGGCAGATCTTTCATGAGGATAATGTGCTTATTAATAAACGAGTCCGGGGCGCCCTTGCCTTTGGGCTTGTACCCATCCTTTGTGTCGGGGAAACTCTGGACGAGCGGGAGGGCGGGCAGACCTTCAAGATTATTGAAGAGCAGATCCGCTCCGGTCTTGCCGGTGTCGTTGCTGCGGATATGGTAGAAACTGTTCTTGCCTACGAACCGGTATGGGCGATTGGGACTGGGAAAACAGCCACAAAAGAGCAGGCTCAGGAGGTTCACGCTTTTATCCGCAATCTTGTGGCAGGAATGTATGAAAAAGATGTTGCCGATCAGATTAGGATATTGTATGGTGGCTCGGTTAAGCCTGATAATATTGATGCGTTGATGGCTCAGGATGATATCGATGGTGCTCTCGTTGGAGGTGCGGCCCTCAATGCAGAGTCGTTTGAACGGATAATTCATTTTCACAAAATATAGTATTTACTGATGATTACCTTATTAACAGTTGTCCATGTAGCGGTCTGTCTCTTTCTGATCGTGATTGTCCTGCTCCAACATGGGAAAGGGGCAGATGTGGGGGCAACTTTTGGTGGTTCTGGTCAATCGCTGTTCGGGTCAGAAGGTCCGTTGCCATTGTTGAACAAGATTACGACTTCTGTGGCAATAGTTTTTATGTTGACATCGGTCTTACTGGCGTATTTCTCATCCAGCAAGAGTACCGGGTCGGTTATGACCGAGTTGGCAAAGCCCAAACCTGCAGCAGTGCAACAGGTGGAAGATAAGGCAGGGAAAGAGGAAAAAGTTATCCCCATGCCAACTGTTCCAGTGAAAGAAGAGACGGCACCTGCAGCAACGGAAGGAACAGCAACCGACAATAAAGAAAAAAAATAAAGAAGTGCGCCGCAGTGGTGGAATTGGTAGACACGCTATCTTGAGGGGGTAGTGGCCCACGGTCGTGCGAGTTCGACTCTCGCCTGCGGCACCATTTTTTTAATAAGCCCGTAACTTTCATAAGTTACGGGCTTTCTTGTTTGGGGAGCAAGGAAGGCTTTGAGACTGTTTTGTCCCTGGTAGTTTCAGGCAGTGATCACCTGAAAGCGGCTGGCCGGGGCAGTGCATATGGGGCAGTTTTCCGGGGCCCTGTTTTCCATGATAAATCCGCAGAACTGACAGATGTGATAACTGATCTTACTCTCTTCGTCCTGGCCATTTCTTCTGTCCAGTTTCTTTTTTAGATTCAGATGCATACGCTGGACTCTGGCAGACTGGGAGCAGGCGCTGTGCATGGCCTTGTTGTGAATGTCGTCCGCTTGCCTCGTCGCCTGTTCGTACAGGGTGATGGAAAGAGGAATTTCATCGTTGAAGGCCAGAGAGCAATTTTGCTCGCTGCTGCCTGTCTGGCCGCGAAGTTGAATGAGGAAACGGGCGGCTTGGGCGGACTCTGAGCTGCTTATGGCTGTAAAGAGGCGGGCAAGAGCCTTGTTGCCATCCTGCCGTGCTCGCAGGGCGTAGATTTTTTTGCGGGCAGCACCGCGTGTCATTTCTAAAAAAAGTTTTTCTAATTGTTTCTGGAGTTGTTTGTCCATTGCTTGGCTCCTGATGGATACGTGATCTGCTCACGGTTTTGTTCTTTTTTGAAATAACCTTCCTGTTGAAATCCTGAAAAAATCCTGGCTTAGCGATACACCAAAAAATATAGTGAATCCGCCAAAATACTGCCATGGTGTAAATGTTTCATTAAAGAGAATCCGACTGAGCAGCAGGGTGAACAGGGGAATCAGGGTGATGAAGATTGAGCTTTTGCTCGCTTCCATCTGTGCCAGTGCGTAGTTATAGAGGCCGTAAGCGGCCAGAGTGACTGCCAGTCCCAGATAAAGGATGGCTGACATCGGTACAAGGAGAAAGGACACGGGCAGCGGAACCTGGGGCAGGGTGAGGAAGGGTGCGAAGAAGAGGGCTCCGATCCAGGCTTGGACAGCGGTGAGAAAGAAAGCCGGGTAGAAAACAGTGAGTCGTTTGACGGTGATGGTATAGATCGTGGCGCAGATCATGGACATGAATTCATAGAAATTGCCGAGCAGGGGCGCTGGTGCCTGTTCGTTCGCTGATCCTCCAAGGCTGAGGATGATGGCCCCGCCCATTGCCAGAAAAAGACCGAACAGGGTTTGCTTCGATGCTCTTTCACTGAGAAAGCAGACTGAGGCAATTGTGATCAGTAGCGGCAGCATGGCGGTGATCAGTGATGCCTGAGATGCGCTGGTGTTTTGCAGGGCAAGCGCCTCAAAAAAGAAATAAAGGCAGGGCTCGCTTAACGCCATGATAGCGAAGAGATGCCAGTCCTGTCGGCGGATATGGATGGTTCGAAATCTGGGTAAAAAACAGAGGAAGGCCAGTGAGGCAACCGACATTCTGCCAAAGATGACTACCATAGGGTGATAATCCTGAAAGGCCAGTTTCATGGCAACAAAAGAACTTCCCCAGAGAAACATGGCCAGAACCAGGCAGAGAGAGGGGAAAAATTGGGAATGGCGCTGTTGCATGAAAAGTTTTTTTTACAGTTTATCGGGAATTGATTATTATTAATCTTTTGTTTTGTGGGCTAGGGGGCATGAGAAAGCGTTATGATTTTGATGCCAGGGAATAGTAAACATAAAAGTGATGAAGTGGGAATGCAAAAGTTGAAAAAGTTGATGGGTGGTGAGGGACTACTGTTGGTTTTTGTGTTGGTTATGTTCTTGTCGTGGCCGATAGGAAGTCTTGCTGGTTTAGGTAGTGGTAGCGGTAAAATCAGTAGCGATCTTGCCACGGAACAAGCCTCTATACAGACGATGGAGGCCTTGGCCAAGGTGAAGATGGATGCGAAGCAACTCGCTCAGGCCAAAGAATTGGTCAAAGACTTGAGTTATACCAATATGAGGGCTCTCAGGATTTTTGGTAGTTTACCCTCTATGACTGCTGAGGGGGTGCTGGAAGTCCTGCACCGGCTGCCACAGTCCCATATCTCTTTTGGCTATATTGCTGTTCTGGAACATTTTTCCACGCTCTCCGGAGTGGATGCTGAGGCTTGCTGGAAGTTGCTGGAAAAACTTGCTACTCTGAATTATGTTTCAGCCCGGGTGGCTATGGCTATTGGTCAGGCCCAAAATCTGAACCCGTCTGTAATGCTTGAGCTGATAGATAGGCTGGCATCGTTGAAGGAACCTGCCCTCTGGGCTTTCAAGGCCTTCCTGGAAGTGCCGGGGCAAACAGTAGAGACCGTTGACAAGGGATTGCTGCTCATTAATCGAATGACTGAAAAACAGTGCTGGGCCACCGAAAAGAGCTGTAAGATCATTGCGATGACCCCGGAGTCGGCCTTGCTCAATATGAACCATCTGCAAAGGCTGTCAAATACAGATGCCTGGAATGCACGTTCCTTGTTCCAGCTTGCTGGAGTTACGCCCGCAAGCTCACTTTCCTGGATTACCAATTACTTCGCTGTTGCGCAGGAGGTGCAGGAAGCGCAGTTTTTTTCGTATCAGGCCAAGGATAAAAGCTTGTTGCTCCAGGCATTTTTTGATGCCGGAGATCATCTGATCTGGAAGGTCAATAATCTGCATGATATCACCGAAGCAAGTGGTCAAGAGGTGGGGATCAAAGTCCTGTCCTCCTGTCCTGCCAGTTATCTCCGTGAGATCTTTCAGCGTCTTGACGCAAAGGTGCGGGCCCGGTTCAACAGTGAATTCTCGGCTGCTCTTGCCAGAGGCAGGGGGGAGGCCATTGGCGTCCTGCGTCGAGCCACATCGGCAGCCCGGCTTCAGGCGGCAAAAGATTGCACCACCGCCAATGCCTATATTCTTCTTTCCCGGGGCAGTGATCTCTATGATTCATCCTTTCGTGATATCCTGGTGCCGGTCTTAAAAGAAAGAATTGATACCCGTTTTGGTGGTAACCTTCTGGTCTTTCTCAAAAACATTGATCCGCAGAACACCCATGTCTCCGATTTTATCATCAGTCTGGCCCAGAAAGGGAAGCTCACCCTCTTTTTCCCGGACCAGGTGCGGGAGCAGGAACAGGTCCTTGACCTGGTGGCTGAATCAGCTTTTCAGGATGAAAACAGCCTGATCCTCTTTTCCGCCACCTTTATGACCCTGCTTCAGACCATCGAGCCGCAGACGCGTACCTACCTTATTGCCAAGATGCTGACCGCAATTCGTGATAAAAATGCGGTGTTCAGCACCCAGTTGCGGGTAATCCTCCAATATTATATCCAGGAGTATCCGCAATTGGTTGGCGAGGTGGATAAGATCAGAATCAGGCTGATGATGTCTGAGTATGGCACGATCCCTCTTGACCAATATGTGAAGACCAGTTTCTCTCAGTGGAAGATGGATGGAAAACTGAGCAGTTTGTCTGTCTTTCATAGTGATGACGATGGAAGCCAGTCCTTCCGTTCCAATTGCCAGACCCTGATGGCCCATGGCTATCGACCGCGGATTTCCAACTCTTTTTCTTTACTGGCGGCAGAGAGCGTTCGTGATCGTGCCGCGGTGGCGCAGCTGAAAGCACTTCTTGGGGCCCCTGCACAAAATCTTGATCAGATTCATAAGCTGCAGGTCAGGTATCCGCTGGTTGTCGACTGGGTGAAGCACATGAATGGTATTGAGATCTCCCATTCTGTTGTCGTGTATCATGATGTGAGTCAACAACAGCAGCTTCTCAAACAGTTCTTGAAGGGCGGGCATGAGATGTTTGCCCAGCGCGGTCATAGTTACTGGCGCAAAGAACAGTTACTTGATCCTCTGGAGGAGCTGTTGAAGTCCGGGGCTATTGTCCCGGCGGATCTGGTCAGCAAACAACGTTTTTTGAGCCTTGGTTCCTGTGGTGGAATCCGGGTTTATTCAGAGCTTGCCACATTCTTTCATAACAAGGTGGATATCCTGGCCACAGTGGGGACCGGCAAGGCCATTATTAATGATCCTTATAATCAGCTTTTGTTTGAGCTGGTTGCTTCCCGTTCCGCTAATTTGAGCTGGAAAGATGTCAGTAATCAGGCGGCGATCATCTTTAAACAGGGGATGGGGGAAGAATATCTGCAACCTGGTTCGCTGCCTGCCATTTTGCACAAAATCATGGATCAAAAACAGGTTGAGAAACAGAACAGTGGACAGACCGCGGGACAGGCTGCCCAGAAGAATGGCACAGAAACAGAGCGAGCGGCAGGAGTGAATGTTGACTGACCATGGCCCTGATTAAACGTAACGAACTGACATCCTGGCTTGGTCAAAGGGGTGTGGAGCAGCAGGAGCGGGTAGTTCTCTTTTTCGGGGAGAGATACCTGTGCCGTGAGGCGGCTGATATGCTGCAGCAGGCTCTCCTCCAGAAGGAAGGGGGAACGGTACATCCCATTGATGGAGATCAGGAGGATCCGAGCCGAACCCTTGGTCAGGTTATTAATTTTAGCCTTTTGCCTGGTCGGCAGATCTACAGAGTGACGGACAGCCGTCTTTTTCATTCCAGGGCGGTGGCCAAAGATATCTGGAATAAGGCAACGCTGGCCCATGAGGCGGGGCGGCCAGGGCCAGCCCGTCTACAGCTCCAGAGCCTGGCAGGCCTGGCCACACTTGACGCGGATGAAAATTTTTCTGATATTGGCCCTGATCAGTGGCAGCAGTTGTTCAGTTTTGCCAAGCCCGGTGGCGATCTGAGCTGGGTTGACAAGCTGCTCGCCGAGTCCGGGCCGCAAACAGGAGTCAGGGGTGGTGGGGCTGCAACCCTTGCTGATCGCTATCTTGCCGCCTTTGAGAAGGGTTTGCCGGGATACAATTTTCTGTTTCTCAGTGCTGAAAATGTTGATAAGAGAAAACAACTTTACACCTTCATCAAGAAAAATGGCCTGATTGTTGATTGTTCTATTGAAGCTGGAGCCAGTTCTGCGGCGCAGAAGAATCAGAAAGAGGTTTTGCGTGAGTTGGCTCTCAGGACTCTTGCCCCCTTCCAGAAAAAGATTGAGCCGCGGGCCATGGAGATGCTTTTTGAACGGGTAGGCTTTTATCCGGTGGCAGTGGTCATGGAGCTGGAGAAGGTGGCCCTGTTTACTCAGGATCGGCCGTTGATCAGTTGTGCGGATATCGAGACAATGGTGGGTCGGACTAGAGAGGACGCCCTCTTTGAATTGACTGAGGCCTTTGGGAGAAAACAGGTAGCCTCTACTCTGGTAATTCTTAACCGTCTGGTGGAAAATGGAGTTCATGGCCTTGCTATTCTGGCCACCATGCGCAATTATATAAGAAGGTTGCTCCTGTTTCGTTCCATGCAGTTGCAGGCAAGTCCGTCCTGGCAGCGGGGGATGCAGGCCAGACAGTTTCAAGATATCTATTTGCCTGCCCTTAAGGAAAAGGGGGAATGGGCTGAGATGTTGAAAGGTCATCCATATGCCCTGTTCATGAGTTTCAGCAAAGCGGAAGAGTTTTCCTGTCCGGTGTTGAAGGAGTGGATGGCCCTTCTTTTGAAGACTGAGTTCCAGCTCAAAGGATCACCTCTGCCACCAACCCTGCTCTTGGAAGATCTTTTTCTTACCATGCTTGCCGGGAAGAAAACGGAACATTAGGAGCCGTTACGAAATAACGTGGCCATTTATATCTATTTCGTTACGGCTCCTTATACCGCCTCGGAAAATTATATATATGGTCATGTTAATTTTTTACAGCGGCTTAAAATAAATGAACAGCCTGATTGTGTGTTGAAAAAATGAGCAAGATAAAAAATGAGCATCAGGATTCGGTTGCCACCAGAGACAAAGAGGAGATTCGTGAGCCTTCTCTGTACAGGGCATTGCTGCATAACGATGATTATACCTCTATGGAATTTGTGGTTTTGATCCTGGAAAATATTTTTGGAAAATCAACGTCGGTGGCGACAAAAATCATGCTTGACGTGCATCAGCTAGGGATAGGGGTGGCTGGGGTTTATACTCTGGAGATCTGTGAGACCAAGGTGGAACTGGTGCATCATCTGGCCAGAAAAAATGGCTTTCCCTTGCGTTGTTCCATGGAAAAAATATAGTTAAATATGTGTTCAGCGGGGATTGTTCCTCTCTGCTTACGGGAATATGGTGAGAAAATGTTAAGCAAGACATTGGAAACAGCACTGGTCAGAGCGATCAGAGAGGCAAAGAGCTACAGGCATGAATATGTGACCGTGGAGCATATGCTCTATGGTCTGCTCTATGATGAGTTAACAACTCATATTATCAGTCAGTGTGGAGGCTCCATTGAAAAGCTGAAACAGCGGTTGGAGGCTTTCTTTACAGGAGAGTTACCGACCCTCGGTGCTGTTGGTCCCAGTGAACCGGCCCAGACCGTGGCCTTCAACCGGGTATTGCAACGGGCGGTCTCACATGTCCAGAGCTGTGGCAAGAACGAGGTGGACAGTGGTGATGTCCTGGCGGCCATTTTTTCTGAGGCGGAGTCTCATGCTGTCTATTTTCTCGGTTCTGAAGGGGTCGGCCGTCTGGCCGTGATCGAGTATATCTCTCATGGGCTGCCTTCTGAAGGCTTGCAGAAGGAGCCGTTGCCCCGGATGCCTGCTGGCCCTGAACCGGGAGTTGAGAACAG
Source organism: Desulfobulbaceae bacterium (assembly GCA_024636345.1). GTDB lineage: Bacteria > Desulfobacterota > Desulfobulbia > Desulfobulbales > Desulfocapsaceae > UBA2270. Next base: position 139,092 of record JAGXHG010000004.1, on the reverse strand, counting down.
GGAGGCCGATAAGGACGAGAAAATCCTTCAGGAATTTACGGTTAATCTGACGCGCCGGGCGGCAGAAGGTCACCTTGATCCCCTTATCGGTAGGAATTTGGAGGTGAGCCGGATGATGCAGGTGCTCTGTCGGCGTAAGAAAAATAATCCCCTGCTGGTAGGAGAGCCTGGTGTTGGCAAGACTGCCATTGCTGAAGGGCTTGCCCTGCGCATTCATGATGATAGTACGGCTCGGGCTGCAGGCAAGAAAGGGCTGGTTCCAGATCTCCTGCAGGACGTGGAAATTTATCTCCTCGATATGGGGACGCTGGTTGCCGGCACCAAATATCGGGGTGATTTTGAGAAACGGATGAAGGGTGTGGTGGAGGCGGTGGAGCGGAAGAAAAACGCCATCCTCTTTATTGATGAGATTCATACTATTGTCGGGGCTGGCGCTACAAGTGGCGGCTCCATGGATGCCTCCAATCTGTTGAAACCCGCCCTCCAGTCCGGGATTCTGCGCTGTATCGGCTCAACCACTTATGAAGAGTATAAAAACCATATCGAAAAGGATCGGGCACTTTCTCGTCGTTTTCAAAAGATCGATGTCGAAGAGCCGAGCGTTGAGGAAACCCGACTGATCCTTCAGGGCCTGCAACAGAAATATGAGCAGCACCATCAGGTCTCATATTCCGGAACGGCCATCAAAGCCACAGCCGAACTGGCTGACCGCTATATTAACGACCGTTTTCTGCCGGATAAGGCTATTGATGTCCTTGATGAAGTGGGTTCGAGCTTTCGTCTGGCCGGCAAGATTGGCCGGACGGTCACTGTCCGGGATGTAGAGGCGGTGGTCTCGCGTATAGCCAGGGTTCCGGCCAAAAGTGGATCAAATGCCGAGCTTGGTTCCTTAAAAGAACTGGCCACAATTATGAAAGGAGTGATCTTTGGTCAAGATACTGCCATTGACACGGTGGCGGGCGCGGTCAAAAGGGCGCGGGCCGGTCTTGGTCATCCGCAGTCACCCACCGGCTGTTTTCTTTTTGCCGGACCCACGGGAGTAGGCAAAACCGAGGTGGCCAGGCAGTTGGCCCAGACCCTGGGCATCCATTTTGAGCGTTTTGACATGAGTGAGTACATGGAAAAACATGCGGTGGCCCGTCTCATCGGTGCGCCTCCAGGCTACGTTGGCTTTGATCAGGGCGGTCTACTTACCGAGGCCATCCGTAAGCATCCTTATTCGGTGCTGTTGCTCGATGAAATCGAAAAGGCTCATGCTGATATCTTCTCCATTCTTCTTCAGGTGATGGATCACTCGACCCTGACCGATAACTCGGGGCGGAAGGCCGATTTCAGGAATGTGATTCTGATCATGACCACTAATGCCGGCGCCCGTGAGATGAGCAGCACGCCTATTGGTTTTGTGACCGAGAAAAAGGGGGGTGGTCAGAAGGCGGTCAAGAGTTTGTTTGCTCCCGAGTTCCGTAACCGGCTTGACGCTATTATCTCTTTTGGGGCCTTGAACGCGGAAGCGGTGGAAAAAGTCGTAGACAAGATGATTATTGAATTACAGGCGCAACTGGCAGTACGGAAGGTGATCATTACCTTGAGTCCCCGCGCCCGCAAGTATCTGGCCACCAAGGGCTATGATCCTGATTATGGCGCCAGGCCGCTTCGGCGACTGATTATGACCGAGATTGGCGATGTGCTCACCGACGAGATCCTCTTTGGCGCTTTGACCCGGGGCGGCGAGGTCCAAGTGGATCTACAGGCGAAAAAACTGGTCTTCAGCTATCCAGGCAAAGGTTGAGAGGTGACAGGTGCAAGGTAAAATGGTGAGGTCGGTAGAGGAAAGAGAAAATTATGTATTTTGATACGATTAGAGCTGTGGAAATGATCATCCGGCTGGCTGGGCAGGTGTGGTGATGAGTGAAAATGTCTTAAAGCGTCCATCCTCCTTGTGGCAGATTCATCGTTGGATCTATTACTGGACCTTGCATTGGGCGTACACACCCTACGCTATCCCGGCGCTTATATGTATCTCGTTTGCCGAAAGTAGTTTTTTCCCCCTGCCTCCTGATATCCTGCTTATCCCCATGGTTCTGGCCGCACCCACCAGATGGTGGCGAATAGCCCTTTATTGTACAATTGCCTCTGTCTTTGGCGGTCTGGCAGGATATGGTATTGGTGTTTTTGCCTGGGAAACTATGGGCAGATGGATTGTGGAGAACGTAGCGCATGTGCAACTGGTGCTGGTTGATGGACGCAATGATATTCCCTTGCCGTCCTATTTTATTAGCACTTTTGGAACCGGTCTTGGAGGAGAGTACCTTTTTCAGGTGTATGATAAATGGAATGCCTGGATTGTCTATATCTTCGGGCTTACCCCTCTGCCCTATAAGCTGATTACCATAACGGCCGGGGTAGCCAGGGTGAATTTATTTGTTTTTATCCTTGCATCAGTCGCCGCCCGGGCCACTCGTTTTTTTGTTGTCGCCTGGCTCTTAAAGAAGTGGGGCAAGAAGGCAATGCATTTTATTGACCGTTATTTCAATATCCTCTGCGTGATCTTTGTGGTTCTGCTTATTGGAGGTTTCTCCATTATAAAGATAGCAATGTAACGGCTTTTTTTGATAGAGCTGTTTCTTTGGCGCGACTTTGTCGGCTGTGGGAATAAGCGAAAGAAAGAAGAAATTGTTTGATTGGAGAAGAGTAAAAAGAGATTGAGCGTACGTGAAGATATGCAACATTTGCGGTGTCTGGTCATGATGTTTGTGGCAGTGTTTCTTTTGCAGGGCCTCTCTCTGAGTGCTGCTGAGAGTCCAATAGTGCATAGTGATTTGTCTGGTTCCCGTGTGAGTCTGTCGGAAGCCGAGAAGATTGTTGCCCTGCACAATAAAATCCGCGCGGAAGTCGGTGTCGGTCCTCTGCGCTGGTCAGAGGAACTGGCTGCTTATGCACAGCGATGGGCTGATCATCTTGCCTCTTCCCGATGTGGGATTGAACATCGTCCCCGCTCAGGCAAGTGGCAACAAAAATTTGGCGAGAATATCTTTATTGGCACCGCCAGCCATTATGGAACACTGGACGCGGTCATGGCCTGGGCAAAAGAAAAATCCAACTATAGGGGAGGTACGATTCAAGCCTCTCGTTTTGCAAATGTTGGTCATTACACCCAGCTGGTCTGGCGGGATACCAGACAGATCGGCTGTGCCACCCGGGTGTGCCGGGGCAATTTGATTGTTGTCTGTAACTATGATCCTCCCGGCAATTTTTTAGGGAAGAAACCCTATTGATCAGCCCGATAACCATGAACGATCAGTAATTATTTCATTCCAATTCTGCATCAAACAGTAACTTGTCGGTCCTGCTTTCACCATTCCTGGCCTGTATGACACTGGAGTATCCTTGCATTTCGGCTTTACTGTGTTGTTCAGTCGTGGTTTAGAAATGGAATAATATAGGAACTGATTCCTGTGAGTCTTTCTTGCTTCCCTCTTGATGCGGCCTTGAGCTGGGAATCCCTGTTGCCGTTATAATGGAAATTCCCATGAGTTTTCCCTCCGTAAACGTTCAGCCCGCTGAAAAAACAGCTTTTGCCATCCTTGTTGTGATCAGTGTCTGTCATCTGCTCAATGACATGATGCAGACCTTGCTGTCCGCAATCTATCCACTGCTTCAGACTAATTATGGATTGAGCTTTGCTCAGATCGGGATGATCACCCTGACCTTTCAGGGAACGGCCTCGATCCTTCAGCCCATGGTTGGCTTTTATATTGACCGGCATCCGCGTCCCTATTCGCTGCCCGTGGGTATGGGTCTGACCCTGATTGGCCTTGTGCTCTTTTCCCAGGCTGGAAGTTATTCGGTGCTGTTGCTCGCGGCAGCCTTGGTGGGAACAGGTTCGTCGGTATTTCATCCGGAATCATCACGGGTGGCGCGTATGGCCTCGGGGGGGCGGCATGGTCTGGCGCAATCGTTGTTTCAGGTGGGGGGGAATGCTGGTTCGGCCATTGGCCCACTGCTTGCCGCTATTATCATACTCCGACAGGGACAAAGCAGCGTGGCCTGGTTTGCTGGTGCAGCCCTGTTGGGAATATATCTTCTGATCCAGGTTGGTCACTGGTCCAAGAGGCAGGGGCTGATACAGCTTAAATCACGGGTAGGCACAGGCGTAAATCAGGTGGTGTTGCCGCGGGGCAAGGTAGCCCTGGCTCTGGCTGTGCTACTGGCTTTGATTTTCTCCAAGTTTTTCTATATGGCCAGTATGGGCAGCTACTATATCTTTTATCTGATTGAGAAGTTTCATCTCCCGGTACAGAGCGCACAGCTTCATCTCTTTGTGTTTTACGGCGCGGTAGCCGTTGGCACTATTTCCGGAGGTCCGCTTGGGGATCGTTATGGCCGGAAAGTGGTGATCTGGGGATCAATCCTGGGGGTTCTTCCCTTTACCCTGGCCCTGCCCTATGCCAATCTCTTCTGGACCGGGATACTCAGTGTGCCCATCGGGATGATTCTCGCTTCAGCTTTTCCGGCAATTGTAGTCTATGCCCAGGAACTCCTCCCGGCACGAGTCGGTACGGTGGCCGGGATGTCTTTTGGTTTTGCCTTTGGTATGGCCGGGATCGGCGCCGCCGTATTCGGCCATCTTGCTGATAACACCAGTCTTGCCTATGTGTATCACTTGTGTTCGTTTCTACCCGCTATCGGTCTGCTCGCCATTTTCCTGCCGGATCTGGAAACGGAGTCCAAACGGCGGAAACGCTTGGCCACGTGATTATTGATGGGTGCAGAACGATCCAAGGAATAGAGGTTTCAGTTATGGGTAATTTCCCTATCATCGTGCTCGATTTTGAGACAACAGGTTTGTCTCCTCAGCGTGGAGATCGTGCTATTGAGATCGGCGCTGTGCTGATTGATAAGAACAGGATAGTTGATCGCTTTCACAGTTTGATAAACCCCGGTATTTCAGTGAGTCCTTTTATCCAGGGCTTGACAGGAATTACCAATGCGATGGTACGGAGTGCCCCTGATGGTGCAGAGGTTATGGCCGGATTTGTCGAGTTTATGGGAGATTACCCCCTTGCTGCCCATAATGCTCCCTTTGACGGCAGGTTTCTTGATGCCGAACTGGCTCGCATTAACAGGACAAGAACCAGCGAGATGGTCTGCACTCTCCGGACCGCGCGGCGAATCTATCCCCATCTCCAGAGTCATAATCTGGAATTTCTGGTCCGCTATAAAAACCTGCAAGTCAACGGCGCCTTTCATCGGGCCGCAGCCGATGCCGAGATGACAGCCCGTCTGTGGCTGGCAATGATTGAGGATGTCAAAAGGCTCTATAATGTGGCAGGTGTGTCCTTGGACTCTCTCAAAAAACTTTCACGGATTTCCAAGGCGAAGGCTCAGGCACTCTTTGCGGAAGTATAAGATCTGCATTGATGGCTTCGAGTCAAAGAGGGTATAAGCCAGACTTCTCAGTACTGTATTGGCAGAATAAGATCGGGTAAGTGAACAGAGCAAGGCCCGAATGTTGAAAAGCATACAGGCCCTTTTCTGTCTATAGACAGAAAAGGGCCTGTATGAAAGATTTCCCAAGCTGAAAGAACAATGTATAAATGTCAACCGGGGCTTTTAGGTCATTTCTTTGAAACTGCCGGTGGATCTAGATTGCGAGGGAGATTGGTTTGCAATCTTTAAGCCGAACCCCAGACATCATTTTTTGTCGGTTCAATAGTGGACACAAACTCAGTCCACGCCCAAGGAGCGTCTTTTATTTCTGCTCCAAGTACCATTTCAAACCCTTGTTCTTCCACCCATTTGCCTTGAGCATGCACTTTGAACCGGTGGCCTTGCTGGTCAGATATGACCAGCAAGAATTTGTTTCCCTTTATGTGCAATTTTCTCGGGAGTTCAGAGAGGCGAATGCCAAATCGGGAGACATCCTTTACATGTGCAGAACAGAATCCGATATCGTCAGAGATATCAGCCTCCATCCCTTGGACATCCATTCTGAAATATTTTCTTTGATTATCCATATTGTCCTCCACTGGTAAAATGATGGTAAATTTTGCTGATAGCACAATAGGAAATATATAGTTAACTCTGATCACAGAGGGGTCAAAAAGCAAGAGGCCTTGAGTGCTTTTTTTTGATATAAAATGAGAAATGCCTTGTTTTCAGTGAGTTGCGTGAATCCTTGGATGTATCTTTTTTAAAAAGAGTGGTGATGGCGGAGAGGCGTTGATGTATGGAAACAAAAAAGGGGTTACAGGCAAAAAGCCTATAACCCCTTTGAATTCATATGGTAGCGGGGGCTGGATTCGAACCAACGACCTTCGGGTTATGAGCCCGACGAGCTACCAGACTGCTCCACCCCGCGATGCATTTTTGCATTATATCAAATTGGCAGGTGATGTCAAGAAGATTCTCTTTGCAATGGGGCAGGAGAGGGGAGAAAAATCTGCAACTTTTGGGTGATTTCGGTTGGCAAAGGGGTCAGTTTTCCCTCCCGGTTGACCGAAGCATGGGTGGTGAAGCCCTTGGCCAGGAGGAGTGGCTTGCTTGCCTCTTTTTCTCTTAGTATCCGATAGCTGAAGGTGCAGGAGACCTTCTTCAGCTCAGTGAGAAAGGTCTCTATGGTGAGCAGATCATCATAGCGAGCAGGGGCCTTGAAGCGAATATGGCATTCGGTCACCGGCAGGATGATCCCCAGTTGCTCAATCTCACGATAGGTACAGACCCGATCACGCATGAATTCAGTCCTTCCAAGCTCGAAGTAGCGAAGATAGTTGGCATTATAGACCACGGCTGCGGCATCGGTATCGCCATAGAGGACGCGGTGCTGACTCCGGTGGATCAATTCATCCATGTTTATGTCGCTCCAGGAGTTTTTCCATAAGCAGCTCCCCGTTGGCCATGCCATTGTGAAGTCTTTTGTCCTCAGCCTCTCCTGATTTTTCACTGAAGGGAAGGCCACAACCATTATTTGTTTTTCGGGAGTCGTAGAGGATGGTGGGGACTGGGGTGTCAGTATGGGTGCGAAAGCAAAGAGGGGTGAAGTGATCCATGGTGGCAATTAAACGGAAATCCTCACCGTTTTCCTGGAGTTGTTGGAAAATAGGACCAACAATTTTTCGATCAAAGTCTTCAATAGCTTGGATCTTGTCCTGGAGCAATCCCTGGTGGCCAGCCTCATCCGGTGCCTCAACATGGACAAAGGCAAAGTCCTGGGAACGCAGGGCCTCGAGTGCGGCCCGGGCCTTGCCGTCATAGTTGGTGTCGAGATAGCCGGTGGCCCCTGGGACATTAATGATGGAGAGTCCGGCGTTCACCCCCAACCCCTTGAGCAGATCCACTGCCGAGATCAGGCTGCCGCTCAGTCCGAAACGCTCAGCCAGGGTCGGCATTGTGGGTAATTTACCTTCTCCCCAGAGCCAGATACCGTTGGCAGGATTTTTTCCTGCGGCTATTCGGGCGGCATTGATGGGATGGTCGGCCAGAATGGCTGAGGCCTTATCCAGGAGTGCGGCCCACTGGGGATGTTCGCGGTAACGGGCCAGGGGGGCGCTCACGTCCTTGCCGGTGAAGTCATGGGGTGGGACGGTGTTCATCTGGGGATAATGTCCCTGCACCAGAAGGATATGGCGGTAGCTGACCCCGGCGTGGAGGTGAAAGGTGTCTGTAGCGCATCCTGCCTCGAGAGCCGCAATCAGCTGGTGGGACTCGTCACTGCTGATATGGCCGGCGGAATAGTCGATCATGCGCACTTGATTGTCGGCTTCGTGGGCCAGAGTGACCAAGTTGCAGCGGAAGGCGGTTTGCTCCGGGCTAAGCCTAATCCCCATGGCGGCAGCCTCGAGCGGAGCGCGGCCAGTGTAATACTCTTCGGGCTTGTAACCAAGCAGGGAGAGGTTCGCCACATCGCTGCCCGGTGGATAGCCATCGGGAATGGTGTGAGTCAGAAACAGTTCACCCTGGCGGCACAGGGAATCCAGAAAGGGAGTGTTTGCGACCTCCAGAGGGGTGCGGTTGCTCAGTTCGGCTATAGGCAGGTCTCCCATACCGTCGCCTACCAGGATCAGATATTTCATCAAAAAAAGCCTTGGTCTGAATTTATGGTTGTGCTCTCAGGGATACGGGCTGGCATTCATTGTTTTTAATCCACGAGAAAGCGGATTTTGACCGTTGGCTCGGGGCAGAGATCCAGGGCGTCAATCTCGGCCAGAGCCTTTTGCACAGCTGCCTCCGATGCCTCATGGGTATGAAGCACGATGCTGACCGGTTCATTCTGTTGCCGACTCTTCTGGATAACGGATTTAATAGAGATGGTATGTTTGCCGAAGATGCCTGAAATGGTGGAAAGTGCCCCTGGTTTGTCGAGAGCGGTGATCCGGAAATAATAGGGGCAGACGAGTTCGGTCATGGGGGTAATGGTGGGGAGACCGATATGCTCAGGTAGATAAGAAAGGGCCGGCACCCGGTTGATTGAACCGTGGAGGATATTTCTGCCGATATCGACCACGTCCGCTGCCACGGCGCTGCCCGTTGGCATCTTGCCGGCTCCCTTCCCGTAGAGCAAGACATCACCCACGGTGTCGCCAGTGAAATTGATGGCATTGTAGGCCCCGTTGATATTGGCCAGCATGTGCGATTCCGGCACCAGGGTGGGGTGCACCCGAGCTTCCATATGGTCGCCATGGTGACGACTGATAGCCAGAAGCTTGATTCGGCAGCCGAACTCCCTGGCAAATTCGATGTCAATGGGCTGAATTTTGCTGATCCCCTCGGTGTTGATGTCCTTGAGTTGGACATGTTTGCCGTAGGCGATTGTCATGAGTATGGCCAGTTTATGGGCGGTGTCAATGCCTTCGATGTCGTAGGTGGGGTCTGCCTCGGCAAACCCAAGGGTCTGGGCCTCTTTCAGCACCTCGTCAAAGGCTGTGCCATGATCGGTCATTTTGGTGAGGATATAGTTGGCCGTGCCGTTCATGATGCCCATGATGGAGAGAATCCGGTTGGCGACCAGTCCTTCCTTCAGGGCCTTGATTACCGGGATACCGCCGCCGACGCTGGCCTCGAATCCTACCTCGACGTTATTTTGCACCGCCGCTTCAAAGATCTCTTTGCCATGTATGGAGAGCAGGGCCTTGTTGGCGGTGACCACATGTTTTCCGTGTCTGATCGCCTCAAGGAGAAAGGTCCGGGCCGGTTCAATGCCACCGATAAGCTCAACCACGATATCAATGTCCGGGTCATTAAAGATATCACCGACATCTTTGGACAGGATTGTTTCCTTGAAGTTTTCAGGGAGTTTGTTCAGGTTGATGTCTACCACTCGAGAAAGAACGACCCTGGTGCCAATCTTGCGCACGAGGCGCTCACTCTGCTGGAAAAGGGTCTGGGCCAGACCGCTGCCCACAGTGCCAAAGCCAATAAGGCCCACTTTGATAACTTTCATGATTTTTTACGCATCGTGTTTTATTGAAGATAAGAAACAGAAGTAGAGAAAAGGAAGAGAAAAATGGAGAAAGAGGATTCTTCCTGTTGCTCTTTCGAGAATTGAAGTGAAAATAACCGCTTTCCGAATGAAAGTCAAAAAAGAAGAGCAGATATTTTGCTGGCCTCAATTTCTTTTTTGGTTTATAGTTTTACGGTTATTTTGAGTGAATGCACGTATTGGTTTCAGCGTATGTGCTCTTGATTGCTGGTGAATTATGTTAGGCGGTTTTTGAAAAAATCGTAAAATAAAAAAACATTGGATGAAGGAGAACGGTATGGCGGTAAATATTCTGGCTTTCGGGCCAAACGGAAGTGGCAAAGGTACACAGGGCGCTATTGTTAAGGATAAATATGGTTGTAATCATATTGAATCCGGTGCAATTTTTCGTGAGCATATCAAGGGCGGTACTGAGCTTGGTAAGAAGGCCAAAGAATATATTGACCGCGGCGATCTGGTCCCTGATGAGATCACTATCCCCATGGTTCTCGAGACCCTTGCGAAATCCAAGGAGCAAGGATGGCTGCTTGATGGCTTTCCACGCTCGCTGGCCCAGGCTGAGGCGCTGGACAAAGCCCTGAAAGAGGCGGGAATGGCCCTGAATTATGTGATCGAGATTGAGCTTGACCGTCAGATTGCCAAAGAGCGGATCATGGGTCGCCGTCTGTGTGCCAATGATAATAACCATCCCAATCATATTGCCTTCGAGGCCATCAAGCCGGTTGAAAAAGATGGCAAGCTGGTATGCCGTGTCTGCGGCGGTGAGCTGAGTGCCCGTGCTGATGATCAGGATGAGACGGCAATCGGCAAACGTCATGATATCTATTATGACACCAAAACCGGCACCATGGCAGCGGTTAATTATTTTAAGAAGGCAGGTGGCGCCAAGGTGATTACCGTTGATGGCTCCATCTCTATCAAGGATGTGACTGCCGCGATCATGAGCCAGCTCAATTGATAGTATTTTTGACGGTGTCCCTGAATCTATCTGTCTGACTTTTTAGGGATTCCGGGAGTATCTACTTTAAGGGACTGCCAGTACCTGTGACCGGCATGTCCCTTTTTTTTTGCCTTTTTGTGCAGGATATCTTAGAGTCGTTTTCCATACGGTTTACTCGCTTCAAGCTGTAATAATTGGAGGCAAGGGTTGAAAGTAGCGTTTTTCAGTCCTTTTACATCCGTTTTCTTATTTCTCTTGTCCGATCATAATGCAACAGATAATCCTCACATCATTAAAAAACTCGATCCTTGCCCAGGAATCTTTTGCCCAGACCCAGGGTGAGGTCATTATTGCCCTGGTTCAGCAGATGGTGATGACCATTCGCCGAGGGGGGAAGATTCTCCTCTTTGGCAATGGCGGTAGTGCGGCTGATGCTCAACATATGGCCGCCGAGTTTGTCAATCGTTTCTTGATCAATCGTCGGCCCATGGCGGCCCTGGCACTCACCACCGACAGCTCGGTGCTCACCTCCATTGCCAATGATTTCTCCTTTGATGAGATCTTTGTCAAACAGGTGCAGGCCCTGGGAAAGCCTGAAGATCTGGCTCTGGGTATTTCCACCAGCGGCGGTTCGGTCAATGTGCTCAAGGCTATGGAGGTTGCACGCGAGATCGGGATGGTGACTGCGGCGCTCACAGGTGGACTGGCAGGTGATGGCGGGGCAGTGGGCCGGGCATCTGATTTTGTTTTGAACGTGCCTTCTGATATGACTCCGCATATTCAGGAGACCCATCTCTGGGTGGAACATCTCCTCTGTGAGCTGGTAGAGAAGGAGATTTTTGGTGATGATGCCCAGAAAGACGCCTGAACCCCTTGATTTCAGTGGGCTGCGCACCTATTCCCTACATGGACGGCCTTCCAAGGTGACAGTAGAGAACTTTGCCCGGCCCATCCCGGTTGGCAGTACAGTGCGAGCCCTTATGGATTCCCTGCCGGATCAGTTGCTGGGCCGAGATTTTCCTGAACTGGTACGGCGTCTGGCCGCAGTTCATCGTGGCGGACATCCACTTCTGGTCGGGATGGGGGCTCATGTAATCAAGGTGGGTTTGAATCCTCTACTGATTGATCTGATGGAACGCTCCATCATTTCCGGCATTGCCATGAACGGGGCCTGCATTATCCATGATGCCGAGATCGCCATGGCCGGTTTTACCTCGGAGGAAGTGGGGAATGTCTTGGGGAACGGGGCCTTTGGTGCGGCCAGAGAGACGGGTGAGGTTCTCAATGGTGCTATTAACCAGGGTGCCAAAGAGGGAATGGGCATGGGTGCTGCCGTGGGTGCAGCTCTTATTGCCGGGAATTTTCCCCATAATGATAAAAGTCTGCTGGCCACGGCCTCTCGTCTGGGGATCCCAGTCACGGTACATGTTGCGGTGGGTACGGATATTATTCATATACACCCTTCAGCCTCAGGGGAGGCGATTGGTGCGACCTCCCATCTTGATTTTCGGATCTTCTGTGCCCAGGTCGCTACTCTGCAGAGTGGGGCCTATCTGAATATCGGCTCGGCGGTCCTTTTGCCGGAGGTATTTTTAAAGGCGTTGACGGTGGTTAGAAATCTGGGCCACCGGGTGGATGATTTTACCACCGCAAATTTTGATTTCATGAAACAGTACCGGCCCTTGGCCAATGTGGTGAACAGGCCGACGGCCGGGGGGGGGCGCGGCTACAATGTGACGGGACATCATGAATTGATGATCCCTCTGCTGGTTGCCTGCCTGCTTGATGAATTAGGAGCCGGTGCGAAATAACCACTACACCTCTGACTTTTTCGTTACGCAGGCCATGGATGGCCTGGTGTCGTTCGCTTCAGGATGGATGATGAACGCTCGGCTCTTTCTGCCGGTCACGACGGTTTAGAGAAAAACATTCAAACGTATATTTGTATCTATTATGGAACAGCAAACAAAGAACATAAAACCTGGAAAGGTTTATCTCGTAGGGGCCGGTCCCGGCGATCCCGGACTCATTACCCTGCGCGGAAAATATCTGTTGGAGCGGGCCGAGGTCCTTGTCTATGATTATCTGGCAAGCCCCAAATTGTTAAAGCATGTGCCTAAAGATGCCAAGCTTATTTATGCCGGGAAAAAGGGTGGAACCAAGCATACGCATACCCAGGAAGAGATCAACCAGATGCTGGTTGATTGGTCCCTGGCCGGCAAGACTGTGGTCCGGCTCAAGGGCGGTGACCCTTTTATCTTCGGTCGAGGCGGTGAAGAGCTGGAAGAGCTGGTCAAGGCTGGTGTTCCTTTTGAGGTTGTGCCCGGGGTTACCTCGGCCACAGCGGCAGCTACCTATGCTGGAATTCCCATCACCCATCGGGGTTATACTGCCTCCGTTTCCTTTATCACCGGCCATGAAGAGCCCGGTAAAGAGAATTCCAATATCGACTGGTCGAAGCTCGCCACCGGTGCCGGGACCTTGGTTATTTATATGGGAATCAAAAATCTGCCCATTATTGTCGACAATTTGATAAAGAACGGTCGCGATTCCAAGACCCCTGTAGCAGTTGTGCGCTGGGCCTCAACACCCGAACAGCATACGGTGGTGGCTACCCTGGAGACCATTGTAGACCGTGTGGAGGAAGAGGGGATCAGACCCCCCGCCCTGATTATCGTGGGCGAGGTTGTGGCCCTGCGTGATACCCTCGATTGGTTTGAAAAGAGACCTCTGTTCGGGAAACGGATTGCCGTGACCAGGACGCGGGAGCAGGCCTCGGAGCTCGTGGCTGCCTTGGAGGGATATGGGGCTGACTGTCTTGAGTACCCAACCATTCAGGTGGAGCCTTTGGAGTCGTATGCCGTGCTCGATGAAGAGCTGGAGCGTCTGAACGAGTATCACTGGATCCTTTTTTCATCCATCAATGCCGTTCAATACTTTTTTGATCGCTTGTATGCGAAAGGGCTCGATGCTCGCAGCCTGAAAGGGCCGGATGTGGCGGCAGTGGGGAAGGCAACTGCCGACTTCTTACTGCGCTATGGCATTGTCGCTGATCTGATTCCTGCCGTCTATACAGCTGAGGGGCTGGCAGAGAGTCTTCTTGATTTTGGGGTTGAGGGACGCAATATCCTGATCCCGAGAGCGGTAAAGGCTCGAGAATTTCTGCCCGAGACTCTGCGTGGGGCTGGTGCTCAGGTGACTGTGGCGCCTGTTTACCAGAATGTCCCTCCGCAAGGGTGTAAGGAGGAGTTACGAGCTGAGCTGGAAGGTGGAAAAGTTGATATGATTACCTTTACCAGTTCTTCCACCGTTACTCATTTCCTCACCATGCTTGATGCTGCCAGCCAGGAAGAGCTCAAAGGGCTGATGCACGGGGTGAAGATTGCAGCCATTGGGCCAGTTACGGCCAAGACCATAACTGACAATGGTCTGACTGTTGATGTGCAGCCGGAAACATTTACCATCCCTGACCTGGTCAATGCAATTGTCCAGTCTTATGCTAAAAGTGAGCAGGAGTAAGGGAACAACGCTTTCTTTATCTGAAGAGGGAAATTTCCTGGGCGCTTTTTCAAAAGTTCTTTTGTTTCTTTTTTGTACTATGGCTTGTGCTCTGAATCTGGGGCATGATGTCAAATTGCAGGACTCCCTGTCGGGTGTGGATGCCCACAATATTCATATTGATATTGATTGTCTTACCACTGGTTTCGGCAATGAGGGGTTCCATCTGCTTCATCTTCACCGGGAACTCACGGTTATTCAGGAAGGCAAGGAGCAGGGCGTCAATGTCGCCCTGGGCGGCGGTGGATGATGCCTTCAGGTCGCTGATGACCGGTTTGACATAGAGCATCTGTCTGGCGGGGTCAAAGCGCAGGACTGCGTTGCACTGGAGGTCCAGTTGGAGAGAACCGACCTTGAGTTTGATGACATGTCCGCCAATCTCAGTATTGAGGTGCATGTCATCTCCATGGAGGGCGATACGGCAGGAAATCCCTTGGTCGTGTATCTGGAGGTTGCTGATCTTGACAATGGTGATGGCCCCGCTCAAGGTGCTGGATTCGGTGTCAACCGAAATCGGCAGGGATTTATCCAGGGCCTGACTCAAAACGCTGTCCGGGACGGTGAGGGTTATCATCTTGCTGGCTGAAGCAGAGAGGTGGCCTGGCAGCAGAAGATTGAGCAGAAGCAGGATACAGAAGGTAGAACGAATCATTGTAAGACTCCTTGTAGATGAGGGGGTGCTTGGGTTGGTGTCGAAAATTTATAGGCCGTTGTTATATCATAAGGCGTCATCTGAATTGTGAAACCACGAAATGGTCAAAAAAAAAAGAGATTATTTCGTACGGCTCCTAAATATCAGGGAATGAAACCATAAGGCTGCGATCAGCAGGAGTCCAAGGGATGTGGTCATTGTCCTGTATTGGTTATGCTGGTGGTATCTTGTCACGTGGATGGTGTCGGTGTCGATAAAATATCCTTGGACCGAGATGAGGCCGCTGGTGTCAGGGAGTTGGCCGTGCAGGGTGAATGTCTTTCCACTGAATGGTCTGACGCTCATGCTTTCGCTGGAAAAAGGGACCCGGTCAAGTTCTATGTTCTTGCCTACTCTGTCGCTTTGACCCTTCAGGGTGCGACAGAAATGATTGTCTGCTGCAAGTGCCTGTTTGAAAAAAAGAAAAGGGCCGGCACCGTAAAAGAGCAGAAGGCAGAGTATAATGGTTATTTTTCCTGCTGTCGGGCGTGCGATCTCCAGATCAGTGGCTGCTATTTTTCGCCAGTTGAATGCCAGGAAAAGCAGGCCGACCATTGTGGCTGCATAGGAGGAAAGGTGTTCCGGCCAGAACCAGTCAAAGCGGAGCATGGACCATGAAAACGGGACCAGGAGTTGGACCCCGTTTGCCCACTTTATCTGGGTGGCATCGAGAAGCAGATGGAGAAGACAGTTCAGGCTGAGGAGCAGAAAGATGTGCAAAGATCTTCTGGTACTCAGGGCAAGGGCTGCGGCCATGAAGAGGCAGAAGAAAAGACTGGCTTGATTCAGGCTGTAGAGCCGCAGGGTGTAGGGATCAATGCCTGGAACAAACTTCAGTATCCGTTGCAAGATCCAAGGAACATCGGGGATAATGCAGCCCAGCAGCATCCATTGGGGGCTTGTCCCTTTGCCGAATAGACTGTTTAGCGGCCCCTGGATGCCGATATGGACGAGGGTGTTGGGCACGGTCAATGGATAGTTGGTTGAATGAGTGTGCTTATGGTGGTTGTTTCCTCGTCTTTGTTGCCGGATTCGTAAAGGATAGAATGAATCACCTTGATTTTTTTACTCTTTTTTGAGCCAGGCGTCAATTCCGAGATTTGATCCTGGCTTTTTTTATTTATGGTTTTCTATGCTTACCCTGACGGTGTCATCGAACTGCCTGCTTACCGGCATCTCACTTCCCCTCGAGAAGGCCATAAAAGAGCGACTGACAATTGATAATCCAAAATATACCTCAGCTAAACGGTATGGCCGCTGGGTGGGGAAAAAGTTACAGCCATTTTTGAAGTATTATGAGCCGGTCCCCACCGGCCTCACTTTCCCCCGAGGATTTGCCAATCAGGCAATTCTCCTCTGTCGGGAGCATATGCAGGAGTCGCCGCAGATAGTTGAGCAACGGCGTTTGCTGGCGGAAGTGAATTTTTCCTTCAGCGGTTCCCTGCGCCCCTATCAGGAGCTTGCCGTGGGCCAGGTTGCAAGCCGTTCATTTGGCGTTCTTGAGGCTGGGACCGGCAGCGGGAAGACGGTCATGGCCTTGGCCATTATTGCCGCCCGCAGACAGCCAAGCCTGATTATTGTTCATACCAAAGAGTTGTTATACCAGTGGCAGCAGCGGACCCAGGAGTTCCTCGGCCGGAGTGTCGGTCTCATTGGTGATGGGTGTCTTGATATTCAACCGGTCACCGTGGCTATTGTCAACAGCGTCCGCAAAAGGGTGGATGACTTGGCACCCTTGTTCGGCCATCTCGTTGTCGATGAATGTCATCGAGTGCCGGCGGCCTTGTTTACTGATGTGGTCAGCCGTTTTGACTGTCATTATCTGCTGGGCCTTTCCGCCACTGCCTTCAGGAGTGATGAGGGAACCACCAGGTTGATCTCCATTTTTATGGGAGACCGGATTCATCAGGTCGATCAGGCCCAGTTGCAGGCCTCGGGCGCTATTGTTAAACCTGAACTGATCCGGCGTCCCACGCTCTTTGCCCATCATTATCGCGGTGATTATCAGTCCCTGATTAGCGCCCTTGCCTCTCATCAAGGCAGAAATCTGCAGATTGTCGAGGATGTTATTCAGGCGGCAGGCAGTGCCACAACCGGGGTCCTGCTTGTGGTCTCTGATCGAGTCAGTCACTGTGAGGTGTTAGCAGAACAGCTTGCCCAGAGG
Source organism: Desulfobulbaceae bacterium (assembly GCA_024636345.1). Taxonomy (GTDB): domain Bacteria; phylum Desulfobacterota; class Desulfobulbia; order Desulfobulbales; family Desulfocapsaceae; genus UBA2270. The sequence continues at coordinate 122,261 of JAGXHG010000004.1, read as the reverse complement.
GGCCAGAGTGTGGCTCTGCTCACCGGCCAGACCCCACCTGACCAGAGGTCTCAGATTGTTAAGGATGTCCAGAATGGAGACCTGCGGGTTCTGGTGGCCACTCTGCAGCTCATTGGTGAAGGTTTTGACTGTGCCGGTTTGAGTACACTTTTTTTGACCACGCCTATTACCTTCGAAGGCCGACTGCTTCAGGTTCTGGGACGGATCATGCGGCCTGCTGCCGGAAAATCCGCCCAGGTCTATGATTATGTGGATGAATTGATGCCTGTGTTGCGACGTTCAGCGGAGAGCCGAAGGAAGGTCCTGGCTGCTTTATAGGTGGTTTTGTCGCTCTTTTAGCTATTTCCTTGCAAGGCAAGCGCTTCTCTGGTATAAGAAGAGTTTTTTGTGAGTATTGCTACGGGGATTTGGGTGCTTGCTCAGTACCAGCGATTTGTATGGTTATTGAGGTATTTGTTAGCCTATCTATCCGTAGTGTCAACAGTAATTGAAACTGTTGCCAGGTGTGTTTGTGTTCTTGTGAATCCATCATTGTATTGCGTTTACATGAGTCATAATCGGTAAGCACTCGTCTTTTTACGGGTGCTTTTTTTATTTTGATCCAAGGGGTCAGGGAAGAGGAAATGAAACAGGAAAAAATTCGTAACGTGGCTATTATCGCCCATGTTGACCATGGCAAGACCACACTGGTTGATCAGCTTTTCAAATATTCCGGGATGTTCCGTGATAATCAGGATGTGGCTGAAAGACTCATGGATTCCGGAGATCTGGAGCGTGAACGAGGTATTACCATTACAGCCAAAAATGGCTCGTATCAGTACGAAGACTTTTCCATTAATATCATTGATACCCCGGGCCATGCCGATTTCGGCGGCCAGGTTGAGCGGGTGTTGCGTATGGCTGACGGTGCGCTGTTGCTGGTCGATGCCCAGGAAGGGCCCATGCCTCAGACCTATTTTGTCCTCAAAAAGGCCTTGGAAAATAAACTCCCGGTTATTGTTGTTATCAATAAAATAGATAAACCAGCGGCGCGCTGTCCATGGGTTCTCGATCAGGTATTTGACCTTTTTGTTAAACTCGATGCCCCGGACGATGTCCTTGATTTTCCCGTTGTCTATGCCTCGGCCAAGGATGGGTATGCCATGGCAGATCCTGATGACCCAATAGAGGGCGGCATGGGGATGCAGATCATTTCCAAGATGATCACCGAGCATATCCCGGCCCCTACAGGGTCGCCGGATGCTCCCTTGCAGTTGCAGATAAGCACCATTGATTATTCCCAGTATCTTGGACGTTTGGGTATTGGTAAGGTGATTAATGGTACTATCGCCATTAATCAGCCCTTGGCAGTGGCTCGTCGTGATGGCACTATCAAGCCGGTGCGGATCTCCAAGATCTATCGTTTTGAATCTGATGGCAAGGTGCCCATCGACAGCGCTGGTGTCGGTGAAATTATAGCCGTTGCCGGCATGGATGATGTGACCGTGGGGGTGACCTTTACTGATCTGGACAAGCCAATGCCTCTGCCCTTGGTCGCCATTGATCCGCCCACCATCTCCATGAATTTTATCCCCAATGATTCACCCTTTGCCGGTAAAGAGGGGAAGTTTGTGACCTCTAGACATATTGAAGAGCGCCTTGCCCGTGAGGTCCTTTCCGATGTGGCGCTCCATTATGAGCCGTTGACTGATGCGGTCGGCTACCGGGTATCCGGTCGTGGTGAGCTCCATCTCTCCATTCTCATTGAGAAGATGCGCCGTGAAGACTATGAGCTTCAGGTGACCCGGCCGCAGGTAATCATGAAAGAGGAAAATGGCAAAATCATGGAACCTTTCGAGTCGCTTACTATTGATGTGGACGAAAAGTATCAGGGGGCGGTTATTGAAAAGCTGGGTAGACTGAAGGGGCAGATGGAAGAGATGAGCACAGGTCATGGCGGGATGATGCGGATGGTATTCAAAATCCCGACCCGCGGTCTGCTGGGCTACCGTTCCGAGTTCATGACCGATACCAAAGGCATGGGGATGATGAGCTATGTCTTTGCTGAGTATGGTCCTTATGCCGGGGAGATAAAAAACCGGCTCAATGGGGTGTTACTGGTTAAGGATCCTTGTACTGCCGTGGCTTACGCCCTATTCAGTCTTCAGGAGCGGGGTACGCTCTTTATTCATCCTGGTGCGCCCTTGTACACGGGACAGATCATTGGCGAAAGTTCTCGTGGCGGAGACATGGTGGTCAATCCGGGTAAGGGCAAGAAACTGACTAATATGCGGGCCTCCGGTACGGACGAGGCGATAATCCTGACTCCTCCTCGGGCTCTGACTCTGGAAGATTGTATTGCCTATATCAATGATGATGAATTGGTTGAGGTAACACCGAAATCAATCCGGCTGCGGAAAAAAAGTGACGTGCGGATCAGGGGGTAATGCCAGGGAATGAAGGATCTACTTATTTTTATCGTCGCCGGATTGATTGGGGTGGCTACCTTCGGGTTCATTGCCAGGAAATATGGCAGTGATTGTATCCCCTGACTGATGCTTTACGGCTCCATAGGTATGGGGTTTGTTGTTTTCTGGATCCTGCGGACTATTTTTTAGGAGCCGCGACGAAGGAATTAAACTTTTTCAAATTCTTTTGTTACGGCTTGTGATGCCGTTATTTTTAATAGCAGATGGCCATGCTACTTTTTTCATAGCGGCTTGATGGCTGCCTTGATTCTTCTGGCTGCGAAATAATCCGCCAGGATTCTGGCATGATCAAAGACCAGATCAGGGAGATTTTTTTCTGAAAATAATTCGGCCTCTGCCGCGTCATCCCCTGCTTTGGGTTTATTGCGGGCCTGGCCGATAAAGACAGTTGAGGCCGTATGTAGCCGTGGATCGCGGCCAGGATCGGAATAGGTGTGGAACTGAGTCAGGTTCTGCACTGCAAGTCCGGTTTCTTCAACTGCTTCACGTAGTGCAGCATGTTCGTATGACTCACCATAATCGACAAACCCGCCCGGCAATGCCCAGCCGTATGGCGGGTTTTTCCGTTTGATGAGCACGATTTCTTCCTCAATCTCGATGATAATATCGATGGTGGGAATCGGATTACGAAAAACGGGGATCTCGGTGTGGCAGTGAGGACAGTTCATGAGTGTTCGTTGTACGCTGGCATATTTTTTCTCAACACCTCGGCAGGAGATGAGTTTAGTTTATGCTGTATGGAATTTGTTGATATTCCGGTTTAAAGGGCCAGCATGGCGTGGATCTCCTGCCAGCTCCCCACACTGTGCAGATCATGCTTCCCCTGATTCCATGGTTGGGAAAAAACAAATGGAGTGATGGCCATATCCGCCAGTTGCAGGCAGGTCTCGGCCCGATCATCTACAAAATAACGGAGTCTGTGTTCGTGGATGTAGCGTGCCTTGTCATCGTGACGGCCCATGGCCACCAGACGGATATTGGCACAGACGGCGGCGGGGAAGAAATGTTGCAGCCAATCTTCCACGGGTTGTTGCAGCGAGCGGGCAGTGATGATGGTCACCGGCGCGGCTGAGGTCATTTCCGTGATGACCTCCACGGCTCCTTCCATGGGTTGCAGACCCGTTGCCAGAGAATCGTGGAGGATAGTGTTAAAGATCTCCTCCACCACCGCGATGGGGATATTCAGACAATCTTCCACCTGGAAGGTGGTGATCTCTTCCAGGGTAAAAGAGCAGAAGGCATGCTCCTTGCAAGCCAGACGGATAAAGGCCTCAGCCGTATCGGCAATAACTCCGTCCAGGTCAAAACCAATCTCTCCGCTTTGGATCTTCATCTCTTTTCTGTCCTTGCCTTGTTCCGGCTGTTTCTTAAAAAAATAATCACAACATTGAAATACTGTAACCAACATAAGGAACCGGTCGCTCTTCATCCATCCCGGGCCATCGTAACAAAAAAGTCACGAGTGTAATGGCTATTTCGTAGCGGTCCCTAAGTTGTATTCATTTTCCATCTTTTTTATTTGCTCCACCACTTCGTCGTTGAATGGGGTGGCGATGCCAAGTCTTTTTCCTTCTCTGACCACTGCGCCGTTGATGGCATCAATCTCGGTTAGCCGCTTATTGCGCCGGTCCTGGAGCATGGAGGAGATGTTCCTGGCCGTACTTTTACAGACGGCAATGGTAGCCTGTACCGGGTCAACGTTAATGGTAATCTTGCAGCCCTTGGCCACAGCCTCTGCCTCTCTGACAATATTTTTAAGTCTGCCTCGGGCGGCGCAGGAGGTAAGAAGCTGGCCGTTGGTACGGTTGTAAAGGGCGGTGAGCGGGTTGATCCCGGCATTTATGAAGAGTTTGGCCCAAAGATGGCTGCGAATGTCTTTAGACAGAGAGGCCTCAATGCCTGCTTCTTGAAGATTCAGAACAAGTTTTTCCAGCTGTTGTTGTTGCAAGGCTACGGGGCTCTGGAGAAAACCCAGGTGTGTTCTGCCCCTGCCCGCGTGCAGGACATGACCTGGGCTTAGCAGCGTGGCTCCTTCAGAGCTGCTGGCAAAGGCCGGAGTGCTGGAAACATTCAGCCGTCCCTGAATGTCGAGATGGCCGATCCCGTTTTGCAGGAATACAAGAAGTGTCTGGGGAGACAGCAGGGGTAAATAAGATTGCAGACAGCGCTGCAGATCGTGAGATTTAACACAGAAGAGAACGACGTCCATCGGTCTGAGGCTGAGCGCCAAGGGCTCCAGCTCAACGGAGACAGGAATCATGGCTCGATCCTGTTTGCTGTCTGTCTCGTAGATGATCCCTTGCTTGTTTAGCAGGGCTGCCCGTTCGCGGTTATGGTCAAGGAGCAGAAGGCTGTCTTTGTCGCTCTGTCTTTTTAGGGAAAGAAGAGAGGCAAACAGACAACCCAAGGCTCCTGGACCTACGATGGCGATACGCATTGGGAAAGAAGTCCAAGGCTGTTATTGTATGATCTTTGCCTCTTCAACAATGACCACATAGCTGTATCCAGCGCCAAAATCCTTATTGGCCCTCACAATCCCTTCTACAGTGATTACTTCTTTGCCTTTTGGTGGTTCGACGCTGGTGGTGATGACCAGATCATGGGTGTTCTTTAAAGGGTCTCCACTACCATCCTGGAGGTGAATCCAGTTTTTGCCCATGATGTTGGGGCTGAACTTTACCACTTTACCTTGGACACGAATGGTCTTGCCGTCAAGTTTGGTGTTGTCGGCAAAGATCTCTTCTATGCTGTATCCATTCTCTCCTGCTGCTTTTTCAACCTTGATCTCGGTATACGGGGCTATTGCTCCAAGGCTTCCTCCTGATGCATCCATATTCTGCTTGGTGGCTGGGGGGGCTTCGGCTTGAAGTGCGCTGGCAAACGAATCAGCTCCTGCCGGTTTACCTGCTTCAGGCATTGCGGCATGAGGATTAGGTGTGTCATTTTCCATTGTGCTGTTCATACCATGAGGACCTGCCTGTGGTGCTCCCTGGCCCACAAGGCCGGAAGAAAATATGATGGATTCAAATGTCCTGTTCAATGATTTACTGGTGAAATTGGGCATGGCCATGCCGTCATGATAAGAGACCTTGTCGCCCGCCTTTACCTTGGCTTCAGGGATGGCAACCCACTGCTGGACTTTGCCGGTATCTACCTGCAGATAGGTGTATCCGCCGACATTCATGGTTTCCAGCACGGTGCCGCTGGTGGTATTGCCCTGTGGTGCACTAGCAGCCGGAGCTGGAGTCTTTGAGATATCGGTGCTTGCTGCAGGTGTTGCTTTTTCAGTGGTGGGGTTATTGGTCGTGCCTTCCTGCTGGTTGTTGCAGGCGGGGAGCAAGAGACAAAGGCATACGATAGATTTCAGAAATTTTTGCTTCATTGGTTGGTCCCTCATTGTGGAAGAGTGTGGTTATATCAGTTCTAGAAGAAGAGTGTTTACTGATACGTGAACAACTAAAAAACTAAATTAGTCATCTTCGAGCAGAAAAGCAATATATTCAAGGATTGATCTGGCCCAGAGATTGTATCCTTTTTCGGTGAAATGAATGCCGTCCGTCTGAAAAAGTCCGGTGCCGGTGCTGAATTTTGCATACATATCAAGAAAGCAGCAACCGGATTGCAGGGATAAGACCTCCATTTCATTATTAATCCTTTTCATCTCATTTTTGTCAAGCCAGGAAACCTGGAGAGGAATCAGGCTGTTGATAATAATCTCTGCGGTCGGGTAACAGAGGCTCAGGGATACAACAATTTGTCGTATGGTTTCGGTAAAGTTATAGTTTTCCATGAGGAGACTATTGGTGCCGGTCATGATCAATATGATATGAGGATCAATGACCTGCTCCTGAATAGAGGGCAACCTGTTGAGAAGGCCCTGTGCTGTCTCGCCAAAAACACTCAAATTAAGGACTTCAAAGTGGGTTATCCGTTCCTGCCAGTTAAAGTCGGCCAGAAGCGAATCGCCGAGAAAGAGTAGTCTGCCTTGTTTCATCTCTGTATATTATAATCGTAATGATAGAATTAAATGGCTTGGCCCCACAAGGGTTGCTGTGATTCTTTTAGTTAGGCTACATACCATATGATAAATGCACTGCCAAAGTTTTTCTTCAGTACTGGCTGTGCTTCGTGTAAGAATCATGAAGCCGAGAGGGGAGATTGGAGAACCACAGCCCCCATTGATTTAACCTTGATGGTTGTTTTCGGGGACTTGATCGGGGCCTCCTGCAGGGATTGGAAATTATAAGGGGAATCGAGGCTGGTATCGATGATCTGATGCCACCTCTGACTTTCGTTACCGGGGACGTGCGGCAGAGTGAAAAGGGCATCTTTCTTTCTGTTGCCGTTGAGCATGATGAAAAAATGGTCATTGCGGTCGTTCCCTGTTCTGCTGCCGTGGAGGAGAAAGGCAAGGGTGTGGCATTCGGCAGACCAGTCCTCTACGCACGGCTTTGTTGAGTGCCAGGTGATCTCAAGATTTTCCCCGGTGCATTGTGCATCTTCACCCTGCTCGAAAAAACGTGTCCGCTGGAAAATAGAATGGTCTTTGCGCAGGTGGATACAGTGTTTGAAAAAACGGAGCAGCCCTTTGTTTTTTTCCACAAGATCCCAGTTGAGCCAGTTTATATTATTGTCCTGACACCAGCTGTTGTTGTTCCCTTTTTTGCTGTGTCCAAATTCGTCGCCGGCGCTGATCATGGGGACTCCCTGAGAGAGCAGCATGATCAGAATCATGCTGCGAATTCGCCGTAAACGCAGTTCCTGGATGGTTTTATTGTGGGTAAGTCCTTCCGCCCCGCTGTTCCAACTGATGTTATGGTTGTCACCGTCACGGTTTTCTTCTCCATTGCCCTCATTGTGCTTTTCATTAAAACTGACCAGGTCGCAGAGGGTAAATCCATCGTGACTGGTGATGAAGTTGATGGAGTTAAAAGGGTGGCGTAAACTGGACTTGTAAAGGTCAGAACTGCCGGCAACACGGGTGGCCAGGTTTCCTACGGTATTATCAAGGCCTGCCATGAACGCACGAACGTCATCGCGGAACATACCGTTCCATTCGGCCCAACGTGCATCGGTGGAGAAGGTGCCCACTTGATAGAGTCCGGCGGCGTCCCAGGCCTCGGCAATGATCTTGGTATTCCGCAGGACAGGGTCTTCGGCTATCATCTCGATCATGGGCGGATTGGCCAGGAGATGCCCTGAGGTATCCCGCCCCAGAATGGAGGCGAGGTCGAAACGGAATCCATCAACGTGCATCTCCATTACCCAGTAGCGCAGCGAATCTCTGATCAGATCCCTGACTACCGGATGGTTGCAGTTCATGGTGTTGCCGCAGCCTGAAAAATTGAGATATTCATGGGTCTCATGGTCAAGCAGATAGTAGATGCGGTTGTCTATACCCCGGAAACTGCTGGTGGTGCCGTTGTATCCCCCCTCGCCGGTGTGATTGTAGACCATGTCGAGAATGACCTCTATTCCAGCCTGGTGCAAGGCCAGTACCATGGTCTTGAATTCATTAATGTGATGGACGCTATCTGCAGCATATCCTGATTTTAAGGCGAAAAATGAGATGGGGTTATAGCCCCAGAAATTTTTAAGCAGTTTACCGCTCGCAGGGTCTCTGAATATATTGTCGTTTTCATCGAACTCGGTGACTGGCATCAGTTCCACGGCCGTGATGCCCAGTTCTTGAAGGTAGGGAATCTTTTCCATGATGCCATGGTAGGTACCGGGATGAGTCACTTTTGAACTTGGATGGCGGGTGAACCCGCGGACATGCATCTCATAGATGATTGATTTGGCGAGAGGGATGTTCAGTGGTTGGTCATTCTGCCAGTCGAAATCATGTTTGATGATTCCACTTCTGGGTACGTTCTTGTCGGGGACCTTTTCACCCCAGAGACGAGGGGTGTGAACATGGCTTTCAGGATCAAGAAGACTAATTGCCTCATTGTACACCAGACCGTTTGTTTCTTGAGATGTTGGCCCCTTGATCCGGTATCCGTATCGAAGGTCATCCCTGTCGGTTTTGAGCAGGATATGCCAGAGATCGCCGGTCCTGTTGATTTTTGGGTCCAGGGGGAATTGCAACTGTTCTTGGAGATATCTTGTCGATTTCGGCAGATCAATGACCAGCGTAACTGCTTCAGCATGGCGGGCAAAAATTGAAAAATTAATACCTTCACTGAGGATAGTGGAGCCGGCGGGCAAGGCGAATCCTCTGTTGGTGACAATGTGGCTTTTTTTCTTGGACATTTTGATATTGAGAACTATAATTAAAGTAAGAAATTTACCTGAATGGGTAGAGAAACCGGAACGTCGATTATAGAATACACCAGGAAAGGGTAAAGCAGAAATATTTTATTGAACTGAACAATGACGTTCAATTGGGCTGTCAAGTTCTGCAGCCATAATCAGGAGGTTGCAATGGGCATGTTTAAAAAGCTTTCGATGAGTGATTCCACAATCAAGACCATTGACTGGGGAATGACTCCTGATCTTAGCTTCGGTACCTTTGAGTCTTGGGGAGGACGGGAAAGGGTGCGGAATAACAGTGAGCGGATCTGTTATTTTTTTATTGATAACTGGGGGAGTGAACCCAAGCTTTGTCTGATGGAGCGAGGTGTGAAATATGCCAGGGTCTTGGCTGATATCGGTGCCCCGGTGGAGATGGTAAAGGAATGTGTGCGGCAGCAGGGAAGTTCTTCGGCCTTTGAGAAAAGCTATGCCATTAACAGCGTGCTTAAGGAGTGGCTGATCCATAATGTGGTGGAGGCCGATGGCGATGCCTACGTCACACCTGTCCATGTCGTCAGGGAGGTGGAGGATATGGGCGCTCTCCCCCGGCAGGGTGTTCAGCTATTTAGCGGTGAAAGATGTCTCCTCCCAGCAGATTCCGCCATTATCAATGATGATCAGATTGAGCCGTTGATTAAAAAGTGGAACTTTTTCGATTCCGCTCTCAATCTTCAGGGGCATTTTGAGAACGCGCTGGTAGACAATGGTGATGGTCTCACCGTAACGGACGAACGGACTGGACTTATGTGGCAGCGGGGAGGGCTTGATATCGCCTCCAATCGTACCATGCAGCGTAATATTGAGAAGTTGAACAAGGAAGGGTTTGCCGGCTTTCATGACTGGCGCTTACCGACCATGGAAGAGGCCCTGTCGCTTATGGAGCCGGAAATGAATAAAAAGGGCCTCCATCTGAAACTGTGTTTTTCCAAAGAACAGCCTTTTATATTTGTGGCGGCCCAGCGGAAGCCGGGAGGATACTGGTTCGTTGATTACAAGCAGGGCCGCGCCTTCTGGTCCTCCGGCAGTATCCCCGGTGCCTTTGGCAGGTTGTGCAGAGGGTAAAGGGTCAGTCAGGTATGGTTGCGTAAGAAATAAAAAAAGGAGACCTGGTGGGGGTGGACATGACGACAATCTCCCCGTCCAGAGTTTTTTCTTGCAAATTGCGGTGCATTAAACTGATACCGATTGTCAGCTGTGTTTATGATCACGCGCATACGTTCCTTTTGCAAGAATCTCTACAGGCATTCAGCTTTTTTTACTGTGGGCGCAGAAAAGACGAGAGATAATAGCGGGCAAAGTATGAAAAACAATGTGCTCTCTTGCAAGTAACTGGCTTTTACATCTGTGCTCAATTCCAGAGGTCAGAAAAGAGGCAGAGAAGAGTTATTCTTCGGTGTCGTCAAGAGGTTTCCAGACCGGCCCTGTGGCAGTATCGATGATCTGGATTCCCTGGCGCAGTAGTTCGTCGCGCGCATCATCGGCGGCCTGCCAGTCTTTTTCGGCTCTCGCCTTTTCGCGGCGGCAGATCAGGGTGTTTACGGCCGGGGCCAGGGGGCAGCCCTTCAGTCGGAATATATGGAGGACCTGATTGATCTTGTTGAAGCTCTCCAGAATATATTTTTTCTGATCATGGTCAAGGTGGTTGACGTGGAGTATGGGGTTGACGATATTGATAAATTTATAGATGGCACCCAACCCCTTTGAGACGTTGAGGTCATCATCCATGGCCTCAAAAAACTGCTCGGTCATGGCGGAGATAAAGGCGGCGATTTCGGGGTGCGGTTTGCCCGGCGGCAGACAGAGGAGTTTGCAGGTAAACTCATCAATGCGGCGCAAGGCGGTTCTGACGTTGATCAGTCTTTTAAAGGAAAAATTCAGCGGTTTGCGGTAGTGGACAGAGAGGAGCATGAAGCGCACCTCGCGGGAGGTGAATCCGCGCAGGATCAGATCATTGAGGGTCACCATGTTCCCGGCCTCAGCCGACATCATCTTGCCATCCACCAGCAGGAGTTCGGAGTGCAGCCAGTATTTTGCCAGAGGTTTACCTGTTAAGGCCTCAGCAATGGCGATCTCGTTTTCGTGGTGGGGGAAAATAAGATTCCGGCTGCTGGTGTGGATATCCAGAGTCTTCCCAAGGTAACGAGTGGACATGGCCGAACATTCGATATGCCAGCCAGGCCTCACATTTCCCCAGTCGGTTTCAAAAAATATCCCTTTCTTCAGCTCTGCCAGGGTGGAGCGTTTGAGCAGGGTGAAGTCCCGAGGGTTATCCTTTTCATAGTTATCGAGATCAACGGTCCTGCCCAACTGGATCTTGCTCAGGTCAATGCCTGACAGGCGGCCATAGCGCTTGAATTTGGAGATGTCAAAGTAGATGGAGCCATGTTTTTCATAGGCAAAACCTTTATGGATGAGCTCGTGGCTGATCTCGATCATGTCGGCGACATGCTCTGAGGCCTTGGGGTAACCAGTGGCCCGTTTGACCCCCAGGGCATCGATGGCCTCCATGAATCCGTCAATGTATTTGCTGGTAAATTCGGAAAGCGAAACTCCGGCCTTGTTGGCACCTTCGATGGTATTATCATCTAGATCAGTGAAATTCATATAGGAATCCACTGTCAATCCCTTGCTTTCAAGATAGCGGGTGATCAGGTCGGTGACGATGAACCGGCGGCACAGGGAAAGGTTGGGCGGCTCGTAGGCGGTTGGCCCGCAGGTATAAAAGCTGACTTTCCCTTCGATCTGTGGCGTGAAAATCTCTTTTTTCTTGCTCAGGGTGTTAAAAAAACGCAATTGAGATGTCTTTTCAGAGCTCTGGGTCTTGCGCGTAAACAGCGGGGTGCTCAGATAGCGCTCACCACTGTCCGGGAGCAGAGTAACAATAAATCCTTCCTCGAGTTTCTGAGCCAGATTAAGAGCGGCAAACATGGCAGCGCCACTGCTCATCCCCACCAGTAACCCCTCTTTGCGGGCCAGCATCCTGGCCATTTGAAAGGCGTCTTCATCTTTAATATTGACGATCTCGCTCGGTTTTGATTTGTCAAAAATCCCGGGGCGATACGATTCCTTCATGTTTTTCAGCCCTTGGATCTTATGGTCGAGAAAGGGTTCGACCGCTATAATCCGCACCTGCGGCTGGTGCTCACTAAACCAGGCGCACAGTCCCATCACCGTACCGGAGGTTCCCAAGGTTGCCACAATATGGGTCACCTGCCCTTCCGTCTGCTGCCAGATCTCAGGGGCGGTACCGGTGTAGTGGGCCTGCCAGTTGGCCTCATTATTAAACTGATCAGTGAGGAAATAACGTTCCGGGTATTCACGGGCCATGGCGTAGGCCTTTTCAATGGCCCCATCGGTGCTTCTATGGGCCGGGGTCAGCAGAATCTCGGCACCATAGGCCTGCATGATCTTACGGCGCTCCAGCGAAGCGGATTCAGACATAATCAGCAGACATCGATAGCCTTTGGCCGCACAGACCATGGCCAGCCCAATTCCCGTATTGCCGCTGGTGGCCTCGAGTACGATCTTGTCAGTCGTAAGCTCTCCGCTTTTTTCGCCGGCCTCTATCATGGCAAGCGCGATACGCTCTTTTACCGAGCCGCCCGGGTTGGCAGATTCCAGCTTTCCATATAGTTGAACTTGTGTCTTGGGGCACAGCCGATTGATCCTGATCAGAGGGGTGTTGCCAATGGCCTCTAGAACTGTGTTATAGAGCATGAGTATCCTTATGAATTACGAATTACAAATTATGAATTACGAATGAATTAGGAATTACGAAGTGAAATTCAGGATATTTTTTATTCATAATTCGTAATTAGTAATTCATAATTGATAGGTCAAGTCCTTTCTCCGGCAATGAATCCGTCAGCTTTTCTGGCAGGAGTGGGACAGATACCAGAGGCTCATTAAGGAATCCCGGATTGTTTCATCCTCAATAATGGCAATCTGCTTCTCGAAGGATTCCTGGGCGGCGGGACTGGGATGGATAAAACGAACCGTCTGTTTGTTAGGTTGCTCTGTCTTGTGGCTGTTGGTCAGGGTGAATCTGATATCTTCAAGGCGGGAGAGGCTAAGCGTTTTATTCAGGATCTCCAGAAGGTGGATCTTCTGGAATTGTAATTGCTGCATCCAGGCGGAGTTGGCAATCTCAAGCCAGAGAATATTGTTGACGATCTTCAAAGGGCGGGCATGGGCGCTGGTGTTTGTGTCTACCAGTTTATCCCAATGCAGAAACAGGCTGTGAAGATCCAGTTGCTTACTCCATCCTTGCTCGTTGGTTATTCCGGAAAGCAGGGTGGCGATGTTTTGCGGATCATTAGGGCCATTTTTTTTCATTATTTACAGGAAATCTGTTCTGGCATCAAAGACTGGCGGTTATGGTACGGATGTATGTCTGTAGCCCCTGGACGATCTCTGCAGCTAAGGCGTCCTGATACCCTTCTTTTTTTACTTGATGGGCGTCTGTCTTGTTGCTGAGAAACGCCATCTCAATCAGAATAGCGGGCATCTCCGCGCCGATCAGGACATAAAAAGGGGCCTGTTTTACCCCAAGATTTTTTACTTGTTGGTATTTTCTGCCACTGAGTCCTGAGGAGAGTGCGTCCTGAACTTTCTGGGCCAGCCGTGAAGACTCATCAATCTTGGAGTTTTTCATGATATCGGAGAGAATGGTCTGCAGATCACTTAATTGATGGGTCGATGTTGCATTTTCAAGGGCGGCCACGCGGATCGCTTCGCTATCGGTGCTCAGGTTGAGATAATAGGTTTCAAAGCCAAAGACCTTTGCGGAGGGATGGGCATTGAGGTGCAGAGAGATAAAGAGGTCGGCGCCATTGGTGTTGGCAATGGCGGTTCGTTCTTCCAGTGAGATAAAGGTATCGTCGTTTCTGGTAAGAATGACCTCATATCCCATTTCCTTTTTGAGCTTGGCGGCCAGTTTTTTTGCTACCCGCAAGACGAGATCCTTTTCCTTCATGCCAAAGGCGGAGGCGCCGGGATCTTTTCCACCATGACCCGGGTCGAGTACGATACGGCGGACGCCAAGGTTGAGTTGCTGGGCGAGAGAGAGTGCTGGGGAGGTGAGGGGGGCATTGAGTTCCGGAGCAGGTTTCTTGGGTTTTGCAGAGAGTTTGTTCTTTTTGTAATCCTGCAGGATTAGAATCGGTGTATTTTGATCGTTTGTCGTATCCAGGCTGACCTTTGGTCGCTTTTTCACAATCCCTGGCTCGAGCGACACTATATCATCCTTGGCCTGATTTTCTGGTGGTGTCAATTTGTCAACGACGGGAACATCAGCGGAGTTGCTCTGTCCATGTACGTCAACAATAACCCTGAACGGGTCGGGAAGGCTGTAGATCTTGTAACTTTTGATGGACTCGATGTCGAGAACAACCCGGACCGTATCCGGGGAAAACTGGGCGGTGCGGACCTGCTGGAGCAGACCGTCCTGGATGGGGATCGGGGCGCGGTATTGGGGTTCAATGTAGCTCTTGTCAAAATCGATAAAAAGGCGTCTGGGTTGTTCTCCAACCTTTTCCAGTAATTCTTCCTTGTAGGAGACCGGGCGTGAGGTATTGATTACAATCCTGGTGTAATTGTTGGAAGACCAGTATTTTACCGGTAGGACATAGGAACGATTTTTGACATTAGGAAGTTCGCTTACATCTACCGGCGGAGAATCTTCCGTGGAGAGTGGGGAACTATCAGCAGGCACTGTTACTACAGCCGAGGGTAGAGGGATGTTGAAATCTTTGGCCAGCATCTCCAGCTTTTCCCTGGCCTTGCTCATCAGTTCTCCAGTGTAATATTCGGAGGTAATTCGAGCGTATATCCTGGCGGCTGCCTGCGGATCTTTTTTGTCTTCAAGCTGGATGCGTCCCTGGGTGAAAAGGGAGTCATCGGCCAGCTGATGCCAAGGGAAAAGTGTGGTGATATCCTGATAATATCCAAGGGCTTTGTCGAGATCGGCCGCATCATTGAACTGAAGGTATCTGCTGTACGTTATTCTGCCAAGCATGAAGAGGCTGGCGGCGGCGTATGCAGATTTGGGCTGCCGGTCATGAACCTTTTGAAATTTTTTGCTGGCTGTGTCCCAATATTCTTTGGAGCTAGCTCGTTTTTTGTCGTCCTGCAGTTCGGTAAAATAGGATGTGGCCTGTTTAAATTGTTTTGCCAGATCGCCCCGTTGAAGAGACGTTTTTCTTTCTGCAATGCTATTGTCAGGGGCCTCTTTGCCTTCTACTGTTTCATCACAAAAGAGAGGCTGGACGGTAAATTGCAGAAGACTCAAGATGGTAAGTAGATAAATAACGATAAAACGGCGCATTAGTTAGATGGCATGGTTAGTATGTGGTAAAAAATACCAGTGGTTCTTGAGAGGAAAGAGCTACATATTAAAAAAAATGTATTATTAACCAATTGAGGCAAACTATACATAAAAGCTGACTGGATGGCAAAAGAAAATATGCGAGGCTCTCTGCTTGTTTTGTGTGTAGGAGATGATAAGAGCGTCACTATTTTATATTGTCTCACTCTTTGAGCAGGGCCTCCAGCTCATAGAGGACCTCCAGGGCCTGCCGAGGCGAGAGGGTATCGGCCTTGATCTTCTGCAGATAGTCACGCAGGGGGTCCGCCGGCGGGGCAAAGAGAGAGAGCTGGCTGGGGTGCTGTTTCTTTTTACCCTTTTTCTCGTCGCGATCACGGGCGATGCAGGGGGTGCCGTCCCGGTCCAGTTCTCCACTCTCGATATTGGCCAGGATCTCTCCGGCCCGCGTGACCACCCGGGCCGGTACTCCGGCGAGTGCGGCCACCTGGATACCGTAACTGCGGTTGGTGCCGCCCTCCACCAGTTTGTGGAGAAAGATAATGGTGTCATTCCATTCCCGTACGGCAATGGAATAGTTACGCACCCGGGGTTGGGTGCGGGCCAGATCGGTGAGCTCGTGATAGTGGGTGGCAAAGAGGGTCTTCACCCCCTTGTTGTTTTTGGCGACCAGATCCTCGGCCACGGCCCAGGCAATGGCCAGGCCGTCAAAGGTTGAGGTGCCGCGGCCAATCTCGTCGAGGATCACCAGGCTGCGCTCTGTGGCGTTGTTGAGGATGTTGGCGGTCTCATTCATCTCCACCATGAAGGTGGACTGGCCGCGTCGCAGATCGTCCATGGCCCCGACCCGGGTGAAGATCCGGTCAACCACCCCGATCATGGCGCTGTCTGCCGGGACAAAGGAACCCATCTGGGCCATGAGCACGATGAGGGCAGTCTGGCGCAGTACCGTTGATTTGCCGGCCATGTTGGGGCCGGTGATGATCAACACCTCCTGGGACTCCTGGTCGAGTGCGACATCATTGGGCACAAATTTACCGCTGGGCAGTGAGCGTTCAATCACCGGGTGCCTGCCCTCGCTGATGACAATGGCCTCGCCGTCGTTCACTTCAGGCCGGCGATAGTGATAACGCTGCGCGCATTCGGCAAGAGATACAAAAAAATCAATCTGGGCCAGCAGCTGCGCGGTCTTGAGCAGGCGCGGGCTCTCGGCGGCCAGTTGTTTGCGGATCTGAGTGAAGAGCTGGTATTCAAGATCCAACCGTTTTTCCTGGGCTCCCATCACCTTTTCTTCAAACTCTTTCAGCTCTGGGGTGATGAAGCGCTCGGCATTCACCAGGGTCTGTTTGCGGATGTAATGTTCGGGCACACGCTCGGCCTGCAGGCGGCTCACCTCGATAAAATAACCGAAGACCTTGTTGAACCCAACCTTGAGCTTGGCAATACCCGTGGCTGCTCGCTCCTTGTTTTCCAGATCCAGGATCATCTGTTTACCATCCCGGAGCAGGTGAACCAGTTCGTCCAGCTCCTGGTTATAGCCCGGACGGATCAGGTTGCCATCGCGCAGGGTGATGGGGGCATCCTCATGGATGGCGTCGGCCAGCAGTTGATGCAGCTCCTCCAGAGGATCAAGCTCGGTGCCGATGCTCAGGAGCCGTGGTGCGCGGCCTTGTGCCAGCAGCCCTTTGATCGCGGGCAGTATGGCCAGTGACTGGCGCATGGCCAGCATATCGCGGCCATTGGCGTTCCCCAGTACCATCCGGCTGTTCAAGCGTTCAAGGTCATAGATGGTGGCCAGCTGCGTCCGGAATTCCTGGCGCAGGGTGCTGTCCTTGAACAGCGCGCCGACCGCGTCCAGTCTGGCTGTAATCCGGGCCACATCCTGAAGCGGAAAGAGGAGGTGATGCCTCAGCAGTCGGGCGCCCATGGGGGTGCAGGTCTGATCGAGTACGGCCAGCAGTGATCCTTCACGCCGGGTACCGATGATGGTCTGGGTCAGCTCCAGGTTGCGGCGGGAGGACTCGTCAATCTGGAGGATGGCATCCAGATCTATGGGACGCAATATCTCAATATGATCCAGCTCGGCCTTCTGGGTCTCGCGGATGTAGTCGAGCAGCACTCCGGCACAGACGATCCCCTGAACCATGGCCCCACAGCCGAATCCTGCCAGGTTCAGCACCTGAAAATGATCGGTCAGCAGTTCCTCACAGCTGGGAAAGTGGAACTGAGCTTCAGGCCGTTCAGTGATGCAGAGCCCAGGCAGCAGAGTCTGGGCGGTCTGGAGCAGCGGGGCCAGGACCTTGGTCTGGTCATGGCTGACCAGCAACTCTGCCGGCGCCATCCGGGTCAGTTGATCAAGGATCAGATCACCGGGGGCGGAGTCGTCCCGGAATTCACCAACCAGAAATTCTCCGGTGGAGAGATCAAGGAAGCTGAGTCCATAGGTCACGGCCTTGGCCTGCTCCTGCCGGCTGATGGCGGCCACGTAGAGATTACTCTTGTCGTCCAGAAGCTGGGCGTCGGTGACCACTCCGGGAGAGACCACCCGTATCACCTCGCGTTTGACGATCCCTTTGGCTAAGGCCGGATCCTCGATCTGTTCACAGATAGCTACCCTCCGGCCCGCCTTGATCAGTTTGGCCAGATAGGTCGGGGCCGCGTGGTAGGGAAAGCCGCACAGGGGCACCTTGTTGACCTCATCCTTATTGTTACGGCTGGTAAGGGTGATGCCGAGGATCTTCGAGGCGACAATGGCATCTTCAAAGAACATCTCGTAAAAATCCCCCATCCGGTAGAAGAGAATGGCGTCCGGATGTCCCTGTTTGATCTCAAGGTATTGCTGGAGCATGGGGGTGATTTTGACAGTCTGGGTCATGGCTGATTCGGTACTTCGTAAATGGTGGCCTGCAGACCATTCTGCCTGTCGTCGGCCTGCTCGTCAATCTGCAGGATGGCGTAAGTTCCTGGAGCCCCGTGTGGGCCAGTGCTCTGGAAGGTTCCCGGATTGATGAACAGGACCCCCCCGGTTGTATGGCAGACTGCCTTATGGCTGTGGCCATAGACAATACAGTCGGCCTCGGGGAACATGGCCCATACCCGCTGTTCAATGGTGTGCCTGGGCCTCCAGGCGCCATGGCACAGCCCGATGCGGTAACCGCCCACCGTGATCAATTTGCTGTTCGGCAGGAGTTGCTGGCTTCCCATATTACACATATTGCCATGGACTGCATGAACTTCCTTCCCGCTGAAGGCGTTGAGGACGGAGATATCGGAGAGGTCTCCGGCGTGGAGGATGATGGTACATTCCGCAAAGACTGTGTCAACTTGTCTGCGGAAGGAATCTGTGCAGCTGTTCAGATGGGTATCTGAAAGAATGCCGACGTGAATCATGAAAAGGCTCCTGTAAAATCAACGGGAAAGAGAATAATGCCGGTTAGTATACTTCAGGGAGGTCTGTTGAGGCATTGAAAAAAAGAGGATTTGGAAAAAAATATGGGGTTTGCCGAGATCAAAAGTTTTTTATGTAAAAAGTCATATTGGATTTTCGGTTATTGTTATATAACTAGTTATAGTGGCACTAAAAATAGGAAATTAGATGGAATAGGATGGAATCCGGGAAGGTTGCATTTCGTCCTGTGTCTCTCAGGTTTTGCTGGCGTTGCTGGGTTGTGGGTGGGAAAAAGAGGTGGCGGATAGGGTGTATCGCCAACAGGAAATAAAAAATTATCTGAAAAATAGGCTTGCAGTATGGTCACGTTGATGCGGAAATTATTCGTGGGTGTTCTTCTGGTTCTGACAGCACATTCGGCCCTGGCTGGTAACAATGGCAGGCAGGCCTTTTCCCTCTGGCCGGATACCGGGCTAACGAAATGTTATAATGATTCGGTCAAAATTCCCTGCCCGGCGGAAGGTGACGACTTTTATGGTCAGGATGCGCAGTACAAAGGCCCGGTCAGGTCCTATACGTCACTTGCCGGCGGTATGGTCCAGGACAATGTCACCGGTCTGATCTGGGAGATGAAGGAACATATGGATGGCGTCGCCGATTACTCGAACTTCCATGATGCCGATAATACCTATTCCTGGTGTGATACCGATTCAAACACCAATGGTGGATATGAGGGAACCTGCGGCACTAACGATACGAAGGATTTTCTCTCTGCCCTGAACAGGGCAAATTTCGGCGGTCACAATGACTGGCGACTGCCGACCATCAAGGAACTGGCTACCCTTGTTGATTTGAGTCAGTCTTCTCCTGCCGTTGACCCGGTCTTTGCCGCCACCATTCAATCGTCCCATTACTGGTCGTCTACTACCAGCGCGAATAACTTTCACTACGCATGGCTTGTCGAGTTCCCCTGTGGTGCGAACAACCATCTCGACGGTAATAAGTCGTCTGACCATTATGTGTGTGCGGTGCGCGGCGGTCAGTGAACTTAGCAGATAGGCAATTTTAGTCCTTTCGGCCCGTCAACGGGAACTACGGGTTTTTTTTATCTATGATACCTGGAGAGAGGCTGGGCTATGCCAGCCCGAGGTCGCAGCGCCTCTGCACAAGTAAAAAGAGAGAGAATCTTAATCGCCGTATGAGTATCCGTGTTGCACGGATACGATATCTTTACAAAAGAAGGAGTCTGGGTATGCAAAAGTTTTTCATAATTGTCATGCTCGTTTGCTGGCTGAAGCCGTTGGCTGCCCAGGCGTCTTATGTTGATCATGGCGTGACGATGACCGATACCGTCACCGGCCTGGAATGGCAGAAGGCGACCATGGGCCCTATGACCTGGAAACAGGCCCTGGCTGCTGCCGAGGATCTGATCCTGGCCGGAGAATCTGACTGGCGTCTGCCCGATAAAAATGAGTTACGTTCTCTTGTTGACTACAGCCGTTATTTTCCAGCTATAGACCCGGTCTTTGCCGCTACCACCAAACCGTCCTATTATTGGTCATCTACTACCTGCACGAAGAGTCCTTACGGTGCCTGGCTCGTCCATTTCTATCATGGCAACGTTAACTACGACAATAAGTCAGCTGCCTATTATGTGCGGGCGGTGCGCGGTAAACAGTCCGGGACATTGGGATATCTGGCCGCTCAAGTGCGTCCGGATCCTCCGGTGATTCCCGATGCCATTACCCGACGCGGCCGGAAGGCTGTTGTCCTTACTCATGGCTGGAACTCCAATGTCCAGGACTGGGCAAGGGGTATGGCTGCCCAGATATGTGTAGAGGTTGGCGGGACGGTTCCGGAAAGGGATTCACTCTTCCGGTATGCCAATAAACTCAGCAAAACTTGTAGTACTCCGTATTGGGACGTATTTGTCTACGATTGGAGAGCGGCGGCTGATACCAAGGCGCCATGGAGCGCATGGGCGAATGCGGTCGAGTATGGAACGGCTCTTGGCATAACACTGGCAAAACAGGATTATGCCCATGTGCATTTATTAGCGCACAGTGCCGGTGCCATGCTGATCGATTCAACAAAAAATTGGTTGCAAAGGTTGCCTGCTAAGCCGTTTATTCATTTAACGTTTTTTAGTGCCTATGATCCTTTTGCGCAGATAAAAAATGGCGTGCAGGTATCTGCCTATGGCCAAGGAGCTGATTGGGTGGATAATTATATCGATAAACGACCAGTGGCAGCATGGTTCGGGAGAACAGACAGGGGTGGGACGCACCTCCTGATGCCCAATGCCTATAACGTGGATGTTACTCAATGGGATATCAGACCAGTACCTGATGCACCTTATAATGCCGCGCTGTCCCATCACGCATGGCCCCATCTCTTTTATGCCCGGGAGACGTTTATGCCCATGGCCTTTGATTTGGGCTTTGCATTGTCACGGGAGGCAGGAAAGACGTTCCCCATATCCAACAGACAGAAAAAAACAGTTTGCATCCTTCCGGAACGGATTCTCGGGACAACCACCCTGGCTTGCGTGAGCACAAAACCAGTTCCTGACCTTGCAACAAATCCAGAAAAAACATATTCCATTGGCGATACCAGCGTGGTGTTGAAGGAGGTAATAAAGTCGGCAACCGGGGTCGTGAATTTTATTAATGATCCTATAACCGGACGTATGCAATATTGGACCTTTCAGACCGGTTCTCCCGTTTGGGCAAGGATGGATCTGGATGTCAAGGAGCCTGTCAACGCCCTGACATTTGATTATAAATTTCTCTCAGCGGCAGGAGCCGAAGGATACGTGACCGTCTTTGTGGACAATAATGTTGTTGGTTCTATTGATGAGCGTTATCTGAAATCTACTGAGAACCATGCTGACAAACGTATGTATATTGGTGATATTGGCCCGGGTATTCATGCATTAGCCATTCGTGTTGATCCCTATACCGCCGTTCAGAGTTTGGTGCAGCTGTCGAATCTCAAACTGGTGTATGTGAGAAGAGAAGCAGTATTTCCCTCGGAAATGTAAGGGGAAGTGGCACGGAAAAGTTGTACTTAGCCCTTGGCTAAGGCCGGATACTCGATCTGTTCGCAGATGGTCACCCTCCGGGCTGCCTTGATCAGCTTGGCCAAATAGGTCGGGGCCGCGTGGTAGGATGAAGCCGCACAAAGGGGCACCTTGTGCGGCTTCATCCTTATTGTTGCGGCTGGTAAGAGCGATGCCGAGGATCTTTGAGGCGACAATGGCATATTCAAAGAACATCTCGTAAAAATCTCCCATCCGGTAAAAGAGAATGGCGTCCGGATGTCCTTGTTTTATCTCAAGGTATTGCTGGAGCATGGGGGTGATTTTGACAGTCTGGCTCATGGCTGATTCGGTACTTGGTGGATGGTGGCCTGCAGGACCTTATCTTTATCGGCGTATTTATCGATCTGAAGGATGGCATAGGTGCCGGGAGAACCGTGGGGTCCAGTGCTCTGGAAGGTTCCCGGATTGATGAACAGGACCCCCCCGGTTGTATGGCAGACTGCCTTATGGCTGTGGCCATAGACAATACAGTCGGCCTCGGGGAACATGGCCCAGACCCGTTCTTCAATGGTGTGCCGGGGCCCCCAGGCGCCATGGCACAGCCCGACGCGGTATCCGCCCACCGTGATCACTTTGCTGTTCGGCAGGAGCTGCTGGCTCCCCATATGACACATATTGCCATGGACCGCATGAACTTCCTTGCCGCTGAAGGCATTGAGGACGGAGATGTCAGAGAGGTCACCGGCGTGGAGAATAATAGTGCATTCTGCAAAGACGGTCTCGACCTGTTTGCGGAAGGAATCTGTACAGCTGTTCAGATGGGTATCTGAAAGAATGCCGACGTAAATCATGGCAAGGCTCCTGTGTAATCACCGTAAAAAGTTGTGTAGTCAATTATTATACTGAAGCAGACCTATTGAAGCATTGAAAAAAAAGGGTTTGGTGAAAAAAGATGGTGATTCTGGCGCAAGGGGGAGTTGGTAGTCGGAATGATGCGGCGCGCTTTGCCGAGGGGCAGACCTCTTTTGGTCAATCTATTCGCAAAACCTTTGCCCCTCGAATCCTTTTCGTCTTCAGCTCAAGCAAGGCTTCGTTTGCCTCTTCCAGATCGAACTCCTGAATCTCGGGCCTGATGCCCATTTCAGTCGCCAGTGCCAGAAACTCACTCACGTCTCTGCGACTGATATTGGCGACGCTCTTGATCTCTTTTTCCAGCCATAGATGGGTGGGGTAGGCTATTTGCAGAAGAGAGTCTTTGTCCCTCTCTTCTTTACGAATGGCGTTGATGACCAATTTCCCTCCGGATTCAAGATTCATCAAGGCTTCAACCACTGGTGCCCATGCCGGAGTGGTGTCGATGATGCAGTGCAGTTTCTCCGGCGACTCTTCTCTAACCTC
Source organism: Desulfobulbaceae bacterium (assembly GCA_024636345.1). Lineage (GTDB taxonomy): Bacteria > Desulfobacterota > Desulfobulbia > Desulfobulbales > Desulfocapsaceae > UBA2270. The sequence goes on along the minus strand of JAGXHG010000004.1, from coordinate 99,345 downwards.
TCCGGCCCATATCGCACCAAGCTCCAGGGAAAATGCTCTTTCCTGAGCACTTCTGGCAAAGACAAAGACTTGTGTCTTCGGGTAGAGATGTTGTACCATCTTGAGAACGAGGTGGCCGGAAGCCCCAAATCCGGTCAGGCCAAGATTCTGTCCATCTTTGAGGCCGGTCAATCTGAGGGATCGGTAACCAATAGCTCCGGCGCACAAGAGGGGGGCCGCCTCGGAATCGCTAAAACCTTGAGGGATACGATGGGCAAAGCCTTGGGAAACGGTCATATATTGGGCATAGCCGCCATTTACATCTCTGCCCGTCGCTTTGAAGTCCGGGCAAAGATTCTCATTGCCCGCCAGGCAGAACGTGCACCTTCCGCAGGCAGAGTAGATCCAGGCGATGCCAACCCGATCTCCGATCTTGAAGGCGCTGGCCCTGCTGCCCATAGCCTCGACCCTGCCAATTACTTGGTGACCAGGAATAATCGGCAAATGCGGTGGGGGTGTTCGGCCCTCAATCTCATCCAGTTCGGTATGGCAAACCCCACAAACTGAAACCTTTACCAGAATCTCGTCTCCAGCGGGGACAGGATCCGGCAGCTCCATCATTTCCAGCGGGGTATGATTCTCTTCGAGACTGCAAAGTGCATGTAATACCATTGCCTTCATTTACGTCCCACTTTTGACTCTCCTCTTACTTTGGTTTATTGTGTCGCTTACAGGCCTTGGCGGATTAGTTATTACAACACCGCTCCACAAAACTTGCAGTGGCGGGCGTCGATATCGTGCCCCTCGGCGCTGCACTCTGAGCAGGCCTGGGTTGACACTTTGCGGCCGAAGGACTTCGACATCTCCACGGTTACAATACCGGTCGGCACGGCGATAATTCCGTAGCCGAAAATCATCACGATCGAAGCCAGTGCCTGGCCAAGGCCGGTTTGGGGAGAAATGTCGCCATATCCGACAGTGGTCATGGTGACGATCGCCCAGTAGATGCTGCGCGGAATACTGGTGAAGCCGTGCTCCCCGCCTTCTATGACGTACATCAGTGAGCCGAATATGACCACGAGTGTCAACACTGTATAGAGAAAAACGGCAATCTTGCGTCCGCTCGTCCGCAGTGCCTTTATGAGGAGTTGCGCCTCCCCGAGATAAGGGACCAGCTTGAGGATACGGAATATGCGCAAGATGCGCAGAATGCGGATGACAAGCAGATACTGACTTCCCGGCAGGAACAGGCTGAGGTAGGTCGGAATGATCGCCAGCACATCGACTACTCCGTAAAAGCTGAAAGCGTATTTGAGCGGCTTGCCGACACACAGAAGGCGCAAAAAGTACTCGGCGGTGAAGATGAGGGTAAAGAACCATTCGATCCGGTAGAGCAGGATGCCATACTGCGACTGTACTGCATTGATACTGTCCAGCATCACCGCCGCAACGCTTATTAGGATGCTGACGATGAGTAATATGTCAAATCCCTTTCCGGTCGAGGTGTCAGCCTCGAAGATCACTTCGTGTAAAATGGTCCGCCAGCGTGCTCGTGACGGTAGCACTTTAGTGGGCTCATCCTTCAGCCAATTCATCGTCTTACTCCTGTCGGTGTTGGGTGAAATCCGAAAGAATGGAGTCTCGTTTGTTCTTGACTCAAAGAAAAAAGGACAGAATTATTTTTCCGTTTTTGGTCTGTTTCTGTCCAGGCAGTTCGATTCGTCGACTTATTTTTTTCGAAACGTCTTGCTTGAAATTTCTGTTCCCGTGAGCAGTGTATCCACTGGGTTGTCTCTCCTGTTAAATTCTTCACGCCATCCTGAATCGTCTCGCAAAACCATTGTATTAAAGTAGTAAGTCTGACGCTCGGCATTACGTTTTGAGAGAAGGATCAGTCTTTCTGCCTGAGTGCCGGGGGCAATAATGAGGTGGACATGTTTTGTTATCAGGCAATACGCGAATATTTTGCGGTCAGGTTTTAACTTCCATTCCTGCAGAGTCTCCATCTAAAATGCCGGTAGTCGTCATTCATGCCAACCAGCACCTGTTGGTTGAGACCGTGCTGGAAATATGATGTGGACAATTATTGAAGGTTTATCTGGCGCGATGAGTCATAGAAAGAGGCTGTTAGGGCTGGAACGAATGTCGAAAGTAAACTTCCCTCCCCCCTTTTTTCCTTAAGTGAATGGCTAACAGCTTTACTTGGTTGATGTTGCAGTAATTGTACTAGTTGCGCTTGAAAAAACACAACGTATTACTACAACACCTTGTGTCTTCCATAGGCTCAATGATCGAGCTGACTTTACAGTTAGCTCGATCATCAGCAGGCAAGTGGCAATGGTGTCAGAGCTTGTCCCCTTCTGCGGGTGATTCAATTGGTTTACTTCGATATGGATAGTCTTTCAGACGTGTATCGCTGCGTTCGTGGGACTTGGTTATAGTCTTGGCAGGGTCGATCCACTCATCCCACTTGAAGTTTTCTATGACTTTTGCTTGATAACTATCCTCCAGAGGATGTCCCAAAATATCATTGACATGCAGCCATTGCTGGTAGCGCATTTGATCAACTTGGTAAGGCAACGGTTTACCACCAGATTTTTTTACGACGGCTTTGAGCGCTTCCACTTCTTTCATAGTGACCTTGGGTTTCCATGTGATCTTGCCGGGCAACATGACAGGTTCGCCGGGAATATTGTTGATACCTTCTTTCCATGTTGCAAGCACAGCGACTTTTGTATCTTCTCGGTACAGTATGATGGAATGACTGTATCGTTTGTCCTTGAAAAAGCCAAGATTCCCGTATTGCAGGCGCGCACCGGTCAGGAAAGCTACCGCATCAGACCAGCAGGGCGACACCCCACTTATTCCCCAAAGCACACTACGGTCTATAATGCCGTCTGGAAACAGTATCTTGAACGCCACCCATGCAGAGTTTGCTGCAGTCGTTGTCCCCTCGCAATCATGACCGTGGAACCGTACAAGGTCTTTTAGCGTCACTGGATAAGTATATGGATAATAACGCCCCTGTGTGCCTTGCGTGGCCAACATCTCGAATACCGGCGCATACGGCTTGGCAACCATAGACGCGTACCAGGTCGGATTACGGTCCGGGGCTTCTACGCCTGTTTCGATGAAAATCGTTTCGCCCTCCTTGTAAGTGGGCTCCGCAGCCATGGCACCGGTAACGAGTAGAAAGAACATGCTACAAATCAACAGAGCAGACTGCGAAATCTTGCATCCAAAATCAGTCATGGCCTTCTCCTTTTTGCTAATAATATTGGACTTCGAACGAGTTTTAGAAAAAATTATTTATTATCAGCCAAAATGAAAGGATCCGTGGAGTCTCTACCACTTTCATTTTGGTTGGTGATCTTTACTTGTTTCTATTGTCCGATGTTTAATTCTCTGCTCAAATCGACTGTATTGTCAAGGAATTTTACCTTTTTTGAAATCTCATGCTCAGTCATTTTGCTTTCCGTTAGCTGTCTTCCGTGGATGATAAGATATGCATAATTGTTGCTGGCTAATCTGGCGTGATGAGACATGTAAAGAGGCTGTCACAGGCTGGAGCGAATGTCGAAAATAAATCTATAACAAACAAATAAACAGGTTGCGAAGAGGTGTCTATTAGGGGCGGTTAACATTCCTTTCGGGCTGAGCGGATATCTTCATGTTTGAAGGCAGGCCTGATCTCTATAATGATTTCTCTTGTAATATGCTGAAATGATAATATATAATCATGTTATAAGAAAGATTTTGACTCCCAACTTACTGTAATGTTATTCTTTTATGGTTGGGTGTTAAGGGTGGGGGTGATGAGGTTGGATCGCCGCTCAGTTGGATGATAAGATGGTAAGCTGCTCCCCCACAATACCGGTAAGAAGACCGATACTTGTGCCTCGACGTTGAGTGTGGAAAAGGGCTTGCGGAGCTGCAACTGAAATATTGTAAATCCTAAATGAAAAGCGATGCCCATCTTGCAGCATTTTATTTTCCTAGCAAAATAAGTTCTTTGCTAGAGGAAGAGTAAGCTAGAGAATCCCGGAAGAGGACAAAATGTTATGGAATTATTGAGATTTTTTAAAGTCAAATTTGCTTTTATCGGTTGTATCATTGTTCCTTGTTTTATGTTTATAAACATAAAACAAGGAACAAGTATTGAGCCAAAGATAACTTTGTTTATTATCCCTTTTTTTGTCGGGGGCATTGCTGGTTTTTTAATCGGTAATATGAAGGATAAATTGCTGAAGCTTAATGCCGACCTGGAACTTCTGGTGAAACAAAGAACGGCAGAACTTCAGCAAGTTCATGTGGAAGTAAAGAAACTTCGAGGCCTTCTTCCTTTATGCAGCTTTTGCAAAAAAATTCGGGATGATACCAGATTCTGGGAGCAGGCTGATGTCACTCTTAGTATTTGTCCTGATTGCATGAAGGAACATTACCCGGAAGAGTATAAGGCAATGCAACTTAAAAAAGGTAGGTAGTTAATGGTGTGATTTGAGATATTACGAAGAAGTACTACTCTGAGATGAAAATCAAATTAGTTTTTATCATTGTGTGATTATCATCATTGATGAGTTGACGGCTATGGTGGTGCGGTGGTGTCGCAGAAATGAGGTTGTTTTTTTTAAGGTGGGGCGCAATCGAGGGGAATTATAACGCTTCGAGGTGTGTCACCATCATTTACCTGAACATTATCGCCATTCAGGATTTATTCGAATCGATATGAAACGTTGAAAAACTACCAAGATTTGCTGCCGCTTACCATCCCGAATGTTCTTTGATGCCGCTGCAATATCGGTGGAGAAAAAGTAAATTCCTGTCACCCGTTGCCGGCTAACCCTTGAGGGAGAATGTCCTTGTCGCCTTCTGAACCAAAAAAAAAATCAGCTCAAACAGTTTGAAACCATCCGTAGAGAACTGAAAAAGATTGTTCTCGATCAGGACGATGCTATCGACGAGGTGGTGGACGCCTTCATCCACATGGCCTTCCGCCCACCCAAGGAGGCGGAGCCCAGGGCGATCTTCACCTTCCTCGGCCCGCCGGGTGTGGGTAAGATCTACTTGGCCCGGGTTCTCTGCTCCATGCTCAAGGAGTATAAGGGGTTCAAGCATTTTGATCTGGAACGCTACAGCGATCCGGAAAGCTTGGACCAACTCCTGATCCCCCAGATGATCGGTCAGGAGATCCAGGAAGGCGAGTTGGTTCGTTTTCTCCGTGCCACTCCTCGCGCCATTATCCTCTTTGAGGCCATTGAAATGGCGAGCAGTCAGCTGCAGATGGCGCTGCTCGATCTGATCACCAAGGAGGAGCCGGATAGCGGTATCAACTGCCGCGAGGTGATCTTCATCTTCACCTCCACACTCGGCAGCGCTATTTATCAGGGCAAGGAGTTTCAAACCACCTTCCGGCACAGTAAGGCCCGGGCTCAGGGTCTGATCATGGATGCCATTGCCAAGGGAAAAAAGGTGGGAGACGAGACCGTCCAGCCGGCTATCACTCCGAAACTCCTGGCCACCCTGGCCCAGAATTATATCATTCTCTTCAACCGGATGGGCATAAACGCCATGGTCCACATCGGTACAGATTCCCTGTTGCAGCTGGCCGAACATTTCCGCCAAAAAGGAATCGCCCTTGAGTTTCCCGATCTCAAGGGGTTGGTGATTCTCCTGGTGATCTCCCTGGGACCTACGATTTCAGCAAAAAAGGTGAAGCAGAAGCTTCCCGACGAGGTGCTCTTCAAGATCACCCGCAGTGTGCGGCAATTGACTTCTTCTCCAGCCCGGTTCATCTTCAAATTGACCTAGAAGGCCGAAGACTCACTGCACAGGCTCTCTGAGGCCGGAGACCAGCTCCTGCCTCAGCTCTACAAAAAGAACCAGACCGTGGAGCTGACCTGGAAGGAGTATCAGCGGGGGAGGGACCTCATCTTCAGCCTGGCCAAAGCAGAAACCCGCGTGCTGCCCAGGGGCAAGGGCTTGTTGCGCAGCGAACGGCCGGCCGTCGAATTCTCCGAGATTGGTTTTGCGGATATTGCCGGCAACCGCCAGACTAAAACCATCTTGAAGCAGATTATCAATACCCTGAAAAAACCCGAGCTGGTGAAGAAATTTTCCATCAGCATGCCCAAGGGCATGCTGATATACGGGCCGTCAGGGGTCGGCAAAACCCTGCTGGGCAAGGCCTTTGCCCGGAAGGGTTTTGCCGTCCCTACATCTTTGTCTCCCGCGTAGAGCTGTTTGACTCTGAGTATATTCGCCAGGTTTATCTCAAGGCTCGAGAATACGCGCCCAGCATCGTTTTCTTGGATGGCATCGACGTCAAGGGCGTAATGGAATGGATGCTGACAGGCGTTCCTGCCGATCAGCTTGCTCTCGAGATCGACGCGCTTTCCGATGATCCGGAGGAGTCGGTGTTCACCGTGGTCACGGCGGTGAGCCGGGAGGAGGTTCCGGAACTGCTCATCGAGCCTGAACGCATCGACACCTTTGTCGAGACGCCAGAGCTTGACCGGGAGGCGCGGCGCTTCTTCATCGAGCAGATCCTGAAAAAGCCCAATGACGGCAAGATCGATGTGGACAAGGTCGTTCGCTACATCTCCGGTATGAACGGTTATGAGCTGCAACGCATCGGTAAGGAGGCCTCTCTCCATGCCATTCGCCATGGCCTCGCCTGCATCAGTGAAGAGATCCTTGTCGAGCAGATCAATATCATCAAATACGGCTCTAAACTTGAGAAGAAGCATATCCGTAATTTAGAGGAAGACCTGCGCCAGACCGCTTTCCACGAGTCTGGTCATGCGGTGCTCTCCTATCTCCTGCTTCCGGATGTCAAAATCGAACAGGTCACCATTGCCCCGCGTCTGCGGACCCTGGGGTTCATCTCCTACAGCTTCGAGGACTTCCCCAGCAACCTTTCCAAGGATAAGATGTTCAACAACATCACCGTGCTCATGGCCGGAAGAATTGCCATCATGAAAAAATTTGGCGCCAAGAGCATGGACACCGGGGCGGCCAGGAACCTTGAGGAGGCGACACATCAGGCCTATCTCGCCATTACCAACTTGGGTATGGACGAGGAGTTGGGTTTTGTCCATACCGATACCCTTACCCACAACGTCAATCCTCAATTTTTCCGGGAGGTGGTGGAGCGGCAGGTTCGTGTCTGGATCGACAAAGCCACCAAAAGGGCTGGCGAGCTGGTTGAGACCAACTGGCCGCAGATAGAGATCCTGGCCGACATCCTAATCCGGCAGGAGATTGTCGATGGTGCTGAACTGGAACGGATCATGGATGAGAAAAGGCGGGAGCGAAACAGGAAAACAGAGTGATTTGGATAGTTTCTCAGGGTGATGGAAGAGTTGTGTGCCGTATGAAACTCCAGTGCGTACTTCAAGGTGCGAATGTTGATGATTGATCTGGCGTGACGAGGCAGGTAAAGAGGGATCTCAGTTATATCAGTATTTCTTGTCCAGACAAATAGAGGCAGTTGCTCGAGAACCGTATTGGCAGGGAGCTCGAATCGTGGTGCAAGCCAGGACACGTCGTTTCTGACGTCTGCGTCCTGGTTGCCCCCGGTACAATTGATCAGGAGATTCCTCTGCCTCCTGGCTTACTTATTTCTTTTTCTTGGCGGCCTTTATTGGCTGAAACGGTCCATACTGATGCTGTTCCTGTGAGAAATCATCCGCATAGGGTGGATACGGGCAGTCCGCCGCTTTTTTCTCCAGTTTCGGATAGTCCTTCTCCAGTCCGCTCATCTGCGGCCGCTGCTTGGAGCTGAGATAAGCGGCGACATCGTAGGTGTCCTCATTGGTGATGGCTGGATGGTTCCACACCGTTCCCAGCGGCATGTTGCTGTGAATAAACGAGGCGTTGGTCAGCAGCCGGTTCATTCCCGCTCCGTTGTTATAGCTGTTTGCTCCCCATAGCGCCGGGGCGACATGGCTGCCGGAACCTCCGGCCGACATTGACTGATAGCCGTTTCCATCTGCACCATGGCACGACATGCAGAACCGAGTGTATACCTCTTCGCCTTTCTTCACATCGGCCTTGCGGTTTGGACCTTCGAATTTGGGTGTTACCAAGCCATAAACATCTTTGGGCAGATCTTTCGACAACCAGTTTATGTAGGCGACCATTGCCTTCATCTCCTTGCTGTCGACTGCCATTGCCTTGCCGTTCAGGCTGCGCTCGAAACAGCCGTTAATCCGCTCCTCAAGTCCAGCCACCTTGTCTTCGCGGCCCCGGTATTGAGGGTACATCTGGCTAACCCCCATCCAGGGGAGTCCGAACTGCTTGGTGCCGTTATCCTGGTGACAGCTCGTACAGTTCAAACCATTTCCGGAAAAACGCATTTTCTTATCCTTCGCCCCATGGCCAAGCTGCGCATACGTATCTGCCACAAGTAATGCGCCGTAACGGATGAGATCACCTTCCTTTCCTTGGGGGATATCTTCCATCAGCGGCGGTACCCAGGCGGCAGAGGATCCTTTTACCTCTAGTGGTGATGCGGTAGTACGCTCTGCATCGGCCAGTGTAGTTAAAAATCTGAGAATATTGTTGATTTCTACGTCCTGCAGTTTCTTGTTCAACTGCAAGTAACCCATCTGATCGACTGCCTCCGCCAGGTTTCCCACCCCGCCGTCATGGAAGTAGGGGGCGGAAAGGGTAATATTGCGCAGCATGGGAACCTTGAAAACATATTTATCACTTTCAAGCTTGGTGACTTTAAAGCGTCCAGGGTCCTTGTCATTTGGGTACTTATGGAACACACCTATTTTCTGGAAGGTCATCCCACCCAAATTGGGGCCGCTGTGGCACTGTACGCAGCCGACATTGATAAAGGTGCGCATCCCTTCCATTTCCTGTGCGGTAAGGGCTTGTTTGTCCCCGTCCATGAAACTGTCGATGCGACCCCGGGTAATCAGGGTTCGTTCAAAGGCCGCAACCGCTTTGGCAAAGTTATCGAAAGTCACGGGGTCTGTCTCGTCAGGAAAGGCATTTTGGAAATCAGCGGGATAATGTGCTATGTCTTTCAGCCGTTCGGCCACCGCTTCGCCATTGGGCATGCCCATTTCAATGGGGTTGAGAGGAGGCCCTTGAGCCTGATCTGCCAGAGTGGCCGCGCGTCCGTCCCAGAACTGGGCAAACTGGAAACCGGCATTCATAGTTGGTGGATCGTTGCGGTCGCCAAATTTTCCTAGCGCGCCCTTGCCTGTCTTGAGATTGTCCACGCCTGTGCCTTTGTTGTCAATGGGATGGCAAGAGTTGCAGGATTGGGTTTTGTTGATTGAAATGCCTTCCTCGAAATAGAGCATTTCTCCCAGGGCAATCATGGCAGGAGTATCCTGCTCGCTTCCCGGCATGGTCGCGGGAAGTTTGCCGAAAAGCGCCTGTGCCTGCATCATCAGCACACCATCCGGGGTGCCGGGTACCGCTTTGATGGTAGGCGATGCATCCACTCCCTGGCTCTTGGCTACTTCTTTTTGTGTCTCCGCTGTGGATTCAGCAGAGGCCTGCGAGATCAGGTTCCCCCCCATATCGTTAAAAATCAGCGTGCTCAGCCCTGTTACCAGAAAAACGGCTGTTCCTAGCTTCTTTCGTATAACAACTCCTCCTTTTTTTACAGATATTTTTCGTTGATGCGCCCATACACGACTTCTAGTCGTTATCTATCACAGCACAAGCACATCACCTCCCTTTAAAAATCCTTAAAACCATCGAAGATGTGAACCATGTTTTATAATCCTTTTGCTTTTACAAACTGGGCATCGAAGACTGAATTTCTTTCTGGATACGGTGAAGATTACGCATCCTTGTCTTTTGCTTAGTTGCTTTGATAAGGGCTACATGTCCATTCTTTTTCTTATTCATTTCTTTTGGGCAAGTACATTCAATCAGGAAGAACCCTTTTTTGACTGTATTCTCATGAAAACGATGATTCGCGAGAGGGGGATGTCCTTAAATTGTCAGAACACTCTGGGTTAATACAAGTCGTTGGGAGTCACGAGGAAGATTTTTTGTGGGTCACCACACCGCTGAGTCCCACACACTCCTGACAATATTTCTGGTCGGTCGATTTGCTATGACAGGCAGGGCAGTATTTTTTGCCGCATCCATGGCAGGTGTTGAGAGTGGATGAATCAACTTCTTTTTCACAGATCTGACAGATTGTCTTTTTGATTGTCATTGGTCACCTCTTTGTGGAAGTTTCTTTTTATCTTATCACAATTTCCTGTGATTCCGAATGCATTTGTAAAAATAAAGAGCCTCCATTTATCCTCTGTCATCCAGTAATATAAAAAAGACAGGAGAATGAGTCATATATGACCATTGGTTGAATGTGACCATTCTTTTACATAGTTGTTAATGGCAGTTCTGCAGATACTTTCTTGGTGAATTGTTCCCAAAAATCAGAATGATGGGTGACATGATGCTGAGCGTCTGGACTCTGGCATAAAGATTGCTTTAAACAAAAGGAGTGAACAGTGGCACCAATATTTCTATTTGATGCCTCATTGCTGCCATCCTTGTTACTTATCCATATTGGAAGAAGTAAAATGAGGCTGTTGACGGTGATTGTTGACCGATTCTCCGTTCCATAATCAGGACGGAAAAAAGGAACAAAGGAGGATGAGATGAAGAGAATCATTATGCTGGGAATGGTATTGGTGACAATGCTTGTATCTCTTGGCGGATGTTTTGTGGGATATCCTGAGCATGACAGGGACGGAGGACATGATAGGGGTGAGAGACATGGCCATGACAGGAGTGATAGGCATTACCATGATAGGGACGGAGAGCATGATGAAAGGAGATAAGACCTGTGCATCTCGGAAGCTGGTCAAGCCCTAGGGTCAGATTTGAGCACAAGGTAAAAACCATGCTTGCGCAAGATGATTTATGATTTTGTAAAGTCATCCTAATAGGCGTGAAGCTTAAAAAAAACATCGTCCAAATGAGCGGCTTCGTTAATTCGTAAAAGGCCGTTGATAAAATGGATCAGACACTCGCACCTGGTCACGCTGCGCTCGGAGCACAGACGCTGTATCCGGAAGATATGCAAGATCGACAATATAAAAGGGAAAAAATATGAAAAAAGTAAAATGGATGTTTGTGACGCTGATGATCGCCTGCCTCTTGCCAGGGTGTGCCCAAATGGGGCAGACGACGAAAACATCTTCGTCGCCTGCCCTGGACCGAGTCATTTCTCGAGGTGAACTGCGAGTGGGAGTCTCCGGGGACATGCCGCCAATGAACTTTCTCACCAAGGAGGACAAGGTCATCGGCATGGATGTCGACCTGGCCACGATGATCGCCGATGCCATGGGTGTCAAACTGAATGTGCAGAGGATCGATTTTTCCGGCCTGCTGCCTGCCCTGGAATCCGGAAGCATCGATATGATCGTCTCCAATATGACCATGACGGCAGACCGCAACCTTAAGGTGGCGTTCGTTGGACCTTATTTCATTTCCGGTAAGGCGTTTCTCACCAAACGCAGCAGTGTCGCCCAAGCCAAGGGTTTGCCCGATATCAACAGCCCGGAATTCACCTTTGCCGCCCTGAAGGAGTCCACCAGCGAAGAGGTGATCCGGGAGGGCGCGTCCCAGGCCAAATTGCTGACGCCTAGCACCCAGGACGAGGCCATCCAGATGGTGATCGACGGCAAGGCCGATGCTATGATCGCCGACTACCCTATCTGCGTCATCGCGGCGTACCGCAACCCGGAGGCGGGCTTGGTCTCCGTTGAGGCCCCTATCACTTATGAACCCATCGGTATCGCCGTTGCCAAGGGCGACCCCCACCTGCTCAACTGGCTGGGCAACTTCCTCGATAGCTTGGAAAATTCAGGATATATGAATGAGTTGAGGGAGAAATGGTTTTCCCAGTCGACCTGGCTGTCACAGATGAAATAACAAGAGCGATGATGTCATGCATTGTTATGTTCCTATCACCGTTGAAGGAAGCGTTTATTGGAGCAAGGCCGCGGAACAGATTACGGGCTGGAAGCAATGGATGTGATTGGCCGCCGTTGTTAAGGCCAGCCAAGGATTAATTGGTTGGTCTTTGTTTTAATGTTAAAACATGACGTTTCAGAGGCTTACATGATCAAGCAATATTTCCAGATCGACGGCTAGGATATGCTAAAACGATTATACCAGCCAATCAGGACAGCGTAGGCACCATGGAGGTTTCATGAACCCCGAATACAATCCTGTAGTGGGCAATCCATCTACTGAAGAGCAGATACCTGAGACTGCCAATCCCTTAATCCTTTACGTTCCTGTGGATGCGCGAGGCTTGGCGCTTGGCATACTGGCGACAATCGCCTTGGTGTTTGCACTGGAATGGATGCAGACCTTTTTTGTTCCCCTGTTGCTCGGCATTTTCTTGTCCTACACTCTGACTCCACTCGTTGTTTGGCTGGAGCGGATTAAGATTCCGCGAGTGCTGGGTACCAGTTTGGTGATGATGGCGGTTGTGTGCGCACTCGTGCTGGGCACCTACTCATTGCGTGGGCAGATGCAAACGATACTCGTGCAGCTACCCGAAGCTGCGAGCAAGTTGTCCGCAGGGTTCGCTACTATGCGTTCTGATCTGAGCCTGAGCGACAACATGCAGAAAGTACAAACCGCCGTGGGCGAAATGGAAAAAGCAACGAGTCAGATGACCAGCATTCAGCCGGGCCGCAAGCAGCAGACGGCTCATGTCGTCATCGATACGCCCGGATTCAAATTGGGTGATTTTATGTGGGCGGGTTCTATGGGGGCCTTAGGCTTTATTGGCCAGGCGACCATGGTGATCTTCCTGGCCTTTTTTCTTCTGGTGGGTGGCGACACCTTTAAGCGTAAGCTGGTACGACTCACGGGACCGTCGTTGTCGAGGAAAAAAATCACGGTTAAAATCCTTAACGACATCAACGGTTCCATCCAGAAATATTTATTCATGCTGTTGCTGACTAATCTGCTGTTAGGATTGCTCACCTGGATCGCGTTCCACTGGATCGGCTTGGAAAACGCGGGCGCCTGGGCAGTCGCTGCCGGATTGCTGCATGTCATCCCTTATGTCGGTCCAATACTCACCGCAGTGGCTACCGGGATGGCGGCTTACATGCAGTTCGACTCGTTTCCGATGGCGTTGCTGGTCCTGGGGCTGTCATTGGCGATTGCTACGGTCGTCGGCACCTTTGTGACTACCTGGATGACCGGGAGAATCGCCAAAATGAATGCCGCAGCTGTCTTTATCTCGCTGCTTTTCTGGGGGTGGCTGTGGGGCGTATGGGGCATGCTGCTTGCCATTCCGATCATAGTCATCGTGAAAGTAATATCTCAGCATGTAGGACCGATGCAGCCTGTGGCGGAGTTGCTTGGAGAATAAAAAACGTCCAGGCTGTATGAAGGATGCCCATGCCCTCTTTTGGCAAGACTGAATAAACAGATAGAGTTTTTTCAGTCCCTGGAACGATAATGTGGAAAAGTGAATTTCTATCACCTGTGAAGGAGGATACTATGAAGACTGTAAAGACAGTGATGTTTGTGGTTGTGCTACTTTTAGCGCCGGTTTATGCCCACGCAGCCAATCAAGGCTATATGCGCATAAGCCATATCGAAGGCGAAGTCCAGATAAAGACGACCGATGCGGAAGACTGGGGGTACGCCTCTATAAATACACCGCTCGCCGAGGGTGATGAGGTTTGGATCCCTCAGGATGCGAAGGTTGAACTCCAGTTGAATACAGGGACATATATCAGACTTGATCAGAGTTCTGCTCTGCAGATACTGTCGATGGATGAGGATTCTTCCCAGTTTTATCTGACACAGGGATATGCCTATATTTTTTATGATGCCCCAGCGAGGGGAGGGGTCATACAGGTCGATACCCCTGATGCGTCAACCCGAGCCTTCGACAACGCGGTCTTCAGAATCGACATGTCGGAGCAGTACACCGACGTTGGGGTTTACAAGGGGTACGTTGAAACGGAGAATAATGTCGGAAATACAAGAATAAACGAAGGACAAATGGTGTCCCTCGGGCAGAATACGGATGGAGAGCTTGCTCCGATGGGGCCTCCTGATGAGTGGGAAAGATGGAATAAGGCGAGGAACCATAGTGTTTATGCGGAAAGGGGGGCAAGTTCCCGTTATCTTCCCGCCGAACTCAGTGCCTATTCTTATGATTTAGATAACAGCGGCAGGTGGGTGCAAGATCCGCATTATGGCCATGTCTGGACGCCGAGGATCGCAGCCGGTGGGGAGTGGTCACCTTATAGAGACGGCCGATGGGTCTGGAGGGGTGGTGATTACGTATGGGTGGGGTCCGAGTCTTGGGGATGGGCGCCCTACCATTATGGCAGATGGAGCTTTGAGGTAAGCATCGGCTGGTTCTGGGTGCCTCCTGTTGCCAGAGAGGTTTACTGGAGTCCAGGAAACGTCGGCTGGGTCAGGACTAGGGATTATGTGGCATGGGTCCCGCTGGCGCCCGAAGAAATATATTACGGACGCGGTAATTACGGTCGGAACAGCGTGAACATTACCAATGTGAATATCAACCAGGTCAACATTACTAATGTATATCAAAACGTAAATGTTAACAATGGAGTGACAGTTGTCAATCGTAATACATTTAATACGGGCGCACCTACCATTGTTAATGTCAACAAGAACATCATCCAGAAGGAAATATTCGTAAGAGATAATTTCAGTGTCGGCACACCTGATATTAAGCCTACGAGGGCGAGTCATTTTGCTTCGACCAGGCAGATTCAGCCGGCTAAACTCCCACCGCAACACGTCAGAAATCAGCATGTGCAGGAGTTAAGGCACTCACGCCCGCTGATTAAAGATCGTGATAAATCTGTTCTGAATCCCGGTGCTAAACCTAGGTCACTGCGGGTGAATGCTGTTACTACGCCGAGAGCTCCTGGTAGGGGGACGCCTATGATTCAGCAGGTTAGGCCAGCAGAGAGAGAAAAAGCTGCTGCCCCTGAGGTCGGCCCTACCGGTAGAGGTCAAAGACAGCAGGTTAAGCCAGCAGAGAGAGAAAAAGCTGCTGTTCCTGAGGTCGGCCCTACCGGTAGGGGTCAAAGACAGCAGGTTAAGCCAGCAGAGAGAGAAAAAGCTGCCGCCCCTGAGGTCGGCCCTACCGGTAGAGGTCAAAGACAGCAGGTTAAGCCAGCAGAGAGAGAAAAAGCTGCTGCCCCTGAGGTCGGCCCTACCGGCAGAGGTCAAAGACAGCAGGTTAAGCCTGCACAGAGAGTGAAACCTGCTGCCCCTGAGGTAGCCCCTGCGGTCAGAGAAAAAAGACAGCAGGTTAAGCCTGCACAGAGAGTGAAACCTGCTGCCCCTGAGGTAGCCCCTGCGGTCAGAGAAAAAAGACAGCAGGTTAAGCCTGCACAGAGAGAAAAACCTGCTGCCCCTGAGGTAACCCCTGCGGTCAGAGAAAAAAGACAGCAGGTTAAGCCTGCACAGAGAGAAAAACCTGCCGCCCCTGAGGTAGCCCCTGCGGTCAGAGAAAAAAGACAGCAGGTTAGGCCAGCACAGAGAGTGAAACCTGCCGCCCCTGAGGCAGCCCCTGCGGTCAGAGAAAAAAGACAGCAGGTTAAGCCGGATAAGAAAGGAAAGCCCGGCGAACCTGAATGCGGCCCCGGACAGAAAGACGAGAAGAATCCTAAAAAGTGCCCGCAGAAAAAATAAATTATGAAGGAAAAAATGGCAGAAAAGACTCGCACAATGTCAAAACAATCTGGCATGGGGGCCATTTTCGCTGTAGGGAGTGTAACCTCAACTAAGGAGGCAATATGAAAAGGCTATTGATCTCAACGCTTATAGTAGGGTCGTTATTGACGGCCTGTGTAGTGGCACCAGGAGGGGGGCACGGCCCAGGTGGAGTAATGATCGCGCCCTTTCTTCCGCCGGTCGTGGTGTTGGACGTAGAACCGTACTATTTTTATGATAATTTTCACTATCATTACACAAACGACAGGTGGTTCTACTCGCAGTCAAGGCGTGGGCCTTGGGCCGAATTACCAAGAGAGCGCTACCCCAGAGAGGTCAGGTTCAAGAGGCAGGACAGGAGACAGGACCATGATAGGCGGGACAGAGATCGATACCGCGATAACCGACGTTATTGATACTGACTTGGCAATAGGTATGCGTCGACCTGCTTCCTGTTGCATCAGAGATACCACCTCAGCTGGAGGACTTGACAATTCCTTTGAGGGAGGCTATGCTGTGAGACCCGCAAGAACGCTCGCAGCGTAGCCTCCCGTCCTGCCAAGGAATAAAGCCCTTCCGTCTTCTGACTAAAAAGTCCTGGCTAACTCGCCAAAGCGCCTCTCTATTCCTACGGCCTCGGCAAATGTCCAGGAAAGATATTTGTTCCCGTTCGTTTTACTGTCCTTTCCTTTTGATTTATTGTTGCTTCTCCAGTCTGCCTTTGATGTGGGGATCTGCTGTAGGAAAGAGGGTATAAACAGGTGGCCTTGATATTTTTATACTGAGTTTCCCAGAATATCAGGTCATAAAACATGAATGTCCCCGTAATATGGTATGCCGCGTAACTCTGCCACAATCATTCTGATATTTCTGGTGACAGCCAGCCTGATGTTAAGTTGTGTGTCAGCCTCCGAAGTTTCAATTCCCCAAAGAAGTGATTGGTCCACCCCTAAAGAGATTGTTGGTTTACGTCTGGGCCCGCAAGGTTCTTGGGATGATTCCGATCCCGGAGCGGTCACTCCCTGCACTATCGTAAAGCTCTCCGGAGTTTACTATCTCTACTATGTCGGGTCCGACGGGAAGCGCGACCATGACAAAGGACCGGCGCATAGAAAGCTGGGTCTGGCAACCAGCTCCAACGGTATTGATTTCACCAAGTACGACGGCAATCCGATACTCTCCTGGTCGCCCGGCAATAACGATGAAGAAGGCATATTCGGGGCCAAAGCCCTCTCGGTCGATGGCAGGATCTATCTTTATATCAACACCGTGTCCGCTAAAAATGCCACTACGGATCAGGTGTGGGGCGATGTGCATCTGGTGACTTCTACCGATGGAAAACATTTCGGCAAGCCGGTTCTTGTTCTCGATCACAGCAATGCTGATGTCGTCGGATATGGGGATGAACTCGGCCCAACCGGTATCATGCATAAAGATGGCAAATGGTCGCTCTATTATTTTGCAAAAGGTCTGCGGGTTTCAGATTGGCGACTGTGTCTGGCGACAGGGGATTCGTCGACGTCCTTTGGACGTACCCAACAGCTGTTAGATGAAAAAGCCTTTTTCGGTTCTGGAGGGGATATTCACTGGTTGTCAAACAGCCGCATAGCGATGTTCTTCCAAAAAAGGAGTGATTGGGGCCAGATTGAAGTATATACAGCTCCTGTGGATAGCCCGGACAGGCTGACCAAGGTAAGAACATGGGGCGGCTTTGCGCAGGGGGAAGGTGTGACCGTATTCTTGGATAAACAGGCAGGGAAATGGTTCCTGTACAATCGCAATCTTTCCGAAGGCAGCAAGACGTTCGTTCGCATAGCGCCGGTGAAGTATGACAAGTAACCAGCGGATTTATTGAGAATGCATTCCAGACCCATTCTTTCGGACTCTTTTTTAGGGGGGCGCCATTCTAGTGATAAAAAGTAGATAAAAAGGGGGGATAAAAAGGGTCAGAGTAAAATTAAACTCTCTCATTCCGCCACCCTATAGGCCTCTCTCTTTCTCGATTTTAGGCGTCTACCGGTAAGTGCCTTTACCTCTTCTTTGAATCGATCATTTCCAACCGCCATTCCTTCATGAGTACTGATCCTTATCTCTTCCAATAACTCTCTCTCTAGATGTTGAACAAAAACTCACGATAATTTTTCTGTCGTTCACCTGACTCTTCTCCTAGCGACAGGTACTCCTGATGTGGTGTACACAAATCAGAGACTTTGCCTAATCCATTGATCTGATAGCTCGACCACCTTTACTCACCAGGGTCTGCAACCATCTCTGCCAGAACTGGATTGAGTTCTATATATTTATAGACTCCCAGCAGATAACGTTTTTCCTGGATCAGGCAGGATTTAAAATGCCCTTCCCACAGCGTTCCTGCCGTCCCAACCCCTGCATCATACTGCTTATGCCTCCATCTAACCGGGGAGTACAAAGCAAATAAACATGGTTGGTCATCATCACCCAGGCATGAATATCCACCCGGTACTTTAAAGAATACTCTTTGAGCCAATTTACATAGGCTCCGTGATCTTACTCGGAAACAAAGCAAACCTGACGGTTGTATCCGCGCTGGATGACATGAACCGGCACCAAGGCCCTGACCGGCGGGATAGAGATCGATACCGCGATAACCAACGATACTGATCGTGATATGTTTTTGGTGAACGCGCTGGATGATCTGAGGGGGATCATGTCTGATGATTGATATGACGTGACGGGAGATTAAGAGACTGTCACGGGCTGGAGCGAATATCGAAAATAGATCTGTCCCTTGTTTAGGGGAAAAGTAAGGTTGCCATAAACGTGAAAAAGGCCAGAAGAGTAGTAAGCTCTCCTGGCCTTTTTGTCTGAATACTCATGAAAACGATGGTCCGCTATAGACGGCTGTCGTCAATCTCGCAGAACACTCTTAGTTGATACAAGTCTTTGGGAGTCCGCCTCTGTTTATTCCTGTTGGGAAGAGGCGAGCTCCCCTGAACCAGAAACTACCCCCCCCCAGATTCTATGAAGAAACCCTCTCCTTGCATTGCCTTCTATCAACCTTTGGGGTAAGGGCTTGCTATAGTAGAAGGAGCATGGCCCCTGGTAAATTATTATAGTAGACCATCTTGTTGCGTAGAACGTAGATGTCTTCCTGACTGAGCCCTAACCCCTGAGTCAAATAGGCATCCAACGACCCATACGAAGCAGTCACTTTATCGAGCCCGGCCTGTAAAAATTCGGACTGAACCCCCAACATCACCGCCAACGTCGCCCTATCGTCGACCGGGACTAAAGCCAGCTGCTGATTGTTTTCCGCAGCCATATAGCTGTTGGAGGCCAGATAGTCGTTCATGATAGTCGTCGGCGATACACCAGCTATGCTCTGCAGGAGCATAGCTGTCCACCCGGTACGGTCCTTGCCGCCTGAGCAGTGGAATAATGCAGCATCGGTTTCATAGGCCAAAGCAATCAAGACATCGTGAAACCTTTCTCGCTGGATCGGATCAGTAACAAAGTTTTGGTATGTGCTCTTCATAAAGGCAACTGCTGTCTCCGAGCTATTCACTGACGCCGTCGACGGCGGATCATCAGTGCCATAGATATTTTTTTGGAGATAATCGGCTCCATTCGGCACCCAATCGGGCCCGGCATTTGGCTCAAAAAAACTGGGCGGGCCAGCGATCTCACTGGGTGTCCGCAAATCGATATCCAGGCCGATATGTAACGTTGAGAGGGTTTCCTTATCTGCGATGCTAAGAATACTCAGCGCCTGGGAACGATAAAAAACCCCGGTTCGCATCACTCCATTGTTGCTGGTCGTGTTGACGAATCCGGTTCCCCCGTTACTCGCCGAGATCCCCGCAAGGTCTCTGAAATTTGCGTCTGATGCCAGGATTGGCGTTGAAATCGCCTGTTGAGCCGATGCGGGCGTGAAAGATAAACAAAACACCACCGCAGTGGTGCAAAGCAAAACGTTTCTCATTGAGATCACATCCGGTAGCAGGGAATATTTGGCTGAATATCGTCGGCTGAGGGTGCCTGGACCGGGTCGTCTTGCGGGGACAGCCTCCTCTGCCAAGCACGTCGACAACCTGCCTTCTACGTTATGACATACACATGCTGTGACCAGCGATCGTAGTAGATTGGACGCCCAGGGTGAAGTGGATGGCAGAATGATCGTAAGCAGGGTCTGGAACCATGCGCTCCGTTCCGTACCTTTTTTTGACTGGGCAAATTCTTGTTTAAGTTCATTGAGTAATGAGTGTAGTATGAGCATGTGAGATTCCTCTGGTGTTTGGTCCCTGAATTAAATGGTATGGGATGTCATGCAGGCTAAGTTCGTCTGGTATATTCACATAACTTCTCGAGTGATACTTGATGCAGCAGGTAATAACAACTTTTTCAACCAAAAATGTTGAGATTTCTTGGGGTAAGTATCTGGACTGACTCAGTCCATGCGGGATAAAGCCGGCGAGGTCAGTTCGTACAGGTTCCGGCCCGGAAAAGCCGGGGACAATGGTTGTCAACCTGCTGTTGTTGCCATCGGATGCTGGTAGAGTTTTATCGGTTGCGTAAAATGCTGTTGTGCTGGTATATTAAGTGTTTATTTTTTTAATATGTGTCTGAGATTTGATTCAAGGGTTAATTCAATATTCCAAGCCAGAGGGCGGAATTCAGGGAGAATAGCATGTACAGCGCGGCAGATTTACGCAAGGGATTGAAGGTTCAGGTTGATGGAGCGCCATTTATTGTCACCGATTTTGAGTTCTCCAAGCCGGGAAAGGGTCAGGCCCTCTATCGCTGCAAGATGCGAAACATGATCACCGGCAACCAACTGGTCCAGACCTATCGCTCCAATGACAAGTTTGAAAAGCCGGAGCTGGAAGAGCGGAAGATGCAGTATCTCTATTGTCAGGATACTGAGTATCATTTCATGGATACCGAGAATTTTGAGCAGATTGTCATTGAGAAGGAACATCTTGGCGACAATGTCAATTACATGACTGATAATATGGATATGGAGGTCCTCTTCTTTCAGGACAGACCCATCGATGTCAGTCTGCCCATGTTTGTCAATTTGGCGGTGACTAAGGCAGATCCCTGGGCCAAGGGCGATACCTCTGGTTCAGACAGCAAACCGGTGACGGTGGAGACGGGGTATGTCCTGCAGGTCCCGCCCTTTGTTGACGAAGGCGACAAGATCCAGATCGATACGCGCACCGGGGCCTATGTGACGAGAGTCAAAGAATAAAATGGCGTCGCGCAAAGGTCCAAATACTGCGTTGCGATGCATCATTTGTCACTGCGGCGTACCCAAAAGTACGCCGCAGTGACAAATGATTTCCGCGCCTTGTCTTTGGGCCTTTTCGCTTAGCCATTCCCATGATCACTTTGAACGAAACTATCAAGAGTAAAATTCATGCTTGATCTTCATGGGCTGCGTTTCCGCGCGGCCTTTTTTCATTCCCTCCGTTCCTTTTTTGTCCGTCAGCAGTTCCTCGAAGTCGATACCCCCATTCGTCAGCCCTTGCTTCTCCCTGAATTGAATATCGAGCCTCTGGCCTCAGAGGGCTGGTTCCTGCAGGCCTCCCCGGAGCTGTGCATGAAGCGGCTTCTGTCCTCGGGCTGCAGCCGGATCTTTCAGCTCTGCAACTGTTTCCGCAAGGGTGAGCGCGGCCGGCTTCATCTGGAAGAATTCACCATGCTGGAGTGGTATCGGACAAACGCCGACTATGAGGATCTGATGGCGGATTGCGAGGCGCTGCTCGGCTCCTTGCTTGCTGATCTGAGTGGAATGG
This sequence comes from Desulfobulbaceae bacterium, assembly GCA_024636345.1. Classification (GTDB taxonomy): domain Bacteria; phylum Desulfobacterota; class Desulfobulbia; order Desulfobulbales; family Desulfocapsaceae; genus UBA2270. The sequence goes on along the minus strand of JAGXHG010000004.1, from coordinate 77,872 downwards.
ATCTCTGTGCTGTCTCCAATGGAAGTTTGCGGGCAGGCGAGCGGGTTATTGCTCTGCAACCGCCATGGGAGAGGCTGTCGGTGCATGAGGCCTTTGCCCGCTACAGTCCGGTCTCCATTGAGCAGGCCATGGCTGATGATACCTTTGATGAGATCCTGGTCGAGTATGTGGAACCCTATCTCGGGGTGGAAAAGCCTCTCTTCCTCTACGATTACCCGGTGGAACTGGGTTCCCTGGCCAGGCGCAAGGATGGATTTCCTCACCTTGCCGAGCGCTTTGAGTTCTATATCAATGGCATCGAACTGGCAAACGGCTTTTCCGAACTCACGGACAGCCATGAGCAGCGACAGCGTTTTGAACGGGAGCTGGAGCTCATGGATGATGAGCGCAGGCAGCGCTCATCGATGCCCGAGCGTTTTCTGGAAGAGCTTGCCGGCCTTGATCGGGCGGCAGGGATTGCCCTGGGGGTGGATCGTCTGCTCATGCTCCTCATGGGCAAGAAGAGCGTGGGCGAGGTGGTTTCTTTTGCCCCTGCCGACTTTGACTGATTCTTTTCTGTCTTTAGTTATCTGTTACCGAGAAAGCAGCAAGCCCTGCTCGCTGTTCTGCTCCGCAACCCCCTTATGCAGGACAATCTGTCCGCCATCCGTCCGCCCCAGTTCATAGGTGTCCCGGTAGATCATGGCCCTGGTGCCGGAACGCCGGCGCAAACGGGGAAAGCGCACCCCCACAAACTGGTCTAAGGCCTTCACTTCCCCTTGGATCAAAACGGCCATGCCCGGAGTACCAAGCCTGTCTGCTCCCCTCTTCTCCGGCATCGTACGCGCCGTTAGCGCCTCCTGAGCCAGCAACTTGTCGTGAAATCCCTGCAGTAGTCCCAGATAATAACTGTTCCTGGCCCGGATCCCTTTGCCGTAGGTCTTGGCCCTGTTCTCTTGCCACAGGGAGGCAAGCTTCCCCGCCAGAAAGGTATAGCAGTACTCAGCTATGGCCACATTTTCCTGTCTGCCAAAGATCTCAATGGTTTTGTGGTGGGTATCCTGCAGCGGATCATAGAGGCTGGCGGTGACCACCTTGACATAAAAAAAGCGTAGGAGTATGGCGCAGATCTTGTGCTGCCATCTCTCCAGCCGCCGGGTACGGCCGTTGATAATCAGGGAGGTGAATTCAGATTGTGCGTCTTCCAGAACCTGTTGCAGATTATGCCGGGCCATCAACTGGCTGGCCTTTTCCATGGCGATGGCTGCTTCGTGTTCATTATTCGAGCTTGCCAGGGCCAGGAGCTTGCCGATCCGGCGGATGAACTGCCGTCCTTTCTCTGTCTGCTGGTTTCCGCTAAGATCTGCGGCCCCGGTTTTTGGCAGATCACCTGAGGCGTGACGAAAGGGTGCGGGCAGGCCAAGCAGGTCGCAAGCTTTCTGGAAGAGGGGGCCATGACCAGCATCGGTCTCGAAAAAGAGCTCCGAGCAGATCTGATGGGCCATCTCGTGTTTCAGAATCTGACAGGTGATATCCCAGGAGTGGCCGGTGATCAGCCGCGTGCTGATGCGGATGACCCTGGTTGCGGACTGCCAGGAACCATACTGCCTTTCTGTCTCGGTGATCTCAAAGACCGGGGTCTTGAGCCTTAGTCCGTACTGCCAGTTGATGTTGGTGAATTCTGCCAGTAATTGTCGGCCCCAAAGCGGGTAATAGGGTGAAAAATCCGTCATTATTGTTTCTTTCCGGGTCCGCAGGTCAAGATACTTTCTTGCGCAGGGCCTTGGTTGCCCCCCGTTGCTTTTTTTTGTCGGTCCGTTTCTTTTTGGCATTTTTCCCGGGCCGGGTGGGGCGGCGATTTTTGGCTACTACCATGGCATCCGTGATGATCTGGCAGAGCCTGCGCAGCGCGTCTTCCTTGTTTTTTTCCTGCGTCCGGTATGTCTGGGCCTTGATGATGATAACCCCGTCCTGGGTCACGCGCTGATCCCCGAGCGCCAGCAACCGTTCCTTACAGGTGTCGGGCAGGGAAGAGTTGCGGATGTCAAAACGAAGATGAACGGCGCTTGCGACCTTGTTAACATTCTGGCCCCCGGCCCCGCTGGCCCGGATAAAATGCATCTCGATTTCATCATCGGGAATGCTTATGGTGCTTGTTATGTGAAACATGGCGAGTTGTTTTTGCGTCTGTTAGATTTTCTTATTATCTGAATGAGTGGGTATCATATCATGTCTGCACAAAAAACGAATCTTGTTTTGATCGGGATGGCCGGTGCTGGGAAAAGTACGGTCGGCCCCCTGCTGGCGCAGATGCTGTCCTATGGGTTTGTCGATGTGGATGATCTCATTGAGGCCGATCAGCAGCAGTCTCTGCAGGATCTTGTGGATTGCCACGGTGCGGCCTGGTTTCGCCTGCTGGAGGAAAGGATTATCCTTGGTCTTGACCTCCAGCGCCATGTGATTGCCACCGGCGGCAGTGCGATCTATGGTGCGGCCGGCATGAAGCACCTGCGGCAGAGTGGTCTGGTGGTTTTTCTTGATGTGCCGCTGGTAGTCCTGGAAGCCAGGGTGGGGGATGTGGCGACCCGGGGTCTGGCGCGGGAGGAGGGCCAGAGCTTTGCCCAGTTGTTTGCCGAGCGCCAGCCGCTGTATCACCGGTACGCGGATATCAGGATAGCGTGCTCCGAGATGACCATTTCGGAGATCTGTGCTGCCATTGTCGAGGTTGGCTGAGTTGTGTTGGAAGTGAGAATACGCTCCCAGGAGCGTATTCTCAGACGAATTACCCCTTTTTCTATTTCTCTGGTCTCGGGTAAGGTTGACGCTGCTCTGTCCACTGTTGGTTATTTTTCTCATATTCTCATAATAACTTTTATTATATTATTTTTTGATTAGTATTCTTGTTTATGCTTGGTTTTTGTGTTAAAATAAAAAATAGCGCTTGCGCGTATTCTTTAATCATTCCTTTTCGCGGGACAATCCGGTGGCAACAATTGGCTTTTTACGCCAAAATCATTTTTCAAAAAAAGAGATTCTATGCGAATGACAATCGGCAAAAAGCTTGGTGTTATTTTGGTTTGTTCCACTGTTTTGATCCTTTTGTCGACCTGTGTAAGCTGGTACTATAACAAGCAAGTTAAAGTCATTGCTGATAAAAGCACGAATGAATCGGTCGTCTTTGCCCTCAAGGCCAAGGAAATGCAGATTGCGATCATTCAGGTTCAACAATGGCTGACCGACATCTCGGCGACTCGGGCGGCCGAGGGGTTTGCTGATGGTTATGAGCAGGCTCAGGTTAACGCTGATATCTTCATGAAGGAGTATGAAGAATTCCATCAGTTGTTTTCTGCCAGGAATGACCGGGAGGCCCTCGATCTCCTGGAAGAGCTTAAAAAGGACTTTGAAGAATTTTATGTGATGGGTAAGAAGTTGGCTGCGGTATATGTCAGCGAAGGGCCGACTGCCGGCAATGTCATCATGGCTGAATTCGATCCGGTGGCCACCAAAATCACCAAGGCCATTGGTGTCCTTGTGACTCATCAGGTCAAGGAACTGGAGGCCAACATGGGGGACATTTCCACCACCCTTGACCGGGCTCAGATGGTGACCGGAATGATCAACACACTGATTATTCTCATTGTCATTGGAATCATAGTTTTTATTACCCGCGGCATCAAAAAAAATGTCACAGCCATTCTCTCCTTTGTTGGTGCCATGGCTAATGGGGATCTCACGACCACCCTGAAAGTTTCCAGTGATGATGAAATGGGAGAGATTGGCGCTCAGCTCTCCCTGATGCATGGGCAGTTGCGCTCCACCCTGCAGGGACTTGTGGTCAGCAATGAGCATATACGCTCTTCGGCGTCCGGCCTGTCGACCATCGCCGAGCAGATGGCAGGCGGGGCCCAAGAAGCCTTGAAGAAATCCAATACGGTAGCCGAGGATGCAGAATCCATGAGCGCCAATATGAATTCGGTGGCTGCCGCCACTGAGCAGGCGGCTACCAACGTGAGCATGGTGGCCGCAGCCACCGAAGAGATGACCGCCACTGTCAGCGAAATCGCCAGGACTACGGAGAAGACCCGAGACATCAGTGAACAGGCCGTGCATAAGTCCCAAAGTGCAACTGAAAAACTCGATAGCCTGGGACGGGCGGCCTCCGAGATTGGTAAGGTCACTGAGACCATCACCGAAATCTCCGAGCAGACTAACCTCCTGGCCTTGAATGCCACCATTGAGGCGGCCAGAGCCGGTGAGGCTGGTAAGGGTTTTGCTGTGGTGGCCAACGAGATCAAGGAGCTGGCCAAGCAGACCGCCATGGCCACCCTGGAGATCAAGCAACGGATTGAGGGGATTCAGTCTTCCACCGCCGGGACCGTGGTGGAGATTGAGGGAATTTCTACGGTGATAGCCGAGGTCAACTCCATGGTCGCCATCATTGCCACCGCAGTTGAGGAACAATCAGTCACCACGCATGAGATTGCCGACAACATCAATCAGGCCTCTCAGGGGATTCAGGAGGTCACCCAGAACGTAGCCGAGAGTTCTGTCGGGGCCGAGAGGATCGCTCAGGATATCGTCTCTGTCACTCAGACTGCTGGGGAGATGGCTGAAAGCAGCTCACAGCTTCACCTCAATGCCGAGCAGTTGAATGCCCTTGCCAAGGAACTCCAGGAGACTGTGGCGAGATTTAAAATATAACGTTTGCTTTATCTCCTTTTGTTTTGCGAGCAAGGATGACCCTGTAAATCTGGATCCATTAGTAGTAAACAGAGGAGTTACAGCCTCGGCTACCATTTATAGGCAATATGTGTTATAATGCTTCGGTTGAATGGAAATCAGAAAGGGCCTTCGGGTCTGAAATATCATGAATGGAGTGGATATGACGCAGGCAAAGAAAGGAAATAAGGTAAAGGTGAATTACACGGGTAAACTTGCTGACGGGACAGTCTTTGACTCCTCGGATGGGCGGGAGCCTCTTGAGGTTGTGCTGGGAAGCGGTCACGTGATTCAGGGTTTTGATGAGGCCCTGGTCGGGATGGGGTTGGGCGATAAAAAGACGGTTGCCATTCCGGTGGATAAGGCCTATGGCGCCCATGACCCGAACATGGTCATGGAGGTGCCCATTGAGCAGGTGCCGCCGGACTTAAATCCTGAAGTCGGTCAGAAGCTGGAAGTGGGTGGGGCTAACGGTGAGATAATGATAATGCTCGTAAGAGAGATCAATGATACCCATATCTATCTTGATGCCAATCCGCCATTGGCCGGACAGGATCTGATCTTTGATCTGGAGCTGGTAGCTATTGCTTGAAAAGAGTGGCTGGCCATTCATTAGTATGAGCACTCAGCATTGCGTTTGATCTTCTGCTCTTGGTGGAAGACCACCTACAACGTTGTGCCTCTGCATGGGGACAAACAACGGAAGGCTGAGAGTTAATCGTAATTTCAGTTTTCCATATTGCTGGATCTTTATAACAATAAGCGGAAATTATGTTCACCCTTAGGGCGGACATAATTTCCGCTTTTTACGTTGAGCGAACAGGCCGTGAATAAGTTCCAAAGTATAACGGAAAAACTTGATAGCCCGGGCCGGACAGGATATGATCTGGATCTGGTGGCGATTTGTTGAGCGTAGCAGTCAGCTTTCATTTTTAAAAACAAAAAGGTCCTGTTGCAACTTTGGCATGGCCGTACCCCTTGGTTGTCTTTAGGGAACAAACGGGAATCATTCATGAAAAAGCAACTGGCCAGCAGGCTGATCTGTCCCGCCTGTCTGCCCCGGGAACATGCCCTGCAATTGGATATCAGGTCGGCTGAGGTTGATGATATTGTTGATGGCGCTTTGATCTGTCAACATTGCGACAGCCGTTTTCCCATCCGGCAGGGAATCGCCTTTCTCGATCCTGGCCGGCAAGATGACTACCAAGCCAACAGGTATGAGCAGGAGGAAGTGGTTTCCTCCTATCTGTGGAGTCATTATGGCGACCTGCTCGATGATGAGCAGGCCACTGATGCCTATCAACAGTGGGTCGGACTCATGGAACCCCATACCGGGATGGCCCTGGATCTGGGCGGAGCCGTCGGCCGCTTCACCTTTGAGATGAGCGGTAAATGCGATCTGGCCGTTGGTGTTGATAAATCGCTGGCCTTTGTCAAAACGGCCCGCCGCTTCATGCTTGAGGGCGAGCTGCGCTTTACCCTCAAGGACGAAGGCCTGCTGGGACGGGAGGTGGTTATTCGCCGTCCCGCCCAGTGGCGGCCGGAGCGCGTGGAGTTTATCGTCGCCGATGCCCAGCGTCTTCCTTTTGCCGCGCATACGGCAAGTTCTGTCGCCTCTCTCAATCTGGTCGACAAACTTCCCGAACCCTACGTACATCTCCAGGAAATCAACCGGGTTGCGGCCACCTCGGGAAGCCAGCTGCTCCTTTCAGATCCCTTTTCCTGGTCCACCGAGGCGGCAGAGATTGATCAGTGGCTGGGGGGCAAGGAGGATGGCCCTTATGCCGGTAAGGGGCTGGATAATATCCGGGCCATTCTGTGCCATGGCCAGGAAGGACTCTCTCCCGGCTGGCAGCTGATACAGCGTGATCATGTCTGGTGGAAGATCCGCAGCCACAGCAATCATTACGAACTGATCAGGAGTTGTTTCATCAAGGCAGCACGATAAATCGAGGTCGTCATGAAAAAAGATACTGTTTGTCGGATGTGTTCCTCCTGTTGCCCGGTGGAGGTGGAAGTCGTTGCCGGTAAACTGGTATCGGCCCAGCGTAAATCATTCCTTAGCAAGGACAAACGCAGCCCCTGTCTGAAGTTGCAGGCGGCAGCGGATATTGTCTATTCAGACAAACGCCTCACTACCCCATTGATCAGGCAAAAGGATGGTGCCTTTCGCCAGGCAAGCTGGGATGAGGCCTTGGATCTGGTGGCATCACGCTTCAAACACTACCAAGGACAGGCCCGGCCTGAGGCCGTAGGCTGGCTGCGGGGTATGGCTGCGGATTGGGGATCTCCCTGGGATTATGCCAACCGCTTGATGAACTGCTACGGTTCCCCCAATACCATCGGCAACGGCTCCATCTGCTTTGTGGCCCGGGAGATGGCCCACACCTATACCTATGGGGCCATGGCCTTTCCTGAGGCAGCCAAGGCCAAGTGCATCCTGGTTTGGGGCAAGTATGACGCCGATACCACCTTAGGTGTGGCCGATGCCATCAGCCATGCCGTCAGTAATGGCGCCAAGCTCATTGTGGTTGACCCGATCCAGACCCCTCTGGCCAGAAAAGCCGACATCTGGCTGCAGATCAAACCCGGTCATGACGGCCTGTTGGCCATGGCCATGATTAATGAGATCATCAGCCAGGATCTCATTGATCATGAATTTGTCGAGGGATTTACCATCGGCTTTGACCAGCTTCGAGAGGTGGCCGGCCGCTATTCCCTCGATACCATCGCTCCCGGCATCTGGCTTGATCCGCAACAGGTGCGGGAGGCTGCCAGGCTTTACGCAACTACCAAACCAGCCTGTCTGATCGATGGCAACGGCCTGGACATGCAGCTTGATATCTTTCAGTCCACCCGTGCTGTGGCCTGTCTGCGGGGACTCACCGGTAATATCGACCGGCCCGGCGGTGATGTCCTGCCCCAACCGATCTCCTTGCGCCCTCTCCAGGCCCGCGACAGACTGCCCGTAGGCGTTCCGCCGATCACCGCTGCCTACCCTCTTTTTAATACTTTCAGTGAGACCTGGGGCAATCAGGTTCAGTCCTGTGTGGTGGATGCCATACTCGATCAGAAGCCGTATGGTTTGAAGATGCTGGTGGTCCAGGCTGGCAATCCGGTAGTGACCATGGCCGATTCCAGCCGGGCCCATCATGCCATGGAGGAGTTGGAATTTCTGGTGGTCATTGATATGTTCATGACTAGAACCGCCGAGCTGGCCGATGTGATCCTGCCGGCTGCCAGTTGTTTTGAAAAAACGCAACTGAACCGGTTCGCCACCCGTAACAACCCGATCATCCTCCAGAATCAGGTCATCGAGGCCGTGGGGCAGTCGTGGCCTGACTGGAAGATAGTCTTTGAACTGGGCCGTAGAATCGGTCTGGAACAGGAGTTTCCCTGGCACAGTGCCGAAGCTGCCATCGATGATCAACTGGCACCGGCAGGTGTCACCGTTGAACGACTGCGGCAGGAGCCCGACGGAGTAAGGGTGGAAGGGCTGCGTCATGAAAAGTACAGGCAGGACGGCTTTGCCACCCCATCCGGTAAATTTGAATTCTTCTCTCGCAGGCTTCAGGAAAACGGCCATGCCGGGTTGCCTTATAGTGATGGCTTTCCTGAAAAAGCCATCAGTTTTGCTGAGCAGCAGGAGGACTTTCCCCTGATCGGGATCAGCGGCCGCCGTGATATCCGTTTCACCAACTCCCAGTACCGCACCATCCCCACCCTGCTCAAGAATGAGGAGGGCTGCGTGGTCGATATCCATCCTGTCGATGCGGCGCTACAACAGATTGAGGATGGCGACCAGCTGCAGATCACCACCCCGAAAGGATCCATTGTCATGCCGGCCAGGGTTTCGTCGATAGTCCATCCCGGTTCAATCCGTATCGCCTGGGGCTGGGGTGATTACAAGGTTGACTATAACCTCAACACCCTCACCGATGACGATACCCGCAACCCCATCACCGGCACCCCGGGCCAGCGTACCTTCATGTGCCGGGTGAGCAAGGTTTGATGTGTGTCAGGATGATGACCTGATGACCAAGAAGTCACAGAAAGGCTGTGAAAAGTTACTCTGCTGGCATATTTCCTTTATTTCCCCATTTCCCCAGTGAGTTTTGATATGTCCAGCGAAGAAAGAATAGAGGCTTCAGAAACCAGGATTACCAAGGCAGTGTTCCCAAATACCACCAACCATTACGCCACCTTGTTCGGTGGTACTGCCCTGCAATGGATGGATGAGGCAGCCTTCATCACCGCTACCCGTTTCAGCCGTCAGAAGATGGTGACGGTCTGCTCGGACCGCATTGACTTTAAACACCCGATCCCGGCCGGCACCTTTGTCGAGCTGGTGGGCCGGGTGGTGAAGGTGGGTAACACCAGTTTGCAGGTCCGGGTGACTGTTTATCTGGAGCAGATGTATGATGAGTATGATGAACATGATGAGAGCCGGAAAAAGGCGATTGAAGGGCTCTTTACCTTTGTGGCCGTCGATGATGAAATGCAGCCTGTGAAGGTGCGGAGGTAGTTCGTGCCCCTTGCCCGTTTCGGCCAATTGGCCTTTTTCTCCCTGCTCTCTCCGTGCCTTTTCTTGATCGTTCCGGCAACACCTTCTCTGGCCGCTGGAGAAGAGAAACTGCCGTGGGCCGTCAATGTCTATTTTGAAAACGACCTCTTTACCGGCACGGATAGCAACTACACTAACGGCGTCAAGATATCCCTCATCTCTCCGGACCTCTTGAGCTTTGTCGAGAGCGGTAAGCTGCCCGATTGGAGCCTTGAATACATCTATCGGCTGCCCTTTATCAATGATCCGAATCCGGCCTTGAAACGCAAGGTGGAATTCTCCCTTGGTCAGAACATGTACAGCCCTGCCGATATATCCCGCAGCGATCTGATTATTGACGACCGTCCCTATGCCGGCTGGACCTATTTTGCCACGGCATTTCACACCAAAAGCAGCGGGCGTATGGACACCATCGAGCTGCAGCTTGGTATGGTCGGTCCGGAATCCTTTGCCGATGAGACGCAAACAGCGGTACACGACCTCCGTGATCTGCAACGGCCAAACGGCTGGGAGCATCAGCTGAAAAACGAACCCGGCCTGGCCGCGATTTACGAACGCAAGTGGCGCTTGGCGCCCTTCTTCAGCAGAGACACCTTTGCAATCGGTGCTGTCACCCACCTGGGCTGCTCTCTGGGCAATGTGGCCACCTATGCCAATACCGGTTTTGAGACCCGTCTGGGCTGGAATCTGCCCGCTGATTTCGGTGTCAGTCTGATCCGCCCGGCCGGTAACACCAGTTTTTCCGCATGCCAGCAACAGGGCGGCTACTTCTTTGCCGGGGTGAACGGCCGGGCAGTTCTCCGGGATATTTTCCTTGATGGCAATACCTTTGCCGACAGTCACAGCATCGGCAAGAAACCATTTGTTGCCGATCTGGCAGGCGGGGCTGCCTTTTACTTCAAGCAGGTGAAGCTGACCTGGACCCAGGTACTCCGCACCAAGGAATTCGACGGCCAACCCGACAATCACAGCTTTGGCTCCCTCACACTCTCCTTCTTCTTTTAGCACGTCCTCTTCTGGGGGACACTCCATAAGCCCCAGACCCTGAAAAAAAAGGGAAAGCTCTATTCATGGCTGTTTGTCATGCTCTCTTGAGGAATAAAAGCAGACCGGATGTCCCTCCAGAAAATTGGTCTGAACTTATTTGGTATCAGGTCCGATGGCAGCTGCGTGCCCGGCCAGCCAGCCCGTTGAAAAGGCGGCCTGGAGGTTATAGCCGCCGGTATCGCCTTGGATATCAAGGATCTCACCTGCCAGATAGAGTCCCCGGGCCTTGTGTGACTCCATGGTTCGTGGATCCACCTCTTTCAGATCCACTCCGCCTGCGGTAATGATGGCCTCGGTGAAGGGGCGATGGCCGCTGATTTCCAGGCGGAAATCCTTGAGCCAGCTCTTCAGCCGTTTGCGCTCCTTGGCTGTGACCTGACTGGCAAGACGGTCTTCGGGGATCTCGGTGAGTTTCAGACAGACCGGGATCATCTCGCGGGGAAGCAGGCCGCGCAGGAGGCTGGGGATTGGCTCCTTGCTGCGGCTCTCCAGATCACGGAGCAGTCTGGCCTCCAGTTTTTGCTCATCGAGCGCCGGTTTCAGGTCGATGGAGAGGGTCATTTTGTCTTCTTTCCGCAGGCCGTCCACCACCTCGCCGCTCAGAGTCAGGATTACCGGTCCGGTTACCCCGAATTTGGTGAAACTCATCTCGCCAAAGGCCTGTCGACAACGTTTGCCATTTTTAAGCAGCCGCACATTGATATTGCGCAGATCAAGACCGTCCATCTCTGCTGCCAGGTCGCCGGCGGTTTCCAGGGGTACCAGCGCCGGTCTGATGGGGATGATGGTGTGACCGACCGCTGCCGCCAGTCGATAGCCATCCCCTGTTGATCCGGTGGCTGCGTAAGAGGCGCCGCCGGTGGCCAGGATTACCGCATCGCAGCCCATCGCTTCATCATTGCACAACACACCGCTCACCTTTCCATTGGTAGTCAGCAGGAGTTCAACCCTGGACTCAGTCTTGATCTGGACACCGTTTTTCTGCAGCCACTGCTGAAAAACCTTGACCACGTCCGGGGCTTTGCCGCTGGCAGGAAATACCCGTCCTCCTCTCTCACTCACCAGCTCCAGTCCCTGCTGCTCAAGGAAGGCCATCAGTTCCGGGGCAAAAAACTGAGAGAATGCCTGGCGCAGGAAGCGGCCATTGGAGTCAAAGTGCTCAATGAACTCTTTGATTCCGGCGATGTTGGTGATGTTGCAGCGTCCCTTGCCGGTGATGCAGATCTTGCGGCCGGGACGTTTCATCTTCTCGAGGATGAGGACTTCCGCGCCTGCTGCAGCCGCTTGTCCGGCTGCCATTAATCCTGCCGCGCCGCCGCCGATGACGATGACTTTTCGTTTATTCATTGTATTCTGATTCCTGTTTCATTATTTTTTTTAGAGCATAAATGGTGCATGGTTTGAGGTGAAGATGGGGGGGTCCCTCTGGAGGATGGGGATGATGGCCGGATGGCGCTTGAATTCCTTGTCCAGAAAAGTACGGATTGCCTTGCGTCCCCAGCCCTGTGGGTGCACAAAATCGCTGTACAGGGAGAGGTCGCCCTCATAGAAATCTTGTGTATGCAGGTCATTGGCCTCAGGGCTGCATACCGGCATATTAAAGACGGCCAGATTGAGAAAGGTGATGGCGCGCTGATGGGTTACCACAAAGTCCAGGGTCCTGCGGGCCTGGGCCAGCCCTTCGGAGGGGGTACCGAAGAGCAGATAGACATAGGTAGCAATTCCGGCCTGCTCAAGGGCGGTCAAGGTCTGGGCCACCATCTGCAGATCAATGCCCTTATCCATGGCATTCAGCACGGACTGGTCGCCAGATTCGATACCCAGTTTCAGCATCAGGCAGCCCGACTGGCGTAGGCGGCGGCAGAATTCGGGGTCAGTGAGCAGGGGGCTGACCCGGGCAAATCCATACCAGGGTACGCCAGGGGGTGTTTCGGTCAGTCTGCGCATCAGGGCCGGGGCAATGGCGTTGTCGAGAAAATGGATGAGAACAGGCTCTGTCTTCCGGCAGAGGGTGGCAAGATCGTGCACGACTCTGTCCGCAGAGAGGGAATGGTAGGGGTTCTCTTCGGCCTTTTCCGGGCAGAACGAGCACCGGTTCCAGTAGCAGCCGGATGATGCGGCGTAGGGGAGGATGAAACCAGGTGCAAGATATCCTTTTTGGTGGAGGTCCTGGAAGTCGGGCGTCTGGTGGTGTCCCGTGTTCTCGATTCCTAAGAGTTTCAGCAAGGGCTCTTCACCAGGACCTGCCACCAGATGGTCGATGATCCCAGCAAAGGGATTGCTCCAGGCCGGGTTGCGCAGCCAGGAGGTGATCAGCCCGCCACCGGCGACGATGGGCAGATTCGGCGCAATTCTTTTCAGAAAACCGATCATGGCAAAGGTGGTTGGGGCCTGGCTCAGGTAATTGAGGGAAAGGCCCACCATTTGTGGGTTGGTGTTTTTTAGGATCCTGGTCAGCCGTTCGGCAAACCAGGGGAAGAAGATGTTTTTTTCAGGATCTGCTGCACAGCGCAGGAGGTCAGAGCTTTTGAGTGGGGATATGGTGGGATCCTGGTAATTGGCCAGATTCAGGCCAAGCTCTTGTTTCAATCCCACCTGTTCCAGCAGGCGGTTGATATCGGCCACGGCCCGTTGATACCGCGCCGGGCTGGTGTAGATCTCAGGGCTGCGCATCCTCTTCAGGTTGTCGTCTATGGCCCGGACAGCGCGTCTGGTCCAGGTGTCATCTGCCTGTGGCTGCAGGCCCAGGAGATGAAGCTGCCCCTCAAGGTTGGCATCCAGCAGAGTGCAGTTGGTCAGGCCATGGCCCAGCAGGGTGCCGGCTAGTTGGGCAATACCGGCCGGGGCTTCACAGGGTTTGGCCAAGGGGGGATAGATGAGGAGCATGTCTGGAGTCGGATTGAAGTTTTGTGAAGTTTTACGGCGCCGAAAAGAGATGACAACCCTTGGGCGGCTTGCTAAGATAATAGATTCCTGAAGTGAACCAGGAGAGTCTCTTCATACCATACAATCGGCCGTTGTTCAAAAATAACCGTAATATTGAAATGCTGTGATTGGTATAAGGAGCTATGACGAAATGGTCAGTTTGCTCTTCACCCCTCCCTGGAGCGAGTGATGCTGGGCCATATATGGTCTACGAATGGAATGGTTCTTTCGTAACGGCTCTTAAATAAGAAGTTCAGAAAAATCTTTTTATCCTCTGGAGTATCCTTATGTCTTCTCTTTTTACTCGTCTTACCCCCTTGTTCCTTGTATTGATAGCCTTCATGTTCATTGAGGCTGGGATTACCGCTGACTTTGCCGATGCCCGTTCCCGCTCAGGTGGCCGTTCTTTCAGTCGCAGTGTACCGAAGTCGCCGGCCACGAATCAGTCCACTTTAGGCAGTCAAAATAGATCTGGATTCGGCAGGGGGCTGGCCGGTGGTTTGCTGGGTGGCGCCTTGGGCGGCATGTTGTTTGGCAGCATGTTTGGCATGGGCGGCAGCGGCATGGGGATACTCCCCCTGCTTTTGTTAGGCGGGGTTGGCTATTTCTTCTACAGACGCTTTATTAAACCCCCGGTCTCTGGGCAGTATCAGGGCTATCAGCCGCCAACGCAGGCTCCCGGGTCTTTTTTTTCAGGCAATCAACCCGGTGGCATGGGTGGGGCTGTTCCTCCTCCCCCTCCTGGCGCCTTGTCGGGAACCCTTGATGAGGGGCTGGCCATGATCCGGCAGAGCGATCCTGACTTTGATGGGAATCATTTTGTCGAGGTGGCCTCAGATGTCTTTTTTAAGGTTCAGGCTGGCTGGATGCGGCGTGATATCGCCTCCTATCGCCATCTGCTTGGAGAGGAGCTTGCCACTGAATATGATCGTCAGTTTGCAGAGATGCGACAGCTTGGCCACATCAATAAACTGGAGAGCATCTCCATCCGTAAGGTGGAGATCGTGGCTGCGGGTCAAGAAAATGGTGAGGATTTTGTCACTGTGCTCTTTACCGCCAATCTCCTCGATTACACTGTAGATGAACACAGCGACGCCCTGGTGGAAGGCAGTATGACGGATCCGGTCAAGTTTGCCGAAGAGTGGACTTGGGCCAGACCGGTTGGGACTGAGGCCTGGCGACTTGAAGGAATCAAGGTTGTGAATGGGTGAATCCATCAGCTAGGCAATGGTGATGAACCGGTCTGGTTGGCGACCGTTCTTCCCCCATAAAAAGAAAACGAGAAAAGGTAATGCCCCGTGTTGATTGATAAGGTTTTTATCCTCGCTGCTGTTGTCTTTGCCGGTATCCTCTGTCAGTGGTTTGCCTGGCGGGTAAAGCTGCCTGCAATCCTCTTTCTCCTTTTTGCCGGGATCATTGCCGGGCCGCTCACCGGCTGGCTCGACTCCGACGCCCTTTTCGGCGATCTGCTTTTTCCCTTCATTTCCCTTTCTGTTGCGGTGATCCTCTTCGAGGGCAGCCTCACCCTGCGCTTTCATCAGATTGCCGGGCTGGAGCGGGTGGTCCGCAGGATGATCTCTTTCGGCCTGCTGTCCACCTGGTTGATCACCGCCGCCGCCACGCGCTTGGTCCTTGACGTACCCTGGGGACTGGCACTGCTCTTTGGGGCGATCACCTCGGTGACCGGTCCCACCGTCATTGTACCCATGCTGCGAACGGTCAAGCCCACTGCCGCCGTGGCTAATATTCTGCGCTGGGAAGGGATTGTCATCGATCCCATCGGTGCAACCCTGGCCGTACTGGTCTATGAGTTCATCCTGGCCGGCAGCAGTGGCCACGCCCTGAGCCATACCTTGCTTGCCTTTGCCAGGATTGTCGGGATAGGCCTTCTGCTCGGATCCCTGGCCGGTTATCTTTACGGCTCCATTCTTCGCCGCCATTGGCTACCCGAATTTCTCCACAGTGTGGCCACTCTGGGGCTGGTCATCTTTGTCTTTGCCGTTTCCAGCAGTATTCAGCACGGAAGCGGACTGCTCGCTGTCACGGTCATGGGCATCTGGCTTGCCAATATGCGCGATGTCTCACTTGAGGAGATCCTTGATTTCAAGGAGAGCCTAAGTGTCCTGCTCATCTCCGTGCTTTTTATTGTGCTCTCCGCGCGTCTTGATTTTCAGCGATTTTTCCATCTGGGTTGGCATGTAGTTTTCATCTTTCTATCCATTCAGCTCCTCTCCAGACCATTTAGTGTGATGATCTCCGCCCTCGGCTCCAAGCTGAGCTGGCCGGAGCGCCATCTCCTTTCCTGGATAGGTCCGCGCGGCATCGTGGCGGCGGCCATTTCCGCTCTCTTTGCCATCAAGCTCGAAGCGGCTGGGTACAGCGACGCAGGATTGCTGGTTCCGCTGACCTTTTCGGTGATTATCGGTACCGTGGTCCTACAGAGTGCCACTGCCCGGTTCATCGCAAAATGGATTGGCGTGGCAGAACCAGACCCCCGAGGGTTTCTGATCATAGGTGCCAATCTGGTGGCGAGAGCCGTCGGCCGCGCCTTGCAGCAGGCAGGGTTCCGGGTCTTGCTTGTTGACAGCAACTGGGAGATGATCGGCAAGGCGAGGATGGAGGGCTTGGAAACCTATTATGGTGAGCCGGTTTCCCAGCATGCGGACCGAAATCTTGATCTGGTTGGAATCGGCAGACTGCTCGCCCTTTCACCGCGCGGTCCGCTCAATACTCTCTCATGCATGCACTTCCGGATGGAGTTGGGTCCAAAGGCTGTCTTTGCGATCCAGGTTGCGGCGGATCTGGAGATGTCCAAGGACCGCAAGGCGGTGTCTCACCGAAAATGGAAAGTACTTTTTGGTGCGGAGGTGAGCTTCTCAAGCCTGACAAAGGCTCTGGCGTATGACGGTTGGAAGGTTCGAAGCACCACGCTCAGCCAGACTTTTGATTTTGCCGCTTACCAGTTACAGTACGGGCCGAGGGCGATTCCGTTCTTTGCCGTAAACCCCAAAGGAAAAATCGATATTTTTACAGCAGAGGAGCAGTTGAGCCCGCAACCGGGCTGGACTATCGTTGCCCTGGTGGCAGATCCAGACAGGCCACCTGTTGTTGCCTGATGGGTTAGGATGATGGTTCTTTCGGAGCGACCCCTTGTATGTCATCTGCCTAAAGAGGAGGTTGAGTGGAAGATCATCCTTTATCCGGAAGCCGGGTGCCGAGAGAAGGCCGCTGGGCTTATTGATCACCAGAAACAGGGGGTCGCTGAAGAGAATTTTCATCCTGCTAGCCCGCAACCCGCAGCTCATCCAGGCCGCAGAGCATGAAGCTAAGGATGGGTGTGCATTTACTGGCACAGGATGGGTAGAACTGGCCATGCTGCCGTGTTCGCGATGCATTTTCCCGGCCCAAGTAGAATTCCGCCAGTCCCAGGGGTAGCAGATTTTCTCTTATCGCCTGGTTGAAAAGCTTGGGGGCGCAGCAATCACCGGTGCCGGTGGGGATCCCGCCGCTGCCTGCAAAGGCGTCGGATAAGAGGCGCTGCTGGCCACGAAAGTTGCTCAGGGTGTAGAGGGCGTGGATCTCCCGCATCCATTGTTGGGAGAGTTGCCTTCGCCGGTTGCTCAGATCTCTCCACTGGATTGAACCATGCTTTGTGAGCTGAAGCTCCCTGCCGAGTTGCTTGATCCGGGGCTCAAACTCTGCATAGATCCTGGTGTATACTGCCAAATTGAAGAGGGGAGGTGCCCAGCCCTCTATCTCCCAAATCCCGTTGTACTGACCGGAAAAGGCGCGCAAGACCCGTTCACTGCCGTCTGCGGCCCGGCAGACCATGATCCCGAACATCTTGCCCCGGGCCTCGCCAAACAGACTGGCGGTGTCCAGTTGCGGGTCAGCCTCTTCTCTCCGGGCCAGGAGGTCGAGTCGTTTCTCCTGTTCCAGGAACTGCATGAGCTCTCGGCAATGGCTGCGGGCATCGCCTTCAGAAAAAGAGTGTTCTCTTCGGCAATTCAGGCACGGGCCTCCGGCAATCCTTTCCTGTTCCATTGTCTTTTTTTGTTGCATGAATACCTTGTCCTTGATTGAATGGGACCCATTCTACTTTATTGTCCATAATTTGCCATCTCCAAGGTCGTATCTTGAATTACACTGAACAACTCCAGAGGATTTTCGGCTTTTCCACCTTTCGGGCCAACCAGAAGGAAATCGTCCAGGCCATCCTCGCCGGCCGTGACATCTTTGCGGTCATGCCTACCGGGGGTGGAAAGTCCCTCTGTTATCAGCTTCCTGCCTCGATGATGAAGGGCACCTGCCTGGTGGTCAGCCCTCTGATCTCCCTGATGAAAGATCAGGTGGATGCGGCCAATGCCTTTGGCATGAAGGCCGGCCTGCTCAACTCCACCCTCACCACAGCTCAGCAGCATGAAGTCATGGCCCGCCTGCAGGAGGGAGACTATGACTTGCTCTATCTCTCACCGGAACGGCTGGCCCTGCCGGGATTCCTGGAGCGTTTGAGGCGGGCGCCCCTCTCGTTTGTGGCAGTCGATGAGGCGCACTGTATCTCGGAGTGGGGTCATGACTTCCGTCCTGATTATCTGGCCCTTTCCAGCCTGAAGCAGGAACTGCCCGGGGTACCAATCACCGCCTTTACCGCCACCGCCACGCAGAGGGTTCAAAAGGATATCGTCCGCCGTCTGGCCCTGAACCAGCCACTCATGACCCGGGCCTCCTTTGATCGGCCTAATCTTTTTTATCAGGTCCAGCTTCGGGATCAGGTGAACAGCCAGATTGAAACAGTCGTTCTCGCCCATCCTGATGAGGCCGGGATTGTCTATCGCCTCAGCCGTGCTGATGTGGAAAAGACAGCGGCCTGGCTGCAGAAGCGGGGGGTCAAGGCCCTGCCCTACCATGCAGGGCTCGATAAGCAGACTCGCGGCCAGAATCAGGAGGCCTTTAATCGGGATGAGGTGCAGGTAGTGGTGGCCACAGTGGCCTTCGGCATGGGGATCGACAAGTCCAATGTCCGTTTTGTGATCCATGGGGATCTGCCCAAAAGCATGGAGGGCTATTATCAGGAGACGGGCCGGGCCGGGCGCGATGGCGAGCCTGCCCTCTGTCTGCTCTTGTACTCGCGCGGCGATTATTTCCGCCTGCGGCCCTTTATCGATCAGTTGCCTGACGAGCGGGAACGTCAGGCCGGTCTGGCCCAGCTTTCCAGGATGATGGCCCTGGCCGAACAGCCGGTCTGCCGCCGGCGGGCATTACTCCACTATTTTGATGAGAAGTATGAGCAGGATAACTGCGGCGCCTGTGACGTATGTGTGCATGGAGTCCAAAGCGTTGTTGCCAGTACTGAGGCCCAGATGGTCATGTCGGCCATCTATCGCAGCGGACAGCGGTTTGGCGCCGGTCATATTGTCGATATCGTCTATGGGGCCAGGACCGGACGGATCAGCGCCCTTGGTCATGACCAGCTCAAGACTTACGGAGTGGGACGGGAACGCGGTAAGCGATTCTGGCGGCAGCTCATCGATGGTATGCTCAGTCAGGGACTGCTCAAGAGTGAAGGTGCCCCCTACCCCATGCTGCATATCACGGCCGCGGGGGAGGAGGTCCTCTTTAGCCGGGCGGAATTTGTAACTCACCAGATGCTCGAAGATAGGGGCACCAGGTCGGAAGAACCCTTGTACGATGAGCACTTGTTCGCTCTTCTTAAAAAGAAGCGCAGGGATATGGCAGAGGAGGCCGGAATGCCGCCTTATATCCTGTTCTCCGATAAGAGTCTGCATCAGATGAGCAGTCTCATGCCGCAAACCCCTGATGCCCTGCTTGGAATAAACGGGGTGGGTCAGATGAAACTTGAACGGTATGGGAAACCTTTTCTTGAAATCATTGGAAACTATCTGGCCACTAACCCCGAGGCCTGTCCGCAGCAGGCCGTAAAGGTCGCCGCGCCATCTGTTGCCCGGAAGCAGACATCTGGTCAGACACTGGAAGAAACGTTGCGACTGGCGGAGACAGGGATGAGCGTGGAGGAGATGGCCGCCGAACGGCAGTTGAAACCCTCGACCATTGCCTCCCATCTAGGGGAGCTCCTGCAGCAGGGAAAGGGGTTGGATGTGGATCATTACGTTGATCTGACAGTGCGGAGTGAGATGGCCGAACTGTTCAGGGTCCATGGTCTCCAGCGTCTCAAGCCGATAGTGGATGGCATGGAGGGGAGGGCGGGATACGAACAGGCTCATATTGTCCGCGGGTTTCTCCTGTCCCAGGGTTGGAAGATGGAGATGGATGAAAGTGATACGCTTTTGCTGTAATTTTATGAATTGACAGGATATTTTTTAGCATTAAGCTTCATTTTTTTATGGGCGGCCTCTATGGGATTTATGTCAAACTTGGAGGCGAGCATGGTGAGGTAGATCATCACGTCACCTACCTCCTCTTCAATATGTTTTCGGGTGGCTGCATCCACTCTCCTGCTCTCCGCACCTTCCATCCATTGAAAAATCTCCACCAGTTCGGCAGTCTCAACACTGAGGGCCATTACCAGATTCTTGGGGGAGTGAAACTGCTCCCAATTCCGTTTGCTGGCGAATTTTTCGAGCTTTGTCTGCAGTTTTTTCATGGTATCTGTCTTTCTCGTGGTATTTGTAGTTGGATTCTGGTAGGTTTTTTAATTCTATACTCCCAGTGTAGCATTGATTTTGGGGAGAGTAACCCAATTTTCCTTTTAGCGGATATAATTTTATGAAAAATCGTTTGTCAGTTTTCTCCTGCTTCATCCTCTCTGTATTTCTACTTTTTTCTTCTATCGATACCGGGTCGGCCAATGGCTTGGCCACGGTGGATATGGGCAGAAACAGAATGATTGGCTATATGATCAGTAAACAGTTGCCGGGTATGCATTTTAGCGACAAGCAGATGGATGATTCCTTGAGTCGTGCAGCCTTTGATCTGTACCTGAAGCAGCTTGATTTTCAGAAACGTTTTCTGCTGCAGCAGGATATTGATATCCTGAGTACCTATTCCCAATCAATTGACGATGAACTGTTGCGTGGCCGTGTAACTTTGCCGCAGAAAGGTTTTGACCTCCTTAATATCCGCATTCTGCAGGTGGAAAAGATGGCGGCTGAGATTCTGGCCACAGATATTGATGTGAATCAGAAAGAGTCTTATGAGACGGATCCCGAGAAATTGACCTATGCCACTGATGAGAAGGGTTTGCGGGAATATTGGCGGAAGATATTGAAGGAGCAGGTCATCTCCAAATATCTTGATGCGCTGACTGAGCAACAGGCGGTTAAAGAGAAGAAAAGTGATGACCTTCTGTGGAAGGAGGCCAGAGAAAGGGTGACAAAACAGAACAAACAGTTCTTTCATCGTTTGCATCAGGAGACCCTGCAGGATCACTTTGATCGTTATTTTGATGCGGTGGCCAGGGCTTTTGATCCCCATACAAATTATATGCCACCGGATAATAAGGAAGATTTTGATATCCACATGCGCGGCAGTCTTGAAGGGATTGGAGCTGTGCTGCGAGAAGAGGATGGCTATATCAAGGTGGTGTCAATTATTCCGGGAAGTGCTTCTGCCAGACAGGGAAAGCTTGAGGCTGAGGACAGTATCCTTGAGGTGGCTCAGAAAGATGGTGATCCGGTCGAAATTACGGATATGCGCCTGCGAGATGCGGTGCGTCTGATCAGGGGCCCCAAGGGCACGGAAGTGCGTCTGACCGTGAAGAAACCGGATGGGGTGAAGGTGGTAATTTCTCTGGTTCGCGATGTGGTCCAGATTGAAGAGACATTTGTGAAATCAGTGACCCTTGATGCCCAGGATGGAGAGAAGATGGGGTATATCATGATCCCCAGTTTTTATCGTGATTTTGAAGGGTCAAAGAATGGAAATGAGGCCAGGAATTGTACGGATGATACCAGGAAGGCTATTGAGAGTCTTAATAAGACCGGAATTAGTGGTCTGGTTCTTGATTTGCGTAATAATGGGGGGGGGTCCCTGGTGGATGCGGTTGATACCGCAGGTCTTTTTATAAAGTCTGGGCCGATTGTGCAGGTGAAAAATAGTTCCGGCGCTCAGCGAATTCTCAGTGATGAAGACCCGGAGATTGTCTACAACGGCCCTCTGGTGGTTCTGGTGAATCAATTTTCCGCCTCTGCCTCAGAGATTGTGGCAGCGGCCCTGCAAGACTATGCGAGGGCAGTGATCATTGGCGGCAAGCACACTCACGGTAAGGGAACGGTGCAGACCCTGGTGGATATGAATGAAAATATTCCTTCTTTGCATTTACGTAGTTATGATAATTTGGGGGCGCTCAAGGTAACAATACAGAAATTTTACCGGGTGAATGGCGGATCAACACAATATAAAGGCGTAGAGTCGGATATCATCCTGCCAAGTCTCTTTCAATATCTGAAATCCGGTGAGCAGTATATTGATTACTCATTGCCATGGGATCAGGTTGAGTCTGTTCCTTTTGTCAAATATGGTGATAAAAAGATTGATCTGAATCGTTTGATTACGGCAAGTCGTCAGCGGGTTGAGTCTGATCAGGGATTGCAAGCCATTGCTGATGAAGCGAAAAAGGCGGAAGAACGAAGCAAGGATACTTTAGTGTCAATGCAGTTGAGTGATATGAAGAAAAGGCGTGAAGAAGCGGAGTTGGCACGCAAGAAAATTGGTTCCCATTATCGTAAATTTCGCGTTGAAAAAGAGGGAGCGATGGGTGAGGAGACGGAAAATGGCGCCAAGAAAGGAGATGACCGCTTGAAATGGTTGGAGGAGGTCAAGGATGATCCCTATATCGGTGAAGCAATGCGGGTGCTTGTGGATATGAACCAGTTCTGAAAACGTATAACGCCTTAATAGGCTTTGACTATCAAAAGTGGGATCTGCTCCAGGTTATCATTGCGGTAATCTGGTTTGAACGTAGTGGTACTAACACTCAACACTAAAGGAGATATGATGAAAAAAACGTTTGCAGTGGCTGTTGTGTTTGCGTCCTGTGTGCTGTTTTCAGCGGGTGCTGTTCTAGCGGCTTCAAGCCCGATGCCTGACCTGACCGGAAAGTGGAAAACAAAGAGCTATGGCCATCATCATGAGACAAGAGGTTTTTTTGCGGCTGCAGATGTGGATGGTAAGTGGACAATCAAGGAGCAGCAAGGACGATTTTTCACTGGAGAACGTACCTATTTACTAAAATCCCATGACAATAAAAAGATTACGGAAGGTTTCTCCGGCGTTATATCAAGGGATGGTAAACATCTCTATATGGTTGATCATGATGAAGATATCCTGATGGGTGACATTCTGGAAAATGATTCCATAGAGCTTGTTATTCTCAATGACGGCGATAAAGAGAATAAATCGAGGATTGGACTGATCGAGATTGAAAAGGTGAAATAGGAAGTTTTATATACCAAACAAAAAAGGAACGACAATGTCGTTCCTTTTTTGTTTGTACAGAGTGGATTAGAGAGGGGAGTCTTTGAACGTTTTGATACGGGAGCTCTTGTCTGAGAGTAGGCTTTGTAGGTATCCTGGCCTGAAATATTTTCAGTAAAATCCTGATGCTGTCATTTCCTTCAGATATGTATGCGCAAGAGAGCACTATTATGACAAATCACTCTCTTGCGCGCTTTACCTTGTTCTACACGCTTATCAGGCCTCAGTTGTCAGAGCTCGATCATCAGAGGATGCGGACCCAGCATCTGCAGTTACCTGAGTCCTCACTCAATATTATAGATGAATTGAGCGGGGCATTTATTACCTTTTCTCATTTTATCGTTGCCCAGAGTTAAGGGGCGAAGAAAGTGCTGGAGGGCATATGCACAAAAGTATCCGGCTGGTCGTCTTTTCCTTTTTTTTCCTGGTGTTGTCCTCAACCACTTATGCTGCAGAACAGACAGATAGTCTTTTCCAGTATTCGACAATCAATGGCCTGCTCAAGGGATTCTATGATGGAGACCTGAGTTTTGCAGACTTATCGGCTCATGGTGACCTTTAATCACCTGGATGGAGAGATGGTGGCCTTGGACGGTAGTTTTTATCAGGTCAAGATGGATGGCGTTGCCTATCCGGTCAAAGCCAGGCAGCAAACCCCGTTTGCTGTTGTCACCCAATTTGATGTCGATCAGGATGCGGTCCTGCCGGCTGATCTGGATTATCAGGGATTACAGCAGAAACTGGACCGGCTCATTACCAATCGGAATCACTTTTACGCCTTTCGTATCCCTGGCCGTTTTCGTAAAATGATGGTTCGTTCCGTCCCGGCGCAGCTTCCTCCCTACCGCCCTTTGGCTGAGGTGGTCAAGGAACAGGCTGTGTTTCATTATGAAGATACGGAGGGAACTCTGATCGGGTTCTATGCTCCCGATTATATGCAGGGGTTGAATGTGCCGGGGTATCACTTTCATTTTTTGAATAGAAACAGAACCCGAGGTGGACATGTCCTGGACCTGCAGACAGGGTCTGGAAAGATCGAGATAGATGAGATCAGTGAGATCGTGATGAGCTTGCCCCATTCTCCGACCTTTGCCACACTGGAGCTCGCTCAGGATCAGGCAAAGTCCCTGCAGCAGGTGGAAAAAAAATAGCAGCAGCGGGCTGACGGATGGCCAATCCTGAAGATGAACAAAAGAGATGGCGATGAAAGAGAATGAAATGCTGTCCGGCGGTGATACAGCATGCTTTATATAAAAAAAAATGGGCGAAATAGATAGGTGGGGTACTGTAAAAAAATCTTGATTAACAGAAAAAAAAGTGATAAAGCTCGTTGCTTATGAATGACTATTCAGTTAATGAATACCTAAAGGCCTGCGATTTACGAAGGACTGGTGAACAATGAAGCTTGATGAGGCGTTTAGAAATCATAGGGAGAAGATCGTTAACAGGTGGGTTGATTACACCTTGTCGACCTATAAATCGTCATCCTTTTTCATAAAAGAAAAGGATAAGTTCGCCAATCCTATAGGCGGCAATATCAGGGAGGCACTGGATTCCCTGTTCGGCCTACTTGCTCGGAATGCAAACCCCAAAGAGTTTGTTGCGCCTCTGGAGCAGATCATGCTCATTCGTGCCATTCAGGAGTTTACGGCATCGGTGGCAGTGGGGCCGATCCATGCGGTCAAGCATATCACCCGTGAGGTTTTGGCAAAGGACAAGGAACGATGTCATCTTGTTCAAGAGTTGTATGATTTTGAGTTTGCGGTTGATCTTGCCGTGCTTGCCGCCTTTGACCTGTACATGCAATGTCGGGAGCGCTTGTATAAGGTGCGGATTCAGGAAATAAAGACCGGCAATTATATTCTTACTGACAGCAAATGTCCGACGAATTTGCTGAAGACCAATATTCAGGAGTCTATTAAGGCTGTTGAAAGCCATTAACTGGGTGCTGGGCTGGAAGGGGGGTTGAAATTCCGCGCAGTTTCCAACACTGTTCAATTTGAAGCGAGGTAAGAAATGAAGTACGCCTTCTCATTCCTGGCAGTCATTGCTCTGATCTTGATTGCAGGGCTAGGATCCCAGGTGCCGGGTATGCAATACTTATTTGGTATTGTCATTCCGTATCTGGCCATTATGCTCTTTGTCGGTGGCTTTGTCTATCGGGTCATACAATGGGCAAAATCACCTGTTCCCTTTTCCATCCCCACCACATGTGGTCAGGGTGCGTCACTGGATTTCATCAAGCAGGACAAGCTTGACTGTCCCACCAAGACTTCAGAGGTGGTGGCCAGAATGTTTCTGGAGATTTTTCTCTTCAGATCACTATTCAGGAATACCAAATCAGAGCTCCATGACGGGCCCAAGATTACCTATGAATCGTCCAAGTGGTTGTGGCTTTTTGCCCTGCTTTTTCACTATTCGTTCCTGTTGATTGTGATCAGGCATATGCGTCTTTTTGTCGATCCCATTCCTTTCTGGTTGTCTGCCATTGAAAGCGTTGATTCAATGTTGCAGATCGGCGCTCCCACTCTCTATCTCTCGAGTTTGGCACTTTTAGGCGGGATCGTTCTGCTCTTCGGACGGCGCCTTATTAACCCTCAAGTCCGTTATATCTCACTGAATAATGATTATTTCCCGCTGGTGCTGATCTTTGCCATCGCTGTGACCGGTATCCTGATGCGCTACTTTCTGCGCACCAATATTGATATCGTCAATATTAAGAATCTGGCAATGGGCTTAGTGACTTTTTCTCCGGTGATCAATGTCAAGATCGGGGCCATCTTTTATATCCATCTCTTTCTGGTCTCCACCCTGCTTGCCTATTTTCCTTTCAGTAAATTGATGCACATGGGTGGCGTATTCATGAGTCCCACCAGGAATATGGCCAATGACAGCCGGGCAAAACGGCACATCAATCCCTGGAATGATCCAACGATTAAACCTCATTCCTATGCAGGGTACGAGGATGAGTTCAGGGAGTTTATGGTGGATGCGGGTATTCCGGTTGAGAAAGAGCTGTCAGCCACAAAGGACGAGGCGTGAGATTGTCCACACCCAAAACTAGCTTATAAGGATAGATAACGATGGCAGTTCCAAAATTAGAACAATTATCGAAAAGCGTAGTGCAGGGGCCGTCCTTGGTGACAGGTGCAGTGCCTACCAAGGACTGGATGGATGTCCCTGCAATTTTTAAACCGGGTAATTATGCTTATCCAGCCAAACAGGAAAAGGTCGAATACCTCAACAGCCAGAAGGATCTGAATTTTCCGAATGCCCGTGAATGGTCTCCGGAAGATGATGACTGGAAACTGCCTGAGGGTTGGCAGGATATTATCCTCAAGGGGCTCAAGGAGCGTCTGGACAAGTTTCGATCGTTGAAGATCTTCATGGATTGCTGCGTCCGCTGTGGGGCCTGCGCGGACAAGTGCCACTTCTTTCTGGGAACCGGTGATCCTAAAAACATGCCGGTCTTGCGCGCCGAGCTTTTGAGGTCAGTGTATCGGAATGAGTTCACCATTGGTGGCAAGATATTGGGTAAAATGGCTGGTGGTCGGGAGATGACCGTCGGAGTGCTTAAGGAGTGGTTCATGTACTCCTACCAGTGTACCGAGTGTCGTCGTTGTTCGGTTTTCTGTCCTTACGGCATTGATACCGCCGAGGTGACCATGATGCTCCGTGAACTGCTGCATCTGGTGGGAGTGGGAATCAACTGGATCCTGGAGCCGGCCTCAAACTCCAACCGTACCGGTAACCATATGGGATTGCAGCCCCATACCTTCAAGGACAATGTTGATTTCCTGGCCGAAGATGTTGAGAATCTGACTGGTATAAAGATCAATCACTCCTTTAACCGTAAAGGGGCGGAGTTCCTGTTTATCACCCCTTCCGCCGATGTCTTTGCCGAACCCGGGCTTTATACGGCCATGGGCTATCTGCTCCTCTTTGAACATATCGGGCTCGACTATACTTGGTCAACCTATGCCTCCGAGGGCGGAAACTTCGGCCTCTTCACCAACAACGAGTTGATGAAGAAACTCAACGGCAAGATGTATGCCGAGGCCAAGCGGCTGGGCGTGAAGTCTATCATCGGCGGTGAATGCGGTCACATGTGGCGTGTTGTTCATCAGTATATGGATACCATGAATGGCCCTGCAGATTTCCTTGAGGTGCCGAAATCACCCATTACCGGCACTACATTCAACAATGCCGCCTCCACCAAAATGGTCCATATCAGCGAGTTTACCGCTGATTTGATCAAGAACAACAAATTGAAACTTGACAAGAGTCGCAATTCCCACGTCAAGGCAACCTTCCATGATTCCTGTAATCCGGCGCGAGCCATGGGACTGATGGATGAACCCCGCTATATCCTCGATCATGTCGTGGATTGGGTAGAGATGCCGGAGAATACCATCCGGGAAAAGACCTTCTGTTGTGGGTCCGGCACCGGCCTCAACACCGATGAGATCATGGAGCTGAGGATGCGGGCTGGACTGCCGCGGGCCAATGCCGTGAAACATGTGATCGACAAGCATGATGTCAACACCCTTTCCACCGTGTGTGCTATTGACCGGGCCACCCTCACCTCGCTCATGAATTACTGGAACCCGGGCTGTAATGTGGCCGGTGTCTCAGAGCTGGTTGGTAACGCCCTGGTAATGGATGGTGAAAATCGACAAGAACTTGATGAGGGTCTCAGGACCTTAGTCTAAACCGGACCGGAACGGAGGAAACAGTATAATGTACAATAAAGGAACAATCATACCAGGACTGATTATTTTCGTCCTCTTTGTGACTTTCCCCATCTGGTTCAATGGTTTAAAGGCAGCTACCGTGCCAAAACCTGAGCTACCACCGGGTGGAGAAAAAAAATGTGTTGAGTCTGTTGAGTATATGCGGGCCAATCATATGCAGCTCTTGAATGAGTGGCGTGACAATGTCCTGCGCGACGGAAATCGTACCGTTGTAACGGTCGAAGGTAAGGACTACCGCAAGGGCCTGCAACAGGCGTGCATGCAGTGTCATAGCAATAAAGAAAAATTCTGTGATAGTTGCCATACCTATGCAGCTGTAAAGCCATACTGCTGGGACTGTCATCTGAGTCCTAAGGAAGCGGTATCGAAGGAGGAGACCCACTAATGGATAAGCAAAGAAGAAAATTCCTCAAGATCGCAGGCGTAACCGCGCTTGCAGGAATCGGGGCACCGGCACTTGTCAGGCTGAGCTCTTCAAACGCCCTTGCCTCCGAGCACGGTGCTGCAGAAGGACATGCGGCAGAGGCAGCTCATGGGGCACCTGTCGAGGCAGCTCCGCAGGGAGTTCGTCTGGGCATGGTCATCGATATGCGCAAGATTACGGAACGGCCTGAGCTGCTTGATGGCGCCATCGCTGCTTGTATCGATGCCCATAATATTCCTCAATTTGATAACCGGAAGAGTGAGATCAAATGGCTCTGGAAGGCTCCTTTTGCAAATGTCTTTCCCGTAGAGTCTTCTTACCATTTAGCAAAAAATGTTAAGGAAACTGACTTTGCAGTGCTGTGTAACCATTGTGACGATCCGCCATGTGTGCGTGCCTGTCCTACACAGGCCACCTTCAAGGTGAAGG
The DNA here is from genome assembly GCA_024636345.1 of Desulfobulbaceae bacterium. Classification (GTDB taxonomy): domain Bacteria; phylum Desulfobacterota; class Desulfobulbia; order Desulfobulbales; family Desulfocapsaceae; genus UBA2270. The sequence continues at coordinate 49,578 of JAGXHG010000004.1, read as the reverse complement.
CGAATGGCATTGTGGCCATGGATTTTCATCGCTGCATCGGGTGCCGTTTTTGTATGGCTGCCTGTCCGTACGGTGCTAGAAGCTTCAACTGGGAAGATCCACGGCCCTATATTAAAAAATATAATAAGGATTTTCCAAGCCGTATGCGGGGCGTTGTCGAGAAATGCAACTTCTGCGGCGAGCGCCTGGCCCGTGGGCAGGAACCTGCCTGTGTAGAGGCCTGCAAAGGAACGGGAGCCATTGTTTTTGGTGATCTGAATGATGCACATTCAGAGATCAGGCAGCTTCTTGATAAAGAGTTTACTATCCAGCGGAATGCTGCACTGGGTACTAAACCTTCAGTCTTTTATATAGTGTGAGGGAGTCATGATTGAAAAAACACTCAAAGGCAAACCAGCTTATTGGATCTGGCTTGCATTTTTAGGTATGTTCATGGCTGTAGGGGTTGCCTGTTATGCGCGGCAGTATCTCTTTGGTCTTGGAATGACGGGTATGAGCCGCGATGTCTCATGGGGTCTTTATATCTCCCAGTTTACCTTTCTGGTTGGAGTCGCCGCCGGAGGGGTGATGCTGGTTCTGCCCTATTATGTTCATGATTACAAGGCGTTTGGAAAGATCACGATTCTCGGTGAGTTCCTGGCAATCGCTGCCATCACCATGTGTCTGCTCTTTATCATGGCTGATCTTGGACAACCGCTTCGGGCCTTGAACGTGGTGCTTCATCCAACACCCAGTTCCATGCTCTTTTATGACATGATTGTCCTGAATGGATATCTCTTCCTTAATATTCTCTGTGGTTGGGTGATTCTCACTGCCGAGAGAAAACAGGTACATCCACCCAAGTGGATCTATTTCTTTGTCTATCTCTCCATTCCCTTTGCGGTCTCTATCCATACCGTGACCGCCATGCTCTACTGCGGTTTGCCGGGACGACACTTCTGGTTGTCAGCAATCATTGCCCCACGCTTTCTGGCGTCGGCCTTTGCTGCCGGTCCTGCCCTTATCATTCTGGCCTGCTTGATTTTGAAGCGCGTTGCCAACTTTGATGCCGGCAAGGAAGCGATGAACAAGCTGGTGACGATCATCATGTATGCTGCCCTCTTGAACACCTTCTTTGTGTTACTAGAGGTTTTTGTGGGCTATTATTCCAATATCCCTGGTCACAAGCACAGCATAGAATATCTCTTCTTCGGACTTGAGCACCATGGGCATATGTATAATAATCTGGTGCCATTCATGTGGACTTCAGTGGTCTTGAACTTTGGTGCCCTTGGACTTTTTGCCTGGCCTTATGCCCGAAAAAAGAATGAATTCCTGCTTGGCCTCTCCTGTGCGATGATTTTTATTGCCTTATGGATTGATAAGGGGCTTGGCTTTGTATTTGCCGGATTTATTCCCAATCCCCTGGATGAGATTACCGAGTATATCCCAACTGCCAATGAGCTGGGTATTACCCTCGGTATTTGGGCTACTGGATTGTTTGTGGTGACCCTGCTTTATAAGATCGCTGTTGGTGTTGAGCATGAAATAGAAGAATAGACAAAATAGAGTCTAGTTTTTTTGTATACAAAGCCTCCGAGAAATCGGGGGCTTTTTTTTTATGTCTAACTGCGGTATAGTCTCTGACAGGTTTTTCACTTATGGTAAGTCAGAAAGTATATAGTGGTTTATGACCTTGAATAAAAAAAGAATTCTTATAATTTCCTACTCATTCAGCAGCCAAACAAGAAACCTCCTCAATGGATTGATTGAAGGGCTTGAGAAGAGTGGTGTAGAGGTTTTTTGGGAGCAACTGACTCCGGTATCTGAATTACGATTTCCCATTGGGTCTGTCAGCGCCACGTTTTTGATGATGGTGCAGACCTTTCTTCGTAAACGTTATCCCGTACAATCAATCAATACCATGTGTTTTGGTCAATGGGATCTTATTATTCTTGCTGGGCCGACATGGTCTTATAATCCCAGTGGCCCCGTACTTTCTCTACTCGATCGTGATGGGAAGAGATTATTTGAGGGTAAGGTTGTTCTTCCTTTTATCTCTTGTCGTGGGTATTGGAGGGTTCATTATTTCGGACTTAGAAGATTGCTAAGGCGCTGTGGAGCCAACGTGGTCGCTCCTGTTGTCTTTTCACATCCCACACCTGAACCCTGGAGGACGATTGGTGTTTTTTTGAAACTGGCTGGTAAGGTGCCTGAGGCTGGAAACTCCTGGTTTCATCGCTTCTATCCAAAATACGGGCATAGCAGGGAACAGGTTGAGGATAGCCGGAAGGTAGGATTCGAGATCGGTGAAAACATTATGGCGGGGAATTCTCTTGATCGTCCTCTTTTTTCCACACCCGTCAGGAGTGGTGGAGATGACGACTTATAAGATTCTCTTGAAAAATTGCTTACGGTAGGTTGTAAATACAATTTTTTTATATACGAAAATGTCTCACAAGGTAAGAGCTGATTATAGAGGCTCAATGCTGTTAGCGGCTGCCATGGAGATAGAATTGGTAAAGTAAGTGAACCTGATCTGAAAAAAAGAGATAGACTAGAGCGGCGAGGGAGAGAAACGGGCCAAACGGAATACGCGTTTTGGCGCCTTTTCCTTGTTTGATCATGGCAAGGATTCCAATGCAGGAACCAGAGAGGGAGCTGGCAAAGATGACGAAGGGGAGTGCCTGCCAGCCCAGGAACGCACCAATCATTGCCAGCAGCTTGATGTCGCCGCCTCCCATTCCTTCCTGTTTTCTCCAAAGGTAATAAATCAGGGCTATGGCGTAGAGAACGCCCCCACCCAGAAGCAGGCCGATGAGAGAGCTCTGCCATGTCAGGGCCGGGCTTACGAAGGAAAAAATGATACCCAGAAGAATTCCAGGGAGGCTGATCACATCTGGAATAATCTGATGTTTGAGATCGATCCAGATAATGACCAGTAATGCCGCACAAAAGAGGAAATAACCAGCAGCCGTTACGGTGAGACCGAATCGCTGGACGATAGCCGCGGATAGCAGGGCCATGCACAGTTCCACTACGGGGTATTGCAGAGATATCCTCTCTTGACAGTGCCTGCATCTACCGCGAAGGAGGATAAAACTGAGTATGGGGATGTTCTCGTACCAGGAAAGAGTGTTCTGACATCGTGGGCAATGCGAGGCGGGGAAGATGATGGAACCATTATCGGTGGGCAGTCGGAGGATGACGACATTGAGAAAACTACCGATAATCGCCCCAAAGAGCAGTGCAAACAAGAGAGTCAGAGTTAAGGGTTCCATTGTGTGGTGTGTGTAATTTGTTTACAGGAATCTGGGCAAGCAGTGCAGGAACTCGGTAAGTAGTTTCCTGTTGAGCTGTTGTCTGCTTTCAACTACCGAATTTGTTAATCAATTTTATACTATGTCTCAATTCCAACAAAATGTCGAGCTGATTCAATCTGAAGTCGTTGCCGCAGGTATTGTCAGGTTGACCTTGAACGCCCCGGATATTGCCGCTGCGGCAGTGCCCGGACAATTTGTTATGGTTCAAACTGCTCCTGGCTTGGATCCTCTACTCAGGCGCCCTTTTTCCATTCACCAGGTCAGCAGTGAAGGTCTTCTGCAGATTCTTTTCAAGGTGGTTGGCCGGGGTACGGAACGGCTTGCCCAATGTCGGGCAGGTGAACAACTGTCGCTGCTGGGTCCCCTTGGTAATGGCTTTGTCCTCGGTGAGTCCTGCAATGCCTGCCTGGTGGGTGGCGGCATGGGAATTGCGCCTATGCTCTTTCTCGCCAGTCGATTTCTGCAACAGTCTCATTCGGGTGTAACACCCAGGGTGATTCTTGGAGCCCGTAATGGGGAAGAGCTTGTTCCTCTCATGGGTGATTTCCTGGATTTAGGTATTGAGGTGCTTGCTGCCACCGATGATGGATCATTCGGTCATCATGGCCTGGTTACTGATGTGCTGAAAACATTAAACCTGACCTCTCAGAGCACTGTTTATAGTTGTGGCCCCAAGCCGATGATGGGGGCGATTCATCATCTGTGCCAGAAGGAGAATATCCCCTGTCAGGTCTCAGTGGAGACAGTGATGGCCTGTGGGATGGGGGCCTGTCTTGGCTGTGCCGTTCCTCTGAAGGCAGGCGGGTATGCCCATGCCTGTTCCGACGGGCCTGTCTTTGAGGCTGGGGAGTTACTATGGAGCCTGTAAATGTGAAAATGAATGAGGTTGATCTGCGGGTTTCCATTGGTAGCCTTGAGCTGCAAAATCCAGTTATGACCGCATCGGGAACTTTTGGCTATGCCCGTGAGTTTGAGTCATATGTGCATTTGCAACGTCTCGGGGCCGTGGTGGTCAAGGGAATATCTCTTGAGCCCCGTGCCGGCAACCCGCCGCCCCGCATTTTTGAGACTGCATGTGGCATGCTCAACGCCATTGGTCTGGAAAATGTGGGAGTTGATCGTTTTATCAGCGAGAAGATGCCCTATCTATGTGCCCTTGGCGTTCCGGTTATAGTCAATATCCTTGGCGATTCTGTTGAGGAGTACCGACAACTTGCTGAACGCTTGGCCGGAGCCCCCGGCGTTGCTGCCATTGAAGTGAATATCTCCTGCCCCAATGTGAAGAAAGGCGGGGTAGCCTTCGGAACAGATCCTCAAATGGCAGCGGCAGTTACGCGGGCTGTGAAGCAGGGTTGTCAGGTGCCGGTTATCGTGAAACTCTCTCCCAATGTCACCGATGTGACCCTGGTGGCCCGGGCAGTTGAGGAAGCAGGAGCGGATGCCGTTTCCCTGATCAATACCCTGATCGGCATGGCCATTGATCTCAAGTCCCGACGTCCTCGCTTGGCCAATATTATTGGCGGCCTGTCCGGACCTGCCATCAAACCGGTTGCTTTGCGTATGGTTTTTCAGGTAGCTCAAGCGGTCTCAATTCCGATCATCGGCATTGGCGGGATTGCAACCGCGGAAGATGCTATGGAATTCATGCTGGCCGGGGCCTGTGCAGTGCAGGTGGGGACAGCGAGTTTTGTAAACCCCAAGGCAAGCGAGGATGTGCTTGATGGGATTGCTACCTATGTCCGTGAACAGAAACTTGAGTCAGTGCGCGATTTAATTGGTGCGCTGCGGATTGGTTAGCGAGGAAGAGTATGAAAGATTCCTTTTCCGGCCAGCAACCAAATACCTCTCTTTGGACAACGGTTGCATCCTATGCTCGTCTCCTGACTCATGCCGATACGCCCTGGACAGTGAAGGGGATTCTCCTCTTGGCCATTCTCTATCTCCTCTCGCCCTTTGATTTTGTCCCGGACTGGATTCTTGGTCTGGGACTGCTTGACGATATTGCCATTGTCTCCTTACTTGTGGGGCTGGCGATCCGCCTTGCCAGCCGTCTGCCCCATGCTCCACCTGAGAATAAAAAATAATGAGGAGAGGAAACATGCTCCGTATCTGTGTTTCGATTGCCAGGGAAACTGTTGCTGAAGGATTGGCTGTGGCCGTGTCCATCAGCTCTTTTGCCGATGTGATTGAGATCCGGCTTGACCGTCTCAAAACTATTTCTGTTACACCTTTTATCTCCCAGCTGATCAAACCTCTGCTTTTGACCAACCGGCCAAGCTGGGAGGGCGGTGGCTTTGCAGGGGATGAAGAGCTGAGGATCGCTCCCCTTCTCGAGGGAGTGCAACAAGGCGTTTCGTATGTTGACCTGGAACTCAAGGCCCCCACGGCCTCGCATAAGGCCTTGCTGGATGAGCTGGAAAACTCTCCCAGTCGTTTGATTCTCTCCTGGCATAATTTCCAGGAAACTCCCACGAAGGCGGAACTGGTTGGTCGTTTGGCCTTGATCCAGGATAAAGGCGCCCATATTGCCAAGATTGTGACTATGGCCCATGATTATCATGATGTCCTGCGGGTGCTTAATCTTCAGGAGGAGGCCGCCAGAATGGATATTCCTCTCATTGCCTTTTGTATGGGCCGGCACGGAGTTATCAGCCGGGTGGCAACAGGGGAGCTTGGTGGCTACATGACCTATTGTGCTGCACACGAGGATGAGGCTACGGCCCCTGGTCAGCTCTCTGTCGCCGTTCTGCGTCAGATTGAGTCCTTGATGTTAAAAAACAAGGAACTGAATTAATAATGGCAATGACAATTAATGGGCAGACAACCCTCTATGGGATCATTGGTAATCCAGTGAGCCATTCCCTCAGTCCAGCCATGCACAATGCAGCATTTGCCGAACTCGGGGAGAACCGTGTCTACCTGCCGTTCCCGCTGCAGGATCTGGAGGCCGGAATCGTGGGCTTAAAGGCTCTGGGGGTAAAGGGGGTGAGTGTGACCATCCCCTACAAAGAGGCGGTTATTCCCCTGCTTGACGAAATTGAGGATGTGGCTAGGCAGATCGGGGCGGTGAATACCATTGATATCTTGGATGTTGGCGGTAAGAAACGTCTTTATGGCAGCAATACCGATTGGCTGGGCGCCAATCGGGCCCTGTCCGAGAAGATGAGCTTGCAGGTGGCGCAGGTTGTTCTCCTTGGCGCTGGCGATTCCGCCCGGGCCATAGGCTTTGGCGTACAGCAGCAGGGAGCACAGCTCGTACTCTGCAGTCGGACCGAATCACGGGGCCGGGCACTGGCCGCGGATCTGGGATGTCTCTGGCACTCCTTGGATGATGCAGAAAGCCTGCATGGAGATGTTCTGGTCAATGCCACCTCGGTGGGGATGCAGCCGGATATCCAGGTCAGTCCTGTTTCCAACACTATCCTTCCTCGCTTCCAGGTGGTAATGGATATCGTCTATGCCCCGCTTGAAACCAGGCTGCTCAGGGAGGCGAAGGCGGCGGGATGCCAGGTGATTAATGGTCTGGAGATGCTGCTCTATCAGGGGGTGGCGCAGTTTGAGCTGTGGACCGGAAAAACTGCCCCGGTTGAGCTTATGCGTCAGAAATTGTATCAGGCGACAGGGAATACCTTGAGAGTTTAAAAAACTAAAACAATAGAGCAGAAGCGTCAGAAATTGGATCAAGAAGCTGGGAATGTGTTGGGCATTTAAAGTGGACAGAAAAAAAGTAAGAGATAAGAGATGAAAGAGATATCCCCCGTATCAAGTGTTGATGCAACTATAGTGGTTCCCGGTTCCAAGAGTTTGACCCAGAGGGCTCTGATTGCCGCGGCTCTGGCTGATGGCAGGAGTCGTCTGGTTGGCCCTTTGACCAGTGAAGACACCGAGTATACCTCTAAAGCCTTGGGGCAGATGGGTATTACTGTTGATAAAAATGGTGAGGCATGGCAGGTGGAAGGAAATGGAGGCAGTATTTCCACCCCGACCGGCGAGATTTATCTGGGCAATAATGGCACTGCCACCAGGTTTTTGACCTCGGTTGCGGCTTTGGGCCATGGTCTCTTTACCATCGATGGTGAAGAGCGGATGCGAGAGCGTCCCATTGGCCCGCTTATGGAGGCGCTCAGGGGTTGGGGAGTGGATATCAGTTCGGTTGCCGGCACAGCTTGTCCGCCATTGACCATTAACAGTCATGGTCTGCAGGGTGGAGAGACGATCCTACCGGAAGGAAAATCCAGTCAGTATCTCTCCTCACTTCTGCTGGTCGCGCCTTATGCAGCCCGGCCTGCAATTCTTCAGGTCAAGGGCGAGGTCCTGTCAAAACCCTATGTGGCCATGACCCTTTCCGTCATGTCGGATTTTGGTATCGATGTTGATTGCAATCAGGATCTTACCCACTTTGTCATTCCCCAGGGCTGCTACCGGGCCATGGAGTATGAGATTGAAGGAGACGCTTCCAATGCCTCATATTTCTGGGCGGCGGCCGCCATTACGGCTGGCCGGGTTACGGTGAGTAATGTGCCGGTGCCGTCTCTGCAGGGGGATGCCGGTTTAGTTCCGTTATTGGCCAGGATGGGTTGTGAGGTCAGCCGGGAAGGGGGCGGGATCATGGTGCAGGGCCGAGAACGGTTGGAAGGAATCACCGTTGACATGGGCGATATGCCGGATGTGGTGCCCACCCTTGCTGTGGTTGCGGCCTTTGCCCATGGCAAGACAGTTATCAATAATATTGCCCACCTGCGGATTAAGGAGTGCGATCGTTTAACCGCCGTGGTCACTGAGCTGACCAAAATGGGGGCGCAGGTGGAAGAGCGGCAGGACAGCATGATTATCCATGGTGATGGCGGGGCAAGGCTGCATGGTGCGGTCATTGATACCTACAAGGATCATCGTATGGCTATGAGCTTTGCGGTGACTGGTCTCAGGGTGCCTGGTGTTCAGATCAGCGATGAGGGCTGTGTCGCTAAATCCTTTCCTGATTTCTGGGAGCGTTTCAGCTGGCTTGCCTGATCTATGGTAACTCTGGCCCAATCTGGCAATAAGGGAAAAAGAAGTTTTGTTCAACCTGATATTCCCAGTAGTGACTGCCCCGTTCCTATCGCTTCCTTCCGAACCTGCCGTTACGTGGGCCATTGTTCGGATTGTTTTTCCCTCTCGTCACGGTGACGCCTGCTTTACACAGGCAGGGGGTGTCCGTCATGCCTTAATCAATCAAAAAATGGGTTACCGAAAACAGCAACCCATTTTTTGATTGAGGCAAATAAATCATACTCCATTTATTTTAAACACAAATCATCTCAGAGATGTCCTTGGTTAGGCGTCCCCTTTTTTTGAACAGCATCATTGGGGGCTTTTACACTGACCACCAAGGGTCTCCATCTGGACCATCCGGATCATCGCAGACGGGATCAGCGTTAGTTCGACTTCTTTGTTCTGCCGCGACATCAAAATTTTCTTCCGGAGTTATGCTTCCGAATAGATCGTCACAAATACAAACGCCATCGACAATAATTCCACCTAAACATTGACGATTATCACCTGTTCCATCGCCAGGGCCAGGGCCATTATTACGGGCAAAACTAGCTGAAGGAATGCTCAAAAATGCCACGACCAAACCCAATGCAATAACAGTACTCATTTTTTTCAACATAATGATACCTCCCGTGGTGATTATAAAACAACCAGATGGAAATCCCAATGACATCTCACTAGCTGTTTTTTAAAAATTTGTATTTATTGTCGAATTTTTCGTGGCGTTGGATTTGGTTGCATAGGGCATAAAATCGTTATCGGTGATATTCCATCGGTAGCAGTATAAATGTCATTTTACCAGATCGCTCATGTATGCTTTCAGTTGTAAGTGTTCCAGTTATTACTTTAATAAGTCTCGTTTTTTTATAATAGATACGATTGATGATGCAAAAAGTTACTTTTATTTTGTAAGCCCATTAGGCTGTTCTTAATATTCTCCGCCTAAAAAGTATCAGCATGGCCATTATAGTCTGGGGAAAATTTCCATCTTGTTCACTTGTTACAGCTGATATTCAAAAGGGGATATTGATCAAAAATTTTCAGGAAGTTTTTCTTTGGTTTTCAGCAGCCGAGAGAGGAGAAGGCGGTGGCACTGCTGCTTCCCGCTCTGATCAAAGGAAAGACTATGTCCAGGAGAGTTGGCGAGGCTAAGGAAAGAGTATTAGTGGATGCAAATGAAGCGTGAAATTGTAAAAAAAGCGGCAGCCTTCTTTATGAACGAACGATTAGGGTAGTGTCTCAAAAAATTGGGACTGCCTGTCATGCCTTTATGCTTGTTTAGAGGATTATTATGTTGGATTAAGCTGAACACTACACTTGATAAGCGTGGTCTCTTTCCAATTCTAAATCTAGTGTTGCCCCTTCCTCCCCCCCCAAAAAAAGGCACTTCCTGCAGAGCATCACTACTAGAAGAATTTGGTTCTGCGGCTTCGCTGTACGATCCCTCGCCGTCTCGTCTCCAACTTGATTTAGAAGCTCAATTACCGCTTGTTGCATTCGGTAGCAATGATTACAAAACCTGCTTGCTCATCCATCCCTGTTTTGGATTGTTCAAATGTAACCAGTTTTTCTGGTTCCTGATAGAGGGTAGAGGCGCTAGTGAGGATATGGAATCCATTTTTTATGAGGATTTCTTGTACATGGACAACGGTGAAAAAACGGGCAAAGCGATAAAATGGGTGTCCGGCTTCTTTCTTGTTGATCAGATTCTTGCCCCAGGCGCTGGTTGCCGGGACAAAGCCAATGACCAGAAGTGCATTTGGTCGCAGGATGCGCCTGCATTCCTCTAAACAACGGGTGGGAGATTCAAGAAAACAGAGAGTAAAGAGCAGAAAGATGGCACCAAGTGAGGAGGTGGCAAAGGGAAGTTCCTCGGCTATGGCCTGACAGGTGCAGATGCCTCGTTTTTCAGCCAAGAGGAGGGGGGCCATGGCAGGGTCAATGCCAAAGGGAAGCTGCAGGGCCTCTGCGAAACGACCGGGACCGACACCAATTTCAAGGGCTGGTTGGGAGAAGGTGATATCTAGGGATTGAATGGCGGATTGTTCTATTGCAAAAAGTAGGCTGCTCTCAAACCACCTGTCATACTCCTCGGCTCGTTCATGGAAAACTTGTGAACTCTGCCGCCACTGAGTTGTGTTTTTTTGCATTTTTCTTTACCAGGAAATAGAGTTGCCCTTGTTCCTTCATGTTGCCAGCGGCTGTTTCGGCGTAATGACCATTGCCCCAGAACAGGTCGGCACGACCAGTGCCTTTGATGGCGGCTCCTGTATCCTGCGGCAGAACAAAACGCTGCATTGGTTCCCATTTCAGGAGTTGACCTTCCTGATCAAGGACTGGTTTTTGTGAAACAAGATAGGCAATGAGACCTGTAGGCAGGGTTCCAGGATCCACTGCGATGGAGCGTCCAGCGGTCAGTGGCAGGCCCAAACTGCCGGTGGGGCTCTCCTTTTTTTTATTCCATTGAAAAAAGACAAATCGAGGATTGTGGTGCAGGATCCGTTTCTGCTCATCTGGATTCTGCTCAAGATAATGACGGATGGTTGGCATGGTGACCTCTTCGCGGGTCATCTTCTTCTCATCCACCAGAAGCTTGCCGATGCTTTTGTATTCCCGGCCATTGGTAGAAGCAAATTGAACGGCCCGTAGCGAACCATCACGGAGACGGATCTTTCCAGATCCCTGGACGTGAAGGACAAAGGCATCCACCGGGTCCTTCAGGTATACAAGCTCTCCTCCTGCCAGCAGGTTCCCCTCTTCTATCTCTGCCCGGGTCCAGAAGGGGATTGTTTTCCCATTTGAACCTTGTCGGCCTGTTGTTTTCCTGCCAGTGGCAGGATCTCGATAGGCAAGGAGCGAATCAGGTGGGGTGTAGAGAGGATGGAGAAAGGGGGCGCTTCTGGTCAGGCTGCCTTCCAGAAGTGGTTCATAATAACCGGTGATCAGCATTTCTCCTTTTTTTTCTTGAGTTCGGCCACCAGCCTGAAAGAGGATGAAGTTTTTCCGTATGGCATGATCGAATTCCGAGGGACTTGGGTTCTGCTTCAGGATATCTAGAAAGGTTTTCATGGATTCCAGGAGACAGCCCTTGGAATAGAGATCTTTGCCCAGTCGAATAACGGTGTTGGATGGGAGCTTTCGCAGGTAGTGCAGGTGGCGAGTCGCCGCCGTGATCAGGCTCTTAGTGTCCATGTCATCCCGTAGGAGCGGGATCTGATTTTGTTGGGGAACCAGCAGGGGTGATTCTTGAGCATGGCCATGGATCGGCCACGACCACAGACAGAGGATCAGAATGATCATGGTCCATCCCCTGATAGGAGATGGACCATGGTTTGTGTGGGGTGAAGTGTTCATGCTCTCATAGGTTTTGTTTCAGCGCCGTAGCCAACTCACAGACTGCCATGGCGTATCTGTTTGAGTTGTTCCATGCGGTAATGGCCTGAAAGTTCGGATATGCGGCCACATAGCGCATGCCCCCACCCATTAACGGACTTCTTTCGAGCCCGACGATGGATAGTTGTTTGTCACTGGGAGGGGGGGGCAGTTTGATTCCCTGGATAGTGCTGACACGCTGCCAGTCGACCCTGCCTTTTGTTCCCTTTGTGTTGGCGTTGATCAGTTCCTCTCCTTTTAATTCGTTGCCGATCTCCACATAGAGGGGGGTGTCAAGAACCCAATGGTGGCGACGGAGATAGTTGGCAATGGAGGCGAGAATATCGTCGCGCGAGGTAAAAACATCACGTTTTTCATCACCGTCAAAGCTTACGGCATATTCCCGGTAACTGGAAGGAATGAATTGGGTTTGGCCAAAGGCGCCGGCGTAAGAGCCGGTTACGGCTTGGGGGTCAAATTGGTTCTCTCGACAGAGGAGAAGAAATTCGACAAGCTGGTCGCGAAAGAATGAGCTGCGGCGAGGGTAGGCGTCAAAAAGGGTGTTCAAGGTTTTGAAGACTCCGTAGCTCCCTTTATGTTCACCAAAACGGGACTCAATGGCCCAGATGGCAATGACTATTTCACGATTGACTCCCAATTCTTTCTCAATGCGGTCTAGAATCTGCTGATTGGCCTTGAGCTCTTGCTGCCCTCTTTTGATGACAGCCGGGGTGATAAAAAGTGGCCAGTAGGCATAATAGGGTTTGGATTCCCATTGCTTGTCCATGAGTTCCAACACCCTTTTGTCAATATTGACACCGGTAAAGAGTTGGTCAATTTCCGCCTGAGTAAAATGATGCTTATCGCGAAGCTCTTTGAACAAAGTTATGTATTTTTCCTGTTGCAGATTAATGGCTTGGCCATCTGTTACCAGATCTGCAGCTTTTGGTTTTGCTGTCTCCTGGGCTATGACCACAGGGATAAAAGAGCCAAGGACGATATAAACCATGACCGATATGAATAGGGAAAAACGATAGAAAGTATTAATGGCAGAAACCTCTTCTTGTAAAATAATGGTGATTTTTGCTTGATTTGATCAAGTTTTTATCGGCATCAGATGTGATTCGCACTTGAGGCGAATCCATCATAGGTTGCCTGAAAGGCGGTGATAAAATCATCCAGCATTTCAGGGGGAAGCTTGTTGATCCCTGCCGCAGCTGCACGACCACCGCCGGTGGGAAACGCCCGGCAGAGGGTGTCCGCGTTCCTTCTGTGGGCCAGAGGGGCTCTGACACTGATACGCAGGGTGGAGTCCTCATTGTCAACAATCAATGCATGGGCAGCTTCCTTTTTTTCCTGGGCCTTCAGGTTGGCAAAAACACCAGATACTCGCCTGGCCCATGTCGTGTCGGGAAAGTGGAAGATTCGATTGGTGTTGTCTGGATTTATGGCGCTTTGACGGAGCGCCATAACCATGTCCTGTTGGAAACCCTGACGTAATATAACGATCTCCGGGGAGGAGTGTATAAAATCCAGTGGGTCTGCAAAAGGATGAATTGCCCGGTAAAGATCAGCCGGGTGAAAGTAGAGATCTGCCAAAGTTGCGCCATAGCCGTTATAGTTGAGGAGTTCTCCAAGTTCTTGGAGTTGCTCCAGCTCTTGCATTGAAAGAAAAAGCGTTTGTGCAGCTTTATGGGCAGCGTCATGCAGATTATCGCCGAAGGCGGCAACGATGGCCCATTTCCGGTAGCGTCCCTGGAGCAGAGAGTCGACAATGAGAGAAGTACAGATATCCGGACTCGTATTAATTTGGGCGGTGAGGGCCGGTGTCTCAGGGATTACCCCTGAAAAATGGTGATCGATGTAGAGTATTTCATTGGAGTTGTTCAGTAGTTCCTCTAGAAAATGTCGGTTGCTCTCCAAAGAGATGTCAAGGACGGTGAGCGAGCTTTGTTTTACGTCCTGCAGTGTTGATAATAGGGCGATATCTCGTTTTACTCCGGTGATCAAAATGGCATCGGGGCATGGTGTGTCAAGACGAAGTTGATGCAGGGCACAGATTCCGTCGGCATCGCCATTAAAGATGTCATAATGCATGAAACCCTACTGCCCCGGGAGGTTAATACCAAAAGGGTTGCCAATATTTGCCAGGTTGAACAGCAGCATTATACCCTGGTCGCCAGGGGTATAGTTGGAGCGTAGTTCAACAGACCAGCAGGATGGGTGATAGATGAGGGATATATTCTGTTCTATGGTCTGAGATTGAGAGAGCGAATGCTCGACCTGATAGGCGGCGGAAATGGTGTCAATGATCTTGGCTTTCAAAGAGATGTTGATCTGATGAATATCGTCGAGGCTATAGTTGTAATAAGGATAAACAGAGCTTGGTGTGTTGCTGTAGTAGTTATTTGTGCTGCTATAGGGCGACCCCAGGATTTTTTCAGCACTGCTGTAACGATAATCCAAACCGAGAGAATCGCCACGACTGTTACGGTAATTGCTGGCAAGGCTGTAGAAAGTTGTTCCTTCACCATATATGCCGAGATCCGTTTTATAGGAGAGGAAAAAGTTATTTGCCGGAGCCCAGCCAAGCTCAAAACTGACAGGGGTTAGTGGGTGGTCAGAGTATTCCTGACGGAGATCGTAGCTTTCCCATATCTTGAAGTAAGCATAGTCGCGGCCTGAGTTTCTGGTGCTATCGTTGAAGAGTTCAAAGAAATTATTGACCCCGTAGGTGATGGCATTGCTGTCAGTGATGCGGTCCACTTCATCAAATATTGGAAGGTCATCCTGGTTGGTCTTCGGCAGGTAGTCATATTGGACATAGGGGCGGAGCCGATGATCCCAGCTTGCAGCTTCGTCCCAATTCAGCCCAAAATTCCGAAGTAGGGTGGTGCCAACCTCGCCATGCAGATTAAAGAGAGAGCGATTGGCAGTATCATCTTGATCCCAGACGCCGTCTCCATAGGTCTCAACCATATAGGAGGTTTGCCGCACCCCGACTTCCGCCCGTGATTCAAGATAGGGGCCTAGAGGTACAGGGGTGCTGAGGCGGGGAAACAGGTCGATGCGATGGCCGCCGACACCATTTTCTCGCCAGTAATTGACATAGTCTGCATTCCAGTCAGCGGTAAGAGAGGTTTCAGCAAGAGGGAGAGAACCGGTGAAGTCCAGTCCCGGCAGTTTCCAGAGAGGAGTTGGTGATGTTTCATTTATGCGGACATCGTTAATGGCCAGGAAATTAGTTTCCAGAGACATGGAGTCCCATGCCTTGAGTACTTTCATGGTGTTGATGCGCTGATCTTCTGTTCTGTTCTGGAAGTTACGGCCATACATGGTCAGAAAGCGGTTGTCGGTTTGAGTGAAACCGGTGAAACCAGTGTTGAACTCGGTCAGATAATCGCGATCGGAAACGACATCAAGATCGATACGGGTGTACAAGTCGTTAGCAAGGTCATGGTCAATCTTACCCCGGAACCAGTACCTGTCCTCATTGGTATGAGTGTACCCTGTTTCACGGTAATAGTCGATTTCGGATGGATCAGAGAGTTTGTCCTGGAGAAAACTACCCATGACGGTCCCTTTCTGTGCTTCTCCCAGGACATAGCGAAACTCCATACCTGGCATAAATCCTCGCTCCGCATGGTATTCAGGAAAAATGGTCAGATCGGTGGAGTCGGAGACATTAACAAACAGAGGCAGGTCAAATCCAAAACCATTGCGATCGGAGATGGAGATCTCGGGGAACATCAGACCTGTCTGGCGCTTATTTTTGGCAGGCATAATCATCCAGGGTGTGTAAAGAACCGGAACATCTTTTATCCGAAAGGTGGCATTTTTCATGACGGCGTAACCACCCTCGGTGATGGTGGTATCGGTGCTGGCAAAGCTCCAGGGGGGAGTTTCATCGTTCTTCAGTTTACAGGTGATGACCCAGCCGTTTTCGATTTGATAGGTGTTGAACCCTGTTTTCTCAATGGTCTTTCCTTCCAGGTGCAGGTCCAGGGATTTACGCAAGATAGTGGCATCGGTAAATGTTCCGGTTTCTTTGTTAAGATCGACTAGAGCCTCTTCAGCTATGATTTCATCGTCGGCTCCCTTGACGGCTACATGGCCGCGGGCCTTGATGGAGCTTCGATCTACATCATAGGCAATCCAGTCAGCCTGGATAGTAACTTTGGTTTCATAGCGAGGTGCTGTATGTGTCTCTAGTGCCTGTCCGGTTGTTTCTTCCGGGGCTGGGGTCGTTTCTTCCAGAAGTTCTGCCCATTTTGGATTTTTCTGCTGATTTTTGGGCAGTTCTGGTGGCAACTGCTCCCGTTTAACGAGAACTACATTGCCCTCAGCAATAATGGATCTAGGGTCTTCGTAACGAGTGATTTTGTCGGCAGCTATCTGCCACTCCTCGGTGGTAACAGTCTCGGCAAGGCCATTGCAGGTGGGAAGTGACAGGGCTGTCAAGGAGGTCAGGCAGAGCAAATGGCAGACACGGGAGTGGTAGAGCTTTGTCACGGTAAACTCCTTTGCGGAAATGAATAACAAATATTTTATGGGACTTCAGGCCGGTCCGACTGTTGATAGATGTCAGAAACGGATTGTCTGTCAGGGATACACTTCGTTCAGGTGGTTAGATATAAGGTTCTTTTGCAACGGAATTCTTTAAAATTATTCACTGAGCAGTTTGAATAATTATGAAAATAGAACTATTCAGTAAGACTTTACTTAATCAGGTTGAATGTTTCAAGTTATTCGTGTTTAAAAGTGTGCTATTGTGACTTGATATAATATGTCGTTGAAAGTTGAGTGTCCTGTCAGTAACATTTTGATACTCAGAATCTAGCTTGTTTTTAATATGATATTCAGTCTTCTGTTTTTGCCGAGGGATGTGGTTCGGGCACTTTTCGACAGGACTGTATGGACAATACGGTTAACGATGTAGTGTTTGAGGGGGTGGAGGCAGGTGGTGACTTGCAGAGGGCTTTTACGAGGAGCAAGGGTGCGAATTACCCTTTATTGGACGTTGGTTTTAGTCGAAGACTAAAAGAAGGCCGGAAAATATAATTAAAAAATATTGATCGTTGAATACTGAAGGGTGGCCGCAAACGATTTACCTTGATAATGAGAGGGGATTGTTTTATTTTTTAAATAGTATGTATTGTGATTGTTGTAGAAAAAAAGTAGTTTTTCTGCCGTAAGGCATTGAGTGTTATGAATCGATGAAATATCTTTTTGGCCCGGTTTATTCCAGGCGTCTTGGTCATTCACTGGGCATTGATCTGCTTCCTCCCAAAATCTGTAGCCTCAACTGTGTCTATTGTGAAGTCGGTCCAACTACTGACCTGACCTGTGAGCGTAAAGAATACGTGCCAACAGAAGAGATATTAAAAGAGATTGATCAGGTTCTGGCTAAAGGGGCAGGTGGACGGCCTATTGATGTGTTTACCTTGACTGCAATGGGTGAGCCGACCCTGCATACAGGTTTAGGCAAAATTATTGCCTATCTCAAAGAAAAAACGGATAAACCAGTCGCTGTCCTGACCAACGGGACACTTTTTTTTGATCCTGAAGTCCGAGCTGAGCTTTCAGCCGCCGATATTGTGATTCCTTCCCTTGATGCGGCCAGACAGGAGAGTTTTGAAAGGGTGAATCAACCAGCGTCTGCGGTGAACCTTGATCAGGTGATTGATGGCTTGGCACTTTTCAGTCGTGAATTTCGGGGAGAGCTCTGGCTTGAGATCCTGCTGGTTCGAGATATGAATGATAGCCTTGAGGATCTTGTGGCTCTGCAACAGGCAGTGCGGAAGATACATCCGGCGCGGATTCAGTTGAATACAGTGGCCAGACCACCCATGGATGGTCGTGCTCGGCCTGTGACTCGGAAAGTGATGGAACAGGCTGCGTCAATGCTGGCTGATGGTTATGATGGCCGCGTGGATATCCTTGTTGACTTTCAGGCCATCGAGAAAAAAGAAATTTTGTCGGGGAGACAGTTGCAGGCTACGCTCGTGGATGATATAGCGGCCTTGCTGCAGCGCCGGCCCTGCCCCATTGAAGAGATTGATAAGGCCCTGCATGTGCAGGATCTGGAGATGACCAGAGCATGTGTGCAGATGCTGGTTGTCGCCGGTAGGATTGAGAAGAAAATTTATAATGATAAAGAATTTTATCAGCAGGTAACTGTCTGAAGGAAACCTTGAAAAGATGTCTTTATGTCCAGAGGAACGGGATATTTAATTTTTCATGGTGTTCTGAATAAGTATTGAAGAATGTTGATGGGGGGGGATGCCGTTAAGGTGATTCCACCTCATGGAAGGCACCAGCCCATGTGGCAGTGGTGTCTATTTATTTACGATAGTCTGCAGCAGAGAATGTCTTGCAGGGTGTCATGAGGTATCCAGTATTGTTTTGTCCGTTAAAGAAAACGGTGCCTGGATCAAGGGAAATGAGAATGACCGAGAAGAAAACAAGTCCTGAAAACGAAACTGCGCCAGAGCTGGGTGAGAAAAAAGTTAAGGTGACAACGGGAGCTTGGTGGAAGAGTTCTGTTGCCGGTGAAGAAGGCCAAGAGTCTGTTGGTAAGGAGCAGGCTCCGGTCTCTGAGGTGGCACCAGAGGTCAGTACGCAAGTAATAAAAGCGACCAGAAGACCTGCTCGACCGAGGAGGAAAAAAACAGACCTTGCCCCTGAGGTTATTGCTTCTAGTCTTGTATCCCAGACTGGAGAAAAATTACCCCCGAAGGGAGAGAAAGGAGTCGCCAGCCAGGCTGAAACGCAAGGAGAAGAGGCTGTCGCAGAGATAAGCCCGCAACCGAAAAAGAGTGGCAGGCGACCTGCCAGACCGAGGAGGAAAAAGTCAGAAGCAGTTTCCCCGGCGGGAGAGATTGCGACCGAGGGAACAGCTGCCAGTGGCGTGTCTGAGGTGCCAGAACATATGGAAGCGGTTGTAGAGAAAGTAACAAGTACGGATCGGGTCGTCGAAAAGGCTAAGCGACCTTCCCGGTCGCGTGGGAGGAGAAAACCTGCCCCGGAAAACATTGGCATTCAGGACGAGGAAAAGTCTCAAGGGCAAGAACCGTCGGAAGTGGTTGCAGAGAAAGCAGCAAGTCCGGATCAGGTCGTTGAAAAGGCGAAGCGTTCTTCCCGGTCACGGGGGAGAAGGAAACCTGCCCCGGAAAATATTGACATTCAGGACGAAGAAAATGATGAGGTCCCTGATGTTGAAGATGAAAAAGTGGTCAAGGGTACGATCAGCAGGTTGTTAATCAATGCGGAGGAGCCGGAAGAATGCCGAATCGCCCTGCTTGAAGATGGTCGTCTGGAATCCCTTCATGTTTCAACTGTTGCCAAAGAGCATACGAAAAGTAATATTTACAAGGCTAGGATTGTGGCGGTAGAGTCGAACCTGCAGGCTGCCTTTATTGATTATGGGACTGAGAAGAACGGCTTCCTGCCCTTCAGTGAGATCCATCCAGAGTATTATCGACAGGATGTCAGTGAAAAGACCCTGAAATTGATTGAACAACATCAGTGGAAAAATCTGAATATCAATGAGGTGCTGGAGCGAGGGCAGGAGATGCTGGTTCAGGTCGTGAAAGAAGAGGTGGGGAGTAAAGGCGCCAATATGACCACGTATCTTTCGCTACCGGGACGCTGCGTGGTGCTCATGCCCGGTTCTGATTCTGCTGGGATCTCGAGGAAAATTTCCGGTGAAGAGCGACGTTCACAGTTGCGCGAGATTATGGATAGCTTGGAGATCCCCGAAGGGATTGGCTGGATCGTGCGCACCGCCAGTTTTGATCTGACAGAAACTTCTCTGGCCAAGGATGTCAAATATCTGTTGAAGCTCTGGGGTGAGATCAAAGGGAAAGGGCAGGCCATGGATGGAGTAGGTCTTGTTTATCAGGACCAGGATTGTGTCCTTCGCTTCCTTCGGGAACATTTTGATCCAGAGATCAAAGAGATTCTTGTGGATGACCTGGCTGCCATGGAAAAGGTCCGGGACTTCATCGAAATGCTGCCGGACAAACAGAAAAATACCAAGGTCAGATTGCACAAGGGTGCCCGTCCGATTTTCAATCAGTACAATGTGGAAGATCAAATCGAATCGATCTATCAACCGCAGGTCTTTCTGCCATCGGGTGGCTCAATTGTCATTGATCCCACGGAGGCTCTGGTGGCTATTGATGTGAATTCTGGATCCACCGGCAAAGGTCAGAATTTTGAAGATTCAATCTTCAAGGCCAACATGGAGGCGGCAGCAGAGCTTGCCCGCCAGCTGCGGCTTCGGGATCTGGGTGGCTTGATTGTGGTTGATTTCATCGATATGCGGAGTCAGAAGAATATCCGTGAGGTGGAGAGGCAGGTCAAAGTGGCCATGAAACGCGATAAGGCCAAGGTAGATATCAGCCGGATCTCTAAATTCGGTTTGATGCAGATTTCCCGGCAGAAACTTGGCGCCCCTGTGGAGGCCCTCAATTATCAGGTCTGCCCGCATTGCATAGGGCGTGGTGTTGTGCGTTCAGTGGAGACCCTGGCCCTCTTTTATTTGCGCCGAATGCAGACCGGTGCCAGCCGGAAGATGGTTGGCCGGGTAGAGTGTCGTTTTCCCCTTGATGTAGCCCATTATCTTTTGAATAATAAACGGCATGAGCTGATTGATCTGGAAAACAGGCACAAGATTTCAGTGGATATCATCGCTGATCCTGCCTTGAAACCGGCGGATCATGAAATCATTTTCCATAAGGGTGAAACAGATCGGCAGGTAAAAGAATCCTAGAGATCTGCTGTGGTATGTATTGAGCACCTTGAACTTTGAATGAAGACGTTTAATACTTCAAGGTGCCCTTGTTGTCCTTTGTCCTTCAACCCTTATCTGTCGACCTGAACATTTCTCTTTATGGAACTGCAGAATAAAGCAGTGATTTTTATTGGTGAGTTGCGCAAATCTCTGCGGGCATTGGGGATAGGTGTTTTTGCCGTAACGATTACAATCTTTTTCCTTACCCCTGATCTGCTGCGAGTGGTCCAGCACCATCTTGCCGAAAAACTCTACTTCTTTAGTGTGGCTGGTCCGTTTCTCGCTCATGTGAAGCTGGCGGCTTTTTCTGCCATTTATGGATTGGTGCCTTGGCTAATGGCGGTTTTCTGGCGTGCCATAGGGAAACCATTTGGGGTTGAGGGTGTGCCGTTATTCTTTTTTATTCTCTTTACCACCCTGCTTTTTTACGCAGGAACTCTATTCTGTTATTTTGTGACCCTGCCCTTTGGAATTAATTTTCTCCTTGGATTTGGCTCGGAACAGCTGCGACCGGTTATCTCTATCAGTCGATTTGTAAATTTTGTCACTTTGTTTGTTCTGGCATTTGGTGCCATCTTTGAGCTTCCTGTTTTTATGGTCTTTCTGGCCAAAGTAGGGCTCTGTCCCCGCAGTTTCTTTGAAAAAAACAGACGTTATGCATTGCTGCTTATTGCGATCGTTGCTGCCCTGCTGACTCCGACACCTGATATCGTGAATATGCTACTCATGGGTGGCCCTCTTTATCTTTTGTATGAGTCAGGTATCTTGATTCTTTTGCTGATGCGGATAAAATAAGAGGCGAGGAGCCAGGGCAGGACTTAGGCTTCTAAAATTCTGTCAGATGAAAGCCATGTTTTTTGAGGAGGGCTGCTGCAACCCCTATTTCCCCGGAGATTCCACAGGAAGGGCTGCCACTCTTTAAAAAAATAGAAGTTACCTGTTGGCTTTTTGCCAGCAGCAGGGTCTGCTCAGCCCCTTTGATGAACTGTGGGCTTACATCTATTCCGTCTCGGGTTATCACTCTTGCTTTTCCCGAGAGAACCTCATTGCCATCGCCGCCAATGAGGTCTGCGGCTGTTCGTGGGGTAGGCAGGCCGCCCATCTGTTCAGGGCAGAAAGGAATCCAGATCCCATTCTGCAGACGTTGCAGGCAAGCTTTGTTAGGTCGTGTTTGTCCGTCATAACGACTGCAAAACCCGACAAGGCAGGCGCTGGCTAAATAAATTGTGGGTTGAGAGAGCATGAAGTGGAAATGGTTATTGTGCTGTCTGTTGAATTATAATGACATTTCTGTCCATTCTATAGGGCAGGACACGGTGTTACAACTTTTTAGTTATTTTTGAACGAGGGCTTACAATTTTTGAGGAGATGTTCATGAAGAGAACTTATAAAACATCTTTATCGCCACTGCAGCAGAAAAAGTTGTGTCGGATCTCGCTTCTGCTTCTTGTTATACTTCTCCTGTCTATCTTTTTTACTCCGGGCAAGGGGCTCTATTTCCTGAGAAAACAGAAGTTACAGGTTGCCGCTTTGAATGTTGAGAAGCAGGAGCTGAGGGAAAAGAACACTGCTTTACGTGAAGAGATCAAGCGTATGAAAACCGATGTTCATTATCTGGAAGAAGTGGCAAGGGAACAACGCGGTTTATTAAAAAAAGATGAGATGGTCTTTGACTTTTCACCTAAAACTCAGAACCAGAGGAAATAGCATGAAAATTCCCATGATGCCTTGCTACTCCCTCTGCAGATCTGGATAGGGATCACACGGATCCCTTGCAGTCTATGCTCAGGAAAAACCTGAGCGGGAAGAACAGCCGGAGAGGGCGCCTGCTGGAATGGATGTCCCCTTAGTAGGTTGGCTGCTGGTGGCAGAAATTATTTTTTTAATGTTTGCACTGTTGCAGTGTTTGCATCGAATGGTGTCAATAGCGGAGGCAATGAGCACCAGACTTTCAAATGTCTGCTTGCAGTCTTCGCACTTGAATTCGTAGATAGGCATTTGTGTTCCTTTTGTAACTTTTTAATGATAGAAGAAAGTAAGGGTATATCCCTATAAAATGTTTTTCATTAAGTAATAAATACAATTTGTATTTTATGGATTTTGTCAAGGTGTCTTGGAATAGTGACGAAATAATCCTTCTTTTTTAAACATTTTTTTACAATGACTTGTCTTAAATGTCGTGCGATACATGTTTGTATTGGGGCAAGTGTTCTGTATTTAACGAAAAAGACCTGTCGCCAGAAAGCATATGGACCCGCAACACAATGAAATTATAGATGAAATACGATCATTGATCGTCTATCATCACACCATAGGGATTGAAGACTATCCTGGTGATGCCGCGAGCTTTCCGTTGCTGGACAGAAAGATTGATCCCCCTGCCGCTCTGGTGAATATGTTTTTACAACAGAGAGAAGTTGCACCTGTTGTTTTAGAAACGCTTCAGGATATTGCCGCAGAAATTGATGGGTGTAGTCATTGCGAGTTGCACGCCAAGCGTGTTGTTCCCGTACCAGGCAGAGGTGCGTCACAGGCCAGACTTCTTGTGGTCGGCGGTTGGTTGACAGTCCCTGAACAGGCGGTGCTTCCTTTGGGTACGATCTTCGGTTTGGAAGAGGATAAGATGCTGTCCCGGATGCTGGAAGCGATTCATCTTGTTCCTGGTGATGTCTTTGTCACCAATATTCTAAAATGCGGCTTGCTTGTCTCCGGTCAGCCAGTGGCTACCAATATTCATTGCTGTCTATCTTCACTAAGACGTCAGATAGCCGTGATTAAGCCTGAGGTTATCTGCTCTATGGGAATTATTGCAACCAGAGCACTTCTTGACCAGCCCCAGTCCCTGTCTCAATTACGAGGACGTTTTCATGCGTACACGGCGCTTGACGGGAGACAGATCCCGCTTATGCCAACTTATCATCCTTCTTATCTGCTCCAGGCTGCAGAAATGAAATCTGAAACCTGGAAAGATCTACAACTCATCGAGTTAAAATTAACGGGGAAACCGTCGTAACGAAAGGGGCACGGCTGAAATTTTTTTATGTAATAGTTTCCAGGAAGAATAAAGTCAAGTCAGTTGTTTCTTGCTGTTGTCGCATATGTCCGGATGGCACAGCGAGGAGTCAATAATCCTCTTGTCTCTCAAGGAGAAATGTATGGTGCGTACAAGACGTCCTCAATGGCTTTTGGCAGCAACAAGTCTTGCATATCTTCTGATCACAATTGAAATCATCATTATGATTTCCCCCTTTGCCCTTTATTTTTATGCCGTATACGGGCCAATTCTCAACTTTCTTGCATCGTTCCAACTGACCAGTTGGACTACCGAGTTTTTCCTCCCCCATATGGTTTTCCTTGATGATGCCCTCATCCTTTTTATCTCCTATCTGCAGGTTCTTCTGGTAATTGGTCTGGTTCTTTTTTTGAGTGCTGCGATCCCCCTTTACTGGGGGAGGTTTACGAAGAAGGGTGTCGTGCATATCAGTTTTTATTCAAAGATCAGACATCCGCAATATCTGTTTCTCGCCATATCCGGCTTTGGGCTCATGCTCTATTGGCCCCGGTTCATTATTGTTTTCATGTATATTACCATGTTGTTTGTCTATTATTTTCTGGCCCGAAACGAAGAGTGGCGTATGCAGATTGAACAACCCGCTGCTTATGAATCTTATATGGCTCAAACTCCCATGTTTCTTCCTGGTGAACCCGGAGGAAAGATATATTATCTGATCTTTGGTTGGATTACACCCAGATGGCTTGGTCTTGTGTCTTTGTATCTTGCAACCCTTGCCGGGGCGATGCTTTTGGCCATGGGTATTAGGATGTACACAATCAACCAGATTTATCCTGTTTATGAGGAAGGGCTTGCTCTGGTATCTGTCTTTCCCCGGCCACCAGAAGAGATAAGAGAACTGTATCGTAAAGCGCGTATTGTTAAAGAAGCGGAATTTATTGTTGCTACTCAGAAAGGAGCGAATCTGATCTATGTCATGCCTGGAGATTTTTTCCTGAATGCCTTGGTAACTGATGAAGATCGTCGATTCTCTGACGATATGATTGAACGATTTCCGGAAATCCTTGAATGGCATCAACATAAATTCAAAGGGGGACTGGGGAAGTTTTTCAAAATTTTTTATAACTTTGTCAATACCTTGGGGTCAGTCCCTACGGATTATGATGTTGAACGGCTTATTTTTGTCAAGGTCACTGATTCGCAAAACCGTTTGGTGTCACCTCAAGAAGTTTTTGCCATGGGCCTTAAACGAGTGCCAGTGTTATTAATTGACCTGGATGCCACAACCCATAAAGTGAATTCTGTGATTCAGACCTCGGAAAAAAACAAATGGGGAAAGATGCCGATGCCTACTTTTTAAGGATTTTTATGCTCATACAAGGTGAGTTCAATTGAGTATATGGGGGGAAAGTACTTGACCTGAATGGGCCATTACTCCTCTGTCAGAGTTTACCTTGCATTCTTGTAGGATAATATGAATTTTTTAAAGGAGGAGTGACTATATGAGCCAAGAGAACAAGAAAATTTGTCCTGTATGTCAGGGAAAGAAAGTAGTTGCTGGTACTTGTGAGTGTGATGCGGAGTGGCGTGGTACCCAGAACGGTGATGACTGGGAAGAGTGTCAGTGTTCTCCGGAACAGCCATGTGCAATGTGTATGGGTACAGGTTTTGTTGATGTCGACAAGAAGTGTTCTTAGGTTGATTTTTAACGAGCCTGTTGAGTTGTCTTCATCAGGTTGTTGTGATTCAGGTTATATTTATAGAGGCCTGCCCGTTGAGATTCAATTCAGACTATAAGTAAGGGTGGATAATTATGAAGATATTGATTGTTTATTATTCTATGTATGGCCATATTTACAAAATGGTAGAGGCTGCGGCAGAAGGAGTGCGGGCAGTAGAGGATGCTGAGGTCGTGCTTAGGCGGGTGCCGGAAACGCTTCCTCGTGATGTGCTTGAGAAAATGGGCGCGGTTGCAACCCAGGATTTGCAGAAGCAGATCCCGGTTTGCACAGTGGATGAACTGGGCGAGGCTGATGCCATTATCTTCGGTACTCCCACTCGTTTTGGCAATATGTGCGGGCAGATGCGCCAGTTTCTAGACAGTACAGGACAGTTATGGATGAAAGGGGTGTTGGTGGGAAAGGCAGGCAGTGTCATTAGCAGTTCCAATACCCAGCATGGTGGGCAGGAAGCGACAATCCTGAGTTTTCATATCACTCTTCTTCATCTGGGGATGGTGATTGTGGGGCTGCCATACTCTTTTCAGGGTCAGATGAACACCAGTGAGATCAGCGGTTGTTCCCCGTATGGTGCCTCGACTATTGCCGGTGCTGATGGCAGCCGCTCTCCCAGTGAAAATGAGCTGGCAGGAGCCCGTTTTCAGGGTGAACATGTCGCCAGGATCGCCAGGAAGTTGACTGCATAGGAGGGGGATGACCCTATTTGCTGAAACATTCCGGAAATAGCTCTTTTATGAAGCTTTTGTTATTTGTGATTACTGTAAGGTTGGCTTGTTAGGATGCGGGAGGCTTCTCATTCAGCGGAAAATGGTGCAGGATGAAGGTCTCTTCCTCTTGTCTGGTCTGGACTACTCCGTCAAGGTGGGCGGTCAACAGTTCGTTCAGCACCGTCTTAAATTGTGGACCGGGAGAATAACCCATGGTCTTGAGATCCCTGCCTGTCATCTGGGGTTTTGTCTTGCGCAGTTCGGTTACATAAAGAGAAACTCCTTTCTTGATCTCATTTTTTCTGGCAATGGCCATAAGATAAAGCAGTCCAACGTTTGAAAGTCCTCTCAGTAGCCAGTAGAGTTCAGATTTGCCTATGGTTGATCGTCGGTAGAGAATATGTGAGATTTTGTCGGCGGTGAGCTTCTGTTGGACAAGAAAATCGCTGGTCTTGGGTGGGAGTTGAAAACGCTGACAAAAGGCAGAGAGTTCGGCACTCTTTGAGCGTCCCATGATGGCCAGCAGATATACCTGCCAGGCTGGGCATGGTTCATCAAGATAGAGCAGATGAAACCAGGAGAGAGCCTGTTGGGCCTGGGTCAGGATGTGGTTGAACCGACGGTCAATCTTCAAGTGTGGCTTCAGGTCGGGCCATAAGAACTGGAAAAGTTTGAATTCTGCCAGGCGGTTGATGGCAGGCAGTGGGTTTTCTTCGGAAAAGATAAGCTGAAGCTCGATGAAAAAACGAGGGTCAGTGGCTTTGCCAAAGAGCTTCATTTTGACTGCACTATGGATCAGGCGGCTGGTATGGGTGTCAATTTTGAAATCCATGCGTTTTTCAAAACGGATGGCCCGGAATATACGAGTGGGGTCTTCCACGAAGCTTAGGTTGTGCAGGACCTTTATGGTCTTTTCTCTCAAGTCGCTCTGGCAGTTGAAAAAATCGATCAGGGTGCCAAAATGGGTTGGGTTGAGCTGGATGGCCATGGCGTTGATGGTGAAATCACGGCGGTAGAGGTCAAGCTTGATGGAAGAGAGTTCAACCGTGGGCAGGGCCGCCGGATAGTCATAGTACTCGAGCCTGGCTGTGGCCACGTCGATTTTGAAACCGCTTGGCAACAGGATCATGGCGGTAATGAATCGTTCGTGGGTCTTGACCTGGCCTTGAAGTTTTTGGGCCAGTTTCTTCGCAAAAATAATTCCATCCCCTTCAACAACAATATCGAGATCCAGGTTTTTATTCTGCAGGAGCAGGTCACGAACGAAACCACCGACTGCAAAGGCCTTGAAACGTAGCGATTCAGCCACCTCGCCAATGGCCTGAAGTATGGAGATGAGTTTCTTGTCCAGGGTTTCGGCGATCAGTGCACTCAAATTTCTGGTTCGTTCCTGGAGTTGTTGTGCGTTTTCGTGCAGGAGATTTCTGGGCAGATGGGCCGGATCATTGACCAGCATGTTCAGTAGATCAGTCCGGGTAATAACTCCTGCCAGTTGATTGTTATGAACAATGGGGATCAGGCGCTGCCTGCGTTCAATAATCAGCTCTTCAATGTCGGAAAGCGTTGCGTTTAAAGGAAGAGTTCTGATGTCGCCGGTCATATATTCGGTCACCGGTAGGTGACCAAGTGCATGATGAATAGCCTTTTCTATGACTCGGCGGGTGATGATCCCTATAACCTGTGAGGCTGGGTGGTGGGTTTGAGTTTGGTTGGTCTCAATCACCGGCAGTGTCGTGATATTGTATCTGGTGAGTAGATTGTGGGCCTGGTTGATGCTGGTTTCGGCCGGTACGCTGATGACGGGTTGGGACAACATCCCTTCCGCAATTGCCTGGGGCCGGATGTGTCGGTGCAGGATGCGGATCAGCTTGTCCTGAGCCTCGATTAGGGTCATGTCATGGATTGTGGCTGAGGCCGCAGTGGCATGGCCTCCTCCACCAAAATCCTTCGCGACTATTCCTGTATTGACCTCCGTGATGCGGCTTCTGCCAATCAGGTAAATGCGTCCGGCCATGGAGACGAGGGCGAAGATGACATCTAGGTTCTCCATGACCATGAAACGACGGACGATCAGGGAAAAATCATCGAAGTAATCCTGGAGAGTCAAAGTGATCACCACGATTTCGATCCCTTGGATGGTATAACTGCGCGCGGTCTCCATCAGCTTGTGCAGCAGCTCAACCTGGGGGGCGGTGAGGTCGTAGGTGATGAACTGGGAGATAATATCCAATTGGGCCCCTTGTTCAAGGAGCCAGGCAGCGGCCTGCAGGTCGGCTGGCCTTGTGGTCAGGTGTGTGAGTGAACCGGTGTCTTCGTAGATGCCAAGGCCAAATATGGTGGCCTCTGCGGCCGAGATGGGGATTTGCCGTTCCTGGAAGAGCTGGGTGAAGAGGGTGGTGGTGGAACCCACTTCTTTAATCAGTTCCAGATCTCCTTTCATGTCCTCAGGACTGTCCGGATGATGGTCGAAGAGGTGGATCGAGATGTTTGGATTGTCGAGGCAGGCGGCAAAGGCGCCGATTCTTCTGGAGTCCCGAGTATCAACCACGATTAGTCTGGTGATTGTCTCACGGTTGATCTGTTTTATCCTGACAAAATCATACCGATCCTGAAGGGTTTCATTGATGAAATCGCGCAGATTCTTTTCCTGGGATCCGGAGAAGACCATGACCGCCTCAGGGTAGAGTTTCCGGGCGGCAATCATTGAGGCTAGGCCATCAAAGTCGGCATTGATATGGGTGGTGATTACTTGCATGATTCCAGGCTGATGGTCAACAGCAAGATCGGTGTTACTGTCAACAATTTTTGATAATATGCTGTGTAGAACTCAGTGTCATTGAACCAAAGGGGCATATTCTTTTTTTTGTGCCGACGGGGAAGAAAGGATTACCAGGACTATCCCGGCACCTATGACTGCAAGGTTTGCAGCTGCTGAGACCCCATGTAATTTTTTGAACTGAACGCGCAGTGGATGGTCGGGTGGGGTTGTCTCGAAAGAAAGGATTTGTTTTTTTAGTTCGGCAGCGCGAGGTTCGATGATAAAAGCTTGAGTGGCAGTAACGGTGATCATTATTGTAAGAATAAGCCCCGAGGCAATTTTGAGGTGGCTTTTGCCGAGCAGCAGGCAGAAGAACGCCACTGCGCCACAGGCGAGCCCCCATTGGAAATAACCGGGGAAGAGGGCGCTGACGATGCTACCGGCCATATCGCGGGGATACGATTTGAAGAGAATTGGGGTCAGGACAAAGGTGAACAGGGCTGAACCGCCCAGCCAACAGCTGACGGCAAGATGGTAAATGATAGTCGCAATTCGCATGTGGTGTTTTTTCTCCGTTGCTTTATTCCTTCAAGATGTCTTCATCCTGTGTCACCTTCTTCCTTTTAAAGGTATTTTCAGTATAAGGGTATTCAAGCGGATTCGGCAACCTTTCATCCGCGCGGGTGAAATTTTTTATGGAGTTCTTTGAGTCTGTCCTGGTCGATGTGGGTGTAGATCTGGGTTGTGGCGATGTCTGAATGACCAAGCATAAGCTGGACGGATCGCAGGTCTGCACCATGGGTCAGGAGGTGGGTGGCGAAGGAATGACGAAGCATGTGTGGAGAAACGGATTTGCTGATTCCGGCAGCTTGTGCCGCCTCCTTGATGATCTGCCAAAACCGGAGTCTGCTCATGGCGCGGCCTCGGTTGCTGACAAAAAGGATATTGCTGCGCCTGCCCTTGAGGATCAGCGGGCGTGCTGTCTTTAGGTATTGTTCTACGATCTCTCGAGCCGGGACACCAAAGGGGATGAGTCGTTCCTTGTTGCCTTTCCCTATCACCCTGACAAAACAGGATGAGAGATTACAGGCTGCAAGGGGAATAGAAACCAGCTCTGAGACCCTCAGTCCTGTGGAGTAGAGGAGATGCAGCATTGTGTAATTTCTTTGAACCTGTGGGGTGATTACGGCTGGTGGAGTCAGGAGTTTTGTCACTTCCTTCAGAGAAAGGGCCTTGGGAAGATGGCTGCCGATTCGTGGGAGGTCAACTGCAGCAAAGGGGTTGTTGTTACTTATGCTGCTGGCCTGTAGAAAACTAAAGAAGCTTTTGAGGGACGAGACCCTTCTGGCGTTACTGCGATGGGAGAGCTGTCGCGCGCTGCACTGTTCCAGGAATGTGTGAAGGGTAGTGCTTTGGATTTCTTCCAGCGTTGAAATTTTTTGCTGCCGAAGAAAGTTGAAAAAAATATCAATATCAGCCTGATAGGCCTGAATGGTATTATCTGCAAGGCGTCTTTCGGTGATCAGGTAGCGGAGAAAGAGCGACCTTGCTGATTGAAACTGCGGGGGAATGGACTGACGAGAGATGGACAGAAGATGTGCTGCAGGTTCTCGGCAGAGAAAGGAATCAACGCCCAGGGCTTGGAAAAGCTCCAGGCGTTTACTGCCTCTGTGAGCCTACGCCCTTCGTGTGCGATTGAATTTCCGAAGCTTTCTGCGGGCCTCGGCTTGTTTGCGACGCTTCATGATGCTGGGTTTTTCATAGCATTCACGACGTTTCAACTCTCTTTTAATACCATCGATCTGCAGTTTTTTCTTCAATTGTCTGATGGCGTATTCAATATCTCCACGAACTTCAACTTCTATCATTTAGGACTCCAGTGTATCTAGGTTCGAGGAAGAAACCGCTGAACGGCAGCTTCCTTTAAAAAAAATAGCTAATTTCTGATAAGAATCTCCTTTTATAAATAGAACTTCTCAGTCTGTCAATGGAATTTTAAAAAACCATAAGAGAATTAGGAGGTGTTACGTAAAAGGCAGTCCCTTTCCGGCCACTTTTTGGTGGCACTTTTGTTAAATTGTTACAAGGGGTTATGGAGTATCTTCCGGGAATATTTTTCCGGGGTTGAGGATTCCTTGCGGATCGAAGAGTGTTTTTAGTTGTTTCATGACCTTCAGGGTAGTGTCGTTCAGCTCAAGGGCTAGAAATTTAGATTTGGTGATGCCGATTCCATGTTCTCCGGATAAGGTTCCAGCAAGGTGGATGACGTGGCGAAAAAGCCGCTCTCTTGCAATTTCGCCCCTGCGGCGTTGCTCTTCCTGGTCAAGGTCCAGCATAATGTTGACATGGATATTACCATCCCCGGCGTGGCCGAAGGTGAGAATGGTGAGATCGAGCTCCTGGGCCAGCTTTTCGGTAAATTGGACAAGCTCAGGGATCCGGGTGCGAGGCACTACCACATCCTCGCTTATTTTATGGGGACTCAGTTGAAAAGTGGCAGGCGAGATGGATCTCCTGGCTTGCCACAAGTCCTGTCTCTCTATATCAGTGGCCGCCTGTCTGATGGTGCAATGGGGATTTGTGTTCAAGAGCGTATACAGGCGTTCTGTCTGTTCAGAAACTGCATTTTTGCTTCCGTCAATCTCGAGCAGGAGTATGGCCTGGATATCTGGGGCGGGGGGCGCCGGCAGTAGTTTTGCCACCAGACTCAGCGCGGTTCTATCCATATATTCAAGGGTGCAGGGGTTGATATTGTGGTTTAGGATCTCCGCCACCAGGGCAGTTGTCTGGGGCAGCGAGTTGGAGCTGATCAGAAATGTCTCTTTGTGCTCCGGCAGGGGAATGAGGCGGGTGATTATTTTGGTGATGACACCTAGGGTTCCCTCCGAGCCAATGAACAGACGGGTCAGATCATAACCGACCACCCCCTTTTCGGTGCGGGTCCCGGTAGTCAGAATCTCTCCACTGGCCAGAACTACTTCCAGACCAATGATAAAATCCTTAGTCACTCCATATTTGACGGCGGAAGGGCCACCCGCGCATTCAGCCGCATTACCGCCCATGGTACAGAACTTAAGGCTGGCCGGGTCGGGAGGGTAAAACAGGCCAAGCTTTTTTACCTCCTTCTGGAATTCTCCGGTAATGACACCTGGCTCAACGATGGCAATCTGGTTATCCCTGTCGATCTCCAGGATACGGTTCAGGCGGGAGAGTGCCAGCACCAAGCCGCCTTTTATAGGTAGGGAGCCGCCGGTCATGCCGCTGCCGGCGCCTCTGGCCACCACAGGAAAGACATGGGCACTGGCCAGACGCATTAATGCAGCTATTTGATCGGTGGAATCAGGAAAGGCCACGACTTCAGGGAGGAATGTCTTCCTTGTACCGTCGTAGGAATAACAATGCAGATCCTCGAGGCTGGTGGTACAGTGTTCACGGCCGACGATTTCGGCTATCTTTTTGAGAGTATCTTTATTCATGTAAAAAATAATCCAACGTGATCAAGGTGACAGATCCTGTAAGGTAGCTACATTCTATTCAACTTAATGGACTTATTGTGAGCGATCAATCAAATTTTTCTATTATCATTCTGGCAGCGGGGAAAGGTACCCGCATGAAATCAGAAAAGGCCAAGGTTTTGCACCATGTTTTTTATGCCCCGATGTTGCATCATGTCCTGACGGCAGTCAAGCCTTTAGGGGCAGAAAAAACCGTTGCTGTCATAGGTCACCAGCGTGATGAGGTGGAACGGTCTCTTGCCACCTTTGATGTAGAGCTCTGCGTTCAGCAAAAACAACTAGGTACAGGCCATGCCGTGCTCTGTGCGGAGTCGATAATCGGTAGCAAGACCGGTACGGTTATGATCCTTTGTGGTGATACCCCGTTGATTCAGAGTGAAAGCCTGGAGCAGATGTACAGGCAGCACCTGGCCATTGGGGGGCCACTTACGGTTATGACCACTATCCTTGAAAATCCAACGAATTACGGACGAATTATTAGCAATGATGCTGGAAAAGTGCTTTCCATTGTTGAAGAAAAAGATACTACCATTGAGCAAAAAAAAATAAGGGAGATTAATGCCGGGATTTACTGTGTGAATGCGGATTTTCTCTTTGCAAGTCTGAAAAAGGTTGGAACTGATAATAGTCAGGGTGAGGTTTATCTTACTGATATTGTTGCTATGGCGACAGCACAACAATATTCTGTTGAAAAGTATATGGTGCCATTGTCACAGGAGGTTCTGGGGGTAAATTCAAGGATTGAATTGGCGGAGGCGCACAAGGAATTACAGATGCGTCGCAACCGGCAATTGATGCTGGAAGGGGTTACCATGTATGACCCGGCGACCACTTCCATAGCCCCTGAGGTGAAAGTCGGTCTGGATGTTACAATTTATCCGGGCGTGCATCTTGTTGGTCATTCGGTGGTAGGAAAAAATTGTATCCTGGAAAACGGAGTCATCATTAAAGACTGTGTGTTGAAGGAAAATGTTTATGTCGGAGCGTACAGTT
This sequence comes from Desulfobulbaceae bacterium, assembly GCA_024636345.1. Classification (GTDB taxonomy): domain Bacteria; phylum Desulfobacterota; class Desulfobulbia; order Desulfobulbales; family Desulfocapsaceae; genus UBA2270. The sequence goes on along the minus strand of JAGXHG010000004.1, from coordinate 16,351 downwards.
ATCTTCAGGGGGCTGTTATTGAGGCGGGAAAGACTATTGTGGCGCACAGTGTTTTGTCTCAATAAGAAGCATCTGTATCAACTGGTATGGCTCGTTTCCATGTTTTGAGTATGGACGTGAGTTGTAATGAGAATCAGGAATTTTGAGCACTGGCTGAGTGAAAAGCCTCTGCATATTTTTTAAAAATTCTTCTTCCATCCTCTGGAATATCCTGAAATTCAATGCCGGTAATGTGACGTCCGTCAAGAATTTCAGTATGGACAACTTCGCCGCGGAGATCTATAAGGTCATCCTCTACACCAACCGTAATCAGCAGGGTGTCCCCTTGTGATATCGGCTGGGTTGTCTCCAGCTTAAGCCCCTTTTCGCTTACATCCAGGGTGCGCCCCATGGAGTATGTTGTTTGCAGGCCATTCTGGTCGATGATGAGGTAGTCGAGAAGGTGAAGGGCATTCTTACGAATAAAATGTCTATGTTCTGTGGGTGTCATGGTCATCCTTGAGTCAGTTTTTTTGTCTTGTCCGGGAAAAGAGCGTCAATTGCCTCTTTGTTAGCTTGGACGATTCCCCTTTCCGTAATAAGTCCGCTGATAAGTCGTGCTGGTGTTACATCAAAACTGTAATTGATCGCCTGTGTTCCGGGTGCAACCAGTCGAACGGTCTCGATCTCGCCTGTTTTATCATTCATGCCGCTGATCCGGGTGATTTCATCCCCTGATCGCTGTTCGATGGGGATGTCGGTGCCGTCTTCCAGTTCCCAGTCAAAGGTAGAGGAGGGCAGGGCAACATAAAAAGGGATATTGTTGTCATAGGCGGCCAGAGCCTTCAGGTAGGTTCCTATTTTGTTGGCCACATCTCCAGTGTGGGTTGTACGGTCGGTCCCGACAATGACCATATCTACCATGCCGTTTTGCATCAAGTGGCCACCGGTATTATCGGTTATCAATGTGTTGGCAATACCTTCCTGTTGCAGTTCCCAAGTAGTGAGCTTTGCCCCTTGATTCCAAGGGCGAGTCTCATCCACCCAGACATGCACATCGATTCCCGCGTCTCTTGCTGCGTATATGGGGGCTGTGGCACTGCCATAATCAACAAAGGCCAGCCATCCAGCATTGCAGTGGGTGAGGATATTAACCTGTTTTCCATTCTTTTTTTTGCTGATGGCGGCAATGAGTTCGAGGCCGTGGATGCCAATCTGCCTGCAGAATGCGGCGTCTTCGTCTGCGATTTCGCAGGCAGTTTTGTATGCTGCTTTCTTTTTATCTATTCCGTCCTCAATTTTTGTAACTGCAGCAAGAACACGTTCAACGGCCCATCCCAGATTTCTGGCGGTGGGTCGACTCCTGTTTAATAATATCGCTGCCTGTTCCAGTTTTTCATCCACACCATGATCCGGAGCATTGATCGCCGCCAGATACATGCCAAACCCTGCAGCGGCACCAATCAGGCCTGCACCCCGTACATGCATATCTTTGATGGCTCTTATCGAATCGTCGAGGCAGGTCAGAGTCTCGATGATAAATTGGTGTGGAAGCTGACGCTGGTCAATAATGCAGATCTTGTTCCTGTTTTCCGGGTCTGGCCAGATGGTCCTGAAGTGGCGTCCATTGATATTCATGGCAGAAAGTTTCTCTTTTCTTAGAGGGGAAAACGGTGAAAATGACAGTGAGGATCTTTTCTTTATTCAGAATACTCACCCTGTGATAAAATGTAAAATAATTTCATTCGAGAAAAAGATTGGATTAATTTGTCATATATCGATTCGAACTGACAAAATTGGTATCTTTTTCATCGATTTTGACAAAAATGTAAAATTCCTCTTGGTGGGAGCCGGTGTTTTTTGGGGATAATGTTGAATTGTTTCTGGTTGTTATATGCTTTTGATGAGTCTGGCATGCCATTTGTATAAAAGTAATAATAAGATCATTATTATTTTGTGCCGCTTGTATGGCTCCTCCGTGGAGTAAGGAACAGCGTCTGGTCTGGTAATGCACGGGGATGGGAGACTCCCCCCCCCGTGCATCTTATTCAAATTAGCAAGGAGGGAGAAGGTGGATAAAGCGGATACAGCGTTTATCCTGGCGTCGGCAGGTCTGGTGTTATTGATGACACCCGGGCTTGCTCTTTTTTATGGCGGGATGGTGCGTGGTAAGAATGTTTTGGGGACGATTATGCAGAGTTTTTTCATGATTGCCCTTATATCCATTGAATGGGTCTATCTGGGCTATTCAATGTCTTTTGGTCCTGATGTTGCGGGGGTAATAGGAGATTTATCATGGTTTGCCTTAAATGGGGTGGGGAATGCTCCCAGTCCTGATTACGCGACCACTATCCCGCAGACTGTTTTTATGATTTATCAGTGCATGTTTGCCATTATCACCCCGGCCCTTATAACCGGGGCCTTTGCTGAGCGGGTACGCTTTGCCCCCTTTCTGGTCTTTGCTCTGTTGTGGACAATATTAGTTTATAATCCTGTCTGTCACTGGGTCTGGGCCAAGGGGGGCTGGTTGGCGCAGATGGGTGTGCTTGATTTTGCCGGTGGCCTGGTTGTCCACGTTACCTGTGGTGCGGCTGCTTTAGCGGCTGTTCTTGTCGTGGGGCCAAGGCGGGGATATGGCCGGACGAGTTTTATGCCTCACAATCTGCCAATGACCTTGATGGGCACAGGTCTGCTGTGGTTCGGCTGGTTTGGTTTTAATGGTGGATCGGCCCTTGCCGCCAATGAGGTTGCGGCCACAGCCTTTGTGGCCACTCATCTTGCCGGCATGGCCGGTATGTTCATGTGGGTGGTGATGGAACGATTTGTCATGGGCAGTGCCACTACCTTGGGTGCGGCATCCGGGGCCATAGCCGGGCTTGCCACAATCACTCCGGCGGCCGGTTTTGTTGGTCCTAATGCGGCCATTGTTATTGGTCTTCTTGCCGGGGTTATCTGTTTTCTTGCTGTACGTTTAAAAAGTCGACTTAATTTTGATGACTCCCTTGATGTGGTTGGAATCCATGGTGTCGGTGGAGTGGTGGGCACACTCTGTCTGGGAATTTTTGCCTCCACCCAGGTAAATCCTGCTGGGGTTGACGGTCTGCTGGCTGGAAATTCTGCTCAATTGGTAAAGCAGGCAATAGGTGTTGTGGTTGTTGGGAGCTATACCCTGGTGGTCAGCTGGATTCTTTTGAAGGTCATTGATTCAGTCATGGGACTCAGGTTGACAGAAAAGGAAGAAACTGTCGGTCTTGATTCAGTTGAACATTCGGAGACGGCCTATAATCACCAATAAAAAAAATGGATTTTAATAATTCTCAGCTACGGTTGTTGTGGTCGCGCTGCTTTTGGTGTGATTGACGCCTGATTCTGGTCAGGAAGCCGTTTCTACTGAATTTCTCAGTGCCTGTTGGGCTATTCAGAAAATTTAGTTGAGAATCATTAAGAGCCGCATTTATAAATGTGTTAACAAGGAGGAGATGATGGATACTGGAGATACTGCTTTTATGCTCATTGCCACGGCAATGGTGATGTTGATGACGCCGGGGCTGGCCCTGTTTTACGGTGGCCTGGTTCGCAGTAAAAATGTGCTGGCAACAACTATGCAGAGTTTTGTCTGTCTGGGGCTAATCTCTGTGCTCTGGGTTGTTTATGGCTATTCTCTGGCTTTTGGTCCAGATGTCGGTCATTTTATCGGTAATTTTGATCATGTCTTTTTGAAAGGTGTAGGGCTTGAGCCGGGACCTTATTCAGCTACTATCCCGTCCTTGTTATTTTGTGCCTTTCAGCTCATGTTTGCCATTATTACTCCAGCGTTGATTACCGGGGCTTTTGCCGAACGGATGAAATTTACCGCTTTTCTGGCCTTTACGATATTGTGGTCAACGCTGGTTTATCTCCCCGTTTGTCATTGGGTGTGGGGGCAAGAAGGATGGCTCTTCAAGATGGGCGCCCTTGATTTTGCAGGCGGTACGGTTATTCATATTAATTCTGGTGCTGCGGCCCTGGTGGCGGCCCTGGTTCTTGGTAAGCGAAAAGGATATGGTCGTGACTCCATGCATCCCCACAACCTGCCAATGACTGTTCTGGGTGCCGGGCTGCTCTGGTTCGGCTGGTTTGGATTTAACGCCGGAAGTGCGCTTGGTGCGAGTCCTGTTGCGGTTCTTGCCCTTTTTACGACGCAGGTGGCAACAGGCGCAGGTGCCCTTGCCTGGGTCATTGCGGAATGGAAGGTGCAGGGAAAGCCGACCACTTTAGGAGCCGCGTCTGGCGCCCTGGCTGGGCTGGTAGCAATTACTCCTGGGGCAGGTTTTGTCAGCCCTGTTTCTGCGATCATTATGGGTGGTGTGGCTGGCGTTCTCTGTTATCTTGCGGTTCTTGCCAAGTCCAAGCTTGGTTATGATGATTCTCTTGATGTGGTCGGGGTTCATGGTGTTGGAGGTGTCTGGGGGGCATTGGCAACCGGTATTTTTGCGTCATCTGTTGTGAATCCAGCAGGCAATGGACTTCTTAACGGAAACCCGCATCAGTTGGTGGTTCAGGCCATTGGTGTTGGTTCAACCATAGCGTACTCGGTCGTTGTGACCTTTATTCTTTTGAAAATCATAGACGTGATCATTGGTCTTAGGGTAAGCTCTGATGACGAGACTCAAGGACTGGATCTAACCCAGCATAGTGAAGTTGGTTATACCCTGTAGCGAGGTGAGTAATTCCGTTTTAAGTCAAGTTTGTAACATTTACGCTTGATTTAAAAACGGAATAAAGAAGTTGAAAATAAGATACGGAAGCAAGAGTACATAATGTGGGTCGAGAATTTGTCTTCTGTCCTCTGGTTTTTAAAAAGGAGATGTTATGAAAAAAATTGAAGCGATTATTAAACCTTTTAAGCTTGATGATGTGAAAGATGCCTTGAATGGCATCGGAATCAAGGGAATGACGATTAGTGAGGTAAAGGGCTATGGTCGGCAGAAGGGGCATACTGAAATCTATCGCGGCGCAGAATATGTTGTTGATTTTATTCCAAAAATAAAGATAGAGATAGTGGTTGATGCTAGCCAGGTGGGTCAGGTGGTTGAGACCATCAGAAATGCGGCCAACAGTGGCACTATTGGTGATGGTAAGATCTTTGTCATACCTGTTGAGCGTATTGTTCGGGTGCGCACCGGTGAAGAGGACCATGACGCTATTTAGAAGCCGCTATGAAACGAGCAAGGGCTTTTTCTTGCTTGTTTCATTTACGGCATCTTATGCCGCTTTCAGGAAACAGCCAATCTTTTCTGGCTGTTTCCTGGAGTGGCGTCTTGCCGATAACATCGTCTGCCAAATAACGAATAAGTTGCTTAATTGGCCATGTAGTTTACTTATGCCGCTTCGTAGAATCACCGCCACGGATAAAGATAATTTATGAAGTCAACGCATCTTCGTGCCCAACGCGCCGCCTTGGAAAAACTGTGGCAACAGGGTCTGAGTGGTCAGGCCCTGCTTGCCGAGCAGAGCAGGCTGGTCGATGTCTTTATCTGTCATCATTTCCAGGATGCGACCAATGAGTTGACTGGCTCAATTTCCCTGGTGGCCCTTGGTGGCTATGGCCGCCAAGAGCTTTTTCCTTATTCTGATATTGACCTGATGATCCTTTATCAGCCGGAACAGCAGGCAGAAATCAAGCAGGTGGCAGAAGCAATTCTCTATCCACTCTGGGATACAGGGCTTGAGGTTGGGCACGCGGTGCGCACTGTTCAGGAATCAATGGACCATGCCGGCCAGGATTTTTTCTTCCAGGTCGCCATGCTTGATGCCAGGTTTCTTACGGGTTCGCAGGACTTGTTTGATGACTTGCTCTCCCAGTATCGGTTGCGTTTTATAGAAGGCGGCCGGGAGGAATTTGTCCATAGCATGAAGGCTTTCCGCTCGGCGCGCAGGAATCGATTTGGCAGTCACAGTTATCTGCTTGAACCTCACATCAAGGAGGGGAAGGGAGGTATGCGTGATATCCAGGCCATGCTCTGGACGGCAAAGGTTGTTTTTGGTCTGGACAGCCTCCAGGACATAGTTGAGGCGGGTGTTCTTCTGGAGGAGGAGCGGGAATCCTTTGCGACTTCCTGGGACGAGTTGGTGAAGATCAGAAATCGTCTGCATTATATCAGCGGGCGCAAGAATGATCAGCTCTATTTTGAGCATCAGGAAGAGCTTGCCCAGGCATTCGGGTACAAAACAGGCACGGGGAAACTGGGCGTAGAGAGGTTTATGCGGGAGATGCATGGGCATCTCCAGACTATTGCAGTGATCACGGATCTCTTTTTTGAGCATGTGGATGAGGTCCTTGGTCTTGCTGTAAAAGGAGAAAGGCCAAGCAGTGACCGGACCCTTGAAAAAGGGATTGAGCTGCGTAACGATCGTCTTCATCTCGTTGTCTCCGCCAAAGAGCTGGCATCCAGGCCGTATTTGCTTATGCGTCTTTTTCTGGCATCGGCAAGAACGGGAGCTCCTGTTCATCATCGAACACGCAAAATTGTCAGCGCCAATCTTGATCTCGTCGATGATAAAGTACGGGTGTCGCCGCGTATGTCCAGGCCTTTTTTTGAGCTTTTACTGCACCCATCTGATCCGCTCCCTGTCTTGGAGGTGATGCTGGAGACTGGGCTACTTACGGCCTACATCCCTGAATTCGCGCGGATCAGTACCCTGGCCCAGCATGATATCTATCATATCTACACGGTTGATCGGCATCTGTTGCAGACTGTGGCCGAACTGCGATTGATAGTTGAACAGGATGTCACTGTTTATCTTTCGGTGGCCTCGCCGCATATCCTCTATCTGGCCGCGCTGCTTCACGATATCGGCAAGGGTGCGGGCGGCAATCACTCCTTGATTGGGGCAGATATGGTAGGGGCTGTGGGGGTGAGGCTTGGTCTTGATCATGCAGAATGTGCCTGCCTGGCCTTTTTGATACGCTATCATCTGTTTATGCCGGAGAATGCCCTTCGTCGTGATTTGAATGATGAAGTTTTTATCAGGCGTTGTGCCGAGACCATTGGCGACAGTGATCGGCTGGCTATGCTCTATCTTCTTTCCATTGCTGATTCCAAGGCGACAGGTCCTTCAGCATGGAGTGAATGGAAGGCTGCTCTGCTGCATGAATTGTTTCTGAAAATCTCTCCCTATCTGGAAGCTGGTCTGATTGCTGCCGCGCATCCAGATACCGTGCAGCAGCAGGTAGAACAGGGGGTTGACTGGCTGCGGGGGCAGGTCGTGTCGCTGCTTGGCGGTGATGGAGAGGCGCAGGCAGCGACCGACAGCATCAGTTCGTCCCTGGCTGTCGCTGATGTCGCCCTTCTACCCGCAGATTATCTGTTAAGTTTTAGTCCTGAGGTCGTTGTTGAGCATATCCGGATCTATCGGAAAAATTATCAGGTGTTGGGGAAGAAGGCCCTGATATTTCCGCAGGAGCTCGGTCAGCATTGGTCTCTGTTGATTATGGCCAGAGACCGGTCCGGCCTGCTGGCGAAAATCTGCGGGGTGTTAGCACTTCATAATCTCTCGGTGCTGAGCGCGAAGATCTTTACCTGGGAGGGTGGTGAATCGTTGATAACCAAAGAAGGCCCCGAGTTGCTTGCACCAAGGGTAGAGGGGGAGCGGATGGCATTGGCGGTGGATGTACTGGAACTACGTTCCCTTGATGGTCTGAGCTTTATTGAAAAAGACTGGCAGGCTGTTAATGACGATTTAGATCGTGCCCTCAATCATCGTTTGGGGCTTGAGCACAGGATTTATCAGAAACTGGCTTCCATTTATGAACGGAGCAAATTGTCGGGGGCGACATTGCTGGGGCAGCAGAAGCCCCGAGTTGTGATTGATAACGATATTTCAGACAGTTATACCGTCATTGAAGTGCATTCTGAGGACAGGGCAGGGCAATTGTATCATATTGCACAGACTCTGGCTGGTTTTGGAATTAATATCTATCGGGCCTTTATTGCCACAGAGGTGCAGCAGTTGATTGATATTTTTTACGTGCTGGATAGCGAGGGGCAGAAGATCACAGATGCGTCCTTTGCGGCCGAGATCAGGGAGGGGGTGCTCTATGCAATAGGGCGCGTATCGTGAAATATTACAAATATGTAAGTAAAAATATTTTTTGATTACTTTTTGTGGTCAAAATGGTAAAAAGATAAACGTATTCACATTGTGTAATGATTGGGTAATGAAGTACAAGCCGTTAAAAAAATATTGCCATCATCGTGATGGCAATAAACGGCATAATGATCCGTAACGAAGTGCTCAGAAATGCACGGGTTTTTTCGTAACGGCTTCTAAAAAACATGAGTCAAAAAGATCAGGAGGAACAACGAATGTGTGATGATCAAAATTGCTGTTGTAACAGCGGGTATGGCCAGAATGCTATTCCCGTGCCGGAGTTATTCGGGGCCAATGTTTTTAATGACAGGGTTATGAAGGAGAGGCTGCCTAAGGACACCTACAAGGCACTGCATAAGACCATCATTACCGGTGTTTCCCTTGCCCCTGAGGTTGCCTCGGTGGTGGCTAACGCCATGAAGGATTGGGCCATCGAGCGGGGCGCCAGCCACTACACCCACTGGTTCCAGCCCTTGACTGGTACCACTGCTGAGAAACACGACTCCTTTATCGCCCCCACCGATGACGGCGGAGTGATTATGGAGTTTTCCGGAAAACAGCTGATCCAAGGCGAGCCGGACGCCTCTTCTTTCCCGAGCGGCGGCCTGCGCGTGACTTTCGAGGCCCGCGGCTATACCGCCTGGGACTGCACCTCTCCCGCTTTCTTGAAAGAAGATACCGCCGGCGATGTGACCTTGTGTATTCCCACCGCCTTCTGTTCCTACAAGGGTGAGGCCCTGGATAAGAAGACCCCGCTGCTCCGTTCGATGAACGTCGTTGCCAAACAGGCATTACGGGTACTCAAGGCCATGGGTAACACCACTTCCGGTGCCGTCATGTCAACCGTTGGAGCCGAGCAGGAATATTTTCTGGTCGAGAAGGAGTTCTATCAGCAGCGTCTTGATCTGATGACCTGCGGCCGCAGCCTTTTTGGTGCCCCCGCTCCCAAAGGCCAGGAGTTGGAAGATCAGTACTTCGGAGCGATCAAAGATCGTGTTTCTTCTTATATGAAGGATCTTGATATCGAATTGTGGAAGATGGGTGTTGCCTCCAAAACCAAACACAATGAGGTCGCTCCGGCCCAGTTTGAGATGGCTCCGGTCTTCACTACCACCAATATCGCCACCGACCACAATCAGCTGGTCATGGAGACCATGCAGAAGGTGGCCATCCGTCATGGTATGGTCTGTCTGCTTCATGAGAAGCCTTACGCCGGCGTGAACGGCTCCGGCAAGCACAACAACTGGTCTCTCTCCACTGATGATGGCATTAACCTGCTTGAACCGGGTCAGACCCCTGAGGATAACGCCCAGTTCCTGATCTTCCTTTGCGCCCTGCTCAAGGCCGTGGATACCCATGCCGACATCATGCGCGCCACTTGCGGCAGTTCCGGTAATGATCATCGCCTCGGCGCCAACGAAGCCCCACCGGCGATCATCTCTGTTTTCCTTGGTCATGAGCTCTCGGAGGTCCTGGTGAAAATGGCCAAGGGCGAGAAAATCTGTAAAAAGAATGTCTGCCAGACCTTGAAAATCGGGGTTGATTCTCTGCCTGAACTGCCAAAGGATAATACGGATCGTAACCGGACTTCTCTTTTTGCCTTTACCGGCAACAAGTTTGAGTTCCGTATGGTTGGTTCTGCTCAGTCCATTGCCGGTCCCAATGTTGCTTTGAATACCATCGCCGCTGAGGCCCTGGATGAAATCGCGACTCGTCTGGAAAAGGCCAAGGATGTAAATAAAGAGATCTCGGCAATCCTGACCGAGGTCATAAACAAGCATGGCCGGATCATCTTCGACGGCAATAATTATTCAGAAGACTGGGTTAAAGAGGCTGAGAAACGTGGCCTTCCCAATGTCCGGAATACCGTGGATGCCCTGAAGGCCTTTGTGACTCCCAAGGCGATCAAGCTCTTTGGCAAGTACAATGTGCTTTCCAAGGATGAGTTGGATTCCCGTTATGAAATTTACGTGGAGCAGTATGCCAAACATATCAATATCGAGGCGTTGACTGCGATCCAGATGACCCGGCGTCAGTATATCCCTGCCGCTATCCGTTTTGTGACCGAGCTCGGCGCCTCTCTGGCTGCTGCCGGAAAGCACGGAACGGTTCAGAAGGAACTTCTGGAGCAGGTGTCGAAACATCTTGAATCTGCCAGTAAGAAGGTTACAAAACTTGAAGACGAGACCAAAAAGGCTCAAGGTCTTGACAAGGTAGATAAGCAGGCTGCGGCCTACCGCGATAAGGTTATGGCTATGGCAGTAAGTTTGCGCGCTGACATTGATGCACTTGAGGAGATTTTGCCCAGTGATCTTTGGCCAGTACCGACCTATAGCGACCTGCTCTTCAATCTGTAAATCTTAGCTGTCGTTGTATGGATAAAAAAGGGGAGCCATCTGGCTCCCCTTTTTTTATTGGACTGCATCTGGTAAGAATAATTATATGTAGTGCGGTGGTTGTGATCGTTAGGTTCCAATGGCATGGCAGGGGGATTCAATGGCGGGGAGCTCAAGATGATCAGTTTTATACAGCAATTTGATCCGGTTATGCAGGCGTTTCTGGCCACCCTTTTCACTTGGGCGGTGACCGCGGCTGGGGCGGCACTGGTTTTTTTCACCAAGACCGTTAATCAGCGCTTCATGGATGCAATGCTTGGGTTTGCGGCCGGGGTCATGATTGCGGCCAGCTTCTGGTCGCTGCTGGCCCCAGGCATTGAGATGGCAGGGCAGATGGGGCTTGTTCCCTGGCTGACTGCCGTGATCGGATTCATGGGTGGTGGAATCTTCATGCGCTTGTCCGATACCTTGCTGCCTCATCTTCATCCGGGTCTGGCTGTGGATAAGAGTGAAGGGATTAAAACCTCATGGCAGCGCAGTACCTTGCTGGTCCTGGCTATTACTCTTCACAATATTCCGGAGGGGTTGGCTGTGGGGGTTGCCTTCGGGGCTGTGGCTGCCGGTCTTCCCTCTGCCACCATTGGTGCGGCCCTTGCTCTGGCCATAGGTATTGGTATCCAGAATTTTCCAGAAGGAACGGCGGTGTCCATGCCCCTGCGAAGAGAGGGGATGGGGCGGATGAAGAGTTTTCTCATGGGCCAGGCCTCTGGAATGGTTGAGCCTGTGGCCGGTGTCTTGGGGGCTTTTTTTGTCCTCCAGATGCAGACCATCCTGCCCTATGCCCTCTGTTTTGCCGCCGGGGCCATGATCTTTGTGGTGGTGGAGGAGTTGATTCCGACCTCTCAACTCAATGAGGCCCATATTGATATGGTCACCATGGCCACCATGTCAGGGTTTACAGTGATGATGGTACTCGATGTGGCTCTGGGCTGAGGGAAAGGCAGCGGACAGTGTTTCATCCTGTCTGCTCTCTGCCGACACAGGAGTTCGCTGCGCCGGTCGGTAAGACGCTTCGAGGAAAATGGTAAATTCATAGCACTGACCGTAAGTATTTGTATCAGCCAATATGATGGGGTGGAATTGTTTGAGCAAAGCATCAGTCGTGCCGATGCGGCACTTTTTACCACCAAGAATCAGGGACGGAACTGTGACAGTACTGCCCTCCGATAATAAACTGAAATTGTTGAGCAGAAGGTAGGGGAAAGGAAATGAAAGGGGTCTTGTTGCTCAACATGGGCGGAGCGCGGTCAGAACAGGAGCTCAGGTCTTTTCTGTTCAATATGTTCAGTGATAAGTATATTATTCCCTCGCCAGTACGTTATCTTCTTGCCCCTCTCATTTCAACTCTGCGTTATAAGAAAATATGGCGGAAGTACGAGATGATAGGCGGTAGTAGTATCTATGAACATACCGAACGCCTGGTGAAAAAACTGCAACAAAGAACCGGTGAGGCGGTTTTCCCGGTCATGCGTTATACCCATCCTTTGGCCGCGGATCTTTTGGCGCAGAGAAAGTTTGACGAGTTGATCCTCATTCCGCTCTATCCTCATTATTCTTCGACCACCACTCAGTCGAGTCTTGAAGATGTCTATCTCGGGCTTAAGAGTCATGGCCAGAGGCCGCAGATCAGGGAAGTCGGTCCCTATTATGATGATCCCCTGTTTAATGCCTCTATTATTGGACGGATCCGGGAACAGTATGAGGACAGCGGCTCTCATCTAATTTTTTCCGCCCATGGTCTGCCGCAGAAAATTGCCGTCGATGACCCCTATGAAGGGCAAATTGAGGCGCATGTTTCCCTGTTAAAATCGCTATTGCCTGAGGCCGGGCTGGACTTCAAAGGAGTTCATCTGGCCTATCAATCCAAGGTCGGACCCATGCGCTGGCTGGAGCCATCTCTGGAGACAACGCTGCAAGGACTGTCGGGAGAGAAGGTGATTGTCTACCCCCTCTCGTTTACCATTGATAATTCCGAGACCGATCTGGAACTGGCTATTGAATATAAAGAGCTGGCCCAGAACATCGGCTTGCAGGATTACCGGGTCTGTCAGGTGCAGAATGACAGTGATCTTTTTGTGGAGTTTCTGGCGACAAGGATTGCGGGATGAATTGCTGTAATGGCTATACGGTGTTTGACATAGGTAACATGTTGTTTTATTTATAAACAAGAAACATGTAGTGTTCCTACAGGGAAAATCTTACCCGATGGGGGCAGGCTATTCTCTTCTTAATCTGCTGCTGATTCAAACGGAATTATAACGATCATGACTCAATCATTTCAACCTCTTTCCAGTTTCCCAAAATCGGCAAACCCTGCATCCTCTTCGCTGCATTTAGCTCCGCCGCCGGAAGTCGATGCCGGAGTCTGCTGAGGTCCAAAAACGGAACCCCGGTCCGGGGAGCATGAACTGGCAGGATACGCCATCTATCCTTTTGTCAGCGGTTTTATCGACTCACAGGTAGGCTCGGTGCCGCAGGTTGATACTGTTCTGAGCCGGGCTGATCATATTGGGACGATCGGAGCGCGAACCGGTATTCAGCGTGACAAGTACACCATAACGCCTGGACTGTATTGTGTCGGCAAGCCAACCGCCGATTCGCCCGTCCTCGTTACCGCCAATTACAAATTGACTTTTGATGCCCTGCGTAATGAACTGGGAGGGATGAATGTTTGGATACTGGTGGTTGATACCAGAGGCATCAACGTCTGGTGCGCAGCAGGTAAAGGAACATTTTCCACTGAAGAAATAGCCTATCAGGTCCAGCGGGCAAAACTTATGGAAGTGGTCAGCCACCGCGAACTCATTCTTCCGCAATGTGGAGCTCCTGGAGTCTCTGCCTTGAAATTGAAAACAGCCTGCGGTTTCAAGGGTACATTCGGCCCGATCAGGGCAACTGATATCAGGCCATTTTTGGCTGGCGGCAAAATGGTAGACGAGACTATGCGCAGTGTCACTTTCAACCTGAAGGAACGCGCGGTTTTGATCCCTTTGGAAATTTTTTTACTCCTGAAACCGCTTACTCTCACCCTTGTCTGCCTGGTTCTGTTCTCCGGTTTCGGCCCGGATATTTATTCGCTGGACCATGCATTGCATAGAGGTGGAAGCATTATCCTGGTGACAATTATAAGCGTTCTTGCCGGAGCTGTTCTGGTCCCACTTCTGCTGCCCTGGATACCCGGCAGGCAGTTTTGGCTCAAAGGACTGCTTCTCGGGATTCTGGTCGCAATTTTTACCGTTCTGCGGTTTTTGCCCTTTGTCGGCTGGATTGCCCTGACCGGCATGGCCTTATGGGCAATGAGTGTCAGTTCCTTTCTGGCCATGAACTTCACTGGCTCCACTCCCTATACCTCGCTTTCCGGAGTTGAAATGGAAATGCGCAAAGGACTGGCAATACAGATCGTTTCTGCCCTGCTTGGCCTGCTCTGCTGGCTTGCTGGGCCATTTTTTCTTTGAGAAATACATCATGGAAAAGTTCAGATATATAGATGGTGCGGCAATTCTCAAACTCGACCAGGCTGTCTGTATCGGTTGCGGAATGTGTGAGATAGTCTGTCCGCATCGGGTTTTCAAATGTATGGAAAAAAAGGCGACCATTGTCGACTATGATGCCTGTATGGAATGCGGGGCCTGTGCCACGAACTGTCCTGTTGGGGCCATTTTTGTCAATCCCGATGATGGTTGTGGTTGTGCACGTTATATCCTCAACAGTTGGCTTGCCAAGGTTACCGGGAAAAAACCATCAGCGTGCGGTTGCTGATGGGGGACCCTTTTGAAAGGCAGGGGAATCTTCTCATCGTTTAGTCAACATTTTTTGGAAATAGTGCGCCACGAGGCTGCACGAAAGATGAGGGTAGGTCCCTCGGGGTCGGCTTGCAGGAGCAGACTCCAAACCACCTTAAGCTGCTGTGGTAAAGAGCCATGGTGGTGAGCGTTAAGGAAAAGGTCCGGCAAGATCGGACCAGGTGTGGATCATGGAGACGAATGACAATGAACCACTGATGAGGTGTCGAAAAAATAAAGATGTCATCAAAACTGGGAACTATTTCCATCCCAGGATAAGTTCGGGGGGAGCCTGTTTATTGCCCGAGTGGTGACCGGCATAAAGGTGGCGTGAACATGATATTGGCTTTCGTGGGGAACGTGGGAACCTGTCGTTCCGATGTTAAGGGAGAAATCCAAGTGGAGAACCCATGAGGATGAGAGTACCGATGCGGAGCACAGGGGCGGAGTAGCCTGTAGTAGTGACGAAATTTCTGTAATGGAGATGGAGCGAAGGGGCTACATTGTTCAGCTTTTAGCATTAAGACAACCAGAATTTGGGAGGATCTTTTTGAAGGAAGCAAAGCCATTCCAGATTTCCAAGAATCAGGTTTGGGAGGCATTTAAGAGAGTAAAGGCAAATCGCGGAGCAGCTGGAGTTGATGGGCAGTCGATAGCCGACTTTGAAGAGGATTTGAAAAATAATCTCTACAAAGTGTGGAATCGTATGTCCTCGGGGAGTTATTTTCCCCCTCCGGTGCGTCGAGTCGAGATACCAAAAGGCGATGGTAAGAAGCGGCTGTTGGGAATACCGACAGTGGCTGATCGAATCGCCCAGATGGTAGTTAAACAACTCCTGGAACCCCTGATTGATCCGTATTTCCATGAAGACTCATACGGATATCGTCCGGGTAAGTCTGCCGTAGAGGCGGTTGGGGTGGCACGTCAACGATGTTGGCGGAATCCGTGGGTGTTGGATCTCGATATCAAGGGTTTCTTTGATAATATCGACCATGAGCTCATGATGAAGGCTGTGCGGCAGCATACAGATTGCCGATGGGTCCTGATGTATGTTGAGCGGTGGCTGAAATGTCCAGTTCAGTATCCAGATGGATCAATTGAAACGAGGAGCAAAGGAACTCCACAGGGTGGGGTTGTAAGTCCCTTGCTGGCGAATCTGTTTCTGCATTATGCCTTTGACAAATGGATGGGACGTGCTTTTCCGGCAGTCCTGTTCGAGCGATATGCTGACGATGTGGTTTGTCATTGCAGTAGTGAATCGCAAACTGAAAGGTTACGTGTTGCAATTGAGCGGCGACTCATGGAGTGTCGGCTGGAGTTACATCCCGAGAAAACAAAGATTGTCTACTGTAAGGAAGACGATAGACGAAGGGATTACCCAAATTATACATTTGACTTCCTGGGCTATACTTTCAGGCCACGGGTTGCAATGAGTAAGAAGGAAAGCCTCTTTGTCGGGTTCCTGCCTGCCATGAGTAACAAGGCATCCAAATTAATACGTGACGAGATGCGGAGTTGGCGGATTCATAACCGAACGGACAAATCCCTTGAGGACTTCTCACGAATGTTCAACCCCAAGCTACGAGGATGGATCAATTATTATGCGAAGTTTTACAAATCAGAGATGTATAAGGTGTTTCACATCCTGAATCGCATGATAACAAAATGGGCCATGAGGAAATATAAGAATTTGAGAGGGCGCCAACGGAGAGCAACGCATTGGTTAGGGCGTATAGCTCTTCTACAACCACAGCTATTTGCCCATTGGCAGATACTTGGTATGCGGCCTTCGGCTGGACAATAGGAGCCGGATGAGTTGAGAGGCTCACGTCCGGATCTGTGAGAGCCTGGGGGTGAGATTCCCCCGGGCTACTCGACTCTGGACTTTGGGCCGAGTGGAATTTGTTACGTATATTGGCCAGCAACCTTATCAGGAAGAAGCTAAAGTTGCCGTTCTGCTCAAATGCTTAACCTTGCCACTGGCATCTTTTTAATTCTTCCCCTGAAATTCCTAGTAAAAATATTTCACCTGTGATTGAATAAATCAACACTGTTAGGGTG
>JAGXHG010000001.1 GCA_024636345.1 Desulfobulbaceae bacterium | reverse complement strand
GGTTTAAGCTCAGACCTTGTTGAAACTGTATTCGATTCATTTTCATAACGACCTCCTTGGTTGTTATGAAAAAAATACCATAGTACCTGGGACAAATAGCGTCCCACTAACTGTGCTGCGGAAGATTAGCGCTAATCAGGTTTATCTTTGTATAGTCACCCAGAACAATCAGGGTATCGTTTTTGAGGATCATACTGCTGGGATTGGGATTGAACAACATCTCACCCGCATGATCGCGTTTGATGGCTACGACAATCAGGTTAAAATCACGGCGGATATTGGAATCCATCAAGGTGTTGTTAACGATCTTGCCATGGTCGGAAACCGAGAGCTCCTCCATCCGCAGACCAAGCTCACCACTGTGGACGGTCAGGTCGATAAAGTCCGTGACGGTTGGTCGCAGGATGTGCTGGGCCATGCGACAAGCCCCGATATAGTAGGGTGAAATTACCCGGTTGGCTCCGGCTCGCATCAGTTTGGTTTCCCCGCCGTCGGCGCCACTGGACCGGGCCATTATATAGAGATCGTTGTTCAGGCCTCTCGCTGACAGGGTAATATAGACATTATTGGCATCGGAGGAAACCACGGAGATAAGTCCTTTTGCCCGTTGGATCCCGGCCTGGAGCAGCATGTCGTCGTTTGAGGCTTCGCCATCAAGGAAGAGATAGTTGAGATCAGCCAGTTCCCGAATGACTTTGGGGCTGTTTTCAATGACGACAAAGGGTTTGTTCGCCTCCTTGAGGAGGTCACAGATGACCCGGCCAATGCGGCCGAATCCGCAGATGATGTAGTGATCAGTGAGTTCTAAAACCTTCTTTTTCATTTTTAATCTCCCGTAAATAGCCTGCAGCTCACCTTCAACCACAGCCTCGGTAATCTTGCTGAACATCAACATGATAAAGCCCACCCCGAGTAGGATGAGTATCACGGTGAAGATCCGTCCCTTGGGGCTCAAATGAAATGTCTCACCATAGCCTACTGTGCTGACGGTGATCATGGTCATGTAGAGGCTGTCTATAAAACTGCTGTCTTCCAGGAACATGTAGCCAAACGTTCCAAATGAGAGGATACAGACCAGTATGATTAAGGCTGTTACTGATTTAGGCATACATTCAAAGTTGTTATATTTTTGAAACAGGGTATATTTTTAGTCTCGAATCTTACTCTGTTTTCCCTGAAAGGGCACCTTGAAAAATACTTTTGAAAAATGCATTTTTCCCGCTCCAATCGAGGTGGTTGGACGCAATGTCAGCCCTAACTTAAAAAGAAAAAAAGGTGTCTTTTCTTTCTTTTTATATAAATAATCTTCCATAATGTATGCGACTATGAGCACTTACAAGATTCATCCCATTGTCATGGGAACGAAGATCTTTGATAAGGGGATGATGACCTATAAATATGATTACGGTGTCCCCTATACCATTCCCATTTACTGCTGGTACCTCGAAGGTGGTGGCAGTAAGATTCTCGTTGATACCGGCGAGATGCGTCCCATTCAGTCGGCAGAACGGGAAAAAAATATTGGCGGTCGGATCTATACCTTTGAAGAGGGGTTGGCCGATATCATCCTGCCCCTTCATGAACCCGAATTTGCTGCAACTGACACCATCGGTTGAGGTGGCTTTACCTTTCTGCTCTCTGGTTACCATGTGCCGCATTTGAACCAGCAAAATAGTTTAAAGTTGAAAGTTCTTTTTTTGAAAGAGGTTCTCTGTGCCGGAAATCCTGATATACGCTCCTACAGCTCTGCTGGTGGTTGTGCTGATTTTAATCTTTCTGGTCCTGAAAAAGTTATCATGCCAGGTCGATGCTGTGATTCTTTCTGCCCGCCTTGATGTCTTTGAAAAAGGTCAGGAACGTACCGAGTCTATGATCCGGGAAGAGTTGATCCGGGGGCGCGAGGAGTTGAGCAGGACTGCGAGAGAGCAGCGGCAGGAACTCACCGGGTCTTTTAAGACCTTCGGCGATTCCGTGGTGCAACGGATGCAGGATGTCGCTGGTCTCCAAAAGGTACAGCTGGAGGTATTCTCTGAGCAGCTTGCTGCTTTTGCCAAGAACAGCGGTGAGCGGTTGGATGGTATCCGCGTTGAATCCGCCACCGGGGCCAAACAGTTACGGGAAGAGGTTATTGCAACGCTGAAGGGGATTACGGAGAGCACTACTAAGACCATGGGTGAGTTGGCCCATCTCCAGAAGGTTCAGCTTGAGGCCATGTCAGCTGCCATTGTCAAGCTTTCGGATTCTAATGAGAAGAAGTTGGATGCTCTCAGGATCACGGTGGAAGGTAAACTGCAGAGCATGCAGGTTGACAATGCCAGACAGCTTGAGCAGATGCGGCAGACCGTGGACGAGAAATTACAAGGGACTCTGGAGAAGCGCCTGGGGGAGTCGTTTAAACAGGTCAGCGAACGATTGGAGATGGTGCATAAGGGGCTTGGCGAGATGCAGACCCTGGCCACAGGCGTGGGTGATCTGAAAAAGGTGCTTACTAATGTGAAGACTCGGGGAACTTGGGGCGAGGTGCAGCTAGGCGCCTTGCTTGAGCAGGTGCTTAATCCCGACCAATTTGCTGTCAATGTAGCCACCAAGGATGGCGGTGAGCGGGTCGAGTTTGCCGTTAAATTGCCGGGGCAGGGGGCTGACAAGGATGAGGTCGTCTGGCTCCCTATTGATGCCAAGTTCCCCGTTGAGGATTACCAGCGTCTGATCGATGCCCAGGAACTGGGAGATCTGGCAGGGGTGGAGATGGCTGGCAAGCAGCTGGAGGGCCGGGTGAAGGCATCTGCGTGGGATATCTGCCGGAAATACTTGAATCCGCCCAAGACCACCGATTTTGCCATTCTCTTCCTGCCCATTGAGGGGCTCTTTGCTGAGGTCATACGCCGAACGGGGCTGACCGAGTCCATCCAACGGGAATGTCGGGTGGTGATTGCCGGACCGACGACCCTGTGGTCTATCCTGAGCAGTTTACAGATGGGTTTTCGGACCCTTGCCATTCAGAGGCGATCGAGTGAGGTATGGAACCTCCTGGCTGCGGTCAAGACCGAATGGACCAAGTATGGAGATGTCCTGGATAATGTGCAGAAGAAGCTGGAACAGGCATCAAAGACTATTGATCAGGCAAAGACGAGATCAAGGGCCGTTGAGAGGAAACTGCGGGATGTTCAGGAGCTTCCTGTTGCTGAGGCAGCTGTCTTATTGCCTCTTGACGTTGAGGAGGGTGATGAGGAAAATAACCCATGATCTGCTGGAGAGGGATGGTTGCGGTGGCGATGTCAGTCAGAATCAGTCCTTCTTTCCCTTGAGCTTGAGGAAAAACCGGCGGAGAATGTGTGCAATATACGTGTGCAATGTTTCCTTGACATGGTTGTGGCGCTATGCTTTAGAGGGGGGCAGGATTCATTTATGAGGAGAGAGGCAGGAATGAAAAGGAGAGCGCCGATGAGTCAGCAGAGTATGGATAAGGGTGGCCGTGGTGTGCTGCGGCGGCTGGTGAGGGTAGCGGTGTGTGCTTTGTTGCTGGCACCGGGTATGGCGCAGACCGCGAGCTGGAAGCCCTTACCGGATACCGGTCAGAGAAAATGTTATGATACTGGTGGAAAGGAGATTCCCTGTCCAGCGCAAGGTCAGCCTCTGTATGGGCAGGATGGTCAGTATGCGGGAATTCCACGTGCCTATCAGGACCATGGGGATGAAACCATCACTGATCGGAACAGTGGCTTGATGTGGATGAAGGGTGATGACGGCACTGGCCGCACCTGGCAGGATGCTCTTGCTTACTGTGATAACCTTGTCTTTGCCGGTCGCAATGACTGGCGGTTACCAAGCAGATTTGAACTCGATTCCATTGTCGATTATGGCAGATCGTATCCGGCTATTAATCCGATGTTCAGGTGCCAGGCGTCTTTTTACTGGTCGGCCGTTCCCTACGCGGGTGACCCCGTGTACGCGTGGGGGATCTATTTCAATGATGGCGGTGATCATTGGCTTGATAAGATCAATAGATATTATGTTCGTTGTGTGCGTGCCGGACGATGAACATTTGATGGCGTCGCAAAAAGTCGCCAACTGCTGCGTTGCCGCACATTGTCTCGTCACTGCGGCGTACTTAAGTACGCCGCAGTGACGAGACAATGTGCGCGCCTTGCATTTGACGATTTTTGCTTAGCCATCCCCAAAAATGACTTTTTACGAGACTGTCAACATTTAGCTTGATCTATTCTTTGGCGCCCATTGTGGTGTTTTTGTATGCAGGAGGAGATATGGAGAGGAAACAGAATAGGCTTGACAGTGGGCGGCGGGTCGGGCAGAGAAGAAGCGGGGCGTGCAGAATGGGCGTTATCTCTGCGGTTTTGTACTATACTTTGGTCTGTCCTTCTGCTCATGCCATCGGTCCTTACACGATTGGCGGCAGGACAATTATTGATCAGGGAACCGGGCTGGAGTGGCAGAAAAGTGATGATGGCACGCTCCGTAACTGGCGGGATGGACTTGCCTATTGTGAAGTTCTCTCCCTTGACTCCAAAACCGACTGGCGGCTGCCCAATATTCGGGAATTGAAATCCATTGTTGACGTGAGCAGATATTATCCGGTCATTGATCCAGCTTTCAGCTGTCAGTTCTCCCCCTACTGGTCAGCCAGCTCCGTTGCCAATTATCCCTCCACCAGTGCCTGGGTCGTTCATTTCGGTGTTGGTGATGACAATTGGTATGATAAAAGCAGCAGCTATTACGTCCGTTGTGTCCGTGCCGGATTGTCAGGATTATAGGATATTTTTGGCTGAAAGTGTTGTTTCTGCCTTTTGTCTGGCTGACAGAATTTCCAGGATCTCATCCCGGTTGTTCTGAGCCTGGTTGAGGAGGATGACGAAAGGTGCATTCTGCTGCTGCGGAAGGTAGCCGGCATAACAATAAACCCCGGTAAGCCTCCCTGACTTGAGTGGGAACCCTTTTTTGATGGGCAGCAGCTCCTGATATGGGGCAAACTTCTGCAATACTGTAATCATCGCCCTGGGGGTCGTCCTGTTCCTGCGTGACAGGCCGGAGCCCTCAAACATCACCAGCTCCGATTCTGAAATTCCTAAATTTTCACTGATATAGGCCCGCAGTGTGGTCCGGGCTTTGTCCCAGGTGGCAGGTGTACCGAGGCGGGCAATTCCACAGGCAAGAAAGAGCTGATTGGCAACAAAGTTGTTGGAGTATTTCAGGCACTGCTTGATCATCTCCTGTACAGTCTTGTCTGACTGGTAGGTGAGAATGGGAGTGGCCGTAGTTGGTGTCTGTCCGGCTATGATAGCGCCCCGTATTACAATCTGTTTCTGCGCCAGCAGGGCAGCAAAGAGCTCGCCGCTGTAGCGCAGAGTGTTGGAGAGCTGCCCGGTCGCTTTAAAGGCATTGACGTTGAGGTGATAACGTCCGGGGGGAAGGGTGGCCCCGATTGTCTGCATCATCGGCAGAAAGGGGATTTTCGGGTCATCGGAGGAAACGGCGCGGTCAGGGGAAACCCGGATAGCAATGGAGTTGAAGTTGACGGCCAGACTACCGTTCCAGGCGTCATAGGGATTGGAGGTGTTCTCACAACCGTCAGCCGGGAAATCGAGTTGGTACATGCTCTCATCCACAATCAGGTTGTTGATCTGCTCTATTCCTGATTCTTGCAGTCTCTGGATAATACTGATGATATTTTCTGTGAGCAGAAAAGGGTCGCCACCACCCTGGATGTAGAGATTGTGGTGCTGGTCACGAGATATCCGGGTCGCAAAATGATAATCCGGCCCCAGGATGTCAAGAGCTGCAAGACTGGTGACAATTTTCAGTGTTGAGGCTGGGACAAAGGGGGTCGTACTATTTTCAGCCTTGGAGATATGGCCGTTCGGGGCCAGGGCGTAGCCGCCGTGCTGAATGAATTTTTTGGCCGATACAGCCTGGTCTGCATGGAGCAGGCCAGGCGTGCACGGGAGAAAATAGAACAACAGGACAGCGGCCAGGAATGCCGCTGTCCTTGAGGGTTGTGGTGCCATCAGATCTTTGGCAGCCGGGCCAGGGATTTAGCAATTTCCTCTTCCGGGTAATCATAGTTGAACAGGTCGCCGGAGAAATATTTGTCATAGGAGGCCATGTCGATCAGTCCATGTCCGGAGAAGTTGAAGAGGATGGTCTTGGGTTCATTCTTGTCCCGTGTGGCTTCAATGATCGCACCGCGGATGGCGTGACAGGTCTCAGGGGCCGGGATGATGCCTTCGGTCCGGGCAAAAAGCACTCCGGCTTCAAAGCATTCGAGCTGATGCACCTTGATCGGGTCAATAATCTTTTCCCGCACCATGGCCGAGACTATGGGGGACATGCCATGGTAGCGCAGGCCGCCGGCATGAATTCCCGGTGGAATAAAGTCATGACCTAGTGTGTACATATAGAGCAGCGGGGTGGTCTGGGCCACATCACCAAAGTCATAGGCCAGTTTTCCCATGGTAAGTGATGGGCAGGAGGCAGGCTCTACGCCGACGAAACGGATTTTTTTACCTTCCAGGTAGTCAGGGAGATATGGGGTGGCCAGGCCGGCGAAGTTGGAGCCACCGCCACAGCAGCCGACGATGACATCGGGATAATCACCGGCAAGCTCCATCTGTTTCTTGGCCTCAAGGCCGATGATGGACTGATGGAGGACGACGTGGTTGAGTACGGAACCGAGGGCGTACTTGGTGTCTTCCCGGGAGAAGGCGTCTTCGATGGCCTCGGAGATGGCAATACCCAACGAGCCAGCGGTGTCCGGGTATTCCGCCCTGATCTTGCGGCCTATCTTGGTGTCTTCGCTGGGGCTGGAAACGATGTCTGCGCCAAAGGTCTGCATCATCGATTTACGGTAAGGCTTCTGGTCAAAAGAGACCCTTACCATATAGACCTTGCACTCCAGGCCGAATTTGCCGGCGGCAAAGGACATGGCGCTTCCCCATTGGCCGGCGCCGGTCTCGGTGGCTATACGCTTGACCCCTTCTTTGGCATTATAGTAGGCTTGGGCTACGGCGCTGTTTGGTTTATGGGAACCAACAGGTGAGACCCCTTCATTCTTGAAATAGATCTTGGCCTTGGTGCCGATGGCCTTTTCCAGGTTGTAGGCCCTGACCACGGGGGACGGCCGCCAGATCTTCAGAACATCCATAACCTCTTCCGGGATGTCGATGAAGCGCTCGCTGGACATCTCCTGTTCCAGAAGGCCCATGGGAAAGATGGCGCCAAGTTTTTCCGGTCCCATCGGCTGCTTGGTGACGGGGTCAAGCGGTGGAAGCAGTCCATTTGGGATATCGGGAACAACATTGTACCATTGGGTGGGCATCTCATCATCACGAAGAACGATCTTCTTAATCACGGTATTCTCCTTTAGGGTAGTTATAATGTTCTATGGAAGCGATCTGGATTATATTTTATAAAACAACTTTTCTGGGTAGCATATCCAGGCCGAATTTGCAACATCTGCGAATCCTTCCTGATTTTGTTCATATACTTTTTTTTGGAGATAAAAGCGAGGGAGGAATAAAGAGAGGGGGGAGCGTTCAGCCTTTGACAGTCAATGGTTGGTCATACTGGCTGAGGACTGAACGCTCCAGAACTTATCTGTTGTAAATCAGGCTACCAGGTCCAGTTGCTGAATAGTGCCCACTGTACCGTTTTCGTTGACAAATATACCGCTTGACAGGACCTGTCCCTGGAGATTATTGTCCGTGTCTTTGATGGCGAAAGGGGTGCTGACGTTGCCCAGATAAATTGCCCCTATCCCTTTCTGGCCAAGAGCCACAAGGCTATCCTTGCCTTCGCTGTTTTTGCTCCAGATCCGCAGCTGGTTGTAGATGGAGTCATTTTCATCGATCCAGTTATTGCCATCAAGGTCATAGGCGGTCAACTCGTTGAAACCGTTGCCGCTCTGGGTGCCGAAAAGTTCCGAACCATTGTTGATGATACCGTCCCCATTTTTGTCCAGGGCCAGAAAACCACTGTTGCTGCCGACAAAGGAGATCTGATCGTTCTGTCCATCAGAATCAATGTCAAAGCTGAATTTTGTCTGAGTAAGTTCTGCCGCCTGACCACCGAAGTTGATTACCAGCGGGTCTTTCAGGGCATCTCCTTCTCTTATAGTCACACTCTGCTCAGTGAAAAAGGCACGGCTCATGTTCAGTTGTACGGAAAAATCGATCTCTTTACCATCTTCGGTCACAATTTTCCCTTGGGCCCCAAAAGATGTGGCTTCATATTCCTGATGGGATTCATAATAATCGTAGATGAGACCGGAACCTTGCAAAGCAGGATCTGCTGGTGCGCCTGTTTCAGGCGTAGTTGGAGTTATGGTTGGTGTCACTTCGCCGGCAGTGACCGGCACCGCTGCATTTTCCGGGGTGGTCAGTCGTATCTGCTTGCCGGTGATCCGTTCGATCATGGATTTTAGAATTCGCATATTCAGGTCGGCCATAACCTCCTCTTCCTCAGAAACCGGCTCAGTAACGGCCTTGACCGGTCGTGCCTTCATTGCTTCTGCAGAAATGGATACCTTGGAGGACTGCTGGGATCTCGTCTGGTGATGCAGTCTCAACTCACGTCCTTTGCCTTCATTGTTGGTGACTGTTTTTCGTTCCTGGCCTTGTTGCCAGACGGTAAGAGACTCTCTTTTCTGGTGCTGTTCGACAGAGATGTGGTTGGAATAGAGCTGAATGGCGGAATCGGCGATCTTCATGGCAGGCCCTCCCTGGCTTTCATGAATAACGAATGGTGATGATTGCGGCATGTCTTCCGTGACTGCCGCGGCATCATTGTACACTAGATATAGTCCTATCGGCAGGAGAGTGGTTTTTCTTTAGAGGGTGTCAGGAAAAATGTGAAAAAAAGGGCATAGTATTTTTATGACAAATAATATGCCCTTACTCTAGCGGAATCTGGATGACGGATGTTCGTGTGGAAATGGGGATTCTTTATTTAAGAATATTTCCCATGTCTTTGACCTGCTGTACTTGCTGCTTCACCGAAGCAACCTCTTTGACTCCGGGAATGCCGTCAACGAGATCCTTGCCGCCTTTGTCAACTTCACTCAAACCATTTTTAAAAGATGAAATAGCCTTTCCCAGGCCGGAGCCGATTTCAGGCAGTTTCTTGCCGCCAAATACCAGAAAAGCAATACCAAGAATAACGACCAACTCAGGGGTTCCAAGTCCAAACATATTATGCTCCCGAAAAAATATTGTGAGGGTTCATGAAAAAAAGATGATACAAGGGACTTCCCACAAATCAGGTGGCGGAATCGCCTTTGGTCTCATCATCGATTTTTTTCTTCTCTTCTTCTTTTCTTGTGGCTTCCTTAAAGTTTTTGATTCCCTTGCCAATGCCGGAACCAATTTCAGGAAGTTTGCCAGCGCCAAAGATAATGACAATTATTACCAGGATAACAACAAGTTCTGGCATTCCAAGTCCAAACATAAAGACACCTCATATGGTGGGGAAGGGTGATTGTATCGGAATAGTCCGATGAGAAATCAGTAACTAAAGAGTTTAGAGCAGTTTAAGCAGAAAGTCAACGATTTCTCATGGACTGGATATGCCGGCCGATTTCTCTCATCCTGGCCATAATTGCCTCTTCATCAAGGGTTAGAAGCTGGCGGTTACGCATGACCAGCCTGCCATTGATGATGGAGTGGATCACATCTGCCCCTCGTGCCGCATAGACCAGATGCGAGGGAATATTGTAGAGGGGGGTAAGGTGGGGCTGATTCAAATCAAGCACAATAATATCGGCCTTCTTGCCGACAGCCAGGGTGCCGATTTCGTTTGCCGCCTGCAGACAGGCAGCGCCACCGAGAGTGGCGGCATGCAGGGTGGTCTCCGCATTCATGGCAGTGGGATCCATGTTGATCACCTTATGGAGCTTGGCTACGGTATTCATCTCGCCGAACATGTCCACATCGTTGTTGCTGGCGCTGCCATCTGTTCCCAGGCCCAAGGTGATTCCTGCATCAAGCATCTTGACTGCCGGTGGTTCGCCGGAGGCCAGTTTCATATTTGATTCCGGGCAATGGGAAACCTTCACTCCATACTGGGCCAAGGTATTGATATCCTGCTCGCTCATGATGACACAGTGGACAGCTAAAGTGCGTTCATTGAGAAGCCCCAGTCTGTCCAGATGTTCCACCGGAGTACAACCATAACGCTCCCGGCAGACGGCGACCTCCTCGGCGTTCTCGGAGAGATGGATAACATAAGGGCAGTTGTGTTCAGCGGCCAGGGTCCCGAGACGTTGCAGGAGTTGAGGGGAACAGGTGTAGACGGCATGAGGATCGGCGGTAATTGTGATCAGAGGATGATCTTCATAGTGGCTGAACATCTCCTCAACATAGGAAAAACCGTTTTCCAGCTCGCCGTAATTAGGTGAGGGGAAATCATAGAGCACCTCGCCGATCCAGGCGCGCATTCCTGATTCCCCGGTGGCCCGGGCCACTTCTTTTGCAAAAAGATACATGTCGCAGAAGCTGGTGGTACCCGACTTGATCATCTCGGCAAGCGAAAGCAGGGTGGAGTGGTAGACAATCTCGGGTGTGAGTTTGGCCTCGGCCGGAAAAATATGTTCCTGCAGCCAGGTCATGAGCGGCAGGTCATCGGCAAGACCTCGAAAACAGGCCATGGGGGCATGGGTGTGGGTGTTGATGAGTCCCGGCATGATCAGACCGTGTTCTTCATGGATGCGCTCGGCGTGTGGGTAGCGCTCGATTAGCTCATCAGCTGTGCCGACGGCGATGATGCGATCTCCGGCTACGGCCACGCCCCCATTTTCTATACAGTCCTGCTGTCGCGAAGTGGGCAGGAGCCAGAGGCCGGTGATGAGCAGATCAGCGGCTTGTCTTTGTGGCATATATTCTCCTGATGATCTCGATAATAAGACGTTCCAGCTGCGGTTCCACAATGCCTGCGGCGGCAATGATCTCTTCCAGGATGATCGGCTGCATCTGGTCAGGATCGTTGACATTGGAGATCACCGACAGGCCCAGAACATCCATGCCGGCGTGGCGGGCGACAATAATCTCCGGGATGGAAGACATGCCGACGGCATCGGCGCCGCAGCCTCGCAGCCAGCGGGTTTCAGCCGGGGTCTCCAGACTGGGGCCGGGGATGCAGGCATAGACGCCGGTGACCACCTTGGTAAGGCCGCAGGTCTCAGCGCTCTCGAGGGCGACATTGATCAGCTCTGGATCATAGGGAGTCGAGAAATCCGGGAAACGCGGTCCCCAGGCGTCGACATTGGGGCCGTGTAAAGGATTGTCACCCAGCAGGTTGAGATGATCCCTGAAAATCATGATGGAGCCGGGGGCAAAGGCAGGATTCAGCCCGCCTGCCGCATTGGTCAGGATCAGGGTCCGGACGCCTAGCAGGGAGAGGACACGGATGGGAAAGGCCACTTCTTTGCTGGAGTAGCCTTCATAACAATGAAAACGTCCCTGAAGAATGACAACCGGAGTCCCGTTCAGGTGCCCGATAATAAGATTTCCCTGATGACTGCTCACTGTGGAGCTGGGGAAGTTCGGAATCTCACGGTAAGGCAGGATCAGCTCAGGTTTTACCTGCCCGGCCAGGCCGCCCAGCCCGGTGCCAAGCTGGATCATCAGCGAAGGGATGAAGGGCAGCTGTTTACGCAGGAAGGCGGCGCATTCTTCTACCTGATGAATATAATTGTTTTTTTCTGTCATTTCTGTCCGGTAAAAAAGATTTAGTGAATTTCTAAGGTACTCAAGGGGAAATGATATCAAGCGAGGATGAGCTTACCGGAAGCAAGAAGATTTTTCAATGGAAGAGAACTACTATTGCTAAACCATTCTGCAATGGTCAGAATGCTGGGGATGACCCCTTTCGGGCGTTATTTGTCATTGTGCAAGAGGCTCTGTTACCGCTGATTTTGCCGGGATATAATTTCCAAAGTTGACTTTCCTTTGCTGGAATGATTTGCTAAAATAGGTTGTTAAATTGTTATCCCTTATTCGAGGAAGAAATATGTTCAGGCCATTTTTGTTTTTTACGGTTGCCCTGCCGCTATTTTTTTCAGGGGCAGCGATAGCCGAGGAAAGTACAGCAGAAAGCATGGACGTCGCCAACACAACGAAGTGCTGGTCTCAGACGCAGCAGATCTGGCCTCATGGATGAGTCTGAACATGCCGAAAATCGCATCCGTCCAGGGAAACCAGACTGTCTGTTTTTGTGATGGCATGGCCGGCACAAATGTGTACGAAGTCCAGATCCTCCGTCAACTGACAATCGATGTCCCCGGTCCGGGAACCGTATTGGCGCTGGTGACTGGATAGCTGACTGCAATGAATACAACTGTTCTGGCGTTTGTGGTGGCACTGAGCCGGAACTGGATGACGGCAGGGAGGTTATGCGTTACTGGTTTCATCCCCACGATACTGTATTTCCAGGCGACTGGAAAACACCGGATTATCACAACCTGGGGATTCTGACCCGGGAAAACAAGACCGTTGATCTCAGTGATACAGACATTTATCTTCCGTTCTCGTGCTCCAAGACCTACCAGATCTCTTCCGCCCAAAGCTTTACCGTCCGTTTTGCTGCAGATATACCGCTAACTGGCGGAAAGTTTTCTGTTGGTGATGTTGCCATGCAGCTGCTCTATTTCCCTGATGCGGCTATACCGCATTAACCCCCTAGCTGCCTGTCGGATGATTTGCTGATTTTTGGCTCAATCATTCTTCATGCCGGAGTTGTAATGTGTCTCACTCTATCACTTGCCGGTCTGTGAAAATGAAAGCTGAGACAAACGGATTCAGTGGCTTTCTTTCTCGATATCACGATGATGGTGAATGACGGGAAAGGCCTCTTTTTTCAGAAGGGCGGCAAGGGCTTCAGTGACGGCCACAGAGCGATGATGGCCTCCGGTGCAGCCGATTGCGATGCGCAGTTCCTTTTTCCCGCTTTGCTGGTGGGCGGTCGCGAAAAAGCTGATGACTTGGTGCAGATGGCGCAGACAGTCGCTGCCCGACTGATTCCGAAGGACATAGTCAGCGATGGAGGATTCAAGCCCGGTAAAGGAGCGCAGGGTGTCGACGTGGTAGGGGTTGGCAAGAAAACGGACATCAAAGAGCAGATTCACATCCTGCGGTGCCCCGTATTTATAGCCAAAAGAGAAAATGGTGATGGTAAAGGAAGGATCCACCACTGTCATGGCGCTGCCCCCAGCGCTGCCCCCAGAATCTGATCTCGGGTGAAGATGACCTTGACCGGACAATTATCCATCTGGTTGAGGGTGACGAATTTCATGATGTTTTCCACCCCATTGCCGTCGAGACTGTCGATGATGATGATAATCTTGACGATATAGGCTCCGAACTGGATGACTTCTTCTAGAGCCCTGATAAGCTGACTCCCTGTGGAGACGACATCTCCGACCAGAGCCACCCGATCTCCCGCCATGATCCGTGACTCAAGCCACTTTGGATTCTGAATGTCACCTTCCTTGCGCATGGAGTCGCGTATGTAAAAGACACCAATCTCTTTAAGAAAGGCAGCCCGGCAGAGCACGGAAAGGATGGCATGCCCCGGACCGCCCAAGGCGCAAATGTTAAAGTCCTTGATTTCGTCATAGACCAGCTCACCAGCCAGTTTGATACCCTGATGTTTCAGGGATATTTGGAAAAAATCAAAGTAGTCACCAACGATTTTAGACGGTGTGCGAAAATGCCCCTCTTGCTTATAGGCCCTTTCGGCAATAAGTGTTTTTAATTCCTCCCAGACGGCAGACATGGCAACCTCTCTCCTTCTATGAACAAGTGAAAAACACAATACTCTCTGTCCAGTTTATAGGGAGTTCCGGCATTGATGGCAATAGATTATTGAAAAAAGAAAGAAATTCTACCGTTCCCTGTCAGAACGTTGTGAAAAAAGAGGTAATTTCGACCATTGGCGGGTGGGGGACTGCTTTCCATGCAGGGCCCTGTTGTTCTTTCCTGTCGTTGCGGGTACTCTGCAGGCGAGAGCGTCATGAAACTTTCTAAATAGAGGTCGGAACTGCTAAATGAGCAGAGATCGCAGGGAAGAGACAAAAAAAACAGGGGCACAAGCATGTATTCCATTTTTGAGACAGAAATTACCGTGCGGCCGGATGATATCGATATGAATAATCATGTCCATTATTCCCGTTATCTTGATTACATCCTCATGGCCCGTTATGACCAGATGAAAAAGGACTACAAGGTGTCCATGGAGGAATTTGTAGAACAAGGGTATTCCTGGGTGGCATCACATGTCAATATTATCTATAAACGGCCGATTCTGCTGAAGGATCGGGTGAAGGTTCGGACTCAGCTCCAGAGCTTCCAAGGGGCCGTGGCTATGGTCAATTTCTGGATCGTCAAGAGCGATGGCGGGAAGGTGGCAGGTCAGGGGGAGGTGAGTTACACCATGGTCTCAATTAAAAGCGGTAGGCCCACCCGTATCCCCGATGAAATAATAGAAAAATTTCAGGTGTGAGGTGGGGAATGGCTGGGAGGTAGATGTCTGTGGCCAGTGGAGGAAAGTCGGAAAGCAGGGCCAGAAGCAGGATGAAAAGGAACATTGCGCCGCCCTCGGGTCGAGAGGGTGCATAATCAGCTGTGGGTGGCATAGGTTGAAGCTCGTTAAGGTTTTTTAAAGGGAACAGTCTTTTTCTTTTTCAAGCTGATCATGTACATGAGTCTTTCGTTGTCATCAATACTCATCTTGATATTCTTTTTATGGCGAAAAAGTAGTACCTGTTAACTCCTCATCTCCTTTTACCAGTTTGATAATAGTGAGCTCGCCCGGGCAGTTGAAGCGCAAGGGGATGCTGGAGGATCCTGCGCCGCGGCTGGTATAACCCTGCATCTGCTGGTATTGCCAAATACCGGAGGCGGTAAAACGAGGTGCCCTGGAGTTGGTGAGGAGAGGGCCCTGGATTATGTTCCCGGGCAGGCAGATCTGTCCGCCGTGGGTGTGGCCGCAGAGGTAGAGCTGTGCCTGGAGTTGTGCCGCTTCCTTGTATGTCTCCGGGGAATGGGCCAGGAAGATGGTGAAGGCCTGAGTCGGCACATCCCGGAAGGCCTGTTCGGCATCGGCCATCTTGTAGAAATGGGGGTCGTCAACGCCAACTATCCAGATCCGTTCGCCGTTTTTATCAATGGGCCATGATTCATTGATCAGCATGATAAGGCCGGCTTCCTCGAAATCCGGGGCCATTTCCAGGCAATCATGATTGCCGAGGACACCGAGAAGGCCATGCTGAGCGCGGACATGGGGAAGGAGGCGGCGCAGATGCCGAAGACAGGGGGCGATGGGTCCGTAGGTCTGCATCCGGATATCCCCGCCAATCAGACAAAGATCGACCTCAATATCCTGTAGATGAGTAATGAGGCTATCGGTCAGTCCATCCAGGCCGTCAAGGTGGAGATCGGTCAACAGGAGGATGCGAAACTTGTCAAAGGCGTCAGGCAGCGAGGGGAAGCAGAATGTTTTTTCCACCACCTCAATCTTGAGGGCATTGGTTCTGCCTTTTTCATACAGGCCTGTCAGCTTGAACAATGGGGTGAGAAAAACCAGATCAGAGAGAACACTGGTCAGATTGAACACGGCCTGCCATCTGGCCAGAGGGGAATGGCAGGCTCGCCATTCACGCAGACGAACCGTTGAGCGGACCTGGCGCGGATAATTTTTCAGGGGTGGCCGGTAAATGATAAAGTGCCAGAAACGGGAACTCCAGTAGGCGATGGTGATGAACAAAATCTGGATTGACGCAATCTGTTCCCAGCTAAGATTCAAAACCTGGCCCAGGAACAGGGTGGGGAAAAGGGATTCGAAGAATTGATCAAGAACGACGATCTCGGTGCCGCTTTTCAGGGTCCGACGACGTTTGATAAAGCTGGATAAAAGGTCGCCACTCATGGCCAGCAAGGAGGCAAGAGCTCCAACCCACCATACAACGCCGATCAGGGGAGCGACTATGCTCCCCCCGAGCAGGCTGGAGAGGATGCCGCGGATAGTTTTGTGCGGCCCGAAGAGGGGCTGCTGGTCTCGCCATACTCTACCGCCATCGAGTGGCATGTTCCAACGGTCGCCGCAGAACATACTGACAAGGGGTGGCAGGGCGTTGATCCAAAGGAGATAAAGAACAATAGTGGCCGCCACGATCATTGTGTTCTTCCTCTATGGTGCAGTAAAAAAAGGTCTATCGACTAGATGACTTTTTATCACTCTGCTGCCGGCGGAGTGCCTGATAAAAGAGCAGACCATAATCACCGGCAGCAATAACACTGCAGGATACGGTGACAAAGAGGGCAAGAGGGATCATCCCTGGAAAAAGGACTACCGTGAGCAACAGGATAAATTGTCCGGCTGTGGCCAGTTTACCTGACCACCTGGCCCCCATCTCACGAAATGAATCCCAGGATCGGATTGTTGCCGCATATCCGGCGGCAATCCCAACGGTCAGATCGCGAGCAATTACTGCCGGAATCCACCAGATCGGGAATTTTCCGGTCATGCTAAAGGTGATCAGGGCTGCGAGCATGAACATCTTGTCAGCAACGGCATCCAGCAGGCCTCCCTGCCAGCTTGATACCTTCCAACGTCTGGCGCACCAGCCGTCGAGAAAATCACTGGCCCCGCTGCCCAGAATAAGCCAGATCCACAGCTCTTCGGGACAAAAAGGAAAGAGGCAGGCAAGACCCAGGCGCAAGGTGGATAAAATATTGGGGATAAGGGCCAGATAACGTTTTATGTCGGAATTACGATACGACAAAGTAGATAGCTCCCATGATGATAAGGCTGCCGATACGGAATATCTGGTTGTAAAAAATCAGTTCTGCGGCCACCTTTGGCTTGAATATTCCTGCATAATAGGGGAATTGATGACGGATGGCGCGGATTGGAGAAGAAAGAATGTTACCGACCAGGAGTGCCAGGATGATTTCACGATAGGTCATGCTTCCCGCTTGGAGCAGAGCCCCGGCAGCGGCCAGGCCAGCGGTGAATTCAGCTGCAATCTGCAGGGTGATAATCCCCATGGCTTCAGGGGTGAGCCAGGAGAGGAAAGAAAAGTAGGTGGCCATCGTTTTTTCCATGCTGGTGAAGATCCCTGCCTTGTGGAGCCAGAAGATGAGAATGTAGATGGGGATGGTAAAGCGGATGATCGTGCGGATACGTTTTTTAAAGCGGCTCCAGCTTTTTTTTACAATGGCGTTCCAACCACCTCCTGCCTCTTTGGGACCTTCCACCTGCATGCTTTCGCTCCGCTCCGGCTTTGGGAGGATGAAGCGGCTGATAAGAAGAATGGAAAGGGTGCGGAGGATAGCTGCACCAAAGGTGAGGCCCACATAGATGAAGGCCGCTCCTTTGATCATGGGCACGGTGATGAAGGAGACAGTGGGTAGATGAAGAAAATAAGTGGGAAGGGAGTTGAACAGGTTGGCCAGGATCAGTTCTTTTTTGGAGATTTTCTCCTGCTCGTAGGCTTCAGAGAGCATGGTGTTGGCGCTGATACCGGAAAAAAGCGCCATGGTGAAGGAGGCGCTGGCTATATCTGAGAGGTTTCCCAGGCGCAGCAGGGGACGGGCCAAGGTGGCAATCTTGCTGGTCCAGTTCAGTGACTCGATCACGTTGGCAACAAAAAGGCCAATCGAGATATAACCAAGCATTCGCAACAGCGGCCAGAACAGGTCGTGCCAGAGAGTAAAGAGGGTATCTGCCGAAAAGGACATGGGCGTTTTTTCCTGGTTTCCTCTTAAGGTTCAAGAATTGATGGGCCTTGAATCAGCGAATGGGCGTAGAGACCTGCCGGATCGTTGAAGAGCAGGAACTCCCTGAATGGCGCGGTCAGTTGAACTATCTGTTGCACCAAAGGCCGTGACATCGTTTGGCGCAACAGCGTGGCTGAGACCTGACCATTGAAGATGCCCAGTATCTCATCCAGAAAGCTGCGTGGCTTTTCAATGTAGATTGCTGAGTAATTTTCAATTTTTGCCATTTTGGCCGCAGACTTGATGGCGTCTTCCAGAGTTCCTATTTTATCCACCAGGCCGAGTTGCTGGGCCTCTCTTCCATGAAAGACCCGTCCTCCGGCAACGGTCTGCACTTTTTCCATATCCATCCGGCGTCCTTTTGCCACCAGGGAGAGAAACTGCCGGTAGCCATGTTCGAGGGTCATCTGGACAGCTACCTCCAAGGGCGGAGTCAGGGGCCGGCTTAAGTTAAGGCCTGATGCCAGCGGGGTGGTGCCGAATCCATCACTGTGAATGCCAAGACTTGCCAGGCTGTTTTCAAAGGTGGGGAAAGCTGCAAAGATGCCGATGGATCCGGTGATGGTGGCGGTTGATGCCCATATCTCATCTGCGTTTGCGGCGATCCAGTATCCGCCGGAGGCGGCAGTGGAACCCATGGATACCACCAGGGGCTTGGCACTTTTTTTCAGCTCAAGGATCTCCTGACGAATGATCTCCGAGGCAAAGGCCGAGCCGCCCCCTGAGTTGATGCGCAGCGTCACTGCTTTGATTGCCGGATCAAGACGGGCTTTACGGATGGATACTCGCGGCCAGGGTGTCGCCGCCAATGGTGCCCACTGGCTGCTTACCATCGAGGATCATGCCCTCGGCGATAATGACCCCGATGGTGTTGTCAGGCGTAATCAGTGGCGGTTCATAGGAAGGGGTGATGGTGCGCAGATAATTATTCAAGCTGATCTGGCTGAAACCCTGATCAGGAGCGGTCGCAGCCGCAGTCTGCTTTTCCAGATACTGGCGGAGTTCTTCCCTGGTTTTAAGGCTATCCACCAGTTTGCTTTCCATGGCCAATTGTGCGGTACTGCCTCCTGATGCCGCCAGTTTCGTTGTAATGTTATTGGTGTATTGATCGATGGCGTCAGCAGGAAGTGAACGTTGTCTGGTGATATCTGTCGTGAAGATCGACCATAGAGAGGTAAGCAACCCCCGCATTTGTTCTTTGGCCTCCATTGACATGGAGTCTCGCAGGATGGGTTCCACGGCCGATTTGTAGGTGCCGACACGGAAGACGTGATAATTAATCTGTAATTTTTCCAGGGCTTCCCGGAAGAAGAGCGGATAGGAACCAAAGCCGTGAAGGTCAACGCCGCCCATGGGGTTCAGGTAGATTTCCGAGGCAAAGGAGGCAAGATAATAAGCTTTCTGCCGGTAGTAATCTTCGGCGGCAATGACTTTTTTACCGCTTTTTTTAAACTGGTTCAGGGCCTCTCCAATGGTCTGCATCTGGTCGAGCCCCACCGTCCCCAGATCCTTGAGATCAAGAAGGATGCATTTGATCTGGCTGTCGGTGGCCGCGTGATGAATAGCGTCGAGAATGTCCTGGAGCAGGGTTTCAGTGGTTGTCTCCTTGCTTTGAGTGAGTTCACCCAGCAGCTCCGTGATCGGGTCTCTGGACTGTTTTTCTTCAACAATATTGCCGGCCAGAGAAAGGATAAGGGCTGCGTTCTTAATAACAGGCGGCTTTTTTTCAAAGAAAAATGTGGTAAAAATCACTACTATGAACAGTAGAAAGAGAAGGTTGCCCAGGATGCTTCGGGTGGTGGAAAGAAATTTTCCTGTCCAGCGGAAGAAGGTGGCGAGAGCTGCAAAGATGTTTTTCATGAATGTATGGGCCTGAGAGGGAAGAAAGTTTTACTTTTGACAGTGAATAGAAGAGTGGATAATAACAATCCCGGCGCTGGAAGTAAACCTTCTTGCTGATGAGTGTCTGTAATTGTTCTGAACCTTTGGGTTTTACCAGCCCCCGCCCCCCCCACCGCCGGATCCTCCACTTGACCCGCCCGATGAGGAAGAGCTGGCACTGGTGGCCATGCTGTTAACTGCCGTAGCCCAGGAACCACTGGCTCCGGCGCCGCCGAAAATCCCGCCGCCCCCACTGAAGCCGGAAGAGGAATGAGACGTGTTGCCAGAGGAGAAGACGTGTGTACTGCTACCGTATTTACTGAACCAGGCATCCATATGTTTTCCCAGCCCAAAAGCCAGAAGATAGGGGAACCAGGCGTCTTTTAATTCCGGCCTTTCCTTTTGCAGCTCGATTTTGAAATATTCACGGGCCGAGGCCAGATGCTGCCGCAGGCGAATCCCTTCGATACTGTCCCGTGACTTTGCGATATTAAGAATGTTGTTCATCATTGCCAGTACAAGACAGAATCCGCCGAGAAGCAGGAGCAGAGATGCGTCGGCATAAAGTAGTGAGGTGTACCCTGTCTCAATAAGTATTACTATCCCTACACAAAAAAGCATTCGACCAGGAAGCCGGGTGGAGGCATCACGGTAGTTAATAGCCCCTATAAGTCCAATAATGTAGAGGAAAAAAGCTATAACGACATAGAGCATCTGCCGTCCGAATTCATCCTGATGTAAAACCGCATTAAAGAGGAGAAGGAAGAAGCCACATACCGCAATTAGAAGGGTGGGGATCCAGATCAATTCCAGGGGATTTTTCAAGGCAGTGGTGAGCCCTGACACTTTCTTCTCCAATGGCTCCCGCAATTTTCCGGCCGGATCAAAACTTTTGTTTTTCCCTTGATAATATTCCCTGATTGTTTCGGTGTCCGTTGCATCTCCGTTGATAAAAAGGCCTTCAATAAGGGTCTGTTCGTAGCCGTTGAATTGTTCCCGTGGCTGAAGAAGTTTGAGGTGTAAAACCGGCGGTAGCCAGGGCAGGAAGAGATCATGTTGAAAGATGGAAAACTTTTTTGGCTCTAACCAGCTCTCCATCCTGCCCTCTAAAACCAGACGGGCAAGTATGGCTGCCACTTCATAGCCGCTGGTCTTTTTGTCCCAGGTTGCTCCCACTATTTCAGGCAAGAGCTAAAAGAGATGCTGATCCAGCCATTGCTGGTCTACATCTTCAGGCGGCACAAGGGCATGAAACCGCTCGGCTTTCTTTTCGTAACGAAAAAAAACAGCACAGCGCCAGAGAAAAAAGAGGAGAACAGTGCCGAGGATCAAGAGACGGATGGAATAAGGGGTATGTCGTACCGGAATGAGAGCTGGTGGCTTTGGGGGTCTGTTTATAGCAGCCGGATTCCCCTCGCCGTGCGTTAGTCTGGTCTGGAGGAGTACTCCATTTCCAGGCTGTATATTGTCCCGCGTCAGATGCAGGGGTCGATCAAGTTCTGTCTGCCAAACAGGGTCTATCTCCAGGTCGAGGCTGAAATGTTGTATCGGTCCGGGACGTTCCGTAAAGGCGAAATCATGGTTGAGCCGGTAGCCCCCGTGGTTGTCAGGAATGATGATCCCTGACAGGGTGTATTCGATAATATAGGTAAGAGCTGCATTTTGAAAAAGAGGATCCGATGGCTGCCGGCTTCGCCAACGGATAGTTGCGCCGGTGTTATAATTCCAGTGATCCACTTGAGCCAGGCTGCCTCGGGTTAATGCCACTTCATGTCCGCTTGGCACATCAATCCGGAGGACCCGGTTTACCTGAAGATGCTGCCCGGCGCCGACATAAAACTTCCGTTCCCCGCCGTTCCAATCACCGGAAAATACCATGGTCTGGAGTTCACGGACGTGCAGACGACCGTCGCGGTCCAGACGGGCCTGAACCTCTATGTCCTGCCAGTATAACGATCGTCCGAAGGCAGTTTGGGTCACTAAGAAACAACAACAGAGAAGGAATCCCAGGAGCAGGGAGCGCCTTCTTGTGGTAGTGATTAGAGTAAAAATAGCTGCCCCCTTCAGGAAAGCGCCTCCTGAACGGCAAGGCCGATCTGGCGCAGGGTGTACGGTTTTTTGATAAGCGCCCTTGCCCCCAGGGTCTGTGCTTTTTTTACTTCCTCATTTTCCGAAAAACCACTGGTTACTATCGCCTTCTGGCCTGGACGAATCTTGCATATTTCTTCATAGGCTCTGCGTCCATTCATGCCCGGGTTCATGATCATATCGAGCAGGATAAGGTCCGGCTTTTTCATGCGGACATACTCCACAGCCTTCTCGCCCGATTCCACACAATCCACCTTGTAGCCGAGAAAGGTTAACAGCTTTTCAGCAATATCCCGCTGCTGTTCCTCATCATCAACAATAAGGATTTTTTCCCCGTTGCCTTGGAGTTGAACAATATTTTGTGCTTCAGTCTTATCTGTTATCTCTTTGCTCCGAGTGGCAGGAAAGTAGAGGGTGAAAACGGTTTTTCCTTCAATGTTTTCCGCTAGTACAGTCCCTCCATGATCCTGAACACTATTCCAGACCACAGTAAGTCCCAGTCCTGTACCGCTCTTTCCCATGACCTTTTTGGAGTAAAAGGGTTCAAAGATATGCGCCAGATCATCTTCTTTAATGCCGGGGCCGTCATCAGAGATGGAAAGCAGCACATATTCCCCCTTGTCGAGAAACTGCGCCTGCTCCAGCGGTTGGTCAAGGGAGCAATTCCTGGTAGCAATCCAGATATGTCCCTTTTCGCCCACGGCTTCGGTCGCATTGGTGATGAGATTCATCAGGCATTTATTTATATGAACAGGCGAACAGGAGATATTAAGTAGTTCCGGATCAAGATCTACGGTGCATTCAACCGCCTGGTGATGAGAATGCATTTGTTGGTATTCTGGAGAATTGAGATAGCTTTGTATCAAGATGTTCATGTTCGCATTCTCTCTCGCAGCGGCAACACCACGAGCCATGGTGAGTAAATCGGCCACAACGGCCGCGGCCCGTTTTCCTGCATCACGTATTACTTCCAAAGGCTTGCGCAGATCACTCTCTTCCGGAATTTTCATGAGCAGCAGTTCCGGATAGGTAACGATGCCGGAAAGGATATTGTTCAGATCATGGGCCACGCCGCCAGCCATCATGCCAATCATCTCCATCTTCATGGAACGATGAAGTTTTTCCAGCATTGCTTTTTCTCGGCTCACGTCCAGGAAAAAGAAAAACTGGTATTCCATTCCGTGATAGTCGAAGGAACTGACAAAGATATCAACAGGAAAAGTAGAGCCGTCCTTACGTCTGTGTGTACGCCTCATGGAAGAGGAAATCTGGTCATGTGAGCTTTTTAATAACCCTTCTTGCCACAATTCCTCGGTGAGTTCTGTGTCAATGTCACCAATGCCAAGAGTACACAATTCGTCATGGCTGTACCCCAGGAGATCAGTGGATGCCTTGTTGGCATTGATAATGTGTGTTTCTGCCAAAGTCTTTCCCTTCTCTACCCAGAGGATGGGAAAGGCGCAGGAGTCTACGGCGTATTGGGTGAAAAGGAGTTTTCGTTCCGCTTGTTGTAACTGCTTTGACTGGTGTGAGATTTGCTGGTTCTGTTCTTGCAGTTGCCGGGTATATCTCCCCAGGGTGAAGTTTCGATAGAGAAGCAGGGCAACACCAATACCGA
The DNA here is from genome assembly GCA_024636345.1 of Desulfobulbaceae bacterium. Lineage (GTDB taxonomy): Bacteria > Desulfobacterota > Desulfobulbia > Desulfobulbales > Desulfocapsaceae > UBA2270. Next base: position 13,340 of record JAGXHG010000001.1, on the reverse strand, counting down.
CCAAAATCATTGCCTGCCAGAGAATTTTCAAATCACGTCCCTGCTCAAATTTGACTGATATCCAGCGATTGAGAATGCGCTGGTGTTCTTCTCTATCAATTGAGGCTATGGCTTTTTCAAAGATGGAAAGGAGCAGGGGCTCGTCATTTCGGGTGGCAACTCCGAGCTCCCAGCGCTCATCAAATTTACCGGCAACCTTCAATTCGGTGGGGAATGATTGTTGAATGGAATAGGCAGCCGTGGCAAGAGTTTCGATAAAACCATCCAGTTTGCCTTCCGCAACCTGCTGGAGGCCGGTGTCAACATTTGCCACTTTCACAATCTGCATCTTCGGATAGCGTGTCTGCAGCAGTTCTCCAAAGGCATACCCTTTCACCACCCCCAACTTTTGATCAGTGATAGCCGTGATGTCATCGACAAAAGGGCGATCCATCTTGGCAACCATGACCAGAGGGATGTGCAGATAAGGACGGGTGAAGTCCATGTAGGCTTCACGTTCCGGGGTCGGCATGGCCAGAGAAAAGATGTCACATTTTCTGGCCATGGCATAGTCAATGCTTTCTGTCCAGGTTCTCGTGGGGACCATCACCAGGGGAACGGGAAGTATCTTGCGGATGAGGGTCATGTAGTCGGCGGTCATGCCCACATGCTTGTCGTCCTCGATTTTTTCCAGAGGCATCCAGTCAGGATCGATACACATGGTGATTTGTTTTTTTTTCTCTAGAAAAGTGCGTTCCTCGTCAGTGAGCGTAAGACTCGCTGACTGCGTATTTTCCTTGGTAACCACCACTTCTTGAGCATTTACAGAAGTAAAAAAGGCGCTGCCAAGAATCCAGAGAAGGGTAAAGCTGAAAACTAGCAAAAGATTATGGTCTGTTTTTCTCAAGATCACTATCCAGTATATAGGGGTAAAATTAAACTGCCTCGCAGTAGAGATGCAGTGTAGAAAGTTGTATCCGGGTAAAGAAATATTGTGTGTATTATTAATTAGTGTAGGGGAAGAATAGGAATTAGTCAATTTTTCAGAGGACATAATTTACAGCTTTAGTCATCTTAATTGCTCTCACTGAGTAATGAATGTAATATGAGCGCGAGGCTTCACAGAGCGGCCCTTCCAGGTAGATCTTCTCATATTTCAGATGCAGCTCCGGCCGTTTTATAACCATAGCTATTCGAAATAAGATAATTATGTTGAAATGATTGAATGATGTTTTTAATTTTTTCAGAAGCTCACAGCCGTTCTTGTTTGCAAGATGTTTGATTCTTAACCGATATACCTGAGTGGAGGTACGTAATGCAGTCCATACAAAAAAAATCCGTTGCGGTGAAGGGGATGCACTGTGCCGCTTGTTCCAGCCGCATTGAACGGGTGCTGCAGGACTTGGAGGGTGTCCAGCTTGCTGCGGTCAATCTGGCGGCAGAGAGCATGGAGCTGGCCTGGGACGACAGTATCGTTTCTTTTGATCTGATTGCCGCCCGGGTTAAGGGGCTGGGCTTTGAGCTTGAACAGGAGGAGGAAAGTGAAGAGCTGACCCTTGACCTTGCTATAACCGGCATGCACTGTGCCTCCTGTTCCACCCGTATTGAAAAGGTCGTCTCCGGGATGGCAGGTGTGGTGTCGGTTGTGATTAACCTGGTGACCGAGACAGGGACAGTGGTGTATAATAAGGGGTTGACCAATCAGCGGCAGATCCGTGAGGCCATTGCCCAGCTGGGATTTGAGGCCCGTCCGGTGAGTGCCGGGCTTGATCAGTTCGCCCGTAAACGTCAGGAAACCCTTCTCCGTCTTGCGGCCATGAAGATGCGGCTTTTCTGGTCACTGGGACTGGCCGCGATCCTGCTTCTTGTCTCCATGGGAGAGATGCTGGGACTTCCTCTGCCCTTCTTTATTAACCCCCTTCATTATCCCCTGCGGTTTGCCCTGCTCCAGTTCTGTCTGGTGGTGCCCATCATGGTGTTGGGCCGGAATTTTTATATTATCGGTATCCCGGCCCTCCTGCGCCGGGTTCCCAATATGGACTCTTTGATTGCCATGGGCACGGGTGCCGCCTTTATCTATTCCACCTGGAATCTGGTGGAAATCTTGCTGGGCGCTGATGCGCATATGCTGGTCATGGATCTCTATTTTGAGTCGGCAGGGGTGCTGATTGCCCTGGTCTCGCTTGGAAAATACATGGAGACCCGTTCCAAGTCGCACACCTCCGATGCCATTGCCAAGTTGATGCAGCTGACTCCCGATAAGGCCATTCTGCTCAAGGGCGAGGAGCAGTCAGAGATCCTGGTGGAGGAGATTGAGGCTGGAGACCTGTTGCTGGTACGACCAGGGGAGCGCATTCCCGTGGACGGATTGATTGTCAAAGGGCGGACGGCTGTCGATGAATCCATGCTCACCGGTGAGAGTCTGCCGGTGTCCAAGGGAGAGGGAGACAAGGTTACCTGTGGTACCCTCAATAAAAACGGGGTGTTGCAGATACGCACCGAGCAGGTGGGCCAGGACACCCTGTTGGCTCGGATTGTCAGAATGGTGCAGACGGCGCAGGGCTCCAAGGCCCCCATTGCCGGCATGGCGGATCGGATCAGCCTTTATTTTGTGCCGGTGGTCATGGTCGTGGCGGTGTTGACAGGACTGGCCTGGTATTTTCTGGGCGGGGTGGATTTCACTGTGGCCCTCCGGTTTTTTATAGCGGTGATGGTCATTGCCTGTCCTTGTGCTATGGGTCTTGCCACTCCGACCTCGATTATGGTGGGAACCGGGCGTGGTGCACAACTGGGGGTTTTGATTAAAAGTGGTGAGGCCCTTGAAATGGCGGAAAAGATCCAGGTGCTGGTTTTTGACAAGACCGGCACTCTGACCTATGGCCGTCCTGAGCTTACCGATCTGATTAATGTGACAAGCGATGAGAGTGATGAGCGGCTGCTTTTTCTGGTTGCTTCTGCAGAACAGTCTTCGGAGCATCCTCTGGCTGAGGCCCTGGTGGCAGCCGCAAAGGTTAAGGGAAGCGTACTGAAACAGCCTGAAAATTTTGAGGCCCTGGTTGGTCAGGGGATTTCCAGCCGGGTGGATGGCCGGCAGATCCTTCTTGGCAATCGGCAGCTTCTTGAAGAAAGGGAGATAGATGTGGAGGGTGTGGACACTGAGGTTGCCAAGCTGTCGGGGCAGGGGAAGACGGTTTTGTTTCTGGCAGTTGATGGCCGGTTTGCGGCCTTGCTGGCCATTGCTGACAAGCTTAAACCAGAGGTGCCTGCAGCGGTTGCCAGGATGCGGAAGATGGGATTGCGCCTGATCATGCTTACCGGTGACCAGGAGGCTACAGCCCATGCCATTGCTGCCCAGGCAGGGATTGATGAGGTGATTGCCCAGGTGATGCCTGATAAAAAGGCGGATAAAATCGTTGCCTTGCAGCAGCAGGGATTGCGTACGGCCATGGTCGGTGACGGGATAAATGATGCCCCGGCCCTGGCAATGGCCGATGTGGGGATTGCCATGGGCACCGGGAATGATATCGCCATCGAATCCGGTGATATTGTCCTGATGAAAGGTGATCTGGATGGAGTGATTATCGCCTTGGGTCTTTCTCGGGCAGTGATGCGCAACATCCGGCAGAATCTTTTCTGGGCCTTTGCCTATAATGTCATTGGTATCCCGGTGGCAGCAGGGCTGCTCGTTCTCTTTGGTGGCCCCAGTTTGAACCCGATGATCGCCGGTGCGGCCATGGCCATGAGCTCGGTGTCGGTTGTCGGTAATGCGTTGCGATTGAGGAGGTTTGAGAGGAAGCAGGGGTGAAAGGAAAAGGCGCTGGTTATTCCCTTTTTTCTTCTTGACTTTTCCATAAACAGCTTTATATATTGAAGTGCTTTAGTGAATGGTTGTTCATTAAATTGCCACTTCAAAGTTGAGGATGGCGTTATTATTCATGAAAAAAAATCAACAAAAGAGGGAGTCCTATGTTCTCAAAATTGGTTGCACCACATGGCGGAAAGGGTTTGGTTTGTGCTTTGCTCGAAGGTAAAGAGCGTGATGCTGAGCTGAAAGTTGCTGCAGGCCTGAAGCAGATTGAGATTTCTGCCCGTACCAAAGGCGATCTCATCATGATGGGTATTGGTGGTTTCAGTCCTCTCGATGGCTTTATGACCAAGGCTGACTGGAAAGGCGTTTGTGAGAATTTTCAATTGGCAGATGGCACCTTCTGGCCTGTGCCCATCACCTTGGATGTATCTGCCGCTGATGCCGGTGCCATTAAGGAAGGCGATCATATTGCCTTGGTAAGAAATGGCGAGACCTTCGCTACCATGAAGGTTGCAGAGAAATATGAGATGACCGACGCTGACAAGCGTTGGGAGTGTGAGAAGGTATTTATCGGCGAGGGTGAGGAGTCTGTTGGTGGTAAATTCTGGGAGATCGCTCCTAAGGATCATCCAGGTGTTATCATGGTTATGGCTCAGAAAGAGTTCAACCTTGCCGGTCCTGTAAAAGTGCTTTCTCAGGGTGAGTATCCAGTAGAGTATCCTGGCGTATTCCTGACCCCTGCCCAGACCCGTCGCATGTTTGACGAGCGCGGTTGGGCCAACGTTGCCGCCCTGCAGCTGCGTAACCCAATGCATCGTTCCCATGAGTATCTGGCCAAGATCGCAGTTGAGGTATGTGATGGTGTTCTGATTCACTCCCTCATCGGTAACCTCAAGGCTGGCGATATTCCTGCCGCTACCCGCGTTCAGGCCATCGATATCCTTATCGATAAATATTTTGTAAAAGAGAACGTCATCAACGCTGGCTATCCTCTGGATATGCGTTATGCCGGTCCTCGTGAGGCCCTGCTTCATGCCACTTTCCGTCAGAACTATGGCGTCAACCAGATGTTGATCGGTCGTGATCATGCCGGTGTTGGTGACTTCTACGGCCTGTTCGAGGCCCAGGAGATCTTTGATCGTATTCCCAAGACCGGCGATACCGACAAAGACCTGCAGTGCCAGGCAATGAAGATCGACTGGACCTTCTACTGTAAAGAGTGTGATGGTATGGCCTCTCTGCGTACCTGCCCACATGACAAAGCTTCCCGCGTAATCCTTTCCGGTACCAAGCTTCGTAAGGCCCTTTCCGCTGGCGAGGAGATCGTTGATCACTTTGGTCGTGAGGAAGTTCTTGTTCATCTCAAAAAATACTATGCAGGCTTGACCGAGAAGGTTGAGGTTAAAATGCAGGGTGCAGCCTCTGGCGCTTCTATGTAATAGTAGTCAAGACTAGTTTTTTGAGTCTGTAAAAGGAGATACTGCCCTCGGGTGGTATCTCCTTTTTCTATTTCTGTCCTTCTTCCCTCTAATCTATCATGACACATACTCTCGATGTTGGTCTTGGCGACCGCACCTATCCGATCTTTATTGAAGATGGCATTATGGCCACTGTTGGTGCCGATCTGGCAAGGCGTAAGATTGCCAAGCGTTTCGCCGTGATCGCCGATGATAATGTGGCCCGCCTCTATGGCAGTACCCTGATGCAATCCCTGAAAGATGCGGGGATTGCGGCAGAATTACTCACCTTTCCGCAGGGCGAGGCCAGCAAGAATCTGCAGGTCTTTGCAGATCTTGCCAGCCGGTTGGCGCAATTGGGCATTGACCGCAAGGATGGCTTGATCGCTCTCGGCGGCGGGGTCACCGGCGACCTGACCGGCTTTCTGGCGTCCTCCTATCTGCGGGGTATCCCTTTTGTCCAGGTGCCGACTACGCTCCTCTCCCAGGTGGACAGTTCAGTGGGTGGCAAAACCGGGGTGGATATCCCTGAAGGGAAAAATCTGGTGGGGGCCTTTTATCAGCCCAAGGCCGTTTATATCGATACTGCGGTTCTGACCACCCTTCCTCTGGGTGAACTGATTGGTGGTCTGGCAGAGGTCATAAAGTATGGGGTGATCAGAGACTTCGACTTTTTTGTCTTTCTGGAGCGCCATCTTGATCGAATCCTCTGTCTTGACCAGGAAAGTATCCAGGAGATGATCTTCACCTGCTGCCGGATCAAGGCTGAGGTGGTGGCGGAAGATGAGCGGGAATCCGACCTTCGTCGGATTTTGAATTTTGGTCATACCATTGGTCATGCAGTGGAAGCGGCCTCTGATTTTTCCATTATTCATGGCCTGGCCGTGGCCATTGGCATGGTTGCCGCCTTGCGGCTGGCGGTGGCATGCGAGCTCTGCAAAAGAAGTGATGCGGGCCGGGTCGCGGCCCTGATCAACGCCTATGGACTGCCAACGGAGATCCCGCCAGACCTTGACCGGGAGCGCATCAAGAAATACCTGCTGACCGACAAGAAGACCGTGGCGGGCTCAGTCTTTTATGTCCTGCCGACTGCCATCGGCAGCGTGGTGATCACCAATGAAGTGAGCGAGGCTCAGGTGGATGCGGTTTTGTCCAGAAGGTGAGCAGGGAAGAACGGCAGGGAGCACGGGCTGACTATTCAATCCCATACCCTTTTAACTTCTCCCATAAATTTTTTCTGCTGATCCCCAGGGCCTTTGCTGTCTCGGTGCGGTTGCCATCACAGTATGCCAATGCCTTTTTCAGACAGATCTGTTCGGCAACTGCCATATTTTCTGCCAGGTTCAGGCCGATTTGCGAATGTATGGTCTGGCTGGACAGTTCTGTCGGTAGGTCGGCAGGAGTGATCTCTGGACCTTTGCTCAGGACCGAGGCACGTTCCATCAGATTACGAAGTTCCCTGGCGTTTCCAGGGAAGTCATAGGACTGCAGGCAGTCCAGTGCGGCCTGACTCAAGCTGAGTCTTTTGTGGTGAGAGGAACTGAACTCTCCAAGAAATTTCCTGCACAGTTCCGGTATGTCTTCCTTGTGTTCCCGCAGGGGCGGCATAGTGATAGGGATAACCTGTAATCTGAAGAGGAGGTCCTGGCGAAATCTGCCTTCTGCGACTTCCTGCTGGAGATTCTTTGAGGTGCAGGCGAGAATGCGGACGTCAACGCTGATGCTTTTGCTGCCTCCGACCCGTTCGAATTCACTTTCCTGCAGTACCCGCAGGAGCTTTGCCTGCAGCGGCCCTGGCAGATCGCCAAGCTCATCAAGGAGCAGGGTTCCATTGTCGGCTAGCTCGAATTTTCCCTTTCTCGTCTGCTCGGCCCCGGTGAAGGCACCGCGTTCGTGGCCGAACAGTTCCGACTCCATGAGTCCTTCTGGTATTGCTGCACAATTGATGGAGACAAAGGGTTTGTCGTGGCGGGGACTTGCCTGATGAATAGCCCTGGCTGCCAGTTCCTTTCCCGTGCCTGATTCCCCGGTAATCAGGATGGTGGCATTGGTGGGGGCTGCCTGCTCAATGATGGCAAAGATCTGGTGCATGGCAGGGCTGTTGCCTGTCAGTCTGTTGGCCGCCATGGAACAGCTCGCCTCAAGGGAGGCGCAACGGGCCTTGACAGCTTGGATATCGAGAAGTCTGCTGACCCGGATGATCAGGTCATCCATGTCGAATGGCTTCAGGATGTAGTCGGCAGCGCCTTTGCGCAGGCAGTCCAGGGCATCGTCAATGGATCCGTAGGCCGTCATGATGATGACATCCGTATCCTGGCTCTGTTCTCTGAGTCGGCTGAGCAGGGATATACCGCTCAGACCCGGCATCCGGATGTCGGAGATCACCAGATTATACTTTTGCTTTTCGGCCATTGTTGCCGCCTTCAAACCGTCTTCCGCCTCATCTACCAGCCAGCCATACTGTTTAAGGCGGTCGGATACGGAGATGCGGATGATCTCATCATCCTCTGCAAGTAAAATTCTTGGCATATCTTTTCCTTTTTCAGTCTTTATTATCCTGTTGGTAAGGTGACCATAAACTGTGTGCCTTTGCCCGGATGACTCTCCACCGCAATGTTCCCACCCATGCGTTGCACCAGAGAATAGGTGACAGCTAACCCCAGTCCGGTCCCTTCACCAACGCCCTTGGTGGTGAAGAAGGGGTCAAAGATATGGGGCAGGTTTTCAGCGGCTATGCCGGACCCGGTGTCCTGGAAGGTGAGGGCGAGCAGCGTCCCCTGGCACATCCCGGTCACCGTCAGGGAACCGCCGGTTTCATTCATGGCCTGGATGCCATTGAGCCCGATGTTGACGACGATCTGTTTGAGGGCCTCGGCATCGAGAATAATTTCTCGGGGAAGATCAAGAATGAGGCGCAGCTCAATGTCCCTGAGTTTGCAGGAGAGCAGCTCAAAACACTCTCTGATCAGTCCGTCGGCATCCACTTTGCGCTGCTGCAAGGGTTCGGTCCGGCCAAAGTTCAGAAGTTGACGCATTGTCTGTTCGATCTGCTTGAGTCCTTTGTTGATCAGGGGCAGGTAGCGCTGGTGCATCTCCGGGTTCTCCGGGTTTTCGCCCATGGCCTTGACGCAGTTGAGCATGCCGGCCAGGGGGTTGTTGACCTCATGGGCGATGCCGGCAGAGAGGATGCCAAGGGAGGCCATCTTTTCGTTAAAACATGCCTGGCTGCGGTTTTTCTCCAGTTCTTCCCGGGATTGAATAAGCCGCTGACAGAGATGTTCGAAATGGGCGCTGAGCTCGGCGATTTCATCATGGCCTGAAGGCAAAATCCCGGGCTCAGGCGCTTTGTCAGGAAAGGATTTCATGGCGGAGGAGAGTCTGCTGATACGCCCAGTTACCAAGGTGTCGAGCAGGAGAAAGAGCACGGTGGTGACCAGGAAAACAGAAACCAGCCCCACAATGAGCAGGCTTCTTTTGTTTTCGGTGATGATGGCGTCGGCCCAGGCAATGGGGATGGTAATTGAGAGGGCCCCGATGATATCGTCATGATGGTAGCCTTGAGTGGCATGGCATTCAAGGCAGGAAGGTTCCACGTTCAGTGGTGCAACGAAGCGGACAACTCGTCCAGTGGGGCTGTTGAACACGGCTGCTGCCTCCATGGCCCCCTGCTGAAAGCTGATCATAGCTTCTTGTTCATAGCCATCTGCTGCATTGGCCGGGTTTACTGGCTGGAGGCTGGTGACTCGGAAACTGCCCTGTCCTTCCTGTTCGGAGTAACTGGAGAGTTCCCTGGTCACCATGGCTGGATTGCGCATTACATACTCGTTACCGGCATTATCGGTAATAGCGGGCAGGGACAGGAAAGGGTTGGACTCGACTCCTTCTTTTTTCAGGATAAAAAGTCCGTTGTGGTCAGCCACCCATTGCCGGGTCAGGCGAATATACCGGAACAACATGCGGGCCTGCTCCTTTGTCTGGGCGATAATGAGTTCGTCCTGGATCTGTGAAGTCCTGTAGAGCAGCAGGGCATAGGAGAGCGAGACAATGATCCCTATGCAGAGGATGAACTTTGTCCGTAAGGTGAAGAAGAGGGGAATGCTTTTTTTAATATTCATCTGGCGCTACAGCCTTTTTGGGCCTTTGAGTGAGTTTTTTCATTTGAGATCTGTGAGGCGTTGCCGTCATTGAGAAGAGAGGGCCTACGGTCGGCAGGCATCAACGTATGTGCCGCAGTTCCGGCAATGCACAGACGTGAGAGTAATGAGTAATGGTTGGTGAATGATTGGTATGCAAAATATGATCCAGACTCCTGCCGTCCCCAGGGAATGCTTTTTGTGTAATCTACTATCTTCTCGGAATTTTGACTTATCTTTTATCTTCTCAGCTGTTGATGAACAAGATGGGTGGTGTCGGAAGCGAATAAGCGCCAGGAAATGACGTAACCATCTAGTAACGTTTTTGGGTCTTCTCTTCTCTTTGCTGGAAATCAAAGGCGGAAAGTGCCTGAAAAAAATATCTCTTGACTTTGAGTTACGTGGCATCGACCATAAAGAAATCCTTTTTTGATTATGAAGATGGGTTTAAGGGGCAAAGAATGATCGACTTGGTCTTCTGGAAACGAGAAGCGTTACCTCGTGGTGACAGTTTGCCAGCTTGATGATACTGAATGGTATCGCAGTCAGATTAAGAAGTAAAAGATATTTGCTTATTTTGAGAGTTGAATCCTCTTTTTTTGTCTGTTTTTTGGGAATTCTTTGTGCCTGGAAAAGAATTTTTCTGTCTGGTTTGCTTATTGCATTAAGGGTTCTTGTTAGGGATCGATGGATCTTTTCAAGAGCTTAAGGCGTTTATACCATTATGTCGCAAGGGAGGTGAGGGGATGAGAGTCAGGTTAGGAAAGAAAAAGGGGGAGCCGGTTCACCATGTTGAATATTACGTAACGGCATCAGTTACTTATACACTCTGGCAGGATACGACAACATGAAAACAGGTAAACTATTAAAATATAGTTCCATAGCGGCATTTGTCGTTGCCATTGCCTTGTTTATCTATCTAGTGAACGCATCAAGGGCCTTGTCATATCTGTCCAAGGACCCAAAGGCCTGTATCAACTGCCATGTCATGAATACTTCGTATGCGACCTGGCAGCATAGTTCCCACGCCCGGAACGTCACCTGTATCGAGTGTCATCTTCCTACCACCGGTGTCGTTGATAAATATCTGGCCAAGATGCGGGACGGATGGAAGCACTCCACTGCCTTCACTATGAATACCTTTGCCCAACGGATTCAGATCAGTGAGAACGCGGCAGAACGGGTGCAGGCCAACTGTATCTCCTGTCATGCCAAGATCACAGAGGTTATCAGGGCGAACAGTGACCGGTATCATGACTTTGCAGGCAGTCCAAAGGTGGACAGGAAATGTTGGGAATGTCATCGCGACGTGCCCCATGGCAGGGTGAGAAGTTTAACCGCCACACCTAATAATTTGGGTGTGAGAGAGTTGAAATAAAAAAAGGAGGGGATTGTGAATAAATACAAATTCTTATTGGTGGGTTCATCGGTCGCGATAGCTGGGATGCTGCTGCTGACTAATTCCATTAACGGCAAAACCGAAGAGAGAAAGGAGATAAATACCAGCCCGGTGGTGAAGGAAAAAGGGGTGGAAAGTAGAAATGAGGAATGGGCCAAATATTATCCTCGAGAGTACGATTCATGGAAAAAGACCAAAGAGAGTGACAAGATTGATGACCAGCTCACGAAAAACCCGCAACTTCCCGTCTTGTGGGCCGGTTATGGCTTTTCTAAGGATTATAATGCCCCGCGCGGTCACTTTTATACGATCCAGGATATTACCAATACCCTGAGAACAGGCGGCCCTATTGACGCGGTGACCGGTCCCATGCCGACTGCGTGCTGGAGCTGCAAGTCACCGGATGTCCCGAGGATGATTGAAGAGGTTGGTGAACTGGAATATTTCACCGGCAAGTGGGCCAAATACGGCCAGGAGATCGTCAACCCCATTGGTTGCGGTGATTGCCATGACAGTAAGACCGCCAATCTCAAGTTGACACGGCCCTATCTGAAAAAGGCCCTTGAGGCCAGCGGGGTCAAGTTGGATGAGATTACCCATCAGGACATGCGCTCACTGGTCTGTGCCCAGTGTCATGCCGAGTATTATTTTAAAAAGACGGAGTGGACGGATGCTGCCGGGACCAAAAAAACGGCTGCTGTTGTCACCTTCCCCTGGGACAATGGGATGACCGCCGAAGGCATGGAAAAATATTATGATGATGCGAACTTCAGCGACTGGACCCATAAGATCAGTAAGACTCCGATGTTGAAGGCCCAGCATCCCGGTTACGAGATGTTCAAGTCAGGTATTCATGCACAGAGAGGCGTGGCCTGTGCCGATTGCCATATGCCTTATGTACAGGAGGGTGCAGTCAAATACTCTGACCATCATATCGCCAGCCCCCTTGACAATATCGCCAACACCTGCCTGAATTGTCATCAGGAGACTGAGGCTGAGTTCAAGGCCGTCGTCAAGAGGAAGCTGGAGAGGAAAGAGCAGTTGAACAAGATTGCCATGGATAATCTGGCCAAGGCGCATCTCGAAGCCGGCAAGGCATGGGAAGCAGGGGCGACCGAAGAGGAGATGAAGGATATCCTTTTAGATATCAGACATGGCCAGTGGAAATGGGATTATTCGATTGCCAGCCACGGTGCCTTCTATCATGCTCCGGAAGAGACCCTGCGTCTTTTGTCTGTGGCCAATGAGCAGGCCCAGACAGCCCGGCTGAAATTGGTAAGCGTTCTGGCCAGACATGGTGTGGTTGATTATATCGCTCCTGATTTTTCCACCAAGGAGAGCGCTCAGGCGTTAGCAGGCGTGGATATGCCAAAACTGGTGGCCGAGAAAGAGGCCTTTAAGGCCACTCTGCTTCAGGAATGGAATAAGCAGGCAGTGGAAAAGGGTATCCTGAATATGGAAACCCGAAAGGGGATGAGTGATAACACCTCTTATTCCAAATAAATAACCCGATTCTTTAACAGGTTATCTCAGCGGCCAAGCTCCTGCAGTATCTCTGCAGGGGCTTGGCCTTTTTTTGTTTGTCACTGCCCCTTTCCTGATTCGCCTCAAATACCGCCCCCAGTGATTTTTTTTGTGGTTCCCTGATATCTGTGGAGAAGTAGTAATAAATCCCTGTCACTTTTTCAGCTGGGCCAGGAGTCTGTAGAGGTTCGGCTGTTCTATGCGCGTCAGGCCGGCTTCTGCTGCATAGTGGAGCGCCTGCTCATACTCCTCGGCTTCGATCTCTCGGTCCAGTTCTGGAAATTCATGGGCCAGGCCGCAGGGATGGTATTGTCCCATGATATTGACAAAGGTGTTGGGGGAGATCTTCCTGGCGATGAAATGAAGGATTTTCTTCGTCTCTTCCAGACAACCCGGCATGATCAGGTGGCGAAGCAGGAGGCCGCGTCGTCCACTCCATGGCTGATATCGTAATTCTGACAGAATACACAGCCGAGGTTGCAGTGTCCGAAAAAGATCGTGCCCGAACCATGGCTGCCGACCAGTGCAGTTTCTTCACCGAAATGAGGCCCATAGGAAGCCACCACTGCTTTGTCTGCTGTTTTGCAGTAGCCAGTTTCTCCTGCCAGACGATTCTTTTTACATCTGCGGGGGCAGAGTCGGCAGAATGAGAGGGTTTGCCAGGCCATGTGGATACGTTGCCGGATCAGGCCGGAGGAGCAGGCATCAACATAGGTGCGAGTCACTCTGGGCGGGGGTTCTCCGGAGGGGGCATCTGAGATGGAGGGGAGTGGAACGCGAACCTTTTTCCTTTTCAATGAGGTCGGATTTGAAGCATAACGAGCAAGTGCAACCAGCGGCGACCACTGAACTTGGCGGCGATGAGCGCAACGCTGCTCCCCGCCGCCTGGTTGACCCGCTTGTGTACGCCCGGCATGGGCGTGAACTCATGGGGTTAAAGTCCCCTGTAAGTGTTCCTGTGATAAGTGAAAGCCTATCATAAATTACTAGCCAATGGCAAGGGCGTCACCGTGAGGTGGGGTCTGAAGGAAGCCGGAGGC
>JAGXHG010000030.1 GCA_024636345.1 Desulfobulbaceae bacterium | reverse complement strand
TGGGACCGTTTGCTGTTTGCTGCTATTCAGTTTTCAAGGATCGTTTCTACCGTCTCAAAAGGCAAGACAGTCACGCGGTCAAGGCCGCGGCGAAGATGTCAATCTAATCAAATCCAAACAACCTGTCAATATCTTTTTTTCCCAGGTCGTTCGTTTTACTGCCTCGATTCCCTCAGGTGATCTGCTGCTTTTGCCTTGCACCCAAGGTGCCGCGGCAAACTACTCAATCAGCGAGGCCCTGTCAATGAAAATAATGCCCCAATTAATGAAAAGTCTCAACACACCTCTGTCCATCATTTTCATCTCACTTATACCTCGGACCTTGCTCTGTCGACAAGGGCACTCCGCTCACTCCTGATTCAGAGGTAGGCGCAGAAGGGGAGGTTCTCCCAGAAGCTTGTGAAGTTTCTTCCCCAACACGCCCAGACTGTTTCACAAGTTCAGGATCAAGGGCATTCATTTCTTTTTCCACCCTTTTAATATTTCCGAGAACCTTGTCTGTAATTTCCACTCCCGGATACTTAACCAGGATATCCAACAAACGTCTGCGTGATTCAATTAACAGTTTCTTCTTACTTTCCACATCAGGGGCCTTGGTAAAACGAATGAAACTGTCTGCCGCATTCCGTCGTTCAGCCTCTGCTGCCTGCAATGATGCTTCAGCGATTTTCTTATCAGCCTTGGCGGAATAGTCAGTTTCAAGCATGGGGGTAAATGTTTCAATAGCCTTATCATACTGGGCACCTTCCATTAAACGCACCCCCTCATTCCATCGACGATCAAGTTCTTGTTTTTTTTCAAGCTTAGCCGTCTCGCTTTCAAGCTTCTCAGCCAACACCAGATCCCCAGTTTTTTTGGCAATCTGCTGCTGGGTATCAGGAGTGACAATAGTGGTAGGAACTGTCTCAAGCTTACCCAATGCCTCCTGGTACCTTTTTTGCCCCCCCAGCTCATCCGCCTCTTTCAAAACTGTCTTTGACCACTTATCTGCCCGCTCACGAGCTGCAGATCTGATAAAATCAACATTGGATGCAACAGGAGAGTATGGATAGGTCTGAAGAAATTTATCAGCCTGCCACACCACGGTATAGCCATCCCTGGCCGGATTAAAGCCAAGATAATTCTTTAAGATATCAGAATACTCTTTCAGCTCAGGGCCGCCCTGCTCACTCCGTTCAAGAATGGATCGTTGCAATATAGCCCACTCCTCAATACTGGCCATACTCTTGTAGTCTTTAGATATTTCAAGATATTGGGCTTCCGCATCCTTATAATTACCTGAAGCAACATACAGATCAGCCAAAATTTTTCGCAATGAAAGGAGATCCGCTGCTTGACCGCCAGGACTCACCATTTGATCGACCATCTTCCGAAACACATTAGCAGCTTCCTCTTGCTGCTGCAAAGACATCAAGGCATTTCCGTACAATATTTTGGTATTCAGCTGTACTCTGTCTGCCATTGCCTCAGGCATCTGCTTCCACACCTGCACAAGTTCCTCAAACTCTCCTTTGGCTGCATGTTGTGCAATCAATGCCTCAACAGGAGGAAGTTTTCCTGAGTCATCACTCTTTATTAATCCCGCACCATTGGTGCCATCAGCGGCCACGACCTGACCACAAAATCCGTCTAGAAAAACGATATCACTCTGCTGCAAGTCATAAATTTCCTTAGAACTTACTGGTCCACCTGTAGACATAGAGCCTTGCTGTAAAATAATTTCACGAAGTCGATTATAAC
The DNA here is from genome assembly GCA_024636345.1 of Desulfobulbaceae bacterium. GTDB lineage: Bacteria > Desulfobacterota > Desulfobulbia > Desulfobulbales > Desulfocapsaceae > UBA2270. Next base: position 66,145 of record JAGXHG010000030.1, on the reverse strand, counting down.
CATTAAGGATTTTATGCAAATCCTGAAAACAAGCTACCATTTTTTCAGACTCATCTGCAGGTATCCGCAAAACAGCTGTCTGGCTATCTCGCTCTCTCCAACGATCCATTTTTTTATTATACTTAGCAATCCGACTCGTTACATACTCAAGAGATGGCATGAAACGTTCAGCCTGTTGACCTACTATATTATCTGGCTGTTCAAGAGGCTGAACAGAGCGACGCAGGAGGTCCGTTTCCTGGATCGGAGCCGAAGAGTTTACCACATCTCCAGTTCCCGTTGAATCAACTAACTGCCCCGCAGAGCCAGGCTGAGTCTGCTCAGGTGCAACCGAAGCAGCAGGGTCAATTATTCTTTTTTGTTTATAAAGACAACCACTCATCATCATTGAGCAGAAGACAATCAGCAGAACAGTTGTGAATCGATTCATATTCATAATATATCTATACGTTTTTATTAAATACTACAGCAAGGAGAAATGCATCCCACCCAGAATACCGCCATTGATTTTAAATACACGCAGATGGTTTTCTTCTCAAAAGACTGCCATCATCTGAGCATGCAAAAATATATCATACCATTGAAATGGTGTGACCACCAAGAGAAGAAACGACAAAGAAATCGTCAAACTTGCATTGCTTATTCATCGCGGTCCCTAAAAGTCCACTCCTGACGGAGACTCGCCATTACTCCAGTAAGGCTTGAACTGCCTCGCAGGGACAAATCTCCCAGTATCGTCCAACTCACCAAAAGTCATGATCGAAGGGATCGAACGATTCTTCACGTCCACCTCCCTGACATGAGATGGCAATAGACCACCAAGCTCATCCTGAACCGCCAGATTCAGCTGTCCCAATGACTTCCGTTGTAAAGTAAGGCCGGAAAATGAAATATCAATAGCATTGAGCTTTTGCGTATACCCTTTTTCCTTCAATACTGTACGCACCAGATCAGTCCATGTGGGCAATGCTCCCTCAGAACCGGTAATTCTGGTTGAAGAACGCCGCATATCCTCATTGTCATCAAAACCTACATAAACCCCAATTGCATATCCACCTTGAGCCACCAGTCCTTCACCTTGGGAAGCCACACCGGGAAGGTAGCCGAAGAATGATGCATTGGTGTAATTATTGGCCGTCCCAGTTTTTCCAAGAAGCGGAATCGCAAGGTCAAAACCTGCAAATTTCTTAGATGCCTCTTCATCTATTTCTGTCAACCTGACATTTTTGTCAGCATAGCGCCCTGTGCCAAACTTTACAATATTTTCAAGGATGTGACCAACGACCAAGGATGTCTCGGGCGCCACAAGCCGAGTACGCTTACGCTTGGGTTGATAAAGTACCTCGCCCTCTTCGGATTCAATGCGATCAATAATGGTGAGCAAATCACGGGAATCGTCACCCTGCCCCTCACTCAAAACGACCTCTCCAGTCACTATCCCCTCATACATCCGCACAAACTCAAGAAGAGTCACGACATTAGAGCCAAGTGGAAAAGAGAGGACAGGATCCAATTGACTCTTTATTCCAAATTCTCGGGCCAGATTGATCAGATAACGTAAGCCAACCAACAATCTAAAATCTTTTACAGCAGATAAGACCTCTAAATCATATGGAGGCAGGGCTGTCAAGCGCTGGAGTTCAAGACCCACCTGCTTGCGAACCATATTCATCGCAGCGGAAGACACTGTGGAATCAAGAAAAACCTCAGACCAGAATTTATCCCGACCAGCACTGTCCTGTTGAAATAAATAATCTCGCAACTGCTTCACATTCGCCGTCTGCAAAGCTCCGGTTCGTCCCCCCTTTGTAAACGTATATCGATCGCGAATCGGATCATAATAAAGCGAGCCCTTACCTGGAGTTACAGGGGCTACAAAAAGAGCTGAAGAATTCCACGGATCTTCAACTTCACGACGATAAGAATCCATTCCCTGTTGAAAAGCAACAAGTGCTAAATAGTTCTGGCCTGCAAGAAGAGACTTCCGCAAAGAAAGCTCCTGTCCTTCCTGTGCAGTTAGCCCTTTCCTTTGTAACTGAGTCTCCAGAATGGATGCGGAACTTACATCCGTTAATCCATAATGCAGATTTTTTATGACAGTATATTCCTGCAGACGATTTTCGAAGATAAAATCTGTTTCCAGATTGGTAACAGCCTGTTCAAAGGCTGCAGTTTCAAGCACGGCACGATTAATAATAATACCATGTCGATCCCTGATCCTGGCTGCATAATTCACATAAGGCTCTATCTCACCAGAGAGATTTTTGGGAGTCAAACCAACCTGGGTCGCAACCTCTTGAAACTGTTTCATACTGAGATGGTCACATAGATGGTAAAGCAACCAGACAGAGGCAAGATTTTCCGAATGCACACCCGCCCAACTCATCGACACCTGACCATTTTCACTTTTATGATCAGGTCTCGGGAAATAAGGTTGCCTCTGAAAGACAAAGACACCTCTTTTGTTGTTGAGTAGATCCGTCGCATTCCATCCAAGCTGCAAAGCTGCGGTATAAACAAAAGGTTTAAAGGCAGATCCCATGGTACGCTTGGCATAAATGGCCCGATTAAAAAATCGGTTTTCCACTCCCCCCGCCATGGCCTTAATAAGCCCGTCCTGCAAGATCAACGCACCTCCCTGAATTTTTGGAAACTTTTCCAGCTCAAGATCCACTGTACCATCAGGGGCGATGTCCCGGATGCTGACCCAGGCTCGATCGCCTTCCAGCAATTCAGTCAACAGAATGGGTAGATCTTTTACGCCAGCCTCATTCCAACGACCTTGTTTCCATTTCATCTGAGCAACAAGCAGGCCCATAAGCCCTTGTTCCCGGATAACCCCCGTCCCCAGATTTCTTCCTAAATTAACTTCAATATGTACTGAAGATTTACCTTTCTCCGCAGTTCTGGTAATTTTTTCGATGGAACCAAACAGAAACGCCTGTTTTTTTAATACCAAATCTCCTGCATAATCACTGGCCTGCAATTCTTTCTGCACCTCTTCCCGACGATAGCCACGCAATCGTACATCCAGACGGGAAAGCTCCTGCCGCAACGCATAGAGTGTCTGTCTCTGCAGCGCTTCATCAACAGTTGTGATTACCCGTAACCCCGAAGTAGCCAGATTATCAATGCCCTGAGCCTTTAATGCATCAAGGACATCCGGCGTGGAAACAGCATCCGTCACCATTGCCATCACATAATCCTGGGCGTATCCTATTGTCCCTCGATGAAATACGAGTTCAGCCTTGATCACTTCATGAAATTGTGCATCTGTGATCTTGCCTGCTTCACGCATTTTTTCAAGTACATATCGAACCCGTACATTAGCATATTCTTGAGCCTCCCTTACGGCCTTATCGGTTTTTTTTATGAACGGATTATAATAGTTCGGTTTTTTCACACTCCCTGCAATAAAGGCACATTCAAGCAGGGACAACTCCTCCACCGGCTTATTAAAATAATAACGTGCAGCAACACCAAGGCCATGCCCATTACCACTTACATAAAACTGATTCGCATAGAACTCAAATATTTTTTCTTTTGAATAATAATATTCCAAACGAAGAGCAAAGAGCAGTTCCTTAAGTTTAGCCTCATATGATCGCCCGCTTCGTTTAAAGAGGTTTTTTGCTGTCTGCTGCGTAAGAGTGCTCCCCCCCTGCACAACCCTCCCCATCTGATAATTCTTGATAGCAGCCCTGACAATTCCTAGCGGATCAAATCCATAATGGGAAAAAAACTGATCATCCTCTGAAGCGACCAGGGCATTTACAAAATTCTTGGGAATCTGTTCATACGTCACATATTGTCGATGGGCCTCATCAAAAAAAACGCCCAATCTTATTTTACCATCATTAAAATAAACAGGAGTTTCCTTACCCAAAATACTCTGGATATTAGCAGGATCAATCTCATCTCCAGGATGGAGGACAACAAACCAGTAAAAACCCCCACCAACCCCTAATGCTCCCGACACAATCAGAAAAATTAATACATAAAATAGTTTTTTAAACATAACAAAATCAGTTTATTATTTTCGTTTTCTTTATTCGACACTTCACATAAACATGGCACAAAAGCCATCAAAAGAACAATATGTCTCCACGTCAGCCATCTTTTCCCTTATTTCTCTTATTTTTCTTGCAATTCAAAAGCACTTAGAGTTTAAATAAACAACTTTAATTTGGGTGCGAATGTACTGTGTTACTCGTCAGAGTACAATAACGTTTTATTTTTCATCTAATTTTCAAGCGCCCAATACATCTAAAAACTTCCTACTATTTCATAGAATCCTTATGACTCAGCACTTTATCCGATGTTTGAGCATATGCGCTCTGCTCTTGCCGACTCTATTCTTTTCTGCCTGTGCCGATGGACAACATTCTGCCGAACTGAGTCTCTCAGATGACCAGGAAATCATTAGTGCTGCTCCGACTGATGCAGAAGATCCTGAAACAGAACTTAACGCAGAAGTTGAAGCTCTTCGTCGCGCCGGCTCCTGGACCATGGGCAACAATGTTGCTCAAAATAAAGACCTGCAACCTGATACCACCTGCTCAGATTTCCCTATTATCATTAATAATCAAGTACAGGCATATCTTGATCTTTTCCAGAATCAACAGAAAAAAAGCTTTGGAATCTGGCTGAGCCGTTCGGGTAAATACCTCCCTTTGATGCAGAAAGAGCTCAATGAAGCAGGACTCCCCGAGGATCTTGCTTACCTGGCAATGATTGAAAGTGGTTACAACCAAAAAGCTTACTCCAAATCTCATGCTTCAGGCCTGTGGCAATTTATTCCGGGGACAGGCGCTCAATACAATCTGACAATGAACAAGTATCTTGACGAGCGCCGTGATGCAGAAAAATCCACCAAAGCTGCAGTGAAATTCCTTTCCAATCTTTACGACCAATTTGGTGACTGGCATCTCGCTGTGGCTGCATACAATGCCGGGCCCGGAAAAATAAGTAAGGGCATGGAACGTTATAATGCAAATGATTTTTGGTCTCTGGCTCAACATGACTATCTCGCCATGGAGACCAAACGCTATGTACCCAAACTGATTGCCTCAATAATCATTGCCAAAAACCCCAAGCAATACGGCTTTACAGATATCCAGCCCGAAGAACCTTACTCATATGACACCCTTGAGGTTGGCCCAGGCCTTACTCTGGATGCTGTAGCCCTGATCAGTAACTGTGACAGAAAGACCATTGATCGTCTCAATCAAGAATTATCTACTGACAAGACCCCCCTCAATCAAAGCTCCTATTCTATTAAAATTCCCGTTGGCTCCCAAAATTTAGCAAGTAAGAACCTGCCACGATTGCACCGCATCGCCACCATTGACTACAAGACTCACACCATCAGAAAAGGAGAGTCTCTTACTCAGGTTTGCAATCGTTACGATATCAATAAAACGACCCTGCTGAAGGTAAATAACTTACGCAACAAAAAGCTTATATCCGGCCAACGATTACGAATCCCATATCAAACCGTTCGTTACCAACTTCTGCCAGAAGGCAGCCGCCAAGCTATTGCGGCAGCAAGCCAGGACAACCTTATCCTGCACCGAATTAAAAAAGGTGAATCTATTTCACAAATTGCTCGTAAATACAAGGTGCCGGCAGAGCTGATCGTTTCATGGAATGATCTTCCCTCCAGCCACAATATTCGAGCAGGACAACAACTGTCACTCTACATTGATCAAAAAAACAAAACGTTACAGCCTGCAAAAGCAGCTACAATCATTGCTTCTAACTTCTCAAAAGAAGATAATATCATCATTTTAGCCACCCAAGCAAAGAAAACTCCAACAGATGACATCGCCGACAATACTTCGGTAACCATTAACAACACTCAAACAGCAAAAAAGTCACAGTACAGTTGGTATAATGTGCAAGATGGCGACACCCTCTGGACTATTGCTAAAGTATTCAATCTGTCGCCTTTGCAAATAAAACAATGGAACAATCTTCAATCAAATATGATTCATCCTGGAAAACGTCTTAAGATTAAAGATGTTTAACCACGACAGGTTGAGATTACAGATGCTGAGCACAACTATTTGACTCAGGTTTTTTTATATTTTTATAATCCCTGATCCTACAAGTCCCCCACTTATCTTCTTCCAGACAATATTTTTTACCAATTCACCTGACAGACTCTTTACAATTCACAAATTCATTGCCATTTTATTAAAGAAAAATGACAAATGTCCCCTCCTGTTAGTAGGTTGTTTCTCTAAATACCTGTTACCTTGAGGTTTGAACATTCATATTTCCTATTTCAGACAATCAATATTTAGTTAACGCTTCAAGTTTAACAGACAAACACTCTTTATTTTTCCCTCAATTCTTAACTGCAGGTTTTTTTTATGTCGCAAACACACTTCCCATCAAAAGAATACTCGGAAGATGTCCATGTTATCCACTACAACAATCGAACTATCCTGCTGGTTGGTACAGCCCATATCTCCCAGGAATCCGTTGCTCTGGTACAAGAGGTGATCCAACAGGAACGTCCTGACGGTGTTTGCATAGAACTTGACGAAAAACGCTACCAAGCTCTTTCCGAAACAAAAAGATGGCAGGCGCTTGATCTAAAACAGATCATCAAGGACAAACAACTCTCAACCCTGATGATCAATCTCCTTATGGCATCCTACCAGAAAAAGCTGGGGAAACAGCTGGGAGTTAAACCAGGTGCAGAATTACTCGCTGCTGCGCAATGTGCCAAAGAACAAAACATCCCCATTGCCCTTTGTGACCGCGATGTTCGCATCACCCTACGCCGAGCGTGGAAATCAACATCATTATTTAAAAAAGGATATTTATTAACCACCCTCTTTGCAAGCCTTTTTGACAAAACTGAGATCAGTGAGGAAAAACTTGCAGAACTGAAACAAAAAGATGTTTTATCAGAGTTGATGGGGGAAATGGGTGAAATTCTGCCCAATGTGAAGAAAGTGCTTATTGACGAACGAGACATCTACCTCTCTGAAAAAATAAAAGCGACAAACGGAAATCGCCTTGTCGCTGTTGTAGGAGCAGGTCATGTGCTAGGGATTCAGAAACTGTTTGCCATTGATAACAGAAAAGTACTTGATGAGATAAGTACCATCCCTCCCATATCAAAAGGCTGGAAGATCGCAGGCTGGTCCTTTCCCGTACTTATTATAGGCTCAATTATCGCCATTGGTCTACAAAAAGGAGGAGGAGATGCAGGATCCAACCTCGTTTACTGGATTTTAGCCAACGGCATCCCGTCTGCAATTGGCGGCTTGCTTGCCTTGGCCAATCCTCTTACAATCATCGGTGCCTTTGTCGCAGCCCCGATTACCAGCCTTACACCAGTGATCGGGGCAGGCTATGTGGCGGCCTTTATCCAGGTGATGATGGCTCCTCCCCTGGTAAAAGAGTTTGAAACAGTTGGAGACGATATGGGAACCATATTTGGATGGTGGAAGAACAAACTACTCCGGGTCTTTCTCGTCTTCCTCCTTACGGGTCTTGGATCTTCTCTGGGAACCTATATCGGTGGATATGAAATTATAAAAAACCTGATTAACTAATACACTTTTTAAGGATAAATTAACATGATGAATAAAGAAGACCAAAATATCGTAACCTTAACCGGGAAACAAAAAAAATTTCTCAAAGGACTTGGGCACCATCTTTCGCCTCTGGTTTCAATTGGGAAGGAAGGATTGACGGAAAATGTACTCAAAGCTACAAAACAGGAGCTCTTCATCCGGGAACTCATCAAGGTTAAAATCGGCAACAACAGTAGTATAAAAAAACAAGAAGCAGCAGATTTCTTACCCACGGCAACTGAAAGCACACTTGTACAGCTCATCGGTAAAACCCTACTCCTTTACAAGGAGAATCCTACCATAGATAAAGAACATCGGATCATTCTCCCGCACTGATCATTTTCACACATCCAATAGTACAAGAGATGGTCCCACCTCAACAACAATGGACACCAATTTGGCGCTATCTTTTTTTAATTTCGCCAAATTGTGTTCCCATACAGACAACGCTTGGCCTGTCAAGGCTTCAGCAAAACCAAGTCCGTTGTCAAGTTCTGGGATGCGACCTTCAGTTGGAGCGGATGATTCCCGACTACACTCTTGGCAGCCGTCATGGCCAGATCCGGATGATTATTGGTTGCACTGAGATGGGCAAGAATCACAAATTGTAATTGTTCATGGAGCAGAGATTCTAAAAATTCTGCTCCATCCGCATTAGCCAGATGACCATGATCAGAACGGACACGCTGTTGCAAGGCTGGTGAATAAGGACCATCCTTCAACATCTGTGGGTCATGATTAAATTCCAGAACCAGACCATTACACCCCATGATCCTCTGCCTCAAAAGACGTGAGACTTTGCCGGTATCCGTGCAATAGGCAAGGGTCACCTTGCCGTTACCAATCATAAAACCCACCGGATCTGCTGCATCATGAGAGACGGAGAAACTACGAATCTGCAGATCCTGCATCTGAACAGTTTCACCAGTGCCAAACTCGAAATGGCTGAAGGGTCTGCCCATAATCTTCTCACCACCTTTTATAGTGCCGTAATTCCCAAAAACAGGAATATTGCAACGACGGGAAAGGATTCCTACGCCCTGAATATGATCATGATGCTCATGGGTCACAAAAATGGCATCCAGATTTTCTACCTGGCGTCCAATGGAGTGAAGCCTCGCGGCAATTTCTTTCCCGGAAAAGCCAGCATCAATGAGAATCGCGGTTTTTCCTGACTCGATATAGACACTGTTCCCCTTACTGCCACTGCCAAGAACGGAGAAATACATGATCTATTTCCCCGTATGACCGAAACCGCCATCGCCACGACTGGTGGAATCGAGCATGGTCACCAGCTCAACCTGCGCTCGAGCCACCGGTGCCAAAACAAGTTGGGCAATGCGATCACCACGATTTATGAGAAAGGGTTCGTGACCCAGATTAATCAGACCAATGCGCACCTCCCCTCGATAATCGGCATCAATGGTCCCCGGGCTATTGATTACTGTTACCCCATGTCTGATTGCCAGACCACTCCGGGGCCGGACCTGCAATTCATATCCCACAGGGATGGCGACTGAAAAACCTGAGGGTAGGAGATCAATCTGACCGGGATTAAGGAGTACAGATTCACACACTGCCGCCGACACATCCATTCCTGATGCAAGGGGTGAGTGATAGCGTGGTAATTCCAGATCACCACACTTCTCCGGATCTACCCAGCAGAACTGCACAGTTATTTCCTCCATCCATCCACCTCCACACTGATCATTTATATATAAAAAAAGGGCCGTCTCCATGAGAAACGGCCCTTTTGCTTACAACAATGGTGAGAGCTAAGAATATTACATCAATGCCTTGCGACTCAGACGGATACGACCGCGGTTGTCAACCTCTAAGACCTTGACCTCAATCTCGTCACCTTCTTTGACCACATCAGTCACATTCTCAACACGTTTGGTATCAAGCTCTGAGATATGAACCAGACCATCTGTACCCGGCATGATTTCGACAAAGGCACCAAAATCCTTGATGGTTTTGACAATTCCCTTATAAACAGCACCGACCTCAACCTCGGCGGTAAGCTGTTTAACACGATCAACAAGGGCATTGGCATTAGCGGTATTATTACAGAACATCTTCACCATGCCGGAATCATCCACATCAATTTTGGCATCGAATTCTGCAGCGAGTCCCTTGATGATCTTGCCGCCGGATCCAATAATGTCACGAATCTTGTCTGGATTGATCTTAAGGGTATAATACTTTGGCGCATACTCAGACACATCTTTACGAGACAGAGAGATCGCTTTCGACATTTCACCCAGAATGTGCATCCGACCTTCCTTGGCCTGAGCCAGGGCCCGACCCATGATATCACGATCAACACCGGCAATCTTGATATCCATCTGCAGAGAGGTAACGCCATCATCCGTGCCCACAACCTTAAAGTCCATATCGCCGAGATGATCTTCATCACCGAGGATATCAGAGAGGATAATAACCTTATCACCCTCTTTGATCAGGCCCATGGCAATACCGGAAACCGGCTTTTTAATGGGTATTCCAGCATCCATCATGGCCATACTACCACCACACACAGTGGCCATGGATGAAGAACCATTTGACTCCAAGACCTCGGAAACCACTCGGATCGAGTAAGGAAACTCCTCTTCAGAAGGAAGCACAGCACTCAGTCCACGCATGGCCAAGGTGCCATGGCCGATATCACGGCGGGAAGGGCCACCCATCCTTCGTGCCTCGCCCACACAGTAGGGAGGAAAGTTGTAGTGCAGCATGAAGCGTTTTGATTCATCCCCCAACAGGGTCTCAACACGCTGCTGATCACGTTCGCTGCCCAAAGTAGCTGACACCAGGGCCTGGGTCTCGCCACGGGTAAAGAGAGCGGATCCATGTGTCCTTGGAAGATAAGAGGCCTCACAACTGATGGCCCGTACCTCATTAAAGGCACGCCCATCTAATCTGATCCCCTCTTCCACAATCTTGCCGCGCATAATCGTCTTTTTATAACTAGACAATAGATTGCTGATCTCTTTTGCCCGCATTCCGTCCACGTTCAATTCAGAAACCACATCACTTTTCAGTTGATCATAGAGGCGTCCGCGTTCCATCTTATCAGCAGTGGAAATAACCGTCTGCATTCCTGTCTCAGCAACCGCTCTGACTTGCACCATCAGTTCTTCATCAATCTGGGGAGGCTCAACAATACGTTTAACTTTTCCATTGACTTCCCGTAACTGATTCTGAAGATCAATAAGAGGCTGTACCTGCTCATGGACAAAAAATATGGCAGCCAGAATCTCATCCTCACTCAAGGCATCAGCTTTCCCCTCAACCATAACCACGGCAGTACGGGTACAGGCCACGATGATATCCATACGTGATGTCTGCAGCTCATCTTTCGTTGGGTTCAATACATAGTTCCCATCAACATATCCTACCCTTGCCCCGGCCACCGGGCCGCCAAAGGGGATATCAGACAAGGTAAGGGCACAAGAGGCGCCTAACAGGGCCAGCATGTCTGGGTCATTCTGCTGATCGGCAGAAAGAACAGTGGCTATCACCTGGGTTTCAGCACAATATCCATCCGCAAAGAGAGGCCGTAAGGGTCGGTCTATGATACGGCAGGTAAGCACTTCCTGTTCACTGGGACGACCGATTTCCCTCCGGAAATAGTTTCCTGGGATACGTCCCACGGAAGCCATCTTTTCCTGATATTCAATGGTCAACGGTAAGAATCCAAGCTCAGGCTTGTTTTCTTTATCAGCAACGGCTGTCACCAGTACCATGGTTTCGCCACACTGAACAACCACTGATCCCGAGGCCTGCTTGGCAAGCTTCCCTGTTTCAATGGATAGCGTCTTCCCACTTATTTCAATTTCAACTTTCTTATACATACACTCTCCAACTGTGCAAACACAGCAGCATTTTTAGTACGCACACCGCACCCTGCATCCTAGATTTCAGCATAAATACACTTCGTACCCCAAACGCGGCCCAAAAAGTACGCGCCTGAAATGCTCAAACCCAGAACTTAAAACTTAACGAGTATGCAGGACAAACTGAAATCGTTGCACACTCGTTCAGTTGTTACATCCTGTTATTTTCTGATACCAAGCTCAGCAATAACAGTTCTATATTTACTCACATTCTTCTTTTTCAGATAATCAAGCAAACTTCTTCGCTGACCAACAAGTTTCAAAAGACCCTGACGGGAGTGATGATCCTTGCCGTGTGTTTTAAAATGCTCGGTCAGATAGACAATCCGATCAGAAAGAAGGGCAATCTGCACCTCTGATGAACCGGTATCGGTGGGATGGACCTTAAACTTTTCAATAATTTCATGTTTTTTTACTGCTGACTGTGCCAAAACGGGCCTCCTCTTGCTTATATAAAGACTGTTTTTCCCTTTAGTTAGGGTCGCTTTCCCTTGCAAACAACACGTTTCAGGAAAAGCGAAAAATATTTATTTATGTACCAATCCTCTCTAACAACACCTACCACTTCTTACTCTTATTACAACAGATTAGCAAAATCGTCAACAGATAGGGCCTTAGCCAATAAGCGTTGACGAGCATCAGGAAAAAGCAGTTCAGCCCCAGGGAAACTATCCTCCAGGGTAAAACAACCACTTCTTGTCCTGCGCAACTGCGTGAGATAGGCACCACAGCCTAGACTTCTGCCAATATCTGCAGCCAGACTTCGAATATATGTCCCTTTACTGCACACAACCCGCACGGAGAGTTGTACCTCCTCTCCCCCTGCCAGATCATGGCCTCCATCTGTCCTTTCCAGAGTTTCAATAAAGACAGGACGAGCGGCTTTCACAATGCTGATTCCCTGACGGGCATAATGATAAAGCGGCTTCCCCTGATGTTTCAAGGCTGAATAAATCGGCGGGACCTGAAGTTGTTCACCCCGAAACGAGGAGAGGCATCTCTCAATCTGCTCTGCCCGTAGGGGAGCGACAGATTGCCGGTTCACTACCGTGCCTTCCGGATCAAAGGTCTCGGTTTCTACACCAAGACAGAGGGTGGCCAAGTATTCTTTCCTACCATCCATCATCTTGGAAATCATCCGAGTTGCCGGACGGCCCGCACAAACGATAAGCAGACCCGTGGCAAAGGGATCAAGAGTTCCGGCATGGCCTACTTTTTTCATTCCCAGTGCGCGCCGCACTCCACTCACCATCCTAAAAGAGGTGGGTCCGGCAGGTTTATCTATAACAAATATACCGGCCTCAAAAGGATGTCCCACCCTATCATTTTCTTCTTCCACTGGATCAAGGATCAAAAGATTTTCTCATTTCAAGGCGTTGCTCAGTGCATCCAAAACCATTTTCTGTACCTGCTTCACGTCCTTACCAGAAACACGAAAGCCAGCGGCATTACGATGCCCACCCCCACCAAAAGCAGCAGCGACCTCTGCCACATCGCATCCACCCTTGGCACGCAGACTGACGGAAACCCCACCTTTTTGAGTCTCTTTGAGAAATACAGCAACCTTCACCGAAAGCAATGCCCGAGGATAGTTAATAAAACCCTCAGTATCCCCAGCCTCTGCCCCACACTCCTCTAACATCTTATTGGTCACGGTTATAAAGGCGACCTGGTCAGATTCAAAGAGCTCCAACGTTGCCAGCACCTGTTCCATGAGACGCAATCGTTGTAAGGTAAAGTTATCATACACATGTCCAGCCACCTCCTCTGGGTGAACCCCGCAGGCCACTAGATCAGCAGCAATTCGCAGGGTTCTTGGGCTGGTATTCTCATAACGAAAAGATCCAGTATCCGTAGAAATTGCTACATAGATATTAAAAGCAGCAGCATAGGAAAGTTCAACACCGAGCTCCATTGCCAACTCATAGACCATCTCTCCCGTGGAGGAGCGGTTGGAGTCAAGCCAGCGAAGATCACCAAAATCCTGGTGCCCACGATGATGATCAATCACTAGAAAGGGATGCAGATTGAGCAACTCCATCTTCTCCTGCCCCAACCGGTCACAATCGCCACAATCCAGTGATATTGCTGCCACATTACCTTTGGCAGCGGACACAAAAGTCTGCAAAGCAGCAAGGTCAGTTTGCGCAAGAGTACAGCCAGGTAAAAAATCATAGAGATGGGTCACCGGCTCTTCCAGATAACGGAACACCTTTTTCCCCAGTCCTTCGAGGATATCAGCCAAACCCAGAAGTGAACCCAAGGCATCACCATCAGGATGAAGATGAGTCATGAGAACTAAACTATCAACCTCTTGAATAATCTTACTGATCTCTTCAGGAACTACTTTCATCATCACCACCTCTTTCATTAGCAATTTCTTGAAGAAGTTTCTCCATTGCTACCACCTTCTCAATCTGCTGATCATAGACAAATTGCAATTCAGGCGTATAACGCATATTAATGACTTTGGCTAGATGACTCCTCATGAATCCTTTTGCCCTCTGCAATCCCTCTTTTGCACTCACCTGTTGTTTCTTGTCTCCGGGAACCGTAAAATAAATCTGAGCATATTTCAGATCATCTGCCAGCTCAACCCTAGAGATACCAACCTCTGCAAGTGTTGGATCACACACCTTTGTCAAAAGGAGCATGGAGAGTTCATTGCGGATCGCCTCTGCCACCCGTACTGATCTTTTTTGTTCACTCTTCGGCCCCAGGCCAACAGATTTTAATGTCTCTTTAGGATCCCACATAAGAATTCAGCAAAAGGATAGAACAGATTATTTAATCTGCAGCCTGACAATCTGCTAACTTACAGACTACAGCCGAGCAGATACAACCTTTATTCTAACCTTCCAGTGTTGCCTCCACTTCATTCAGGATAAAGGCTTCAAGAATATCTCCGACCAGAAGGTCGTTATAATTATCAATTCCGATACCACATTCATATCCCGTAAGGACTTCCCTGACATCATCCTTAACCCTGCGCAAAGAACCAATCTTACCGGTGTAAAGAACCACCCCTTCACGAATAACCCTGACCGAGGCCTTACGGGTAATTTTCCCATCAACAACAGAACAACCAGCAATAGTGCCAATTTTGGGGACATGAAAGAGCTGTCGGACTTCGGCACTACCAATTACTTCCTCCACAAAGGTAGGTTCAAGCATCCCGACCATAGCCTTCCTGATATCATCCAGGGCGTGATAGATAACGTCATACGAACGGACATCCACATGCTCTTTGATACTCAACTCTTTGACCTTGGTCGTTGGCCGCACATTAAATCCGATAATAATTGCATCAGAGGCAGAGGCAAGCAGGATATCAGACTCTGTGATCGTCCCGGTACCCTCATGCAGAATTCGCACCTTCACCGCATCAGTAGAAAGTTTTTCTGCAGCCGAGCAGAAGGCCTCAAGCGTTCCCTGAACATCAGCACGAAGGACAAGCCGTAATTCCTGGGTCTCTTCTTCATTCATCTTTTCAAACAATCTGTCCAGCGAGACTTTCGACCCTGAAGCCAGTTCAAGCTCCCGAGCCTTCAAAATGCGAGCCTGACTGAGATTTCTGGCCATTTTCTCATCAGTGACCACGATAAACTCATCACCCGCCTGAGGGACACCCGTCAGCCCCTGCACCTCTACGGGAATTGATGGGCCGGCCGCGTCAAGGGGCTTGTTTTTATCGTTGATCAGGGCACGGACTTTACCGCTGAACTGACCTACCACAAAATAATCGCCTGCCTTCAGAGTTCCTTCCTGCACCAGAATAGTTGCTACCGGTCCGCGGCCTTTATCAAGTTTGGCCTCAACAACTCGTCCTCTGGCCTTCCTGGTGACATCGGCCTTTAATTCCATCACCTCAGCCATGAGCTGAATGGACTCCAGTAGATTATCAATACCGATGTTTTTCTTGGCCGAGGTCTCACAGTACATTGTCTGTCCACCCCACTCTTCAGGGGAAAGACCCAGATCGGACAACTCACGTTTTACACGATCCGGATCGGCATTCTCCTTGTCAATCTTGTTTACCGCCACCAGGATGGGAACCCCAGCTGCCTGGGCGTGACGGATGGCTTCTCTCGTCTGATCCATGACACCATCGTCAGCCGCGACAACAAGGACAACCAGATCGGTAATCTGAGCACCACGAGAACGCATCTCGGTAAAAGCGGCATGGCCAGGCGTATCGACAAAGGTCACATCGCCAGAACCGGAAGTTACATGGTAGGCACCAATATGCTGGGTAATACCACCAGCCTCTCCATCAGCCACATCAGTCTTTCTGATAGCATCCAGAATCGAAGTTTTACCATGATCAACATGGCCCATAACCGTTACCACTGGAGAACGGGGCAGCAGTTCTCCACCGCCTTCCTGCTCATTGAGCTGCAAGACACCAATCTCTTCGGTAATCCCCTGTTCAACCTCGTAGCCAAAATCTGCCCCGATAAGGGTCGCAGTATCAACATCAAGGGCCTGATTCAAAGTAGCCATAACGCCGAAGCCCATCAACTTGGCAATAATCTCACTGGACTTGACACCCATACGATGGGCAAGGTCAGCGACACTGATTGTTTCCAGCACCTTGATCCGTTTCTTGATGGCCTTCATCTCAACGGCAGGCTGGATTACTTTTCTCTCGACCCGGCCTCTCGATCTTTTTCCCCGTTTACCAGAGACATTGCTGTACTCATCACCAAAACGAGTAACCTGAACCTTCCCCCTGCCTTTCTGACCGAACTTGTCAGCCTTCCAGGCGCCTTTCTTTTGTTCGGTATCCTCTACCTCAGCGCCGCGCTTCCCTTTCTTCTTGCCTTTGCTGGCATCACTCAAGGGTGCTGCACCCACTGGAGGCCTCGGCGCAGACGGCTGTGGCCTGTACCCTCCTCCTGTTGCAGGACGTTCCACTGGTCGTTCAGGCCTCTTTCGTGGTCTTTCCTCAACCTGTCGCTTTTCTTCAACTGGAATTTCAATGCTCCCGACGACACGGGCCAGTCCTTTTCTCGAAGCCGTTTCCTGTTCTTCTTGCACCACAGTTTTTTTCTCGTCCGTAGGAACGGCTGTTAATTCTTTGTCCTGTTCTTTGAAGTCTACCACCACAGGAGCAACAGCTTCTCGCACGCCCTTATCAGCCGGTGTCTCCTGAATTTCTTCGACCAACTGTTGCTGATCAGGAGCTGGAGCCAGGACTTCTTCCACTGGAGCAGCTTCCTGCACAACAGGAGTCTCAACCTCTGGCTCTACGACTGCAGCTGGTCGGCGACGAATGACTGTTGTCCGGCGAACCACAACAGGGTTTTCTTCAGCAGCGCTCTTCTTGTCGGCGACTTCAGCCTTAGAGCTCTGCAAAACTGTAGTCCGGATTTTATCGGCGATGTCATCTTCAACTGTTGAGCTGGCCCCTTTAATTTCATAGCCCTGCTCATGCAGTTTCTCAATTAACATTTTGCTGCTCATGCCCGCTTCTTTGGCCAGCTCATAAATCCTTACCTTGCTCATCCCTTACTCCCGTCTATCCTTGCAACAGTGTTTTTTCACTCACTCAACTTTTCAGAGCCAAAGGATTCCTTTCCACCTTCAAGGCCCTTTTCCATCTTTTTTGCTGACTCAAAAAAACTTCCCGACATCTCTCGTTATGACAACAATATGCCCCTCTTCCCGCTTTGACTTTGTGCACATCTAAAACCGGTTTATCCTCTTGCAGGACAAAACGATCCAAGTTTGCCTTCAAAGCCTTTATCCTGCAGACACAACAGGTGCGGACAGGTTGACTTGGATTCGTCTCAGTCCTGCTGGCCGGATTCATCCACATCTTCATCGGGCAAGTTATCAGGGGTATCATCCACCACATGATCCTTGTCCGCAACTTCTTCCTGCTCATCCTTCACATCTTCGGCGGCCATGCTTTCAGACACATCACCCATATCCTGATCTTGGCCGGCATCATCTTCCTGCTCAGTCTCTTCGACAGTCTCTTCAATGGTCTCCGGAACCGCCCTTGTCCTCTCGATGGGTGCATCAGGGTCCAAACCCAGACTCTTCCGTGCAGCCTGAATAAGATAAACCGCCTGTTCTTCACCAATAGCGCGCAACAGAGTCAAGTCTTCAATGGCTGACTCGGCAAGCATGGCAGTCGACAGGATATTTCTGGAAAACAACTGGTCAGCCAAGGCCTCTTCCACACCATCAAGGGCCAGCAACGACTGATATCCCGGGTCTTCAAGATTTGCATACCGCTGTTCACTTTTCACATCAATCCGCCACCCAAGAAGCTTGGCGGCAAGACGCACATTCTGACCTTGACGGCCGATAGCCAGTGAGAGTTGATCGTTGGGCACGATCACCAGAAGTGATTTAGCATCCTCATCAACCATCACCATGCTCACTTGGGCAGGGGCGAGGGCATTATAGGCATACTTAGCTGTATCAGGGCTCCAGGGGACGATATCAACCCTCTCACCCTGCAATTCCTGGACAACATTCTGAACACGCGAGCCTTTCATGCCCACACAAGCGCCTACTGGATCAACATCGGACTCCGTCGAACTGACCGCAATCTTGGCCCTGAATCCGGGATCACGACTGACTCCCATTATCCTCACTATCCCTTCTGCAATCTCCGGGACTTCCATCTCAAACAATTTAGCAAGAAAGTCATCATGTGTTCTGGAAAGCAAAAGCTGCGCATCCTTGGAACCTCTCCTGACATCAACCAGATAGGCCCTGACCCGATCACCCTGTTTGAAAGACCGCTTGGGAATCTGCTGATCTTTGGGCAGGATGGCATCAGTGCGGCCGAGGTTGACAATCATATTACCCCGTTCAAAGCGTTGCACTATACCGCTGACCACTTCTCCGATACGATCCTTGAACATCTCATAAATAACATCACGCTCAGCGTCTTTCATCTTATGGATGATCACCTGCTTTGCAGACTGGGCGGCAATCCTGCCCAGATCGGCAATATTATCCATCTTTTCGCCAAGCTCATCATTCAACTGCACCTCAGGATCAAGCGCTTGAGCTTCCGCTAGAACGATTTGAGTTTGTTCATCCGTCACCTCTTCGACAACAGTACGAAACTGAAAGACCTCAACCTCGCCATACTCTTCATTATATCGAACCTCGATATCCCGCCTGCTACCCAATTTTTTCCTGGCGGCAGATTGAACAGCCTCTTCTATGGCCTCAATCAACAGTTTTCTATCAAAACCACGGTCCCTGCTGATCTGGTCGATTATGCGTTTCAAATCCGATAGCATTCTCTTTCCCCATCTTTAAAACTGACAGACTCTCTTTCCAGAAAAGTCATTCTATTCCTACAGAGCTTGCATCCCACAGAGGCACAGCTCACAATTCTTTTTTTCAAAGCGACAGACGAGCCTTGCGGATCTGCTCAAAGGCAACCTGGCATTTGGTCCCATCCTCTAGAACGAGCTCAACTGTCTCACCTTCGGCCTGGCTGATCACACCAATCAAGACGCGCTGGTTTTCAACATCTTCACGTAACTTTACTTTTGCCTTCTTTCCAAGGTAACGCTGAAAATCTTCCATACTGTGCAGGGAACGTTCGAGGCCTGGTGAAGACACCTCAAGATGAAAAGCATGGTCGATCAAATCTTCCACATCAAGGAAGTCACTGACCTCCCGGCTGACCCGGCTGCAATGGTCTACAGTAATTCCTTCTTTGCCGTCAATAAAAAGGCGCAACACCCAGCCGTGCCCTTCAATACGATACTGGACCTCCACCAATTCCAGCCCCATATACGGCAGAAGCGTTTCCGCAAATGCCTGCACTTTTTCAACAACGGCGTCACTCATTTCCGCATTATCACGCAAAAACTTTGCTATTTCAACTACACTTTGAAATAGACATAAAAAAAAGTGGGCAAGCCCACTTTCAAAGCCATCTGCATCACCCTGCGTGACACAAAAGGTATAACCGGGAAAAAACAATGTGCAATCCAGCCATCAACCCTGGAGCGGGCAACGAGATTCGAACTCGCGACCCCAAGCTTGGGAAGCTTGTGCTCTACCAACTGAGCTACACCCGCACACAACCCGATAAAACACTGTATATAAAACACAGAATTGACAGTTTGTCAAGACTGAAGCAACCCCACAGGCAGTCCATGAGCGAAGATAAGCCGCCAACACGTCAGTCATGATGTGGCGCAAAAAATTGCTAATATAACTGCGTCTCGACCATTTCTCAACGCTGACTCAGGTCAGCGCCCTTGCATGTACGTTTAAAACAAAAAGAACATTATCTAACACACCTCTAAATGTTTTGTCACAAAAAAAAATGAAACCAACCATCTGTCAAAATTTCAGTATGTTACATGTTCAGACCGAACAAATGTTATCAACACTTCTTTAATCAGCAAATCTTGTCA
The DNA here is from genome assembly GCA_024636345.1 of Desulfobulbaceae bacterium. Lineage (GTDB taxonomy): Bacteria > Desulfobacterota > Desulfobulbia > Desulfobulbales > Desulfocapsaceae > UBA2270. The sequence continues at coordinate 46,246 of JAGXHG010000030.1, read as the reverse complement.
TCCACCTGTCCTTCTCAAAAATAAAATTGACAAACGCGAGTCAGCCTTATAGAAGATGAAATATTTTATCTTCTTACAATCCGGTCCCTCAATGTGTTATTCATAAATAGTCTTTTCCTGTGAATGGCAGGAACGGCCCCATGTAAACATTCCAGACCTTCACTCAAATTGCTGCAGTACAAACAGGAGACAATGCCTGACAAATCACTTATTATTACCGAGAAACCCAGTGTGGCCGCAGATATCGTTAAGGTCCTGCCGGGTAAATTCGAAAAAAGCAAGACTCATTACGAAAGTGACAGGTATATTGTATCCTATGCCATCGGCCATCTTGTTTCCATTGAATTCCCGGAAGAGATTGACCCCAAATACAAAGATTGGAAATTGGAAAATCTTCCCATCCTGCCGGAGGAATTCCCGCTCAAGGGCCTGGACGGAACCAAAAGTCAACTCAATGCTCTGCAACAGCTGATTCGCCGCAAGGATGTCAAGGAGATCATCAACGCCTGTGATGCCGGCCGCGAAGGAGAGCTGATCTTTAAATATATCCTGCGTTACGTATGGAACCAGTCTGTGGCCAAGAAGACACTCAAGCGCCTCTGGCTGCAATCCATGACCAAAGAGGCTATCAAGAACGCCTTTGCCCATCTCCGCGACAATGATGAGATGCTGCCTCTGGAAGACGCTGCGCTGTGCCGCTCCGAATCTGACTGGCTGATCGGGATCAACGCCACCCGTGCCCTCACCGGTTTCAATTCCAGGCGTGGGGGTTTTTTCCTCACCCCCTGCGGACGTGTACAGACTCCCACCCTCTCCCTTATCGTTAAAAGAGAACAGGCACGCCTCAATTTTCAGCCGCGCACCTATTTCAACCTGCTCTCCACCTTCACCTTTGACCAAGGGTCGTATGTCGGGAAGTGGATTGATCCCAAATTTATCAAAGATAAGCAAGACAATCAGGCCAAGGCAGACCGGATATGGGATGAAAAAAGAGCCGACCAGATTTTGGCAGGTTGCACTGGTAAACAAGCCATAATTGAGGAAACAAGCAAAAAAATAAGCGAGCGTTCGCCACAGCTCTATGATCTCACCTCATTACAGCGAGAAGCTAACTCCCGTTTTGGTTTTTCTGCCAAAAATACTCTGGGGCTGGCCCAGGCACTTTACGAAAGACATAAGGTGTTGACCTATCCCCGTACCGACAGCCGCTGTCTGCCCGAAGATTATCTGGCCACGGTCCAGAAAACCGTCACAGCCCAAACCGCCTGGACCTATGGTCAGTTTGCCGAAACGGCCCTGTCCAAAAAATTTATCAAACCCGAGAAACTGATCTTCAATCATGCCAAGATCTCCGACCATCATGCCATCATACCCACCACGGTCCTGCCTAAAACCCTGACCGAACCGGAACTTAAGATATACACCATGGTGGTCCAACGTTTTCTGGCCGTCTTTTTCCCGCCAGCTCGATACCTGAACGCCCGGCGTATCTCCGTGGTTGAGACAGAATCATTTTTGACCGAAGGCAAAATCCTCACCGATCCCGGCTGGAAGGCCATCTATGGAAGCGAGATCGACCAGGAGCAGGAGGTCGCATTAAGCCCGATCCCTGCAGGGGCAGAAATTACCTGCGCGGAGATCAGCAAAGAGAAGGCAGAGACCAAACCTCCCGCCCGCTTTAACGAGGCAACCCTGCTCTCAGCCATGGAGAACTCTGACAAACTGGTGGAAGACGAAGAGCTGGCCGAGGCCATGAAAGAACGGGGATTGGGCACACCGGCAACACGGGCCGCGATCATCGAGAAACTGCTCAAGGAAAAATATCTGGTTCGCGAAGGGAAGGAACTCACTCCCACCGGTAAGGCTTTCAATCTATTCTCCCTTCTCGAGGCCATGAAGATAGAGTTGCTCGCCTCTCCTGAAATGACAGGGGAATGGGAGCACAAGCTGAATCAGATCCTGCACGGCAAGTTTACCCGCCGGCAGTTCATGGCCGAGATCAGGGAGACAACAGAGCATATCATCTCTCAAGTGCGCAACTTTGACCGGACAGAGGTTCGAGCTGAGGCTCCTTTCAGCCCTGTCAACAATATCCATTTCTATACCAGCCCCACCGCCTTTATCTCAGAAGATGAAAAAATAACCATCCGCAAGATACTGGGCGGCAGGATTATGAGCGAGGTTGAGATTGTGGCCCTGATCAAAGGAGAGACCCTGGGTCCTTTCAGTGATTTCAGGTCCAAACAGGGGAAACCCTTTACCGCCTCGGTCAGGTTGCATCAGCAGAAAATAGAGTTTATTTTTGCCGATGCAACCGACAATCTGGATATTGAAGCAATCAAGGCAAGCCCGAGCCTTGGAATTTCCCCTGTTGACGGAACTACAGTGCATGAGACGCCGGCTGCCTACATGTCTACATCAGCGCTGGAAGGTGACAAAAAGAAGGGCTTGCAGATCAGCAAAATAATTCTGGCCAAGGCCATAGAGCCCAACCATATTCAACAACTGCTGACTGATGGCAAGACCGAACTGATCACTGGTTTTATTTCCAAAAAGAAACGTCCCTTTGATGCCTTCCTTCTTCTCGATAAAAAGGGTAAGATTACCTTTGAATTTCCACCACGAATAAAGAAAGAAAAAAAATGATTATTCTTTTTGCTGAGAACAAACTGTTCGCATGCTGAGACGCTGAACAAATCATTTTTGGTTTTCTTCTGCGCCCCAGCAGCAATAATCCAATATAAGTACTTGATTTCACCTAAAATAAAGGAGCCCACACGGGCATAACATTTATGCAACGACTGAAGAAAGAGTATCAAGATAAAAGCGGTCTGGAATTGGCCAGAATTTGCGCACGCGTCGCCCTCGACGCCAAGGCCGAGGATTTGGTCGTCCTTGACGTCAAAGGGATTTCCTCATTTACAGATTATTTTGTAATCATGAATGGCCGCTCTACCCGGCATGTCCAGGGTCTGGCCGAGACCATTGAAGCTGAGATGCGCTCCAAGCGCATTAGCGCCTCCCATGCCGAGGGTATGGAGGAAGGGATGTGGGTTCTTCTTGACTTTGATGACGTAGTCGTACATATTTTTTACCATGAACAAAGGAAGTTTTACGATCTGGAAGGTCTCTGGCATGACGCCAGGCCCGTAGACATTGACGATCTTTTAACCCTCTCTTAAACCAACAACAACTCTTCTCAGGGAAGCCCTTTTCCCAGACAACGATCATTATGCAATACATAAGCACCAGGGGCGGTATCAGCCCCATCCCCTTTACTGAGGCCGTGATGATGGGCCTGGCCGAAGACGGCGGCCTGCTCCTGCCACGTACCATCCCTCGTATCGGCAGCGAGACCTATGCTTCCTGGCAGGATCTTTCCTATCCGGAACTGGCCTTTGAGGTCATGTCACGATTCATTGACGACATTCCCAACAGTGACCTGCGAGAGTTGATCAATCGCTCCTACGCCACCTTTGACCATGCCGAGGTCACCCCTTTGATTCATCAGGGGACCCTGCATATTCTCGAGCTCTTTCACGGCCCGACCTTTGCATTCAAGGATGTCGCCCTGCAATTCCTAGGCAATCTCTTTGAATATCTCCTGAAGAAAAACGATGCGGTGATGAACATCATCGGAGCTACCTCCGGCGATACAGGCAGTGCCGCCATCTACGGGGTCCGGGGCAAGGAAAAGATCAATATCTTCATCCTCCATCCCCACAAACGGGTCAGCCCGGTCCAGGAACAGCAGATGACCACGGTCACCGATGCCAACGTATTCAACATTGCCATCCGCGGAACCTTTGATGACGGCCAGGCCATTGTCAAGGCCATCTTCAACGATATCGACTTCAAGAAAAAATACAACCTGGGGGCGATCAATTCCATCAACTGGGCGCGGGTCCTGGCCCAGGTCGTCTATTACGTCCACAGCTGCCTGCACATCAACCGCCACGAGCAGGACAAGGCCGTGGACTTTGCCGTACCCACTGGCAATTTTGGTGACATCTTTGCCGGATACATCGCCAAACGAATGCTGCCGGAAGGCACTATCCGCAAGCTGCTTCTGGCAAGCAACACCAATGATATTCTCACCCGCTTTGTCACACACGGTGATTACTCACTGGGTGAAGTGGTGGCAACCTCCAGTCCTTCCATGGACATCCAGGCCGCCTCCAATTTTGAACGCTATCTCTACTACCTCATGGATGAAAATCCAGTCCGCACCAAAGACGCTATGCTGCACTTTGCAAAGACAGGCAAGCTTGACCTCTCAAGCTCCTGCGACCAGATCAGACGTGACTTTGTGGCTACCGCCACCTCGGAACAGGAAGTATTGGATACCATCCAACTTTTTTACAAGGAACACGGATATATTCTTGATCCGCACACGGCAGTGGGAGTCCATGCAGCCCTCATCCATCAGCAGAAAGGAATTCCAACCATCTGCCTGGCCACGGCCCATCCGGCGAAATTTAGTGAGACTGTGGAAAAGGCCATCGGCGTCCCACTTGAATTACCAAAAGCCATAGCCGATCTTGCCGACAAGAAATCCCGCTGTGAGCTGATGGAAGCCGATCGCAATCTGATCCAGGAATTTATCCGACAACATGCCCTGCAGCACTGACAGCCGTGCCGCCTTTGTAACTTTGTCATTTCGACCGTGGAAAAAATCTGGAAGGATCTGATTATTTCCCCCTCGAGTCATCACCGAGAATAAAAAAAAGGGCAGGATAGACTTTTACTCAAAGTCCATCCTGCCCTTTTCGGTTCTGAAACAACAGAGGACATAAATCGTCCTCACTCAATCAGCCAGATTCCTACCGAAAAATCACGGTATAGCCAATATCTTATCGTAATCCACCGCTTTGGCATAGGCCATAATATCATCCTGGCTCACATCGTTGCCCTCCACTGTAACCAGCACCTTACCGGCGATGACCACATTGATATCACCCCGTTTTTCCTGCCTCTCATATTTAACAATGGCTGTCTGGCCATTAATCTTTTCGAGCCTGCCGCCGCTGGAGCTTGCAAACATGGGATTGCTGATCAACATCATCATGCTCTGCAGCAAAGGAGAGTCCGTGACGATCTTGACAGTGACACTGCCCTGATCTCCTTTGTGATATCGTCCCTCAGCAGAAAGACCACCGCCAAACATTGCTGTTCCCGCCGCCTGAGAAACCACCTCATCGGCAGTCCAACCGGACAGGGGTTGCGGGATAAGCACCTTCAAGGCATCAGCCTTCATCTGACCGATTTTCTGCGACGCATAATTGAGACTGCTCATGGCCTCCGCGTAACTTCCCTTCTTATACTGCTCCAATCCCTGTGTGATCGAATCCGTCACCTCATCTGCAAAAACAGGGCCACAGGACAACATTCCCATACATATCGCAAGCGCCAGTACACTGCCTCTTCTCCACCTCATCATAAAACCCTCCTGCTCAAACCAGATAATTAATTGAAAATTACCCCCATACAACAACAGTATACATAAAGGCTATCACGAAGCATCATATTCCGCAAATTACTTTTTTCTGACAATGATGGTGGAAAAATAATGCACCTGTCCGGAAATAGCCAACAGATCAGAGACAACCCGCTCATCTGCCATACCGACCCTTTCTACCAGTACAGCCTTATCCAGAAGTTTTAATTCACTCAACAACCCGATCAAATGATCAATGACCCGGTGTACCTTCATCAGGACGATGGTATCAAAGCTCTCCAGGGTCTGCCTGAGACGGCTGTCGCTGAAGGTTGCAGGAACGACCGCCAGCATATCATCACCAAGACAGATGGGGGTGTGAGTAGTAGCGGAACAGGAGCTCATGGCCGAGATTCCCGGCACAAACTGTACCCTGATCTCCGGATGCATCTCCATAATGGTCGCATAAAGATAGTAGCCAGTGGAATAGATAGCGGGATCACCGAGCGTCGGAAAGGCAACATCCTTTCCCTGACTGAGAATGGCAAAAATTCTGCCGGCGGCATCCTGCCAGGCCTGCAGCACCTCTGGATCCGGCTCCTGACCCAGGTGAATTTTTTTCATGGGGAAATGGAGCTCCACGACCTCTTTCCCATTCATCTCGCCGGCAGAGAGAGCTTGCTGAACAATGGAAAGAGCCGTGGAATGTCCATGCTGCGAGGCCTTGGGTGTAGCGATGACCGGACAGTGGCACAGAACGTTGAGGGCCTTGACAGTCAGAAGTCCTGGATCACCAGGACCGACACCGATAATATGAAGTGTTGCGCGCATGACAAATTAAATAGTAAATTTTTAATGAAAACAGCTAATTCTCGTATTTTTTCAAAAACAAAAAAGCCTAATTCCCCGGGTAGAGCATCTTGCGTACCTGCCTGATCCCCTCAAGCAGGTGCATGGTCGGACGTGAGACCAGTTCTTCATTGATGAGACAGATTTTCCCCTCGCGTACCGCCTTAATTGCCTTGAACCCTGGTTCTTCAGTAATCATTTTCTTAGTTACCTGGTTCATCTGGCCCTGCTGGGCAAGATAGATATCAATCTCTGCCGCATGGGACAGAATGCGTTCTTTACCATAAGCGGCAATATTGGTGGAATGTCTGGCCGTGGCATCGGCTGCGACATTAACCCCACCCCCATTTTCAAGCACAAAAACTGCAATAGATGATGGGGCAAAGGTCTTCATTTTTGCATGAATGGATTCGAAATAAACTCTGGGCCGATTATTCACAGGAACCATGTCTCGAATCTTCTGAAGAGCCGTAAGCTCACTCCTGAATGTTTGGATCATGGCCGCAGCCTCATCGGCTCGGCCGGTAAGCTCACCCAAGCTTTGCCAATAACTGAACATCTCTTCAATAGTGGTTGGCTGAAGAGAGACAAGGACGATACCAGCCTCCTGCAACTGTTTTACCAAATGAGGATGGGAACGGCTGATCATCGGTCTGATCAGGATAAGATCCGGTTTTGCGGCAATGAATTTTTCCGAGGTATCATTAGCACTGAACTGCGGTCTGCCAGAGACAGCCGGATCATCATCGCCAGCAGTTACCCCGATCAGTTCCTGATTAAGACCAAGCGCCAGCAGATTCTCGGTATGGCCCGGATAAAGGGAAATAATCCGCATGAAAGGCACTTCATAACTGATCGAAGTTCCCTCCTGATCTACCAGGATGGCGGCAGATGCGGGATGCCATCCGCTCATAACAAGCAAAACAGCAAGCAGCAAGCGGCAACACTGCTTTTTCCTCAGAACAAAAAAATAAAAGGGAATATTCATATCAGCTCAATGTGTAATGGATACGTGGAGAGTGATTAAGGGTTGCAGCCTGCACCTCGGCCTGCACCTGAAAGACCTCGGTAATCAGATCGGCGGTCAGGGCTTCACCCACCGGCCCGGTCGTAAAGATGCGACCCTCTTTCAGAACAATCACCTGGTCACAGAAGGCCGCGGCCAGATTCAGATCGTGGATGGCGGCAATGACCGTCCGGCCTTGATCTCGAACAAGTTTACGGATAACATGCATAATTTCAATAGTATGATGGATGTCGAGATTTGAGGTAGCTTCGTCTAGCACCAACACCTCGGTGTCCTGGGCCAGAGCCCGGGCCACCACCACTCGCTGTTTCTCACCTCCAGACAGATCGGTGATCAATCGGTGGCGCAGGGTGTGGATCTGCATGACGTGCATGGCCTCATCAACCAGATCGAGATCCCGCTGAGACGGATTACTGAACCGAGGAATGTATGGGTAACGACCCATGAGCACCAGATCAGATACGGTAAAGTCAAAACCCATGGCAAACTGCTGAGGCACTAGAGCAATCTTTACGGCCAACTCCTTTTTTGCATAGTCGGCAAGGGCCTTTCCCTGAAACATTATCTGGCCGCTCTGCAAGGGTCTGGTAGCGGTCAGCAGATCGAGCAGGGTTGTTTTGCCGCTACCATTGGGACCAATAAGTCCATAAAACTGCCCAGGAACAAGATCCAGATCAATATCCAGAAGGACGTTGTTTGTCCTGTAGGCAAAACAGCCCTTACTGATGGCAAAGAGCAGGTCAGTGTGGATATTATTCTTAGCCACGGCCATCACCGCTGTCCCAACTGTTTTTTACGGAAGATATAGCAGAAAAACGGGCCGCCGATCAGCGAGGTAAGCACCCCTATGGGCAGTTCAGTTGGCAGCCAGGCCCTGGTAATGGTGTCAGCCGTAAGCAGGAGAATGGCCCCGCCAAAGAAACAGGCCGGAATCAGCAGGCGGTTATCAGGGCCTAAGACGAGGCGCAGGAGATGGGGGATAATCAGCCCCACAAAGCCAATGATACCGGAAACCGAGACACAGATGGCGGTCATCAGTGAGGCGCAGACCAAGAGGATCTTCTTCACCTTGCGGCTGTCAACGCCGAGGGTATCCGCCGTCCGCCCGCCAAGGGCCATAATATTGAGATCCCTTGCAAAATAAAGCGTCAACAACAGACCAGGAAAAACAAAGACTGCGGTCAAGGTTACATCAGACCAGGTCTTGCCCACAAAGCTTCCCATCAGCCAGAAGATAATCACTCCCACCTGCTCATCAGCCAGATACTTGATGAAACCGATTCCGGCAGAGAGGATAGCGGCCACAATCACCCCGGACAGGATCAAGGTATTGGAGGAAAGTCTGCCGTCCGGGGCAGCCAGGGCAAAGACCACGACCAAGGTAGTCATGGCACCAATGAAGGCAAAGAGAGGCACTGAAAACAAAAGAGGAACCGTGATTCCCATGATACCTAAAACCAGGGCCAGAGAGGCTCCGAAGGCCGCACCCGAAGAGACCCCAAGAGTATAGGGATCTGCCAGAGGATTGAGAAGAATGGCCTGAAACACTGCTCCGGCCACTGCCAATCCGCCACCGACAATGGCCGCGGCCAGGATACGTGGCAGTCGTACTTCCATGATGACAAAGGGAAAAGTGGGATTGATACCAGCTGCAATCCCTGCCCCGCGCACCTTTGCCCATACGACCTGGATCACCTCCAGAGGTGCAATGGCAAGAAATCCCATACCCGTGGCCAGGATAATGGCCACGGCCAGAAACAGGGCCAGGGACATCAGGATAAAAGGTGACTTAGATGACATGCAATATCCGCATTTTCTTTAGTCCAATTGAATTCCATGCTCTTTTGCCAGTTCCGCCAGATGATGGACAAAGACATCGGCAAAGCTGTCCACTTCCCCCATTCCCTGCATAATCGGGGTTACTTCAAATCCTTCCCTGGTCAGGATGGATTTCCAGGACTCGGCCTCCGGTCCTGCCATATCGTTCTGGGCATGATCGCCAGCCACGGTCAGGAAGGGTTTTAACCGAACCTTCCGCACCTTGTCCCTCTTCAACTGTTGGATTACATAGTCAAGGCTTGGGAATCCTTCCACTGTACCGATATAGGTCTTCACCTGGGGGCTGAGACGGTTCATGGTATCGGCAAATTGGAGATAGGAACCGCCTGAGGGGAAAAAGTCATTACCGTGTCCCATATACACCAGGGCACTGCCAGCCTTTGCGGCCTGATCGATATCTGCAGACAGGGATTTGGCAACCAGTTCGATATCCTGAGGATAGGGATGGATATCGCCCATGGTGCCCAAGGCCGGTCTGCCAACCACCAGTTGTTTGAAGGGCTGGTTCTTCTCTTTAATGGTGTGGATACTGGCCAGTCCCTGCACATAGGAAACCAGATCAAGATACTCTTCTCCCAGAGCAACATGGGTGGGTTGGATCAGGATGGTGGTAAAGCCATCATCCTGCAGGTTGGCAATGGTGGCCAGAGGCCCTTGTACGCCCAGTATATCATGGGGAACAGCAGGATGTGTTTTAACATAATCAGGGTCATGCTGACGTTTATGCCAGATAGAACGGATCATGTTGGAGGTGAAAGCAATCCGCACCTCGGTGTTCGGATATTGTAGTTTAATTCGGTCTCTGACATTCAAAATGCCAGTCAACGCCTCTGGTACGGTGGTACCGAAGGCAGCAATCACCACTGCCTGAGTTTGTTTCTTATTGTGTTCCCGCCCCCAGGCAATCGAATAAATCGAAAAAAAGCAGAGCGCCCACAGGATTGAGAGTTTTGTAAATTTATGCACGATGTTCCTTCCCCTTGCTGATCTGGTCCGGGGAAAATAGAAAATCCCGGACCAATTATAATAATTGATCCGGGATCTCCCTTCATATCCGAAATCACAGGTATGGGCTCTGTCCACGAGGTCATACCAATTTTATTCAGGCAGGTCTTCTGACTTCCGGCTCTTTCGCACCCCGCGCCTTCCCATCCTCAGTTCCAGACAGTGGCTTTTTGCGGAACTTGTCCCCGGTTACAGCGGCGGGCCCGTCTTCGATTTACACGAAGTTCCCTTTTCAACCTGAAAAATTTATTCTATCTTCTAAAAATAAGCAGACGAAGAAACTTTCCAGGTACCTGAATCTATGCAATCACAAATACCTGCAATCATCAATTTTGTCAAGATTGACTGGAGGGCTGAAAGTTAAAAGTTGAAAGATGAAGGTTGTCTGTGGTAGCGTTATTATAAACTTATTATGCACTTGACTGTTATTCAAGAAATCATACTATTGATGTCGTGACTGACGTCAATAGCCGTAGCAGAATGATCAGGAAAACAAGGGTTGTTTCGTAACGACTGCCAGGCTTTCAGGATTCTCAGAATACCGGACTCTGTAAAGCAAGTCTTCTCATCATCTTTTTTTCTCTGTTCATCTCATTCTTTCAGGAGGTTATTATGAAACGAATCATAATTTTCGGAGTCATGCTCCTTGTTGCCATGCTTCTATCCAGCTGTGGCTATAACTCCTTGCAGACTCAGGAAGAAACGGTCTTCAAGGCCTGGGCCGATATTGAATCCACGCTGCAACGACGTGCTGACCTGATCCCCAATCTGGTAGCAACGGTCAAAGGCTATGCCACACATGAACAAGAAACCTTGCAAAAGGTTATAGAGGCCCGGTCCAAGGCGACCTCAATCCAGCTTTCTCCCGCTGACCTGAGCAATCCGGCAGCCATGCAACAACTTCAAGCCTCTCAGGGCGCTCTCTCTTCGGCTCTTTCCCGCCTGATGGTTGTCGTGGAACAATATCCTGACCTCAAGGCCAATCAGAACTTTCTTGATCTCCAAAACCAACTTGAAGGCACGGAAAACAGGATCAACGTGGCCAGGCAGCGTTACAATGAGGCTGTGGAGATGTTTAACGGTTCTATCAGAAAGTTTCCTGCCAGCCTGACCAATAAATTCCTGCTGCACTTGGTGAAGAAGGAGTACTTCAAGGCCGAAGAGACAGCCAAAGCTGTGCCCAAAGTTACGTTCTAATTCCCCATGCGCAGGACTTTTCTCACAAAAAGATTGGTCGGACTGTTTCTCAGCCTGGCTTTGATCTTTCTTGGCACGCGCCCCGCCCTGGCCCTTGAAGTCCCGCCGCTCAAAGGACGGGTCAATGATTATGCCGGGATTCTTGCCCCGGCCACGGCCCATCAACTTGAAGCTGTCTTGCAGAATTTTGAGACTGCGGAATCGACCCAGATTGTGCTGTTGACTGTTCCTTCTCTGGACGGCGCGTCTCTGGAGGATTTTTCTCTGCGGGTGGTAGAGGCGTGGAAACTCGGACAGAACAAGCTGGATAACGGCGCCCTGCTCCTGATCGCCAAGAATGATCGCAAACTCCGCATAGAAGTCGGTTATGGCCTTGAAGGGAAGTTAACAGATCTGGTATCCGGCCGTATTATTCGGGACATTATCACCCCCAGGTTCAAGGAGGGAAACTTTGACCAGGGGGTAATCGATGGGATTTCCGCCATGATGGCTGTAGTTAAAGGTGAGTTCACGGCAACAACCAACAACCAATACCAAAATAGCGGTGCTGACCCCGGTGCCATTATCATCTTTCTGCTGATCCTTTTCTCGATTCTCGGCAGAATGTTAGCCCGCGTCCCATGGGTGGCGGCAGGAATCGGGGCAATTCTCGCTCCTGTTTTCGGGGTGATAGCCCTGGGTCTCGGTGGCCTGATGCTGCTGGCCCTGGCTTTACTGGGATTTGTTATCGGCCTGATTGCGGCCCGCATGGCTAAAGCAACAGGAGGCACCTCCGGCGGATACTTGGGCGGGAGTGGTGGTTTTGGCGGTGGTTCCTCAGGTGGGTTTGGCGGATTCAGTGGGGGCGGCGGCAGTTTTGGTGGCGGTGGAGCCTCAGGGAGTTGGTAAAAAATGCAGACTTTAGCTCAACAGTTTCTAACGAAAACAGAACAAGATACGATCTCTGCTCTGGTTCAGCAGATGGAGCAGCAGACCTCGGGTGAGATCGTTCCCATGGTGGTCTCGGCCAGTCACTCGTATCCCACAGCCATAATTGTCGGGGCAACAGTACTAGCCCTCCCTTTCTCTTTGCTCCTTATGCCAATCGTCAGCGGCCTTTTCTGGCTAGGTTCTCAGAATGTGTGGATTTTTATCGCCCTTTTTATAACTCTTTACGGCATTTTTTATGGATTGGTCTACCGGTTTTCCTGGTTGAAACGATTATTCCTGTCCCGGAAACAGGTCGAAGCCGAAGTAGAAGAGGCGGCAATCACCAGTTTTTTTACGGAAAAGCTCTACAAGACTAAGGATGCAAATGGAATTCTGATCTTCATTTCCATTCTGGAACGCAAGGTCTGGGTGCTAGCTGACACCGGGATCAACGCCCACATCAACCCGGAACAGTGGCAGGGAATTATTGACCTGATCACCCAAGGAATCGTGGAAAGACGTCAATGCGAGGCCGTTTGTGAAGCCATTCTCGAGATTGGCAGGCAGCTCAAAAAGCATTTTCCTGCTCAGGATAATGACATTAATGAGCTACACAATCTCATTGTACGGTAACAATCACTGTTTTTAAATCACTACCATCCAGATAACCAGACCCTGGTTTTACGGGTCACCATCAATGTAACATTCCTTTTTTACCTGTGCCTTTTTCTTACTGTGCCAGTTGCATGTTTCAATAATGAGTATTATTATTATAATTGTTACTCTCATCATCCATGTTGTTTCTTTAGGGTACTTTGAAAAATCAGGATTTTTATTCAAGACCAAAGTGTGAAGAAAATATTACAGCAGGCATATAGTCGATATCCCGAGGATAAAATTTTTAGAACAATGCAAATCTTAGGCAAAAAGACCATTTTTCAAGGTACCCTTTAATAGAGAAAACCCAATATTCAAACGCCTTCAAGGGGTGAATAATAATGTTTTTTCCGACATACTTTTTGAAAGTTATAAAAAGTCTCAATGTTTTCGGTAGATGCTCGATCTTTTTCTTGTAGAGACTGGGAATATTGATAGGAGACAAGTTCGACATTCAATACACACCGGAAACTTTCAAAAAGAAAGTTAACATACGATTTACCGTTTCACATACAGGGGAGTGATTGGACCTTATAACTTTTAAGCAACCTGGCCGTATAAAGAGAACCACTATTGGCGACTTGGATCAGAATGATGAATCAGACACGATAGTGACTATTTACAACAACCTCTTGAAACAGGGCGTGCCGTATAAAATTTTTGTTCGTTTAATTATAACTCTGCACAACCAACAATTTCGCATGGATAGGTATTGTTGTGTCCAGAAACAAGGCAAGTCAGCACTTACCCAAACTTCCAAGAGGTTCTAAGGCAACAGAAGACAACTTACCACTGTTACGACAGATTTCCCCCTGTTCATTCACAATTCTGGGCGACCGCTTCCCAAATTTCACAGGTCTCCATTCTTAATTCGTTATACAAAGGAGGAACAATCATGAAGGGAAGACAAGCCATTATATCCCGTTTTCTTTATTTGTTTTTTTTCTTTTTTCTTCTAACATTTCCACACCAGGCCACGGCGGCAAATCAATCGATGAACGCGATCATCTCCTTTCTCTTACTGGCAGACCGCTCCGGCAGTTCAATCGACGCCGATGCTGATGGATACTCGCTGTCGAAAGGCGATTGTAACGACCATGACCCCATCGTCCACCCGGGTGCAAGTGAAATCTGTGGTGATGGTATTGATCAGGACTGTTCAGGAGCAGATTTGTCCTGCGATCCAAGCATCCCCCATGCAAACCTGCTTTATAAAAATTATCCTGGCAACTGCTTAAGCTGCCATACGAAAGAAGCACAAGAGATGTCCGGTTCCACCCATTATAAATGGCTGGGGGATGCCCCGGATATGGTTAATGGAACTAACATCAAGCAAGGCAAACTCACCAATGCAGTGAACAGTTATTGTACCAATATAGCCGGTGACTGGCAGCTATGCGGCAAATGCCATACCGGCCGCGGCTTGAGACCCGATGATACGAAAGCGGGCCTGGAAAATATCGATTGTCTGGTATGCCATAATGAAGAATATGCAAAGGTACGGATCAGGCTTGCCGACGGTTCTATGGGTGTCGCTAATCCAACAGACAGTATGGTGCAAAATATCCACAAGCCTACTCGAGCCACCTGCCTGAAATGCCATGCCAATGCCGGCGGTGGTGATGGAATCAAACGGGGCGATCTGTCCATGGCCACCACTACCAATACGGATCCCAACTTTGATGTCCATATGAATACAAACAAAAGTGATTTGGCCTGCCAGGCTTGCCATCAATTTAAAAATCACAAAACCATAGGTAAAGGATCTGATCTCCGAGTCACTGATGATGTAACACGCGGCTCAGAGATATCATGCACAACCTGCCATACCACCATGGCTACCACCGGTCATACCGATCCCACTATAGACAGACATGCCGCGCGAGGCAAGATTGCCTGCCAGGTCTGCCACATCCCGACCTATGCCAAGGTGGCAACCGAAATACATCGAGACTGGCGTCAGCATGAGGACGGCACTGATGCAAACCTCTGTGATACAACCACTCCCTGCCCAGGGCCTCCACTGATCGAGAAGGCTGCCGACCTGATCCCCGAATACAAATGGTGGAACAGAAAGAGCGATAACTACCTGCTCGGGGATGATGCATCCCGTACCTTTGATGCGGCCCTGAATACCTATCCAACCTCCAGACCTCTCGGAATTTTTGACATCAACGATACAACAACAAAAATTTATCCATTCAAGTACAAAACCGCTGTTCAGCCGAAGACAGTCCGGGGTAATAGCCTGGTCGCACTTGATACATTTATCTACCTTGGTGGAACTGGTAATATCACCACAGCAATACAATCAGGTCTGGTGAACATGGGTTACCCTGCCAACGAGCCGGTTGAATGGATCACCACAGATACTTACCAGTTGCTCAATCATGGCGTAGAGCCTGCGTCATCAGCTCTTTCCTGCACCGACTGCCACAACGGCACCAGCGGCCTCTCCACTAACAGCAGAATACCGTTTGCCAAGCTTGGCTATCATGATTTTCGTAACAGCAGTCTGGACCTCTGCGCTCTCTGCCATAGCCTCAAGACTACCAACCGTGTTACCATGCATGACAGGCATGTCCGTAGCGAAGGTTTTTCCTGCAATGCCTGCCATGGTAGCGGTGCCCCGTTGAAAAAGGTGAAAAGCGACTTGTGCAATGAGTGCCATGGTAGCAAGACAGCCACAACCCAGAAAATTCACACAAAACATGTCACAGATAAAAATTATAAGTGCAGCACCTGCCATACTTTCTAAGTGACTTGTGATACCCACGTAAGAAACAGCGGAGGCAGTATATAAAAATTCCAGCCTCCGCTGTTTTCTAGCGCAGCATTTCCATGTAAGGGGGGGTATCCATTTTGCTCTCATAGTTAGTATAATAGGATTATGGACGATCCAGCTTATCCAAAGCACCCTGTAAGTGGTGTTGATTATCCGCGAACGATGCAGGGGTTTGACGAATGGTTTTCAAATGAAACCACCTACTTCAAAATGCTGTATTGATAGGCCCATCAACTTATCATCAACTCACTGCGGCGAACAAGACCAAGGGTGTCGATCAGGAAAATTATAAGGAGAGTGAAGTGAATACCGCCGTTCCTTGTATATTTACAGTCCGTATTTTCCCATAAAGACAAAAGAGACGGAAAAAGGTAACGGGGATTTTTTGTGCGATCAGGCAAGGTCATGTGATCCAGCGGATCTGACTCCACCCGGGAAGGCAGGACATCTACAGAGACAGTAAGACGCGAAGGTCAGTCAACTGAAGGTTTACGCATTAGCCAGCGAATAGATAGGCTGGCAGCGACAAGATTAAAGAAATCGTATTCTTCATATAAATGACTCGTTAGGGTAAAATAAACCCAACAATCCTTGTTCAAGCTACATTTCAGAGAAATCACCTCCAGCCTTTTCTACTGCCTGCCGACAATAATGAGTATAGACATTAAAGAGGACAAACCATTCCATTCTGGAAGTAAAGTGAATGGCAAGCCCATGTTCATCCTCTCGGACCACCTCACCCCGAATATCATCAAGAAGCAGACGACTATGATGACCTGTGACGATTATCTCTATCGTGCAGGATGTTCCCACTGGAATACTCTGACCAATCTGTACAAACATGCCGCTGATACTGATATTCACAAGTTCAGCCGGCATAGCGGAATCAGTACCCTCTAGCTTTAACGTCACATCGGTAAAAAAAGGAGTGCGGGTACACATCCTTCTCTCGTTCTTTTTCTCCATATCCAGCTTACACCTCTATTACCGAAAAACATTTTAAAGAGACAGCACGAGACACACCTTTACCTGCTCATTTCACAAGTATTGACAGTATAGCATTGCAAGCAATCCTTTTGTCAATCCTTCTTTTCTGTTGACTTTAACCAGAAGCTGATCATACAATACATATACACAAAAAATTCATTCCCCATCTGCTACTCATGAAAAAACAACTACTGATTGCCGTTGACGGATCCAGTTATTCCAGCCAGTCGCTGGAATACATCGCCCTCCTTTTTGCCGACAATCCTGACATCCACTTTCACCTCATGACCTGTCTCAGTGCCAGCCAGAGCGTAATTCCGGCTGCAGCCGACAGCAGCAACTCCTTGATGCCGCTCAGTTCTGGAGGGGAGAGAAAAAAACAAACGGCACAATACTATCTGCAGAATGCGACAGACAAATTGATCCGCCTGCAGATTGCTCCCGAGCGGATACACTCAACGGTAGAGATGTCAGGATATAATATTGCCGCCTCCATCCAGCACCAGGCCGAACATCTTTTAGTGGATTGTATTTTGGTGGGCCGAAGGGGCTTAAACACTCTCAGCGAGATGCTTCTGGGGTCAGTTTCAACCACCCTGCTCAAAAAATGCCACAAAATTCCGCTCTGGATTATTGATGGTGAAGTCACAAATAAAAATTTCCTAGCACCGGTTGATGGCTCTCTAGCTTGTCTACTGGCCATTGATCATTTGGCCCATATCATGGAAGGACAGGAAGATGTCACTATTTATCTTTTTCACTGCCTTCACTTTCTGGGAAAGAAGATTGAACCAAATCCTGAATCTTTTTATCATATCTGGGACAAAGAATGGTGCAATACCCATCTGACTGGTGAGGACCACATCTTTCAGGGGCCAACCCAACTTCTCATCGAGGCTGGCATCTCCGCTAGCAATATCGTCACTTTACCGGAGGTCTCAGAGCTGGAAACGGCACATGCTATAATACGCCAGGCAAAGAAACACCAGTGCGGCACCATTGTCATTGGACGACGGGGAGACGAAATCGCCAAAGGAATTCTGGGCGGTGTTTCTGATCGTACCATCAAGCACGCACAGAACATCGCCCTTTGGGTCGTCGGATAAAAGCTGAGTTCTCAAGGTCGTCTCAAGCTTATTTTTCACGTTCCCTGTTTTACAGGAACAACCATAACCCTGGCAACCTTGGCTGGATCAAGATACTCACGGGCCAGAGCGGACAGTTGCTCCTTGGTCACTGATTCAAATGCAGATAAAATCGTTGCCGGCCACTGGAGTTGTTGTGGATAGCGAGATGACAGGGCAAGGACTGAATTAAGCCAGTACCCATTGGCTCGAACCATGTCCTTCAGGGAAGTAAGCATAGGCGCCTTGGCCCGCTCCAGTTCCTCCGCGCTCACCCCGGATTTCCATAAGTCACTGGCAACCTGTACAACTTCCCGACTTAACTTCTCAATTTGATCTGGAGCCACAATTAACTCGGCTCGTAAAACACCATAGCCGGGATAACTTCTGCTGGGATGATTGAAAACCTGCGGCGAATAGGTCGCCCCCAGTTTTTCACGAATAACCTTACGTAAGCGATCAGAGAAAACCTCCGTCAACAGATACAGCCGTCGAGTCCGCTCTATATCCCAGAAATCAGCCGTAGGCCAGGCCACCACCAACATGGCCTTGTCAATGGATGATGGAGCGGTAAGCCGTAAGGTTTCTCCGGCCGGGAAATGAATTTGTGCCGCTACCGCCTCACTCTTCTCCCTTTTGGCCAGCGGCGCAAGATACTCTCTAGCCAGTTCTCGCACACGCTGGAGGTCAAAGTCACCAACCAGAGAGACCTCAAGCCCCTCTGACAATACAGCAGGGTCTACCCAGGCACGAATATGATCCGGTGTCAGCGTGGAAAAGTCCTGCCAGGAGGGCATTCCAAAGGTTTTATTCCCTCCCGCCAGAAACGACTCTCCCGACAGCTCCATGGTCCCGCTCACATCACTGGCCATCTGTTCATACATCTGCTTAAAACCCTGCATGGCTTTTGAGTAAGCATCCTCGCGCACGACAGGATCAGCAATGTGCCCCTGCAGGAGCTGAAAGAGGAGCTCAACATCCTTATTGACTGCTGTCCCCTTCCAGGAAAAGCTGGCCTCGTTAACCTTGAAATCGAGCTTGACTGTACTGCCCGCAAGGATCCGTTCGACATCCGACCTGGGGAATTTACCGGTACCGGAGTCATTAACCACACGTTCCGCCAGTACGGCAAGACCAGGGCGAGGTTCTCCCTGCCTGCCATTCCCGAAATGAGCAGCAATCTGCACTTCATTGTCCTGAAACTTGGTCTGTTTCAGGTTCACAATGACCCCGTTGGCAAAAACAATTCGCTCTGCCTGAACCTCAGGCAGAAGTTGATTACGAGCAGGCCTTGTGTCAGCAACAAGATGAAGATATGGAAAGACCAGATCGGTTGCAATCTTCGGCGGGTTCACCTTATGGGTAGAAGCAGACTCATAAATACCTTTGATCCGCGACCGCGGATCTTTTCCTGAGAGATCAACATTGCCGACAACCTGAATCAGCCGCGCCTGGTGATTCCATATTCTTTGAAAGGCGACATGGAGTTCTTCTACCTTCATCCCCGCAATCACCGGGGACAAAGCATCCCTTTCCTGTTGCGGGGACATTAAGACCTTATTCCTGTTCAGTCTGTTAATCAAATCCGACGCCAATTTCTGACTGTCGCGAGTTATAGACGTAAGCACTGCGGAATCCAGTTCCGATATCATCTCTTTTTTCACCCGTTGGAATTCCTGCTCGGTGAAACCATACTCCAAGGCCTGACGCAAGACCTGTTCAATCGTCCCCAGGGTCAACTGCCACTTCCGCGGATCAGTCTTGGCACTGATCATGCCATAGCCGATACGCCCGAGAAACATGCCGGAATGTACCTCTCCCTCGGTAAATGGGGTATCCTTTTTTTCCAGAAGCCGGTCCAGCCGATGCTGGATAATACGGCCCGCTGCTGCTTCATGAATCTCGCGCGTTTGCTGGGCAAGGGAATCATGTCCCTCCAACTCATTCCACACGGTTTCAATGGTGACCTCAGTAAAGCCCATCTCCGGCTCATGATGATAAAAAAAATCCGTCCCCGTATGGTTCACTTGACCAAGATCCGGACAAACAGGTGCTGCGCCTTCACCACGAAGACTCTTGAAACGATCGCGAATCAGCGGCTCCGCCAGCTCCGGATCAAAATCACCAACCATCACCAGGATCATCTTCTCAGGCCGGTACCAGGCATCATAAAAGGCCTTCATTCTCCCACGATCGGCCTTGTTCAATGTTTCCAGGACACCGATAGGCATACGCTCTGGAACCATGCTCCCACGCATACTAAAAGCCAGACCTGCTTCATGGCTTCGATACTCGACCGAATCACGGGCCCGTTTTTCCGAAAGGATAACTCCGCGCTCCCGATTGATCTCTGTCTCAGACAACAAGGCGCCACGGGCATAATCAGCCATGACCAGAAGTCCCTTTTCCATCTCTTCAGGACTGGCCCCGGGTAAGAGAATATTATACACTGTCTCATCAAAACCGGTATGGGCGTTGGTATCTCCACCAAAACTCATCCCTATGGACTGAAAATAATCAACGAGTGAGCCCGCTGGAAAATGAGTTGACCCATTAAAAACCATATGTTCAAGAAAATGAGCAATGCCCCGCTGTCCGGCTGTCTCACACAGCGACCCAGCCTGAATATCAAGATAGACGCCCACCCTCCCCTTCGGCTCTTGGTTTTTCAACAGAACATAGCGAAAACCATTGTCCAGCCGTCCAAAGATCAAGGCGGGATCCGGGACGAGATCACTCTGTTCATGGGGCCAGGTCGTGCTCAGACAGTCCTGATCATGGAAAACTTTCCCCTGAACCTCTTCAGAGAATCCTGACTCAAGGGAAAAACAGAGAGTAAGACATAAAAAAAACAGTGTATTGGTCCATTTCATTATTACACCTTGCAGAACAGATTCATGAAAGTTAGATATTATTTTCAGCTTAAAAATGAGATTTAACAGTATATCCTGCTCTCGGAATTGCAAGAAAAGAAATCTTTCTCAAATAACCGTAACATCACTATAGATACTGCCCGCACTGATTGCAGGAGCTATAGAAAAGGTCAGACAAAAAAGGAGAATACGCCATGCAGTTACAAGGTAAAATCGCCCTGATCCCCGGTGCATCGAGAGCAATCGGCAGGGAAATTGCCAGGAAACTGGCAAAGGAAGGAGTCAACCTGATCCTCCCGACCTTTGACTGGCCCGAGTCTGTCCATGATCTGGAGCAGGAATTCAAAAGCCTGGATATTGAAGTGCTGTTCCTGGCAATTGATTTACGAGAACAGAACCAGGTGCAGAAAATGGTGGCGGCCATCAAGAAACGTTTTGGCGCCCTCCATATTCTCGTCAACAATATCGAACGTGGCGGCATGCCCATCGTCCATGGTTCATACGACCATGCCCACAATCATAAGCAATGGGATCTGGAAATCGACACCACACTCAAGGCCAAATGGTTGTTATTCCATCATTGCCTGCCCCTGATGAAACAGTCCGGCAGCGGCGCTATTGTCAACATCTCGTCCATCTCCGCCCTGACCGGAAGAAGTGGACCCGCAGCTCTTCTCTTTAACGATGCCTACAGTGCCGCCAACCGGGCCATTTCATCTTTTACTGAAACCTGGGCCAGAGAGGCCGCACCGGAAATACGGGTAAACGAATTGATGCTCGGCTTGATCGAGTATCGACACGGGGAGAAGACCAGAGGATGGTCGGTCATGAAGGATAAGGAGAAACAGGATTTGCTGACACATACCTTGTTACAACGCACGGGGACTGCAGAAGAAGTAGCGGCCGCCACCCTCTTTCTGGTGCGCGATGCCGACTTCATGACCGGTACTGTTCTGCGCATGGATGGAGGATTTTGCCTCGGTGGCGAACAAGTCCCAGATATCCCAAAGGGAATTTTAAGTCAAGAAGGGTATTAACTCCAAAAAGCATTTAAATTGACACCGCGCAGTGCAACCGACAATGGTGTGCCGCTTTGAATACAAATTGGAAGAACAACAAAGGCCTGCTCGTTTGCACGGCAGGCCTTTGTTTGTCTTTGATATCTACACAGAATTTAATCCAGCAGGATCAGCCACATGAACCTTGGGGCAGGAGCTCAATGGAGACAGCAATATTCTCCCCTCCTTCTACACTATAAATCACCCGTACTGGCAGAAACCTGACAATCTCTTTCAATGAACCGCCCTTCACTGGTGTTTGCTCTGTAAATTTTACAGTAACACGATCACCTTTTCGGGGAGCAATAATCATGACACCCTCTTCAAGAGAAATCTTCTGCACCTTCCCTTTTACGGTGAGGCTATTTCCTTGGATATTTTCTGAACCAGCTGTTCCATTCTGGGTAGAAACGCACCCTGAAGCCAAAAAGAAAAGGGAAAGAAAAGCCAACAACAACACATTACCGTACCGATTATTCAAGACAAAAGACATGGCACCCTCCTGGAAAATATTTATTTATGTGTACTGAAACTCTCATTCCAGCACGCTTAACAGCCCCGATTATGCCACAAAAACCCAAAGCACTGTCCAAAAAACATTTGGTTCGCAACCTGGCATAGGGACCAAAATAAAACAGATAAAAATATATTAGTTATTTCTTAACGGCCCCTAAATATCCAGCACCCAATCCGGAATATGATGGAGGATATAATTCTGCACAGCAGCATGTTGCTCCTGTTTATCTCCAGGGCCAATTTCCTGTAAGACTTCTTCAAAGTCAAACCAACAAAGTTCTCGCTCATCATGATCATAGACCGTTAGAATACGCCGATCCTGGTCATGAACATTCTCTTCCTCCTGAATAGCAGCTACAAGCTTGGCCGCTTCCTGAAAGGGAAGAAATTTAATTTCACTCTCAGCCATTACTCTATACCTCAAACGGAAAAAGGCGAGATGGATTTTTCCACTCGCCTTCTATAAATCATAAAAGAGACCTCAAGCGGCTGGTTTAACGACAGCCCCGGATCGAATACATCGTGTACAAACCCTGGCCCTCACAGCGCTACCGCTTGGGGAAACCATATGAACTTTTTTCAAATTTGGCAGCCAACGCCGACGAGTTTTATTATTGGCATGGGAAACATTATTTCCGGTAACAGGCCCTTTCCCACAAATTTGACATACTTTCGCCATAGCTCTCTCCTTCCCTTACTTCTCAGCCCTTTATTACTTTGTTTGCAAGCAATAACAACCAGGCATATTAAATTTATTGAATGTGTTTACAAATATCTACAATTTGAAAAACACATTTTATACCCCTTGTCTGTTCAAATAGCAAGATCTTTTCTTTGGAATTCCTCCAAGAAAAAGAACTGAAAGCACGTTCGCCCTTTACAAGAAAGTAACTTTTTAGTGTTCACCCAGTTCAAAAAATCCATTTTTATTTTTCATGAAATTTCATTTTTTTTGGAAAAAATATCGAAAAATGAATTTCAACTGTATCCCATTTTATTCAATTCGTGTAAATTGTAAATCTAATTTCAAAAATTCAATCCAAACATTTTTTTATTGCCCTCACCTCTCATTGATGCTAGATAGATACTTATTAATAACAATTCTCACAAAAGGGTCACATGAAAAATAGAAATCCAATCTGGGACTTTTTCACATCCGTGAAACTTGCCCTCTTTACTCTTTTTTTCCTTGCCACCACCTCAGTCATCGGCACAATTATTCCTCAGAAAGAGTCCGCCCAATGGTATATTGACAAATATGGGGAGACAACTGCCAACCTGTTTCAAATCCTCTCCATCACTCCCGACATGTACACCTCCGGCTGGTTTCTCTCTCTTCTCGGTCTGCTCTGCATCAATCTCATTACCTGTAGTGTGGATCGATTCCCTGGAGTCTGGCGTCAGATCAAGGCGGACAACCTGGATATCCCTTTGGCCCGCCTTGAAAAAATGGACCCTCAGTTCTGTTGGCAGCTTCCCACTCCGCCGGCCTCCACGGCCAGTACCTTGAAGAACGACCTCAGGGTCAGGGGATGGAAGGCTGAAGAACGTACACTCGCCAATGGGCTCCTGCTCTTCGCCCAGAAAGGGGCCATGACCCGTACCGGCGTCTATATTGTTCATGCCTCCATTCTGCTGATTTTTGCCGGAGCAATTATTGGTTCCTCGTTTGGTTTCAAGGCCAGTGTCATGCTGCCCGAAACGAGGACTACGGATACCGTCTACACCTTTGACACGCACAGCTCTATCAACCTAGGCTTTGAAATCCGTTGCGACCGTTTCAACATCGAGTTTTATGATAATGGAATGCCCAAAGCCTACCGCTCACAACTCTCAATCCTGGAAAAGGGAAAAGTGGTCATAGAAAAGGCCATTGTGGTCAATGACCCTCTCAGCTACAAGGGAATCACCTTTTATCAATCAAGCTATGAACCCTACCAGGAATTCCTGGTCACCATCACGG
This sequence comes from Desulfobulbaceae bacterium, assembly GCA_024636345.1. Classification (GTDB taxonomy): domain Bacteria; phylum Desulfobacterota; class Desulfobulbia; order Desulfobulbales; family Desulfocapsaceae; genus UBA2270. Next base: position 22,020 of record JAGXHG010000030.1, on the reverse strand, counting down.
ACAAAAAGACAGGGTTGAACGAAACAGCGATTATCCCGTATAAACAGCAGCAGAACTTTACAGAAAATGGTCTGCGCCTGGGCATTATCAATGCCGAGGCACAGGGACAGTCTGTCAGCAGAATGAAGATCTGGCTTACCGATGACAAGGGCGAGCCCTCACTCTTCTGGCTTACCGATGGTGAGCAAGTCACGGTGGAACGAGCAACAACGAAGTACGCTGTGTCTGCAAAACAAATGTATGCCACCGGTCTGCAGGTGGCCAAAGACCCGGGAGTATGGGTAGTCTACTCTGGTTGCGCCTTGATGATTCTTGGCCTTATTGTTGCATTTTTCATGTCACACCAGCGCATCTGGTTGTACATTCGAGAAGAAACGGGCGGTACGAGCTCTATTTTAATGACTGGAAATGCAAATAAGAACAAGGCTGGTTTTGAAAAAATATTTCAGACACTAACAGAGACAATCAATAAGGTTTAAGTATTACGTTTTACCCTTTCCATTTAAAACTGACAGAATACTTAAAACTTCATTTAACGGGGTTAATTCCATGAACAGTTCGCAACTCATCGGTATCACCACCTTTACCTATCTTTTTTCCACCATTCTCTATACCGCTTTTTTCATCTTCAAGACCAAGCGACTTGGGCCATTGGCAACTCTCTTTACCCTTATTGCCTTTCTAATCCAAACGGCCGGCATCGGACTGAGATGGGTGGAATCCTATCAGATGGGAATGGGGCGTGCGCCTTTAACTAATATTTACGAATCAGTGGTCTTTTTTGCCTGGACCATTATTTTTATTTATCTCATTATTGAATGGAAATTCAAGACCAGAATCATTGGGGCATTTGCCGTCCCCTTTGCTTTCCTGGCCATGGCCTATGCCTCTTTTGCCTCAGGGATCACCAAGGAAATTGTCCCCCTGGTTCCTGCCCTGCAGTCAAACTGGCTGATCGCCCACGTTGTCACCTGTTTTATCGGCTATGCAGCTTTTGCCGTTGCGGCCGGCCTGGGCTTCATGTACCTGATCAAAAATACCAGCGAAACTCGCCAGTCAACCAATGACAGCACCTTGCTGGGTTCTCTGCCTCCCTTAAAGGTCATTGATGACATCACCCACAAGACCATGGTCTTTGGCTTCCTGTGGCTATCCATAGGGATCATTACCGGCGCCATTTGGGCCAACTCGGCCTGGGGAACCTACTGGAGCTGGGATCCCAAAGAAACCTGGTCATTAATCACCTGGTTCATTTATGCCATCACCCTGCACGCCCGTTATACCAGAGGCTGGGGTGGCACGAGAATTGCTTGGCTGGCAATCTTCGGCTTCATATCGGTTATTTTCACCTACTACGGTGTTAATTTCCTTCTATCAGGTCTGCATAGCTACGGTTCAAATTAACGATAGAATCTGCACAAAATATCTATCAACCATAAGTCCTTAAAAATTTGGAATAACAGCAAGTTACTCCTTAAAAATTGTAGCCTTCAAATCAATTTGCTGACTTCTTGACAAAGAAATTGGAAGAGGGTATATATGAGTCTTCACGAAAAGATACATGAGTGAATGGTCATTCATCTACGCTGTTCAATTCTTTAACAAAAGGGGAAAAATGATGAAAAAAATTGTAACCTATGCTGCTGCATTCGCTTTAACGCTGGGCATGGGATTTAGTGCCAATGCCATGGCCGACAAAGGTCCCGCAGAGATGACCCTGCAGGCCACCGTTGATGCCGCTGCCAAGCCGAAACCAGCCATGTTTCCACATGCCAAACATCAGGAAAAACTTGCCTGTGGCGAATGCCATCATACCAAAGGTGCTGATGGCAAGCAGGTTGCCTATACAGAGGGCATGAAGATCGAGAAGTGCGAGACCTGTCATAACAAGGCTGCCGGCCTGGACAAAAAAATTGCTACCTTCAAAGATGCTGCCCATACCAACTGCAAAGATTGCCATAAAGAGAAGAATGTTGACACCAAAAAACTAGGCTGTAAACTTTGCCATAAATAAGAAGAATCCTTTTTTATTGGCACTTTCGCTTTAAGCATAAAAAAAGGCCGTCTTTTTCAAGACGGCCTTTTTTTATGCGCTTGGTTGCATACTGGAGCAAAGACAGCCCCATGATAATTTGCTATGAAACTGTCATCCTGGAGATATCACCGATCTGGAGAAAAAGCTGGGCAATAGCCGTAAGCATATTAAGACGGTTAGCACGGATTTTTTCATCATCAACCATAACCATAACCGAATCGAAAAAAAGATCCACGGGCTCCTTCAAGGCCAGCATAACAGCAAGCGCCTGACCATACTCTTTCTGAGCCAATAAGGGTTGCGCTGCTGCTGAGATATCGGCATAGACAGCAGCAAGATTTCGTTCAGCCTCTTCCACCAGAAGCGCGGAGACAATCGCTCCCCCTTCATGGTCTTTGATAATATTGCGGATCCGCTTGAATGCTGCCGCCAAAACTGCAAAGGCCTCCTCGTTACGAATGGCAGCCAGGGCGTCAATCTTCTTTCTGCAATCATTGACATCATCAAAATCAAGGGAGGTCACCGCCTCCACCGCCTCCTGATCAAGCCCTCTGCTGACAGCATCATTGACAAAACGTCCTTTGATAAAGACCATAACCGCATCAACGGTCACAGCACTTCCGTCAACCTTATCGCCATAGAGGGCCAAGGCTTTATAAACCATTTCTCGAAGTGACAAGCTGTAACCACGGTCACCAATAATATGCAACAGAGCAATGGCCAGTCGGCGCAGGCCAAAAGGATCGGTGGTGCCAGTTGGCTGCTGACCAATACCGAAGCAGCCGACCAGGGTGTCAAGCCGATCAGCCAGCGCAACAAGCGTACCAGGAGTTGAAACAGGCAGTTCAGAACCGGCCCTCTTCGGCAGGTAGTGCTCCCGAATAGCCAGAGCCACTTCTGCAGACTCTCCATCACTCATGGCATAGGCAGCCCCCATGTCACCCTGCAGAGATGGAAATTCCCCGACCATATTGGTCAGAAGGTCAATTTTGCACAGTTGGGCTGCCCGCCTGGAAGCATCAATATACTCCGGCGCCAGTTTTTCAGCCAGCAGTGCTGCCAGTTTTATCAGACGCTCACTCTTCTCCAGCATGGTTCCCAGCTTGGCCTGAAAAATAATCCCAGTCAGATCGGAAAAACGATCTTCAAGCCGTTTTTCCTTGTCAGCACCAAAGAAAAATAAAGCATCTTCAAGGCGGGCACGCAGAACACGTTCATGTCCCGTGCGGGTCAGAGCAATATCGGAGACCCGGGTGTTGTTCACCGCCACAAAAAAAGGAAGCAAACGTTTCTGTCCATCAAGCACTGGAAAATATTTTTGATGCTCACGCATGGAGGTAATCAACACCTCTTCAGGTAATTCAAGGAAACGCGCATCAAAGGAGCCACAAACTCCAAACGGGCATTCCACAAGATTGGTGACCGTATCAACCAGGGCCTCATCAATGGCAACATGGGCGCCGACAAGTCCGGGGTTCTCAGCCACTGCCCGCTCAATCTCTTCCAACACTGCCTGACGGCGACGGGCAGGATCCACCAGGACATGGGCGTCCGCCAGTTGCTGCTCGTAACCGGCAGCGCCCTGGATCCGAATACTGTCCGGTGCCATAAATCGATGTCCACGACTGCTATGCGAAGAGACAATACCATCAAGGGAAAGATCGACAGTATCTTGACCATAAAGGGCCAGCAGCCATTGAATAGGACGGGCAAAGGCGTTACTGTTACAGCCCCACTTCATGGATTTAGCAAAAGAAAATTCAGCAAGAAGCCCGCGAAGGAGATCAGGCAGCAGTTCAGTGGTCTGAACGCCTACCACCTCTCTGACCAACATCAAATATTGACCTTTCGCCGTATCCACAATCTGCAGAGCAGTGGCCTCAGCCCCTTTTGAACGGGCAAAGCCCTGGGCCGCCTTGCTGAACCCGCCATCAGCATCAAGTCCTGCTTTGGTGGAAGGTCCCATAAGCTCTTCACGGCGATCCGGCTGCCGCTCTTCAAGGTTCTGAACAATCAAGGCCAGACGTCTCGGGGTCCCTACCACCTTTACCTGCCCATAAGCAAGCTGCAGTTCAGCTGCCTTTCTGATAAAATTCTGCTGCAGTTGTTCCAATGCAGGTTGAATAAAACCAGCAGGAAGTTCTTCGGTACCTATTTCAAAGAGAAGATCGGCCATGATAATATGAGAATAAACAAGATTTAATTAGGAAGAATAAGAAGTCGTGGCAAAGGTAGAATAACCTTCAAAAAGATTCTCCACCGTTACCGAAAACCATTTTAGTGCAGATAATTCCGCAAGACGAGCCCCAATGTGCCGGGTAAGTGACTCCACAGACAACGATCCCTGCAGATCCTGGCTGCTCTGTTCTTGTTCCTGACCAATAGCCTGCTCTATGGCCAGTTCAACCAGGTTGATAATATCTTCAATCCAGATAAAATGACGGAACCTGACCGCAATAACCGCATGTCCCCAATGACCACGAGAACGGGGCAATCCAGATACCGCCATTTCTTTCAAAGGTAACGACACCGGGACGGTAAACTGGAATTCAAGGTCATCACTCTGGTCAAGAGAACCATGCATCCGGCACTCATAACGGCAGGCATTCAAGATATCCGGGTTTTGCTTTCTCGGCAGGAAATAGGCAAACCCCATCTCCATATGAGCAGCCTCTGCCTCCAACCGCTCTTTCATCTCCTCGAGAATATGATGAAAACTTCCCAGATCAATCTGCCCATGAAACCGATTCAGAATCTCAACAAAACGACTCATATGGGTTCCCTTGAACCGATGAGGCAGATTCACATACATATTGACCGTGGCCACAGTATGCTGATGATTCCTGGCCTTATCCAATACGGTTATAGGGTATGAAATGGTCTTGACGCCGACCTTCTTGATATTGATACGTCTATGGTCGAGCTCACTCTGGATATCTTTCATAATCGTGCCTACTCAGATAGAGAGTCTGTAAGCGTTTGGGTCGGACAAGGAAAGCAAGGGTCTGTTCTTTGCTCAGACCTGACAGACTACAGCCTAAACAACCTGGGTACGCACAACCATACCACTATCCCAGATACTTGCAGACAGCATCTTTCAATTTCTGCATGTCCGGGGATTTAACAATAAACTCATCAGATGCCCAGGCGCTCAGATCCTGTGTATATTCATGATAAGCAGTACTGAGAATAATCGGGAGATGAGGGGCAATCATCTTCATTTGCCTCAAGACCTCAATTCCATTCATCCCCGGCATTTGGATATCAAGAATGACCAAATCCGGCACTTCTGACTTGAATTTTTCCAGAGCCTCTTCTCCAGTAAAGGCCGAAATCACTTCGTAACCCTCATCCTGGAATTCTTCCTGATACAACAGTTGAATACCCTCTTCGTCATCAACCAGTAAGATTTTCTTCATGGCCTTGCCTCCTGTGCTCCTTTTTCAAGTGATTCACGCAGATACAATGCAGCCTCTTCGGGTGGCATGGGGTTAATATAAAATCCGGAGCCCCATTCAAATCCAGCAATAGATGTTAATTTGGGAACAATCTCAAAATGCCAGTGAAAATGCTTCATACTTTCAGAACGCAAGGGTTGGGTGTGAAGCACAAAGTTATAAGGAACACCAGGGATACAGGCATCAAGACGGCGCAAGGTCTCAGAAAAGATATCAGCCAGAGCCGCAAGCTGCTCATCGTTCTGGTTGTGATAACCGGACTCATGCTGTTTGGGGAGAATCCACATCTCAAAAGGTGTCCGCGGCGCAAAAGGAGTCATGGTGATAAAAAGTTCGTTCTGACATACCACCCTAACCTTTTGCTGGATTTCCTGGCGGATAATATCACAATAAATACAGCGTTCCTTGTACTTATAATACTCCAAAGTTCCCTGAAGTTCCGAAACAATCATCCGGGGAAGAATAGGCAAGGCCACAAGCTGTGAATGTGAATGTTCCAACGAGGCCCCGGCAGCACGTCCATAATTCTTAAAAACCAGGACATAAAGGAATCGAGGATCACGCTCTAAATCCTGAATCCTGGACCGAAAGGCTTGAAATACCACGACCATATGAGGAAGAGCCAGCTTGGCAAAAACATCTTCATGACGCGGACTCTCGATGATCACCTCATGAGCACCGATCCCATTCATCTTATCATAAAGTCCCTCTCCCTGACGGTCGAGATTTCCTTCAATGACAAGGGCTGGATATTTATTGGGAACAACCCGCACCAGCCAGCCAGGGGTATTCGCAGGCGCCCCATACGGTCGGCCGTAAGCAAGAACCTCCGGGGGGGTTGTGTTTTCATTTCCAGGACAAAGGGGACAAAAACCTCCCGCAGATGGAGTCTCTGCAACAACAAAATCGGTAGGCCGCTTGGCACGCTCCTGGGCAATGATAATCCACCGGCCAAGAACAGGATCTTTTCGTAACTCAGGCATGGTTAATCTGTCCCATGTCCTTTTTCTTTCTTTTCCTGAAGGGTTTTGCAGTCAATACACAACGACGTCACAGGCCGGGCCTCAAGTCGCTTCATACCGATCTCTTCACCACATCCCTCACATTCGCCAAAAGTACCGTCATTGATTCGCTCAAGAGCATCCTCAATCTTTGGAAGTAATTTCCTCTCCCGATCACGGATACGAAGTTCAAAACTCCGATCAGCCTCAGCGCTGGCCCGATCATTCGGGTCTGGAATGTTCCCGCTACGATCGGTCAGTTCAGTCAATGTACGTTCCGCTTCACTCAGGATCTCGGCACGTTTATCCTCAAGTAACTTTCTGAACCTGTCCAACTCTTTTTGATCCATTCAATCATCCCCCAAATTATCCAGCACCCCTGTAAGGGTTACATATATTATAGGAAAACAACAAAACCCTTATTCTTGTCGTACAAAGGTCCCACTTTTACCACCTGTTTTTTTCAACAGACGGATATTATTAATCATCATGGCTTTATCAACTGCTTTACACATATCGTAAATAGTCAAAGCTGCCAGCGAAACAGCTGTAAGGGCCTCCATCTCCACACCAGTCTTGCCACAGATTCCCACTGTTGCCTGAATCTCTATGGAGCAATCCTCATCATGAAAGACAAAATCCACATTGGTCCTGGTAATCATCAAGGGATGGGCAAGGGGTATGAGCTCATCAACCTTTTTAGCACCCATAATTCCTGCCAGTCGGGCAACACCTAAGACATCACCTTTGGCCATGGATCCACTTTTTACCAAGGCGTAAGCCTGTGCCGACATGCTGACACTCCCGGCGGCCAGCGCTACCCTGGTTGATTCATTTTTGCCGCTGACATCAACCATCCTGGCATTGCCATCACCATCAAAATGGGTAAACCCTGAATCTCTATCCACCTGACTCATTGACTATTCTTCCTCTTTGGACTTTTTACCAAGGACTTCACTAAAAAGTCGACTAAAAAAGCCCTCCTGTTCTTTATGATGCCCGTGCTCCCGACAGAGTTCATCGAATTTACGCAGGATTTCTTTCTGCTCTTCGCAAAGCTTCACCGGCGTCTTCACCTGAAGTTCAACCACCATATCCCCTCGGCCACTACCACGCAGACTGGGTACTCCTTCATGCTTCAAGGTAAACATGGCTCCAGATTGACTTCCGGCCGGTATTTTTAAATTCTTTTTCCCATGTATCGTCGGCACCTCTACCTTACAGCCAAGGGCTGCCTGAACCATGGACACCGGGAAATGACAGTAAATAGTATCCCCTTCCCGTTTAAAAAACTCATGTTCCTCTACATGAATAACCACATAGAGGTCACCGGCAGCCCCGCCGCGACGGCCGCCTTCGCCTTCTCCGCGCAGGCGCATCCGGGCGCCATGATCAACACCGGCAGGTATCTTAATCGAAACCTTCTTGCTTTTATTCACCAGTCCAGAGCCGTTACAGTCGGCACATGGATCAGTGACAATTTCTCCCTCGCCCTGGCATTGAGGACAGGTACTACTGACCTGAAAAAATCCCTGGGAACGAATCACCTGGCCACGTCCATGACAAAAGGGACAGGTCTCCCTCTTGTGACCGGGACGGCAGCCTGAACCTTCGCAAGTCCAGCAGGTATCACGCCTGGTCAGATCCACCTCTTTGGCCACACCATGCATGGCCTCCATGAACGAGATGGTGGCATCGTAACGAAGATCATTACCGGGGAGCGGGCCATTCCGTCGGGGTTGAGCTCCTCCGCGTCTCCCGAAGAGATCCCCAAACAGATCACCAAACCCGGAGAAAACATCTTCAAAATTCCCCGGCCCCTGATAGCCACTGCTCTTCAGACCTTCATACCCATAGGTATCATAGATCTTGCGTTTCTGGACATCACTGAGCACCTCATAGGCCTCAGCACACTCTTTAAAAAGAGACTCCGCCTCTTTGTCATCCGGATTCCGATCCGGATGGTGTTTCATGGCAAGGACCCGATAAGCTTTCTTAATCTCACCGCTGCTTGCCGTCCGGCTTACAGACAATACTTCGTAATAATCTCTAGGCATTCTTCCAACTCGAACAAAAAAAATTTAAAGCCGCTACTCAACAACCCTTACATTCATGACCATTAAGTTACTACAGCCACGAATGCACCGCCGGAAGAAGTATTCCTGGGGTATAAAAAACTATCGCCCCTCTTCTCCGTGCAGAACATTCCAAAGTTACAATTATTATCAAAAGGCGGTTTGCTTACGCCCCAACGACCTGCTCAGAAACGTTATCTTCCTGACCTTCCTTTCGAGAGTGATCTGTCAGCTTCTTGATATTAGCAAAGGTAACCTTGCCGGCGGCGATTTCCCGCAGGGTCATGACGATCTCTTTATTGTTTCCCGGTACCAGATAAGGTTCGCCATGTCGGTGCTGTTTAATGCGTTCAACAGTGAGATGAACCAGATTAAACCTATTATCGTCACCAATCTGTTCCAAACAATCTTCCACGGTAATTCTAGCCATACAGTAACCTCATTTCTTGCTCTATTTTTAAGCGCCCCAGGGACACACCTACTCTTTCACCTTCAGCCTGCATGTCTGAAGTGGCCTTTATTTTTCAAAAGGATTCTTCAACAACATGGTTTCATCACGATCCGGCCCCACAGAAACAATAACCGTCTCCACCCCGGTGTATTCTTCAATACGTTTAATATATTCTTTAGCCTTGGCTGGAAGGTCATCAAATTCGCGCACCCTGGTGATATCCTCCTGCCAGCCGATATGCTCTTCATACACCGGTTTTACAGCGGCAGCCTGACGGATATTACAGGGCATGGCCGTTAAGCGTTTTCCATCAAGTTCATACTCTGTCGCCATTTTTAACACAGGCTGGCCGCTCAGAACATCCAGTTTCGTCAAGGCCAGGCCGGTCAGGCCATTAAGCCGTGCCGCATCGCCTGCAACCACCCCGTCCAGCCAACCGCAGCGACGTTTCCGGCCAGTGGTCGCACCAAACTCACCACCCTTTATCTGCAGCTCATCGCCAATACCATCAAAGAGTTCCGTGGGGAATGGGCCTTCTCCAACCCGCGTCGTATAGGCCTTCATGATGCCGATAACGGAATCAATATGGGCCGGACCAAAACCTGAACCATTACAGGCATTCCCGGCGATGGTATTGGACGAAGTAACAAAGGGGTAAGTACCATGATCGATATCGAGCTGGGTACCCTGGGCCCCTTCAAAAAGGATATTCTGGCCGCCCTTGCGGGCCTTATCAAGCTCTACTGAGACATTGCCAATAAAAGGAATAAGCTTTTCCGCAAACCCCTGAAAGGCTGCATAAATAGTCTCAAAAGAGACAGGTTCACTGTTGTATTTTTTAGTCAGCAGAAAGTTTTTTTCTTCAATATTTTCCTGCAAACGCTCACGAAAGAGAACATCATCAAGGAGATCTCCGGCCTTTATGCCGACCCGACCCACCTTGTCCATATAACAGGGACCGATACCGCGCCCGGTAGTACCAATCTTTTTCCCTGTGACCAGAGCCGCTTCTTTGGCCTGATCCAGACTCTGATGATAGGGCATGATCAAATGGGCGTTTTCACTGATCATTAACCGATTGGGGGTCACTTCCAGACCTTTGTCCAGAAGTTCACCCATCTCCGTAAGGAGCACACCGGGATCAACAATAACACCATTGCCAATCATGCAGATCTTATCTTCATAGAGGATTCCGGAAGGAATGATATGGAAGACAAACTTCTTCCCTTCAACAACCAGCGTATGTCCGGCATTATTACCGCCCTGAAACCGGACTATATAGTCAGCATACCGCGTGAGGATATCAACGATTTTCCCTTTTCCCTCATCTCCCCACTGGGTTCCCACTACCACCACACTGGCCATTTTATTCTCCTGAATCTGTTCGTCACTCTAAATCAGAGCACCATAAATGTATAAGAGGCTACAGTACAAACCATTATTTCTCCAAGGAACAACCGGTTTAATATAGTCAACACACCTCTTAAAGTCAATCATTTGCAACAAGATGGCTTGGCACAAAAATGATAATAAGCCGGTTAAAGCGATTCTCTTGACTTACATCAATGAACCATCGTACATTGGAGGATATATTACTAAGTTAAAATTTGAAGCAAGAACAATGCCGAGAGCATACAAAAAGACAACTTCTCAAGGTGCTCTCCAGATATACTACCTAGTGCCTGTCAATCAATGAGGATCTTTGTTCAAAATCGAGACATGCGATAAAAACAAGAGCAGGCATATGCTTGATATTACGAGCATTATTTTTTGAGCATAACGAAGAGATTGGCAAAAAGACCATTAATGGACAGGCACTACCCAATTAACCTGTACCCACCTCTGGCTGTTTCCATGAAATTTTCTCTCAAGATCAACCATATCTCCAGACTCCGCCTGATCATCCAGTCTCTTTTTGCCGTTTTCTGCCTGATCATCGGCGTGCAATTTTATCAATTTTATCTCTGGGCCACAAATGCCTCTGCCCAAATTGCCGTCCGCCCGCCTGCAGTCGAGGCATTTCTCCCCCTTGGCGCCCTGGTCAGCCTGAAACGGCTTCTTCTTTCCGGGGAATATGACACCATCCATCCGGCAGGCCTCACCATCTTCCTGGCCGCCTTGTTTCTTGGTCTCTTTTTACGCAAAGGTTTCTGTGGTTGGATCTGCCCCATTGGCTTTGCCTCAAATCTGGCAGAAAAAATCGGTAAAAAACTGCACATTCTACAGACCATTCCATTCTGGATTGACCTCCCCCTGCTCTCTCTGAAATATCTACTGCTCGCCACTTTTTCCTGGCTCATCCTGTGGAAGATGAATCTGCAGGAACTTACCTCTTTTCACTATTCATCCTACAACATGATCTCGGACGCCAAGATGCTCCATTTCTTTCTTGATCCCAGCCGGCTCGCCGGTTCGATCATGCTCATTCTCCTGCTACTGTCCTTTATCGTCAAAAATCCATGGTGCCGCTACCTATGCCCCCATGGTGCACTTCTTGGGCTCTTGGCCACCTTGAGTCCTTTTCAGATAAAACGAGAGAAAACATTATGTATTGACTGCAAAAAATGCGAGAAAGTCTGCCCGGCATCCATCAAGATCACCGCCAGAAACACCGTGCGCAACTGCGAATGTATCGGCTGCCTGGAATGTCTCCCGGTCTGCCCCCAAAAAGAATGCCTCCAACTTACCCTGCCAGGAAAGGCAACAGTGCAACCACTCCTGCTGCCGGCACTGATCATCGGCTCTTTTTTCCTATTCTGGTTGCTGGCCAGGATTACCGGTCACTGGCAGAGCCAGGTTTCAGCCGAGACCTTTCATCACTATTACCAGCAGCTCAAGTCAATTGGCCACCCTTAAAGCATTACGAGCCGGGACATGGTAGCGAGGCTCAACAAAGATTGACACCCTCGTGCAAATGACGTACATTATTTTTTTCTAAAGTAGACTGTATAATACAATTAAACTAAAAGACTTCTATTCTCTCCTGATTTTTCACCCCTGATTTTTCACCTCAAAGGTACCTCTATGTTCGGCATTGGTCTCCCTGAAATGATTTTGATCCTGGCCCTCGCCCTTATCGTTGTCGGGCCGGACAAATTACCTGAGCTTGCGCGCTCCATGGCAAAAGGGGTGATGGAACTGAAAAAAACAGCCGAGGCGCTCAAAAAAAACCTGACAGAAGACGGCACCTTAGACAGCATCAAATCCGACCTCAACAACGCCGTTCATGGGCGCCAGGACAATCTCCTTGAATCTTCTGATGAATCGTGGAAAACCCTTGGCCCCGGTGAAGGGGTGAATCCCAGTCCTGATAAAAGCGCAGACAAGATCATTGAAGCCGAACTCACCGTGATCGATGACACCACGCCCGCCCTCTCCGAGGAGCAGACAGCAGATGATATCAGCGAAACGACAGAGCAGACCACTCGCGAAGATGAACTAAACACCCCTCCAGAGAATGCTAGCCAGAAGCCTTGAGCTCTTTGCCCCGCACCATCAGGAACTGCGGAAACGGCTGATCACAGCCTTCCTGGCTATTATTGTCTGTACGGCCATCGCCTATGGCTTTTCCGAGCATATTGCCCGACTCTTTCTGGCCCCTCTTTTTCAGGCCAGCCCCCTGATACACAAGCTGGTGTACACCAACCTGCCAGAGGCCTTTCTCTCCTACATCAAGCTCTCACTGCTCATCGGCATTGTGGCAAGCTTTCCAGTTATCCTCTATCAGATCTGGATGTTTATCGCCCCAGGACTTAAGAGCAGTGAAAAAAAACTCGCCACCATAGTCGTCTTCTGGGCAACTCTCCTGTTCGCAGCCGGGGCAGCCTTTGCCTTTCTGGCTGTCCTGCCGAAAATGCTCCACTACTTCATGAGTTACGCCAGCCCGAATCTGGAACCCCTCCCCAAATTCGGTGACTATCTTACCTTTGTGGCCCGCACCATGCTGGCCTTCGGACTCTCATTTGAAATCCCCTTTCTTATGGTCATGTCCGGCAAAGCAGGGTTTCTCAAGGCCGGCTATTTCCGCCAGAAAAGAATCTCCTTTTATGCAGCCATTGTAGTTCTGGCCTTTCTCCTGACCGCCGGCGACTTCATGGCCACTGCCATGCTGGCCATCCCCCTCTTTGGCCTTTACGAGGCAGGAATTTTCCTCACCGCTCTCTTCGGTACCGGAAAAAAATAGATTCCCAAACGGTGGCTTTGGACTGTATCCGGGGACAACGTAAAGCTTGACAGCATTGTCACGTGGAGAACTGAAATTGTAAAAGGAGAAATTGCAGCGTACATACCATCCTCGCCTCCAGCTATCCTCAAATTCAGGGATATGAGCAGAGCTGACAATAAACTAACAAAAAATTTTACTTTGCTATTTCGCTTTGATATAGTTTTTTCATCGTACGTGTTTCTGTATTCGCCGGTCATCCCCTTGACACGAGATACAAGAAGCAAAATTTTTCTCATAACGAGAAAATCCTCAACAAGGAGAAGACTATGTTAAAGAAATCAATACTGTTTGTATTTGCTTTACTTTTTTTCGTCACTGCTGCTTTTGCCGCCGTTAATATCAACACAGCCGACCAAGCAACATTGGAGAGCCTTCCAGGGATTGGTGCGGCAAAAGCAACCGCCATAATTGAATACCGCACTACAAAAGGCAACTTCAAGACTAAGGATCAACTACTCGAGGTAAAGGGCATTGGCCCCAACATCCTTAAAAAATTAGATAAAGAAATTGAAATATAAGGATTCTCCCTTGAGTGAACCTAATCGACTAAGGTCTATACGGTTCACTCTACTACCACCTCCTTTCCTCCAGTTACAATAGTCATCATTGATGAGAACAGAAATCTGAACTACTAATCAATACCCATTAGTCAAGTCTAAACCTGAAACTTCATTGAGAACAAGTAAATTGTCCTGAGTTATAGCACACAATTTGTCCGGTTTGTCTCATGGGTACCAAAGAGATGGTGCCCATGAGACAAACCGAGGTGCGGAAAATGCGGTTTGCAGAGGCGTCGCATGGTGACTGACAAAGAAGTCGATTGACCCTGAAAGGAGGCGGCGCGATTATTTGGAGGGTGAGCGATCGGACATTTCGTCGTTATATAAACCGGTATGAGGATGATGAAGAATATGGGAAGTATCCCATATTCCCCCTTTGCACTTTGCCCCTTTCAAGCCTAAATTGGAGATGAACTCTGGCCGTGGGTATTTGAGACATGAACCTTTACTTTTTGCTTAATTTCCTTTCTCACTTTACCTTTGACAATTTTCATATTGTAACGGACCTGCAGGTTCAGCCAAAATTCGGGTTCAATGCCAAAATATCTCCCTAGTCTTAATGCTGTATCAGTAGAAATTTCCCTTTTGCCGTGCACGAGTTGACTTATCCTGTTCGCCGGTACATTAATCTCCTTTGCCAGCTGGTTTTGACTAATGCCCATTGGCCTGAGAAACTCTTCTATGAGTACATCGCCTGGCGTAATCGGAGATAATTTTCTTTCCATATTTTCACCCTTTTTATACAATTTCACAATCGTATACGTGTCCTTCATTCCACAGGAAGCAGATGCGCCACTGATCGTTAATCTGATACTGTACTGATCCTTTCTGTTGCCTTTTAATTGTTCGAGTTGGTTTCCTGGGGTATCCTCAAACTATTTAAAGAAACAACCGCATGCAAGACCTCCAGTTTTATTCTTGCTGTTCTGGATATACTTCTGAACTTTTTGACATCAAAGTCATTAAAAAGTTTCTCCGTATCTTTACATTTGAATGATTTTATCATGACGATGACGACATGACGCAAAGCGTCAATCGTCAATAAAAAAAGTCAACATCCTGCAGCATCTTTCCTGTTCATTTGCCGTAACCCTTCCAATAAGGACGATTCTGCCTACTCCACGAAACGCATAAACAGGGAAATGTCCCGAATTTTCTTAGACAAAACCTGAAGAGAGAAAAGCAACTTGCTATTTTGTGCACGACGTGGCATTTAGTACTTAAATAGATACTAAAAGGAGTCCAAATTATGAACACTATACCAGCTCAAGAAATCAAACGACGTGGAATTGCCGCGGTGGATGATCTGATTGCCAAAGGCGATATTCATGTGATTCGCAACAATCAGCCGCAATACGTGGTGCTTTCCGAAGTGCGTTATCAGGCATTGCTGGAGGCGGAAGACGAGGCGTATACGGCACGGATACTGGCCTCACTTGAAGACTTGCGAGCTGGTCGGGTACAACGCGGCACTGCAGCAGAACTACTTAAAGAGTTAGACATGGAAGGCTGAAGTATGTACACTCTCGTCTGGACGTCCGGCTTTACCCGTGCCGCCAGAAAATTCCCCAAGCAGCACCCTGACTTGCGGAAAAAATTCATTGCAATTCTCGATGATCTGGAGCGCGATCCTTTTCAACCTCACCTTCGATACCACCACCTTGGCGGCAAACTACAAGGTGTGCAGGCAATCAGCATCACCTGCAGCTACCGACTCACCCTGACCATCCTGATTGCGAATCAAGAAATCAACCTGATTGACGTCGGTAGCCATGACGACGTGTATCGATAAAAGAAGCAGAATACGCTTAAACGAAACACCTCTTTGTCGAGCCTCGCCCCCATTTGCTTTATACATCTCTTCTCTCTTCCTGAGCCCCTCTGTTCCCATGCGCCGCATGGGAACAGAGGGCAAAGCTGGCTTCTAGCCGACACAACGAGTGATATTTTTTGTCAATCGCGGCCATATAAGACATCCCTACTTTCACTCACATTTTCCTGTGACCATAACACCCATAAGTCAAGCCTGACCCTGTTTCCTGTCCTTGCTCCTAACAAAGATAATGACATTGTCAGTACAAGCGGTTATGGTTAAGGAAAAGAGGAGGTGTTTTTATGCCCACATTGAGCAAAGTTGCAAATAAGCGCGAGACGCTGAATATTCGGATTAAACCCGAGGAGCGGGCTCTTATTGACCATGCAGCTAGAATGCGTGGAAAAAATCGCACTGACTTCATTCTGGACGCAGTGCGACTGGCAGCGGAAGAAGCGCTGCTTGACCAGGCGATTATTATGGCCACTCCAGAAGCCCATGCCAAATTCCTAACCCAACTGGAGATGCCGCCCAATCCCAATAGCCGTTTGCTTAAAACGATGCAAACTCCTGCGCCCTGGGAAAAGGCATGACGCTTTTACCGCCGGAGCTGCTGGCTGATCATCACAACATCGAGGCGTTCGCTTCTGGTGTGGAAAGCCTGGATAGTTGGCTCAAACGAAGGGCATTGAGAAATCAGGCTACAGGTGCATCACGAATCTTCGTTGTCTGCGAAGGGTCACATGTCGTAGCCTATTATGCTTTGGCTTCGAGTGCAGTTATTGCAGCTGAAACGACAGGTCGATTTCGACGCAACATGCCCGACCCAATCCCTGTTGTCATACTTGGCCGACTGGCAGTGGACCAGAATTTCCAGGGCAAGGGACTGGGCAGGGCTTTGGTTCGTGACGCAGGGTTTCGGGTTATCCAGGCCGCCGATGCTATTGGTATCCGTGGCCTGCTTGTTCATGCTCTCTCTGGCGAAGCCTGTGCCTTTTACGAAGCGGTTGGCTTTGCCCCTTCCCCTCTTAACCCAATGACCCTGATGATTACCCTGGCCGACCTGAAGGCAAGCCAGTAGCGGGATACGTTGGTGAGTGACCAGAATTCTCCCCCGTAGAACGAAATGCCCATAAGTCAAACATGCCCCCAACTTCCCACGGGCTCCATATCCTTGCAATATCCTTGCAATGTACAATCAGCGATTCTCACGTGTATGCCACAGTCGCAACACATACATGGTAGTTTCCTGAATCTCGTAACGCATCTCATATTGACCAACAAGTATCCTTCGCACCTCACGTGACTCGAATTCTTCAAGCCTTTCACCAATACGCGGATTCGCCAGCAAGCTGGCCGGCGCAGCAATGAGTGACTGTACGGCGTGCGCCGCTGCGGCCCTGTTCACCACTGACAAAAACTCATAGAGCCGCGCCAGATCGGATTGCGCCTTGCTCGTCCATTTCAACTCCATCAACACGGCAATGGCAATGGTAATGGGGTGTCGGTACTCAAACTATCAGCCCACGCCTGCACAGCCTGATGTTCAATAACACGACCAGCGTCCACATCAGCCAAGGCTTCACGGGTCAACCGACTACGTTCCTCTTCCTGATCAACCCAGGCCAACAGTGCTTGTTTCATGATCCAACCTCGTGACCGCTCAAGACGAGCGGCCATCTGATCGACCTTCTCGACAAGCTGCAGCGGAACATGAGCGGTGAGTACCTTGGTTTCTGTCTGTGCCATGAAAATTCTCCTCTACGTAGTTTTTAACTCTTCCCTCAGACAAGTCATGCCTGTCAAGACAGAACATCTTGAATGCGACCTTTTCGACACACTCCAATCATATTTAATCATAGTGATTAAATATGATTAAATCAACCAGACAATACACAAACATGTGACAATTCTTTTCCGTCAAGCTTCGGGGAACAAGGCAGGTTGGGTTAAGTGCAGCTTTTTGCACTATAAACCCAACATCAGCATACATTGTCGGGTTACGCAATACAGCCGCTAACCCAACGGATACTGGCCTCACTTGAAGACTTGCGAGCTGGTCGGGTACAACGCGGCACTGCAGCAGAACTACTTAAAGAGTTAGACATGGAAGGCTGAAACATGTACACTCTCGTCTGGACGTCCGGCTTTACCCGTGCCGCCAGAAAATTCCTCAAGCAGCACCCTGACTTGCGGAAAAAATTCATTGCAATTCTCGAGGATCTGGAGCGAGATCCTTTTCAACCTCACCTTCGATACCACCACCTTGGCGGCAAACTACAAGGTGTGCAGGCAATCAGCATCACGTGCAGCTACCGACTCACCCTGACCATCCTGATTGCGAATCAAGAAATCAACCTGCTTGACGTCGGTAGCCATGACGACGTGTATCGATAAAAGAAGCAGATTGCGATTAAACGAAAAACCTCTTTGTCGAGCGTCGCCCCCCCCCCCATTTGAATTCTTCAAGATATCCTTGGTGCAAATTAGACATAGACAGTCTTTAATTACGATCCGCTCCCATTTGTTCGAATGTGAAAATATCAACAAGGGCCCCTTTCATCCCAAGGACACCCCCTATCTTACTTTTCCTCCTGCGCCCCTCATTCCCATGCACTGCGTGGAAACGAGAAAAGAGCCGAAGCAGAAAGCCGGCATTGCAAAACGGGCCTCAGTCCGACCAACAGACTGACACTTTTTGTCACTAATTGCCACTTTCTGTCTTACATAATTTTTTTTTTCAATGGGAAACAAGAAACGTACGAGCGATAAAAAAACTCATTTATGAGAAACATTCACCATTTCGGCATATTGGTCTTGGTCAATATTTTTTTTGACAAATGGCATGGATTGTGAAAAAGTAAATTCAGTGTCACACAAGACTTTATGGACACCCCGTCCACCACGAAGCACCTCTTAACCAACCCCTGAAGGAGGGAACAATTATGATGAAACAGTTGAGAACCTTACACAAAGACAGCCAGGGCTTCACCCTGGTGGAGTTGATGATCGTTGTTGCCATTATCGGTATCCTGGCGGCTATTGCTATTCCCCAGTTTTCAGCGTACCGCATCAGGGGCTTCAACTCCTCAGCACTCAGTGATTTGCGTAACACCGCAACCGCTGAGGCTGGCATGTTTACCGACATCCAATCCTTTGGCATATCTGTTTTAAATGTTGCCGTAGTTAACCCGATGGTATATGCCGCATCTGCCGGCGGCGCTGGCGGGGTCATTCTCACTGCTGCCACAGCAGGCAACTCTCATGCGCTGACCGCCACAGTGAATGGTAGTGGTATTAACAGCGGCATGAATATGGGGACAAGCACCAACGTTAATATTGGGGTAAGCACGGACGACATAACGGCGGCTAATCCTCGCGCAATCACTTTTACCATGGTTGCGAAACACCTTGCCGGCGACACCTATTATGCAGAAGATAGTGATGCCCAGTCAGTCTATCAAGACCAATTTGGTAGTTCACCTGGGACGGCACTTGTCGTTGGTGTTATCACGGCTCCGGTAAACGTCACAAATCAATTTGCTGCAGCTAATGGACCATCCGGAAACAACTGGCAGGTCAAATAATACTTCCTAACGGTTAACAAGCAAAAAAGGCGGAGCTACGGAATGGTTCCGCCTTTTTTATTAAACCATCGTCTGCTATGATCTGCTTCGACAACATTACTAAATCATACACCAAAGACCTCTTTCATAACCGACCGCCGGCCCTGCAGAATGTAAGTTTCACCCTTAATCAAGGTCAGACCCTCGGGCTAATCGGCGCCAACGGTGCCGGCAAATCAACCTCCATCCGGTTGATGATGGATTTCATCCGCCCGGACAAAGGCACTATTCACCTCTTTGGCCCGCCCGCCTCGGATCTCAGTCACCGCAATCAAATCGGTTATCTACCGGAAACCGCCAGTTTTCCCGCCAACCTTACTATCCTTGACCTACTCCGCTTCACTGGCACTACCTGCGGACTGCCGCCTAAAACCAGCAAAGAACGAGGCGAGCAACTGTTACAAGAACTCGGACTGTGGGAGGCCCGCCGCAAACGCCTCAGCACCTATTCAAAGGGCATGCAGCAGCGTGCAAATTTCGTTCTAGCCCTGCTGAATGACCCTCAATTATTGATCCTTGACGAGCCGATGAGCGGCCTCGACCCCCTGGGCCGCGGCCAGATAATCAATCTGATCCATGGACTCAAGGCACAGGGGAAGACCATCCTGTTCTGCTCCCATATCCTCGACGATGTAGACCGGTTGGTGGACCAGCTGCTGGTTCTGCACAAGGGTCGCACCCTTTTCATTGGTGCGCCATCCACCTTGTTGGCAGCGGAGAATGCATCCAGCATCGAAACAGCCTTTCTCTCTCTGATCAACCGCCACCTTGGAGAACACCATGCTGCGTAAAGTCTGGAGCCTGGCGCAACTGGTCATTATCGACGGCCTCAGGCGTCACGCGCTCATAGGTCTGGTCCTCCTGGCCTTCGGCCTTGAGGCCGGCGGCCTCCTCTTTTTCGATTTCATCCCACGCGATGTCGGCAGGGCCTCGGCCGATTTCATTCTCTCAATCGGCTGGCTGACCGGTTTTCTCTTTCTTCTTTTCCATGCGGTCCAGGTCATGGCCTGGGATGAAGGACGACGGACCATCCACACCCTACTGGCCCGGCCCATCTCGCGCACTCAGTATGTCCTCGGTACTTTTCTTGGCCTGGCAACCCTGCTGCTTCTCTTGAATGGTATTCTAGGGCTGCTCGGTTACGCTATTCTCAGCCTTATTCAAAAATCGATCAACCTTGTCTACTTCCCCCACTTATCGTTTCTTCATTACTCACTCTCCTGGGGCGGCCTGTTCTGCATAGAGCTGATAATTCTTGTTGTTATTCTCCTTTTTTCGGGTCTGGTCCGAGGTGGTTTTCCGGTGTTGCTGCTCACGGTCTCCTACTACTTCATCTGTACCGGACTGCCGGTTGTCCGAAACGCCTTTATTGCCAAGTCGGGAAACGACACTCTCCGTCTTGGCTCGATACTCCAGTGGATGACAGCCATCTTTCCCGATTTCAGCCGCTTTGATTTCAAGGAACTGATCACCAATGAGATGTCGGGAGTGTTTCTCCAGCACCTCTCCACCAACATTCTGCTGCTGGTCCTCTATTTGACCGTTATGCTCTGGTTAGCCTCTATCGTCTATCAACGCCGTGACCTGCAATGAGACGAATGCGTGACCTCCTTCTGTTACCAACTGTCACCGTCTATTGCATGGTTTTCCTTATGCAGGAAAAATTATGCAAAGAGTTTGTATCAACTCTGCAGCCCATTCCCTCCGCTCAATTTCTCCTGGCTACCACTGGCTATCTGCACCAACTGGTTGCAGAAATCTCCTTCATTCAATCCAGCGTCTTTCTAGGGGGCGTTAAGCCCGGTACAGACCCTCAATCATACTCCCCGACTTTAGCGCACAACTACCGACAAATCACTTCGCTCTATCCGGCGTTTAACGATCCCTATTTCTACAGCCAATCATATCTCGCCTCTGTCTCCCCGGAGTTTGCCAGGTCGGCAAACGACATCCTGGCAATCGGCTGCAAGGCGTATCCGGAAAACATCATTTATCCCTTCCTCCAAGGATTCAATTTATTCAGCTATCTTGATGAACCGCTCGAAGCCTCAAAAGTTTTTCAGAAGGCAAGTTTGTTGCCGAAAGCACCGCCCATGCTTGCGCACCTGGCCTCAATACTTTCTGCAGCAGGGGGCCAATTAGAGGCTGGCATTATTTCTCTGCAAGCGATGTTGAGAAGTACGGATGACGAAGAGGCAAAAAACCGTTATCAGGAAGAGATAGAAATGTTCAAGAAGGCTCTCAATGTTCAAAAGGCAGCGGAAGCCTTTCATGCGGTTCACCAACGATATCCAGGCTCACTCAATGAACTGGTACCCGAATTCCTCGAATCCCTACCCTCTTTCGGGGAGGCATTTGTACTTACATGGAAAGCACCGGTGGTCGGTTTAAAAAGACCCACTCGCAAATAACATAAGGGAAATTAGGGGAAATTAGGGACACTCCCCTAGTGTTATGAGGGAACGGGGTCAAGCTTGACTATTGGGTATTTCATCCAACCTCATCCTGACTTTCTCCGCGAAATTTCAACAACAAAACATCTCTGGTTATCGGTTTACCCATGACCACAGCGGAATACAATGTTGACAACCCCTTTGCCGTTGCTGTTGGGCAAGCTAAAGGTCGGGATAAAGATGGAAAAACCAGTT
Source organism: Desulfobulbaceae bacterium (assembly GCA_024636345.1). GTDB lineage: Bacteria > Desulfobacterota > Desulfobulbia > Desulfobulbales > Desulfocapsaceae > UBA2270. The sequence goes on along the minus strand of JAGXHG010000030.1, from coordinate 128 downwards.
TCGTGCTCTGCCATCAGCCAAAGTCATTCGACTGGCGTGTGCGCAGCGCAAAGCCACATCCACTTAAAAAGTTGCTCAATGCACCTTTCGCTGAGGTGTGCGAGCGTCTGAATCAAATCATCGAGTTA
>JAGXHG010000029.1 GCA_024636345.1 Desulfobulbaceae bacterium | reverse complement strand
CAACACGGTAGTCCCGGCCATCCACCGACAGACCCCGCAGTCTCTGCTCTAGAGGCGCAAAGTAATCCAGCGCACTTCTGGGCCCCACATCACGGCCATCAATCAGACCATGGACCCTGACCCGCAGAATATGATCCCGGACACATTGATCCAGCAAGGCATAGAGATAATCCACATGGCTGTGCACATTGCCGTCCGAGATCAGGCCAATCAGATGGAGGGTTCCTCCTGTTGACGTCCGCCCGAGAACCTCCTGCCAGGCCTTGCTGGTAAAGGCCGCGCCACTCTTCAATGCCTCACCCACCAGCTTTGCCCCCTGCGCGAAAACCCGGCCCGCTCCCAGGGCATTATGTCCTACCTCGGAGTTACCCATATCACCATCAGATGGCAAGCCCACCGCCGTGCCATGCGCCTTTAGTCGGGTTACAAGATCACCCTGCATAAGCTCATCCAGTACCGGAGTATAAGCCATATAGACACCGTTGCTCTCAGTCTCAGGGCCGATTCCAACTCCATCCATGATCACTGTGACCACCGGTCCCGGAAACGGCTTGAATCCGGAAAGTGGTTTAAGGTTCAATGCAGACATTTTTTCTCCTGTAGGCAACAATTCTTGAAATATATCTTTTTTATGAAACCAATAACATTGACGATATTATTACCCAATTGACAGGCCCAGTCCACTCAAATATAGTGGATGCAAGCCATAACAAATAAAACTCAAACCAATCAACTTCTTGTCGTCATGCAGCAGGGCAGTCATCAGGAGCAACCCGTTCAGGATAACAGCAGACCTCAACACTGGTTCCGCAAGGGAGCGGCTGCCGCCTGGCCCATCTGCCTTGGCTATCTCCCGGTTGGTCTCGCCTGTGGAACGCTGGCTCAACAGGCTGGCCTGCCCTTCTGGGCCGTTGGACTCATGTCTATCCTGGTATTTGCCGGCAGTGCCCAATTCATCGCCATCTCCATGCTGGCCGCAGGGGCCTCGCCCGTCTCTATTATCCTCACTACACTCATTGTCAATCTGCGCCACACCCTGATGAGTTCAACCCTGGCAGTTTACCTGCAAGAAGTCAACCGCTGGTTCCTCTCCCTGTTTGCTTATGGCATCACCGATGAGAGCTTTGCGGTCAACATGACCCGGTTCCGTACTGGAGAGTGGAACCGCTGGCAGGCACTCGCCGTCAATCACCTGTCCAACAGCGCCTGGGTTGCCGCCACCACATGCGGCGCTCTGGTCGGCCAGCTGATACCTCAAGGGGCACTCGGCATGGACTATGCCATGACCGGGATGTTTATCAGCCTCCTGACCTTTCAACTGCAGAACCGGATCTTCATCCTGACAGGACTGCTGGCCGGACTGATCAGTGTTACCTGCTATCTGCTCATCCCTGGCGACTCCTATATTATCATCGCCTCAGTATGCGGGGCCACCCTTGGCTATATCATCAAACGCCGGGGCAGAAAATGAACATGAGTTTCTTCGACTATCTACTTCTTTTTTCCGGAATGGGACTGGTCACCTATCTCCCCCGCTGGCTGCCCCTCTTTTATCTGGCCCATCGCCGCCTACCGCAATGGCTGATTGACTGGCTGAGCCTGATCCCAGTGGCGATTCTGAGCGCCTTGCTGGCCCCTTCCCTTTTTAGCGATGGTCATCCCCGCTGCCTGCATTGGGGTAAACTGGAACTACTGGTCGCCATTCCCACCCTGATCTTTTCCCTGAAAAGCCGGAGCATGGGTGCAACGGTACTGGTGGGGATGTTTCTTTACTGGCTGGGAGGCTTATTTTTATGAAGACAGTTGAGCGTCAAAGACACAACTCAGGAAAAGCTCTCCCTGCGCTCAGACAGACGTGCATGGAGGGCAACCACCGCTGTATCCACCTTTAAAATCCGTTTTCCCAGAGAAAAGGCGGCAAAACCGCACTCCGTAAACCTGTCAACCTCATAATTAATCCAGCCCCCCTCCGGTCCAATGGCCAGGAGAATACGATCAGGCCGTTCATCTATCACGCCTTTCAGGGTAGCTGCACTGCCAGGATGGGCAATCAAAAGATGACTGTACTCCTTGATCCTCTCCGGAAGTACATCCTCGACAAAGGGCTTGAATCGCTCATAGACACAGACCTCCGGCACCCTGGTATCAACGGCCTGTTCCAACCCCTGCAGCAGATGGGGGCGGTACTCCTCTTCATCTAGAAGAGTGGCGCTCCAGAAGCTCTTCTCCACCCGCTGAGCATTGGTGATAAAAATGGTCCCCACCCCCAGTGCCGCAGCCTGACTGAAGATACGTCTGAGCATAATGGGCCGGGGAAGAGCCAGGAGCAGGTCAATGGGCGGTTTCTCAGCCATTTCTTCAGCAAACTGAACTTCCAGTTCCACCTGAAAAGGGTACTTGCCACACAGGGCCACAACCTTGCCGTACCCCTTTGGTCCATCAATGATCCCGACCCGGACCGTATCACCGGATTGCACCTGCAGCACTTTGATCAGATGTTTAGCCCGGCGATCAGCGAGAAACACCCTGTCGCCAAGGACTTCCTGTTTTTCTAAAAGAATGATGTTCATTTATCGACTGATGAATGTTAAGGTTGCACTATTTTTCCTATAACATATCCAGCTCAAAGAAATTGTGACACAGTTTTTTCCCAATAATCTCATTCTGTCATTTTGACCACGAATGGTCACTACTGAACCCTGAAAACAGAGAGACCAGCGATTTCTTCATCAGCCGGCAAGCTTGATGCCACTTGCATCGATGGTGATCAGTCTTTTCTTGTAGAGGGCGCCTATTGCTTTTTTGAAGATTTTTTTACTGACCCCGAACAGGGAGTAAATCTCTTCCGGCTGGCTCTTATCGCTCACGGCAATGGAGCCGCCATGCTCTTTTATGGTCTGAAGAATGGCCTGGGAGACATCATCAACTCCTTGATAGCCCTGTGGTTGCAGGCTCAGATCAATCTTGAGGTCTTCGCGTATCTTTTTTATGTACCCTTTCAGTTGCTGGCCGTAGAAAAGTTCCTGGAACACCTCGTTTTCATAGAGTATGCCCCCATGAACCTGGTTCACAACCGCCCTGTATCCAAGATCCGTCCTGTCAAATATTAACAGATCCACCTCTTCGCCCTCTGCATAGTCCGGGGGCTGCTGACTCAGGAATTTATCCACCTTGGATGAAGCCATGATGCGATTATTTTTTTCATCAAGAACGACATAAACAATATATGATTTGCCTTCCTCCATTCTCTCCAGCTGCTCACTCTTGGGCACAAAGAGATCAAGCTCCAGGCCCCAGTCCAGGTAGGCGCCCGACGCTGAATTTTCAACCACCTGCAACATGACAAACTGACCGACTGTGGCCTTGGGTTTCTGGGTGGTAGCCCGCAGATGATCTTCCCGGTCAACATAAACAAAGACCTCAAGCTCATCGCCTGGCTTACAATCCTCAGGGACATACCTGGTTTTCAGAAGAATATCCCCCCACTCACCGCCATCAAGGTGGACGCCGTAGTCCCGCGTACTTTTTACCTTGAGCTTATTCATCCTGCCGATCTGTGCCATTTTTTCACCTGTATAGAGTTACGCCATAGGCGTGATCTGCCCCACCGAGTTATAGCCCATGCTCCAATCCTAAGCCGTTATCAGAAAATAACATGGCCAAGCGAATGACCAAAAACGGTATAAGGGGCCGTGAAGAAATTGGTATAACAGGCCAGATTATTTCTTAACGGCCCCTGAACTCCGGTTCATACCCCACTGTAAACTGGCTCGATGTGCTGTTGCGGAGACTCAGGAAATGAGCATTGTTTTTGTCAAGGGGACAAAGGGGCATGGCACAAGGCTCAAATCCAAACTTCTGATAAAAGCGGGGCTTGCCCACAACAAAGATGGTGCTCTCCTTGATAACATCCTGCCGCAGGGAAAAGCGCAGCAGCTCAGAGCCTATTCCCTGCCTCTGGAACTCCGGTTTCACCGCCAAGGGCGCCAGATGCAGGCCACAGACAGCAGAACCGTGATAGGCATTGGTAAAGGCAATGTAGGCGATGATCTTATTGATATGGATACACACCCACTCATGCACCATCTTGCCATTCTGGTGCAGAGTTTCAACCAATTCCGTTTCATAAGCACTCCCGGGAAATGCCAGGTGCAGCAAGGCAGAGGCCTTGGCATACTCCTCCGGGACAAGTTTTCTTATCTTCATTAAATTATACTCAGTAAGGGTTAATTATTCGTTCATGCCTGTCCAGCCATCTCATTTTAAGAGAAATGAAAGAGTGCTGCCCTCTTTTTCTAAACGAAGCCCCCCCAGGAATTGACCCCTTGTATCCGATGCCGAAGATCATGCTTATTGGCAAATCCTGGCCACAAGCTGTTGCAGGCGAAGATGGGCGTCAGCGATATCAGCCAGGCAGGAAAAAGCCTTGACCTCCTCGGCTTTGGCCGAATCAAAGCCGCTGCATAAGGGGTGACGGCCAAGCAGCGCTGCCACAAAGGCGCGCTCCAGCCGATCGCCAGGCTCATCCGACTGTTGTGCTTCCGCCAGATCATACCAGCTACGAAATCGGGGTTCAAGCAAGGCCTTCCGCGCCTCCTGCTGGAGCCCCAGGGTGGCAGCAAAGCCGTGCCTGAACAGATCGGTTATGCACCAGACATCAAGCAAGTCGGAGGCCTTCGCTGCTGCAGCGGCATCATCCAGCTGGACGTTTCCTTCCTGCTCTGCCAGCAATGATTCAAGACCTAGGGAAATGGTGTCCCGCACCCGCTCGGCAATATCCGTGATCTGTTTGATATCCTGCGTTTTTTCACCATAGGCGATGATCGCGCTGTTGATGGCCCAGACGACTTCCTGCTCCAGGCTCAACAACCGTTCATGGTCAGTAATCAGGGACAGTGCCTGCAGTAACAGGGTGGTTTCGATCAAAGGGCCGGCATACACGGACGGCATCCGGGTAAGGGCACTATCTATCGGTTTCAGAGACCGGGGCAAGGGCTGACGAATGGCGGGCCGGGAGAAGAGAACGGCAGCCTCCTCTGGTGGCGCAAAGCCGATATCCTGCATACGGCCGTTGCGGAAACGCAGGGCCTCTTCTTCGATCTGAGTCGGCAGATCCACGCGGACATCGCTCAGGAGCCGGTGGGCAATTACAGGATCATATTGGTACAGGGCATCCAAGACAGTAAATGGATGAGTCTTCATCGCCAGTTCGGTCTTCAACTCCAGAAGATAAAAGCCGTCCGGGGTCGTGGCTCGGGGCGGGCTCCCCTCCTCCTGTTGAGGAACCTGATCAGTATCAGGATCATACACGGTAACGGTCTGGGCCAGGAAGAGGAGCTGCATGACATAGTCCAGAGAGGAAAATGCCCTGGCCATGGTCGCGGGGTCCTCCAGCGCAAAGGTTGTCAGCCATTCATCAAGACTGTCGGGGGCAAAGTCGTAGCGGTTCCAGCAGTCCAGATCGACACAGGCCTCTAATTGTTCCGGATTCAGCTCGATGAGGATGGGCAGGGCCTGATCCAAACCGATCTCCCTGACGATATAATAGGCCTCCAGAGGTTCTAGAGCTGCAACCTCGTGAGCCAGATCGTTCGAGGCCAGAATTCGCTCGCCACGGCGGGTCAGGGCACGGGTAAGATCAGCGCGGAACGGGGTTAGTTCTATGATATTCTTGTCGGTCATGTTTCTCTTGTCAGTTGGAGGTGATCAAAGCTCCTCGCAGCAATCTGCGGGGAATCTACGTTGGTAACGGTTTTTCGTCCGGTGAGTCGACGGCCATCAAGGAGAGATCCAGCGTTTTGACGATTACGTTGAGAGTGCGGCGCAAAACATTTACAGTAGGAGTTTCCTCTGTCATTATACTGTATTCTTCTTAACAAAAGGAAATAAAGATCGCGAGAAAATCGTCCGTAGGAACGGAGAGGTTCAAACCTGTATTGACGGCTTCATTCCTACCTGTACCAGGATTTCAGCCCTGAATGAGCCTCCAGCTGCAGCATTGCCAGCATGTCAGGCGAGTTGAACATTTTTTCGCACAGTTCGCATTTTCTGTACTGAATGATTTCTCTTGCTTTATAACCGGCAAAAGATGCTATAGCTGTTATACCCATTGTCCGGATGTGATTATACAAACTATTCGTTTCACTTTTTTGGAGAAGCTGCTCAACGGTACTGTCCTCTAAATTCCCCAGATGGAAGAAATTGGTGCTGGTAAAATGGCTACCGGCATCGCAGCAGGCATACATGTCAAGGCTGGGAGCAAGATACGGGTTCATCGGACAGCAGTTTGCCTGGTAATCGGTGAGAATGGGCTGACGATCAAATGATCCTGCCCGGCCGGCAAAAATTACCGGTTCCGGGAAAAATCTGAGACCATGCTCCCGCAGATAGTCTTCGCAGGCATCATCTTGTTCTGAAAAATCGGTTACAAAGGAGATGAAATAATCCAGCCCATTTTTCCGGCAACTCTGAGCGGCGTTCACTATATTCTGGCGGGTTATATTCTTCTGGTGCCAGCGGCTGAAACTCATACGCAGTTGTGACAGCCCGTTTTCCTTGAGCTGGACAATATATTTGTCAGCAAGCGCCGGGGTTTTGGCCCAGAAGCAGTTAGTAACGACCCGGGTGTAGATTCCATATTCTTGACAGAGCTTGACCAGTTCGGTAATTTCATCCAGGTAGATCAGCGGTTCGCCGGCGGTGAAACTTATGCCCTGGATGTGAGCAGCGGCCATTTCGGCAATGATCTCTCTGGCCTGAGGCAGCTCCATCTTTAAATTGTCGGGGACGGCGTCGGCAGCGACACAGTGCTCACATTTGACATTGCACCGTGTTGAGTATCCAAAGGCTATTTTTCTCATAATTCTGTTCGCTTGGGGCAGAGAGTTATTACCCGTGTCCCGAATTTATTGTGCATGGGCAATCCTCTCAAGATATGCCGGTACCTTGGCCTTGGCGATTTTGGCTACTTTCCGCAGCAGGCCAAATGGTACCTGTTTGATGCCGAAACGATCCTTGATATCATCAATCATGGAAATCCAGAGCTGGCCGGTCATTTCCGCATCGGCAAGTGCTCTGTGAAATGTTCCATCGGTATAAATTCCACAATAGCGGACCAGGGTCCCCAGTTTATGATTGGGTGCATGTGGATACACCCTTCGTGCCGTCAGCATGGAGCAAGCCATGCTATTCTTTATTGATTTTCCGATAAAGCCGAGTTCCGAATCAAGAAAGCGCCTGTCAAAAGAGGCGTTATGGGCGACAAGGGGATGCTCTCCGATGAATTCCGCAAACTGTGTCATCACCTCTGCACAGGGCGGAGCTGCCGCCACCATGGGGTTGGTGATCCCAGTGTATGATTCGATAAAAGAACTGATCCTGATCCCCGGATTCATCAAGCTTTGAAAGCGATCAACGACTATGTTGTTTTCTATACGGACCGCACCGATTTCGATGGCCCTGTCACCATATTGTGGAGAGAGCCCGGTTGTCTCGAAATCAAGTACTATGACAGGGAGGTTGTTCATAGGGTTAATAATAATTGGGATTTGGCCTCTAGTATAAGCTATTATTTAGGGTTGTATCAGTCATTATGGTATGCCCTTCATAATCGAAGAAAACAAAGATCGCGAGAAATTTTACGATGAAAGTTGTTATTGCCGAAAAACCCTCCGTGGCCCGTGACATTGCAGAAGTTCTCAATATTACGACAAAAAAAAGGGGGTACATCGAGGGGCGTGGCTGCGCGGTCACCTGGGCCTTCGGCCATCTGGTGACCCTGCAGGAACCGGGGGCATATGATCCGGCCCTCAAGCGCTGGTCACTTGACACCCTGCCCTTCGTGCCGGACGAATTCAAGCTCACCCTGATCAAAAACAACGGTGTCGAAGAGCAGTTCCAGATTATCAAGACCTTGTGTGAACAGGCTGAGGAAATTGTCTGCGCGACTGATGCCGGCCGGGAAGGAGAGCTGATTTTTCGTTACATCCTGGCCCTGTGCAACTGCGAGGACAAGCCGATCCGCCGCCTCTGGCTCAACTCGCTGACCCCCGACGCCATTCAGGCGGCGTTCAAGGACCTCAAGGACGGCCACGACTATGACGCGCTCTATGCAGCCGCCCGCTGCCGCAGTGAGTCGGACTGGATTGTCGGCCTCAACGCCACCCGCTATTACACCGTCCGCCACGGTCAGATCGGCGGAGGAGGCGATCGCGTCCTCTGGAGTATCGGCCGGGTACAGACGCCGGTTCTGGCGATGATCGTCGAACGTGACGACACCATCCTCCAGTTCCGGCCGCAGCCGTTCTGGGAGCTCACCACCCGCTATCGTGAGGTGGTGTTCAAGTACACCGGTGAGCGCTTCGAGCAACCGGAAAAGGCACAGGCCCTGCTCGACAAAATAAGCGGCCAGCCCTTTGCCATCACCACCATTACCGCCAAAGAGAACAAGGAACAGCCGCCGCAGCTCTTTGATCTCACCACACTGCAGCGCGAAATCAACAAGACGCACGGTCTCTCGGCAGCCGACACCCTCACCGCCACCCAGAATCTCTACGAAGCCAAGCTCGTCACCTATCCGCGGACCGATTCACGCTACCTCAGCCAGGACCTCAAACCGCGCATTCCCAAGATACTCGATCAGCTCAGGGCCATCCGGGCCGAACAGATCGCGCCGCTCGACCTCGCCAAACTGCCCTTCACCACCCGGATCATCGATGACAAGAAAGTAACCGACCATCACGCCATCATCCCCACCGGAGTCAGGCCGCGCACCATAGGCGCTCATGAACAGCTCGTGTATGAGGCGATTACCACCCAGTTCATCGCTGCCTTCTATCCGGTCTGCATCAAAAATGTCACTACGGTCAACGGTGTCTCCACTCAGGTGAAATTTCAGGCCAAAGGAACCCAGATTGTCGAGCCCGGCTGGACCATTCTTTTCCCGAAAAAGAAAATAAGCCAGGACGCTGCCGACGACCAGGCCCTGCCTCTCTTTGTCAAAGGCGAAACCGGACCGCATGAGCCGTCCCTGCGCGAGGGCAAGACCAAACCTCCCAGTCATTTCACCGAGAACTCGCTGCTCGGTGCCATGGAGGCAGCCGGAAAATTTGTCGAAGACGACACCCTGCGCGAAGCGCTCAAAGAACGAGGCATCGGCACGCCCGCTACCCGCGCCGCCATCATCGAGACCCCTTTGCGCCGCAACTATATCCGGCGTGAAAAAAAACAGCTGCTCTGCACCGATATGGGGCGCTGCCTCATTGCCCTCATTCAGGATCCCCTACTCAAATCGCCGGAGATGACCGGTGAATGGGAGGAGAAACTCAAACAGATTGAACGCAGCCAACTCGCCCCGGAGACCTTTATGGCAGGGATTGGTGACTACATTCGCACCCTGATCGAGCACAGCTCCAGAGGACGATTAGACAGTGCGCGCTGGGGCAGTTGTCCGCTCTGCGGCAAAGAGGTTATCAAGGGAAAAAGGGCCTACGGCTGCTCCGGCTGGGAAGATGGCTGTCCCTTTGTTCTGGAACCCGAATGTAGAGGCGTAGCACTCTCTGCCCGACAGATTCAGGCCCTGTTGCAACTGCATATCCTGCCGCAGCCGGTCCGGATCGACGACGAGCCGCGCCTACTCATCCTCTCCACCCAGGGATTACCCATTGACCTGCGCCTGCCCTCCGCCGAACGACAGAAAAAAGTTGAAACAGTGGAGCGTCCTGCCAAGCCCCCGGCCAGGAAGATTAAGTAGTGCCGGCCATCGTTCCCCCTTTCAATTCAGCTGGCATCAGAAATCATAGCGAAGCTCCAAAAAGACCCGGTCATTGTCACCGACTGTGGCCATTGCCCCATGGCCGGATTGATAGAAAATTACACCAGCGGTTAAACTCCAGTTGTCAGCAAGATCATATGCCGCGGTAAAACGCTGCACGGCGCCATCCTCCCCCCGCTCCCCCATGAGGATCAGCAGAGCGGTAAGGCTCAGTTGGTCATGGAACAACTCCCTGTTGATGCGAAGCGCTGTCTGCGTCTCGTCCCTTTGTGGAGATTCCGGTGAGTCCGACAGTTCCGGGCGGAAATGATACAGATGGCGGTTGACCAGGTCGAGGCTGATGGTGGTATCGGTAAATCCCCGGTATTCAACGCCAGCCAGCAGATTCGTACGGGCATAATCTCTGGGGTAATCGGCCATGAAACGAAGACCTGTGAGATGGGCAACCTCTAAAATATATAGAAAATTGCCGCGGGCAGCATTCATGGCCGCGCCTGCCATATTGATCCGGCGATGTTCCTGGACCGGCGGGAAAGACGGAACGATGGTGATCTGGTCGGTATAAAGATTTGCTTCGTAAAAAGAAATATCCCAGCCGGGAAAGACAGCTCGCGCTTCCAGGGCAAGGCCGGTGTTTCTCAGGCTATGGGCTGGCGTCTCTTCAGGGGGAGGAGGTACTGGTGAGGGATAAAAATCCGAGCCCAAGGTTGGCAGTTTGCTTGCGCGGTGTTCGTGAACGGCTATAAGGGAGAACTGCCAGACCCCTTGATAATAATCCATTTTCGACATGGTGACCGGCAGACGCAGGTCCTCAATATCGGTCAGTCCCGGCTCCCGGTTGTCAAGGGGGTTGAGGATATCGGTTACCCGGAAGTTGTCTGAGCGCCCCCAGACCACGATCTGGCGGCCGAGCTTCACATCAAGGTTCTCGCTCAAGGCACCCTGGACATAGGCTTCACGCAGTTCGGCCTCCCATTCATAGCTGTCCAGCACCTGCGGGGTATAGCGGTCGCGACCGTTTAGGGAATAGGCAAAATCATACGATCCCTTGCCACTGGTGAACAATTTCCATTGGAGCAACCGGTAATCGGCCTCCAGTTGCAGCTCGGCCCGCAGACGCGAGAGGTCGCGCCAGTCGGTTTCCTGCGCATCCGGGGCATGGTGCGCGACATTAACGCTTGTCCCCAGCTTGCTATAGCCGCTGAAGGGGCTGGAAAATTCGTTTTCTGGAGTGCTCGTCTCTTCCTTACCGGACGCCTGTGTGTTGTCAAAGCCACTGAAGAGATCGATCTCCTTGGCGAAGAGAGGGGATGCCGTCAGCAGAAGCAGTAGACAGGCGCTTAGCTCGCGGATCATTGCCGCTCCTTTACAGACCTTTCTCAAGGGTTCGGATCGTAAACAGGCTTTCATCCACCGTTTTCTGGTTATAGCGGACACTATCCAGGGTGAGGATGGTCTGATGAATGGTGTTCCCCCCTTTTTTCCGGGTCATATTAATTTCCATATTGGTCCAGATGTTGTCGATCAAGGCCATCTTTTTCACGTCAAAATATTTCAGATCCCCGCCTTTATCGACAAAATGAATGGCCCGCACCACCATGAAGTTGTCCTGCCTGACAAAGAGGATCGACCTGGCATAGCCGGTTTCCTCAATCACCTGCGGGCTGCGCGGCAGGCTGTCGATAACCCAGGTTTTCTGATCGTACACCGTGGCCACGGCCTGCTCCTTATTAAACGTATAGGTGTAGTCATCAAGCCGTCTTCTGGTCATGTCGGCATAGGTAAAATCGGAGCCCATGAAACTACCGCTTTTATCGCTTGCCGCAATGCGTTTGGTTTTTTTCAGAGCCGGCAGGTAGAGCCACTGGTCATCGTCTCTGGCCGCCTCCTTATAGTCGTAGGTAAGAAAGCCGGTTCCCGTGACATCGGCGGGGGTGAGAAAAAACATCAGGCTGTAGATGTCATCCGCTTTGTCGAGGGAGAAGGAACGGATAGACCGGCTCCTCTGTTTGCCGTGCCTGTCGATTAGAACCATGGTCATGTCGGCAGTTAAGCGGTCGCCGTCATCCCGGGCATCCACCTTTTCCATGACTGCCCTGGCCGTCATCTCTTCCGCCCCAGCAGTGGCAACAACCGCCAGCAGCCCTGCCAGAAGGAAGACAGGGAAACTCGTCAAAAGAGTTCGTTTGAATGTTCTGCTCATATCCATCTTACAGCTCCCTTGGGCAGGATTGATTTTGCCGCTTCCCGTAGGCGAGACTCAACAGGGCCGGCATTAGATAAAAATCAGCGGCGAGCGCAAAAATAACAGCGCAACCACTCAACAGACCGTAGCGGACGTTACTCTCAAGATAGGCGGCGGTATAAATGAAAAAGCCGCCGGCCAAAACGCAGCTGGTGATCACCATGGCGCGCCCGGTGGAAAAGAGGGTCATGCGCACGGCCTGTTCCACGTCATTGCATTCTTCATATGCCCTTCTGAAATGGTGCAGAAAGTGAATGGTGTCATCCACCACCAGCCCTAAGACGAGGCTGCCGATGAGCATGGTGCTCAGATCCAAGGGGATGTGTTTGATCCCCATCAGACCGAGAACTCCGATGATCGGTACCACATTGGCGACCATGCTGAGCAGCCCGATGCGCACCCGGCCCACCATGACGATCATGATCAGGGTGATGACGAGCAGGGCAAACACATAGCTTTTGGCCAGGCTGGTCACCACGTTTTTGATCAACTGGACAAAAAGCGGAATCTTGCCGGTGAGGGTTATGGTCGCATCGGGAAAGAGATTCTGTAAATACGCTTTGATGCTGTCGACGTAATCCTTGTATAAAATTGCGTCGGCAAAGGGCGCGAGCAGGGAAATCCGACCAATCCGATAATTGATGTCGGTAAAATCCTCCAGGTCGTCGCTGCCGCTTGCCTCAAAGAGCAACAGTTCCTGAGCAATCAACTCCCGGCTGTCCGGCACACGGTAGGCCGTGTCCTGATCTTCATGCAGGGCCCGGTTCGTCTCCTTGAGCACGTCGGCAAGGGACCAAGCCTTGGAAGCCTTGATCTTGTTGACCGTTATGCCGGGTAGTTCGGCGGTCGCCATGGCGAATTTTTGCAGAATATCCGGTTCAAGGAGACCGTTGTCCCGCCCCGTATCCACAACCGCTTCCAGCATCACCGAGCCGCCGTTTACCGAGTCAAGCAATTGGGTGGCAATCCGGATTTCCGAATCCACCGGAAACCAGTTCAGGGCGTTATGGGAGAACCTGACCGACATCGCCCCGGCCAGAGCACAGGCGACAATGATCCCAGAAATGGTGGAGACGAGAACAGCTCTTTGGGTTGTGACCCGCGCAATCGCGGTGAATATCCGGTCGCTAAAGGGGATGGTGTCTTCCGGCAAGGGGGTGGGTTGTTTGACTGGAAAGACGGCAATCAGGGCCGGTAACAGGACCACCGTATAGGCCAGGGCCAGCATGACGCCGATGGGCGTGATATAGCCAAGCTGGGCTACGGTTGCCACATCGGCCCAGATAAAGGATAAAATACCACAGGCCGTGGTCACGCTGGTCATGAGGACCGGCAAGCCGGCAAAGCGTAGCGCCTCGACAATCGCCCGGTGCTTGTCGCCGGTATCCCGATATCGTCGATAAAAGATCGTCATGATGTGCACGCTGTCCCCTATGCCGACAACCAGCAGAAAGGAGGGTAATATCTGCGAGACCAGGGTAATGGGAAGGCCGAGGACAGCCATGGCCCCGAGTGAGGCAAGAAGAGAAAGGCTGACCACGATAAGTGGATAAACAAGGCCGGAAACCCGCCTGAAAAGGACTATGAGAAATAAAACAATCAGCAAAAAGGAAAGCGGAATCATGATCGACATATCATGCATAATGCTTTTCTGCAGGGTGGAGATAACCGCCGGGGTCCCGGAAAAATAAATGGCAACCCCCTTGTCTTTATAACGCCCCAGCACCTTTTCGATGGCATTGGTGATTTCAATACTTTCGTCGTTGCTGAGATATTTTTCTTTGTTGCTGAGAGGCGGGGATGCATCGGCCCCGAAGCCTGCCTGGAGATCGCCGCTTTGTTGTTTGACCGCCTGGGCCTTAATCAGAATCGACACCAGCGACCGGTCTTTGGAGACCAGCAGGTTTTCATAGAGTGGGTAGTGTCCCATCAACTGCATGATTCGATCAAATTCAGCCGTCGTCCGAGGCGGTTGGTCGATCAGTTCTTCAACATACAGGGTATCGTTTGCTGCCCTGACAATACGACCGTCGACCAGGCTTTTAATTTCATCGATATAGGGAACCTGGTCCTCAAGTTCGTGATGCAGGGCAAAGAGAGTTCCTAGAAAAGCGGGGTCAATGCCGTTTTTCGGCTGCAGGGCAATAATAAAGGTGTCGTCCTGTCCGAAATGGTCGCGGAAGTTGTTGTAGGCGATGAGTGCGGGGTCGGTATCGTAGAAAAAGCCCTCGTCCCGGGTGTCGATGGTGATTTTTGGAATCTGGCTTGCCAAGCCAGCGGTCAGCAAAAGCATGACAATCAAAACGAGATACTTTCGCTGATAAACGAATTCGGCGAGTTTAGCGAACCAGCTCTCCAACAAATTATGTGCAGCGGCCATCGTTCTTCTCCTTTTGAGTCATGATTCCGGTAAGATGTTGATTAGCACACAAGGCAAGCCTTTCCAACGCCATGCCTACGGTCATGTTCGGATTTCGCAAAAACTCCATGAGCACACTGAAGTATAGGGAAAAAAACGATGCGGCGGCAATCCGGGCATCGACCTCAGGCCGGACAGCCCCCCGCTTCTTTTCCTCCTCGATCATCCCCCCGAAAAAAATCAGATAGTGTTCAAGCTGCCGGGTCAGATACGGGTTCTCCCCTTCTGACTCAAAGGCCGTATCCCGAATAAGGACCCGGTAAAGCTCCCGGTTGCTGTCATAAAAGCTGTACATAGCCTGGGCGATATGCATGAGCCGGGCAAGCAAGGCTGCTTCCAGGGGCATAGTGGCAACGGCCCGGGCGATATTGTGCTCGATGTCTTCATAAAGAGCCACCTCCAGCAGCGCGGTTTTGCTTTTGAAATGCACCACCACCGAGGCCGGAGAAACCCCTGCTTCCCGGGCAATGTCTCGCATGGTGCAGCGTTCTGGCCCTTTTTCCTGGAAAAGCTTGCGGGCAGCATCTAAAATCAGTTGCCTGGTCTCTTGTTTTGTTGTTTCGCGGCGGCTCATAATCCAAAGATCACTAAACGTATTTTTTTATTAAACATGTTTAAATATGATAAAAAGAATGCCCATTGTCAAGGAATAAAATGATCGACACTATTCCAAAAATACGATGCTGCCCAAGCAATGGAACGAAGTGAGCGCTGGGAGCATAAAAAGGAAAAATAGGCACCCCGAACCAAAAGACATCCGGGGAATTAATGGGAATATTACTTACGGATTTAATACAAACTTCAGGAGAGGTGCGTCCATGCGGACATAATATCCAGGAACATCAGGAAAAGTGAGCATTGAGGGCTAATGGTTATGCTTTTACCAGACCAAAAAAGAGATGGATTGGTTAAATCACATCTCACAAGCTCTTTATTTTGCAATGAGCTCTTTTGGTACGAGTTCCATGGCGAGCGGATTGATTCACTTGTCCCTCTGCATGTCTACTCGCTCTGTTCTCATTTTACGGTTCCTCGCTTGGATGACTTTTCCTTGTTTAAGTACTCCTCTATCTGGGCCGGCAGATCCTTCATCACCTGCGTATGGCACTGGTGGCAAACACCGTGGGTGAGCAGGATGTCTGCATGGCGATGCAGGTATTCCTCTATGGAGACCCAGGCATCATCGGTATCCCGTATTTTTTTGCAGTAGGAGCAGATGGCAAGAAATCCTTGCAGGGTCTTCAGTTCATATTTGGTCTGCTCCAGTTCCTCAACCTTGGCAGTCAAGGTCTGATTGGTTATTGCAAGTTCGGCGGTACGCTCCTTGACCCGATCCTCCAGCTCCATATTTTTCCGATTCAGCTCCTTCAGCAGTTCCCAGTTACGCTGCTTGAGCTGGTGTCGTTCCACCGCCTGGGTGATCGTTATCTGCAGATCATCCTCGGTCCAGGGTTTAAGAATGTAGCGGTAGACATGCCCCTTATTGATGGCGGCGATGATATCCTGGGGATCGATGTAGCCGGTGATGATGATCCGTTCGGCACGGGGTGCCATTTCCCAGGCCCTGGTCAGCAGGTCGACGCCCTTCATCCCCGGCATCCGCTGATCGCTGACCACCAGGGCCATGTCATTTTCCTTCTCCAGCACTGCCAGCGCCTCTTCGCCGGAGAGGGCGGTAAAGATCTCGAACTGGTCGCAGAGCGCTTCTCTGAAATTGATCAGGTTAATTTCCTCATCGTCAACATAGAGTACCTTGCTCATCTTCGTGCTCATTTTGTGTCCTCTGCAATAATTAGTATTGTTTCCTGCCGCCTGAGGGGCAAGATGATCTCGAATTCGGCACCCTCGCCCGGTTCGCTCCGGACCAGGATTGTGCCCTGATGTTTTCTGATGATGCCGTAGGATATGGAAAGTCCCAGCCCCGTGCCCTTACCTATCTCCTTGGTGGTGAAGAAGGGCTCGAAGATCAGGTCGATCACCCCTGCTTGAATGCCGGGGCCGTTGTCATGGAAAAGGATGTGTACCTGCTCCCCGGCCTGCCAGGTGCGGATGAGAATGGCCCCCTGCCCGGGTTGCGCCTGGAACGCGTTGAGCAGCAAGTTCATGAACACCTGGTTGAGCTGCCCCTGGACACCCTCCACCGGCGGCAGTCCTTCGGCCAGCTCCAGCTTCAGCTCCAGGCGATGCTTGTACTCGGGATAGGCCAGCGAGCAGGTGGTGCGCAGGCAGTCGTTGATGTCCACCGGTCCAGGCAGCTCATCGACCGGCCGGGAAAAGTTTTTGAGGTCGCCGACAATCTTGTTGGTCCGCCGCGCCCCCTCGCTGACATTATCCAGGAGCATGGACAGGTTTTTAAAAATGGCTCCGCACCGCTCCACATCAGGTCGTTCTCCTGCCGGCACATGGAGCAGTCCCTCCATCTCGCTGAGCCGTTTGCGCAGCGGCGGCAGCGCCCCGCTGATGAAATTGGTGGTATTGTTGATCTCGTGGGCAATTCCTGCCACCAGACGGCCGATGGCCACCATCTTCTCCGACTGGGCCAGCTGCATGTGGCTCTCCTGCAGTTCGCTCAGGGTCCAGCTCAGCTCGCGGGTGCGTTCTTCTACCGTCTCCTCCAACCCATACTTGAGTCCCTCGATGGTCGAGAAGGCCTGTTCAAGGTCATTGACAAGCCGGGAAAAGGTATCGTCTAAAAGTCCCACCTCGTCAGGATCCACCCCTGCCTGACCGCTCCGTTCCCGGATGGTGTCGATCAGTCGTTTAAGGGGCATCATGGTCTCACGGGTCAGCATATAGGTGGCTGCCAGGGAGATGAGCAGGAAGATAAAGGTCAGCACCGTCGTCTGGATTATGGTCTTGTTTACTGCCTTGTAAAATTGAGTCTTGCTCATAACCAACTGGACATACCCGATCACACTGCGGTCCTGCTGTACCTTATCTTTGGTGTCGAAGAAAAGGCTTTCATTGCTCTCAGGGTTGGCAACCACCGAAACCGGTGCCGTGAAGATGAAGATATTGTCACCCTCCCAAATCTTCCCCTGATCCGAATTGAGGTGAAAGGCTTTAAGGGCAGCGGCCATGGGACCTACCATACTCGGAAATCCTGAACGACTCTCAGCTTTAGGGGGGAGTTGGCGCAAGAGTACCCGGTCATTAACATCGTAAACCGTAACCGCTTCCATATCATGATTGAGCTTAAGGGAGATTAAGGAATTCACCGCCTGGTCAATAGCGGCACGATCCTCGAAATAGAGTCCCGACTGAAGTGAGCCGGAGAGCATGGTGACCATCAACTCCCCCTGGTTGTCAAGATGCCCCTTGAGCTCTCTGCGCTGGATCATATTGAAGGCCATTCCGCAAGCCACGGCAAAACCGATCAGAATCACGGACAAGGTCAGCAGGATCTTGAAGTTGAGGCCCATCCTGGGCAAAATGGGTCGAAGGGAAAGGCTCATGGTTCCATTCCTCCCGAGTAGACTTCGTCCACCGCAGCCTCATTGAACACCACCCCCATCCTGCGAAAGACATTGGTGTTGACGATCACCCGCTGCCGACGCGGCGGCTCCACCGGGATCTCGCCTGGCAGCGTACCGGCAAAGATACGGGCCGCCATCTCCGCTGCCTGGCTGCCCATGTCATTCATGTCGAAGGTGATGGCCGCGGCGGCCCCGGCCTTGAGATACTTTTCTGAAAAACTGACAATCGGTACCCGGTTGGCTATGGAAAACTCCCGCAGGGCCTGCAGGGCCTGCGGGTTAGTCACCAGTTCGTCCGGCAGCAGCCAGTAGGCGTCGATGGTATTGTTGCCCAGGCTCTTCAGGGCCTCGGGCACCAGGGCCGGAGAGGCAACCTTTTTGAAGAGCAGGGTCTCCACCGTGCTCACCTGACTCATGAGCGCCTCCTGAATCCACTGGCCGCTCTGGGTCGGATTGTAGAGAGCACCAATACTGCGAACCTTGGGCATGAGCCGGCTCATCGCCTCCAGTTGCCCGGAGGGGAGGATGCGCAGGCCGATGCCGGTGAAGTTGGCAGGCAGCTCCCCGGCCGAGGGGGCCAGGAGATAAAGAACGGGTGTCTGCTCCAGATCGCGGACGAAATCCAAAGCCGGATCGCCGATTACCACCACCAGTTGTGCATTTTGGAGTTGTTTTTTTAGCGCACTCATGGTTTCCTCGGGTTGTTCCGAGAGCAGAACCAGTGTTAGATTGCCGATGGTGATGCTTTTCGGTCCAGAAAGTGGCCGTTCACCCATCCACGCCTGTTCAAAACCCTGGCGGGCCTCTTCGTAGGGCTTCAACGCCGAAGACTGGAGCAGGACGCACTCCTGCCCCCAGGCCGTTGTGGCCGACAGCAGGGCCAGCAGCACCAGAAGGATGGTTATGGGCGCCGGCGTGTGATGTCCGTTTTTCATCAAAAGTTCGGAGAGTCGAGGAGGTTGGCGAATTGTCAACCTTTTTTTTTATTATCTAATAGCAAACTGCGCCTTTGCGCAAGTGAAATCCACCAACCAGCCTCCGCGTGAGGTGTTGGTCTTTTATTCACCCCCCCATGAAAAAAAGGAACTTAAAAACTATGCCCGCAGCCAAACATCCCTGTTGCCCTCGTAGTCTGGCCCCCCTGACCGCCGCCGCCCTGCTCTGCTGCCTCCCTGTCGCCCAGGTTGGCCAAGCCGCCGATGCCGCCCCCCTGGCCATGTACTTCGACGACTCCCAGATGGTGGAGGTGGCCACCCGCGCGGCCAAACCCATCACCCAGGTGGCCGAGAACGTCACCATCATTAGCGACCAGGAAATTGCGGCCATCCACGCCCAGAGCCTTACCGAGGTGCTGGACCGGGTGGCCGGGCTCTCGGTGGGTCAACACCCGGCCGATTTCAACGGCAGCTCCTGGGTCTATATCCAGGGCAGCAGAGAGGAGCATGTGCTGGTGCTGATTGACGGCGTGCGTCTCAACTCGGCCATGTCCGGAGCCGCCGATCTGTCCCACATCCCCCTGCGCATCATCAAGAGGATCGAGATCATCAAGGGGCCTGGCTCCGCGGTCTGGGGCTCCTCCCAGGGCGGGGTGATCAACATCATCACCAAGACCCCCGGAACAGGCAGCAGGCCGAGCGGTTCGGTGGCAGGCGAATTCGGTGAGCGCGGGGTGGGGGCCTATGAGGCCGATGTTGCCGGCAAGGTGGACCGGGTCGGTTACTTCCTCTACGCGGGCCAACAGGAGTCCGACGGGCTGCTGAACAACCGTTACTACGATGCAGGCAGGGCCTACGGCAAGCTCACCGTCGACCTGCCGCACCAGGGGCTGCTCACCTTCTCCGGCATGGCGGTCGATCCCCACTACAAGACCGGCGATTTCGACTATGCCGCCCCCTATTTCAGCGAGGATATCCGCGACCGCAGCCATTTTGTCACCGCCAACTACGACACCGTGCTCACCGAATCGCTCCACCTCAATATCGGCGTCCGTGACTACGAACGCAACTTAATCGACAACCGGGATATCCTCTCCTCCAGCCCGGAGGGCGATCCCGGCGCCCTGCTATATAAGGCCAACTGGCATGAACGCAGTCAGGGGGCCAATGGTCTGCTCACCTGGCACGACTCCTGGCAGCAGGTGGCCCTCGGGGCCGAGATCAACCGTAGCAAGATGGACACCGTCACCGACTACGGTCCCTGGGCCCAGACCAACTGGTGGGCTCCCAGCCAAGAGGAGTCCCGGCCAGGTTTTGAAGAGGTATGGGGCCTCTTTGTCAACGACACCCTGCGCCTGGGTAAGCTCACCCTGACACCCGGCATCCGCTACGACCAGCACAGCATCAGCGGCTCCATGGTCAGCCCCTCCCTGGGCGCGACCTACCTGCTGCGGCCCGATACTCTGCTGCGGGCCACGGCCGCTCGCGGCTTCCAGTACCCTGTTCTCTCCTTTATTGCCGGCGGCGGTGTCTGGGACAATCCTAATACGGAGCTCAAGCCGGAAGAGGTCTCCTCTGTCCAGGTGGGAGTCGAGAACCGCAGCCTTTCTTTCATGAACGTCAAGGTCGACGCCTTCCTCCACCACGTCACCGATACCTGGCACTGGGATTATGCTGATTGGAACTACAAGAATGGCGGGAACAGCGAGCGCAAGGGGATCGAGGCGGGACTGGAGACCAGCCCCTGGCACGACCTGATCCTGGCCGCCAATACCACCTACACCCTGATGAGCCCGGAGGATCAGCAGGAGGAAGATTCCTCCTCCACCGCCGCCAACCTGATCCTGCGCTACCTTGACGCCGTCGGCTGGAAAGGGGAACTGGCCGGTCACTACATCTGGTGGAACCAGGACAAGGTCGCCCCGAGTCTGGAGGGGCAATCGGCGGATATGATCTGGAATCTCAGCCTGGGCCGTACGGTCTACAGCACCGACTACCTCTCCTGTGAACTCTACGCCAAGGTGTACAACCTCCTTGATGGCAAGGCCACTCTCGATGCAAACTATCCCCTGCCGGGCCGCTGGCTGCTGGCCGGGATGCGGCTGAGCTTCTGAGTCAGGAGCCAAAAAATGCGCAGCCTTTTACCGAGAGCCATGGTGGCCCTCGGCTTAACCCCAACCCCAGGAGGTATGGTATGAATGTGGAAAAAAATGAGATGGTGATCGTCTTGGACTGCGGCAAGGATATTGAAGAGGTGGCTGCCGAGGCGTCGTGCTGCCTTGGCAAGCCAGTCGCAGCCTCGTCCGGCGACTCAATCCATTAACCAAAACTTCGTTCTTGGGGGGATCATCCCCCCAAGGCCCTTGCCTGAGCCCTGCCATGCCCCTCTCCCATTATCTGAAGATTTTCCCCCTGCCCGGCCAGCTGGACAGACGTCTGCTCTTCTCCACCCGGACCTGCGGTCTGGCCATTGTCAGCGCCGAGGCCCTGGCCGCCCTGCAGGACAACAGCGCCAGCCCCGAGCTGAGAGCCTCCCTGGCCAAGCTCTCCATGGTGGTGGACGACCCGGCCGACGAGCAGAGGGTGATGGACGGCTACCGCCAGGAGATCAATCGCCTGAACCCTAATCTGCGGGTGGCGGTGATCCTGGGCATGGCCTGCAACTTCGCCTGTGTCTATTGCTACGAGGGCAGCCTCAAGGGTGCGGCTGCCATGAATGATGCCACTGCCGATCAACTGGCGGCCTCTCTGCTGGCCCGGTTTATCGCTGGTAACAAGAAACGCCTCATCCTCGACTTTTACGGCGGCGAGCCGCTGCTTTACGTCCAGCGCATCCGCTATCTGGCCGAGCGGATCAAGCCTGCCATCAAGGCCCTGGGCGGCAGATTCGAGTTTACCCTGGTCACCAACGGTTCGCTGTTGGCCCCAGTGCTGGTTGAGGAGTTGGTTGCACTCGGCCTGGTCAGCGTCAAGGTCACCCTCGACGGCACGGCGGCCAATCACGACCGTTTCCGGCCCTTCAAGGACGGTGGCGGCAGCTGGTCGCTCATCGTCGACAACCTCCTGGCCTGCCGGGGCCTCTGCATCATCACTTTGAGCGGCAACTACACCGCCGACAATTACACGGTTTTTCCAGATCTACTTGACTCCCTGGCCGACAGGGGCTTTACCGCTGATGATTTTGGCAGCGTCCAGTTCTATCCGGTGATGCAGGTCAACGACCAGTTTGCCAACCCCGAATTCACCGGCGGCTGCTGCTCCAACGACGAGCCCTGGGTGCATTCGACCTCGCTTGTCCTGCGCCAGGAGATCCTGCAACGGGGCTACAGGTTCCCCAAACTCTCCCCCAGCCCCTGCATGGTTGACCTCGACGACGCCTTCACCGTCGACCACGACGGCACCATCTACAAGTGTGTCACCCTGATCGGCCACCCGGACCTTGCCTGCGGCGATATCTGGCAGGGGTTAAGTCAGGATTGGCAGGAGACCTACTGCCTTGATCACTGGCAGGACGAACCGCAATGCCGCGACTGTATCTACCTGCCCCTCTGCTTCGGCGGCTGCCGCGCCATGGCCTTCCAGCGTGACGGCCACATGAAGCAGGTGGACTGCCAGCGCGCCTTGTTTGACGCCACCCTTGAGCCCATGCTGCAACAGGATCTCCGGTACCGTTACGCCTAGGACTCGTCACGAAAGGATCTGTTCTTTATAACTCTTTCTTTACGCAGGCCATGAATGGCCCAGTGTCGCCCGCGGAATGGAAGCCACCCGCCACCTGCCCTTGTCTAACTGGACATTATTGACTATATTGAGTAAAAATCAACCAGGGAGGTCTTTATGAATATCACCATTAAAGAAAAAGCAGAAGCGATGCTGAACAGCAAGATGGTACCGGGCCAGTTCCTGCGGGTTGCAGTAAAAGAAGGAGGCTGTGCCGGTCTGACCTACGACGCTGCATTCGTAAGCGAGATGAAGGAAGGCGAGAGTGTGATCCATACGGCCGGGACGATCACTATTATTAGCGATGGAGCAAGTGCCAAATTTCTGGACGGTCTGGTCATCGACTACTCCGACGAGCTGATCAACGGCGGCCTGCAGTTCACCAATTCCAACACCAAAACCACCTGCGGTTGCGGCCAGAGCTTCAACCTCAGCGGTTTTCCCAAGGTCGAGAGCGGCAAGTGCAAGATCTGAGTACAGCCAACTAAGTCCCGGCGCTTGTATGGCCGGGACTGTCGATTTCCTTCGCTTCCTGATCCGGAGCCGCTTGCCTGCAAAGCACTATTTTTGCTGAGCCTCTTCAGCTCATTCAGCCAACACCCTGCCCTCCGCCCTCCTTTGCCACCATGATGAAGATAAGAGGAATAAAGAGCAAGGTCAAAATGTACTCTTCACTTCATATCTTTGGAATGCGGATTCGGCTGATCATAAGCGAGCCTGAGAGGGCGAAGGTCAGAACGAGGGGATGGAGATGAAAACCGGCAAGTTTGACGTATCCAAACCAGAGGTTCTGGTGAACCGCACCAAACGAAGCTGCGACTGCCAGTAGCAAGACGAGGAACAGGGAGGTCGGGATCGGTGTTCCTTCAAAGTACTTCACTTTGTCACCACCCTCGGACAGTGTTTCAGCGGTCACGTTGTAACGGGCCAGACGCGAAACCCCGCATGCAACGAAGTAGGCCAAGACGATACGGTCGTATAGGCCCTGCATGCCACAACCGTAGGCAATAATCGCCGGGGCGACACCAAAAGAAATGACATCAGCAAGAGAATCCAGTTCTCGACCCATCACTGACGCAACCTGCCGCCATCTGGCGATACGGCCATCCAGGACATCAAATACCAAGGCAGCCAAGACCAGAGCACAGGCAAAGTAGACGTGTCTGATGTCACCAATTTGCAGATACGTCATGGTGGAGAATATCGCCCCTATACCGCAAACAGCGTTGGCGAGAGTAAACCAGTCGGCCAGATGGAACTCACGAATCATCGACAAGGGCTTTTTGGGGGGTCTGCTAGGTGTCGTCATCGTAACCGGATCTCCATGCGAATTCCTTCTATCCATACCAAAATCGCCGTGAATGTTTAAAGTAGCCAGTGTCAATTACCAGAATCTATTACACATAGGTATATTTTCCTAAAGTTTTCTGTCGCAGACTGCCTGGTGATACGTTATTATTTCTTCTTTAGTTAAGGGGAGCCGCAATCTGCCCATATTCTGCTCCATAGTATAAAAGGATCTGACCTTATGGCTGAAATAATCCCTGAAGATATCCAGAAAGACCTGGAGAAGGCCTGCTCCTTGCACCAGCGTGCCTCTTCTGATTATAAAAAATGCATGGAATTCAACAAGCTGATGTCCGATCTTCTGGGAAGACTGGAAGACGCCGACTGCTACAGGGCCGCCGACAGGGTGATGGGCATCCTCCTCGATTGTAATCCTCGCGAAGGAGCCCACTGCGATAAGGCCCTCATGGTCGGCGAAAAAGTAAAAAAATTTGAGAAAGGCTAAAGGGTACTTTGAAAAATCAGGATTTTCATTCAAGATCAAGGCGTGAAGAAAATTTTACCGCAGGCATATAGTCGATATTCCGAGGATAAAATTTTCAGAACAACGCAGAGCTTGGGGGAAAAGACCATTTTTCAAGGTACCCTAAAGATTACAGACCCCTCTTTTTAGCCCCGACCCGTTGTCCGTGCACATTCTGGACAACAAAACGACTATTGCCAAAAAGATGCGGATTCCAGCTACACCTGAGTCGCACCTCTTCTCCCAACGAAACCACATGGGCACGGGCAATTCCAATCGGCACATCAAAACCGACCCCGCTCTCTGAGAGATCGTTCAGATTGATCTCGAGTTCCCTTCCTGCCTGCGTTACCAGCAGCACTTTGCCAGACTGTTGAGACCGGTAACGGAAACGACGATTCAACCTGCACATGCTCTTATCGCCACATTTATAACAACGAACACTGATTTGCCGCAAATCGTGGGCTATGGGATATGTTCTTCTTGTCTTACATACTGGACAACGAAAAAAAATACGATTCTCCTGTACCTGGTAATCCTTTGTTACGCCCATTTATTCCCCCTCTGGCCAATGATAAACAATACGCGATACAAATCGTGAAAAAGACGTGCGCATCCCCGGCAAGCAATCACGCTATATTATCATTAACCACAAAAAAACAAGCCAATGTCAATTTTTTTCTTAGCTAACGACACTCATTTCCCATCGGCACCATGTCAAACAGATTTTTAATGAGTGGCAGGATTAACGCAGAGGACGTAAGAAATTAAAGGGTAGAGGCAAAGCTATTTTTATTCCCTTTTATTTGATGTGAAAAGGTAAAATACTTCGTGAAAGTTTACGGATACCCCGTGTTGCCGGTATCCGGCAGCGCCTGGGCCGGGTTGCGGCTTTCTCCGGCACTGGTCACAATCACCGCCGATACACCCGGCAAGGGGCACTTGGTTTCACAAATTCCGCAGCCGACGCACAACTCGTCAACCAGATACGGCTGTTTGACCGACACCTTTTCTCCTCGGCTGTTCTCCACCACCACCTCCCGGAATTTGATCGCCTTGTCAGGGGTGGGACAATGTTCCTCGCAGACCATGCAGGGAATCCCCTTGGCATAGGGCAGGCAGCGGTTCCGGTCAAAGCAGGCATTGCCGATCTTCTCCTTCTTCTTTTCCTTAAGAGCCAGCTTCCTGATCGCCCCGCTCGGGCATACCTGGCCGCAGAGGGTGCAGTTGTACTCACAATAGCCGGTGCGGGCCTTTAGAATGGGGGAAAACATCCCCTCCAATCCGCCCTGGAGAAAGGCCGGCTGCAGACCGTTGCCTATACACACCTTCATGCACTCCCCGCAGCGCACGCAGCGGCCGATGAATTCTTCCTCCGGCAGGGCTCCGGGCGGGCGGATCAGAAGAGGATCAGCCTGCCGGGCCAGAGTTCTGCTCTTGAGAAAGAAGGGCAGCGCTGCTCCGAGAGCCAGGGAGCCGACAAAACTGCGTCGGGAAAGCGCAAAAGTCGGTCTGTTCTTATGTATTCCACTGAACTGAAAGGATATCTTATTGCCGGGACAATGATGGATACAATCAAGGCAGAGGTTGCAGTCAAGCGGCGAGATATTGCGTTCTTCGTCGATGGCCCCCATCCGGCAGACATCCCGACAGTTCCGGCAGTTTCCGCATTTGGCCCCGGCCCGCCCCCGCAAGAGGGAAAAACGGGCCGTGACCGCCAACAGGGCACCCAGCGGGCAGACATTGCGGCAGAAGAAGCGGCGCTCAAGCCTTTCCAGCAAGAAGACCACAAGGAGAATGACCAGTGACAGAACCGTCAGATCATAATATTTCTGATTAAAGGGCAGGATGGTCGCCTTCAGGAAGGTGTAAAGAGGTTCGGTCAGACCATTGACCCAGGCCGGCGCCTGCTGATAGGTGAAGGTAAAAAAGGTGGTGGCCAGGGCGTTCAGTGCCGGATCAACAGCCAGCGCCAGGCTCCGGACGAGAATCGAGAAGGGGTCGACATATCCGGCCAGCGGCAAGCCGAACCAGGCCCCGACAAGCAGAAAACCCAGGAGATAGAATTTCAGAGAACGATATCTTCTCTCCCTCCCCTGCCCCTGAGGTGACGCCATGGTGTGGCAACCGTCAAGCAGGGTTCCCATGGGGCAGAACCAACCACAAAAAAAACGACCCAGGATCAAGGTGAGCAGCAAGGTCACCACTGCCGGCAGCATAAGGACAATGAAGAATCCAGCCGCCACCGAGGCAGACAGGGCCAGCAGAGGATCAATGCGAAACAGGATATTGACCGCGTACTCAATCTTATCGCGACCCGAATAGTCGGTCCTGATAAAGAGAAAGAAAAAGAGGGCAAGGCAGACCAGTTGACTTGCACGCCGCCAGTAATAGGCAGGAATTCTCTTTTTATTATTCATCGCTTCACCATGAAAATCACGCCTTGATGATCCTGATCTTCGTCAGGTCCATCTCTCCTAATCCCATTCCATACGCTGCAACCGTGGATTCGATTTCCTCCGGCTTCAGGCCGAAAAGGGTGGTGGCATAGGCATCGGCTGCCACCGGATCGACCGAAGCGACAAGCGTATCAAGCACCCTGACATCACCCAGATCCCCGCCTTGAGGACCATTATTGAGAAGAATCCGGGTGGCATCAATGACGGTGAGTCTCGGTCGAATGACCGTTGCCAGATCAGCCAATTTCTGGCCCAGATTGTGGTGCATAGCCCCCCGGTTGCCGCCGAGAACCCCCATGCTGTTCTTGAGGCCGAGTGTCAAGCGGCTGAGGCCGTGGTGCTTGGCCACCGGCACGTTGATGTAGCTGTCGGCCTCAAGTGCATCCCGATAGATCTCCAGCCGACTGACTGCCTTGCCTCGCTCAATATCAACCGGAACATATTTGCGCTCGTCAGGGTGGAAAAATTTTAATCGATTGTCCTTAATCCCGGCCAAAGCATCCTCCATACCGCTGTTGACATAGCAGCGCCGCTCCTCGTTACAGGTACGGTCAAAGACCAGGACCTCACCGGCCCCGGCATCGAGTGCCTGTTCCACCAAGGCCCTGACCACCTGGGGATGGGTATTGGCAGCCTGGCCCGGATTGCGATCCCAGCCGATATTGGGCTTGACCACCACCTTATCACCACGGCGGACGAACTTGCCCATCCCGCCCAGGGGTCCGAGAACCCGATCGACCAACTCCTGATAGTCCTTGCCGGTTGCACTGGCAAGCAGGGACGGCTGACTCTCTGCTGCCAGCGCCGCGCCAATCCGGAAATGGGGTACACTTACACTGAGGCCTGCCGACCACAATGCCACCTGCCTAAGAAATTCTCTCCTGTCCATATCAGCACCTCGCCAGTTCATGTTCGTCTGGAAAACGCTATTTTGTGATAATTATGGCACCGCGAGATAAGTATGTCAAAGCAAACCTCACACCTTCATGGCAAGGGAACGTAATGATGAGATTTACTTTTTTTCATTGACAACTCCCAACACAAAGACTATTTTTGTACCAAACAGTCAGTTATGAAATACTTGGAGATTTTTATGGCAGTTACAGTCAAAGGTGAAAAAACAAGAGAACACATTCTCAAGGCTTCTCGAAAAATTTTTATTAAGCAAGGATTTCACAACACCTCTGTCAGTGAAATAATCTCAGCGACCGGCGTTAAAAAAGGAAACCTCTATTATCATTTTGCCAGCAAGGAAGATTTAGGCCTGGCGGTTTTAGAAGACGCCAAAGAAGAATTTTTTCATTTTCTGAACACATCACTCTCGGGTAGGGATTCAATCGCCAGGATTATCAACTCCTGTCAGGCGATTTTTAATGAACAGAAAAAAAACAACTTTGTCGGCGGATGCCTGTTCGGAAATACCGCTCTGGAAATGACCGACAGCAACCCTGAATTTGCTTCCGTCATTCAAGAAGTTTTCGACAGATGGACGAAAGAACTCGAAACCCTCCTGCTTGAAGCGTCAGAGTCACAGCAACTTAACTCAAGAATTTCGCCGAAACTCTTGGCCAAAACCGTGGTAGCAACAGTGGAAGGTGCGATTATGATGTCCAGGGTCAGCAAACGCGAAAAAGATCTGCCCGATTTCCTGACAGCCATCAAGACACTACTCGATCACTGATTTTTTTTGCAGAATATTTGTACCAATCAGTCGGTACATAAGGGACTATTCGTTTAAAGAATATCAAAAAAAATTTAACCCAACCGTGTCTGCCAGCAAAAAAGCTGCTTTGCCCAGACTCCCCCAGCACCATAAACTTCAAGGAGGCCTGACTATGAAATCTAGACACATTATTCTTACATTATTTTTTACCCTTATCCTCACTTCACAAGGCTGCAGCAGCAAAAATCCACAAGACGCTCGTCTCCAAAACCTCAACAACGGAATCTGCCATGACACAGTCTCAGGGCAAATGTGGCAGACTGGTAAAAGTGAAACTATCAAAACGTATGAAGAAGCACAGCTTTATGTGAAGAATTTAAAGCTTGGAGGATACACCGATTGGCGGCTGCCAACCGTCTATGAATTATACGAACTGAATTACCTCTTTGACCTTCATGTGAACGGAACGTGTGATTTTGAACGGAAAGGGAAATACTGGTCCGGAGAGAAAGATGGTGAAGGAATGGCTGGATCCTGGGAAATGTCTGATCAATGCGATCCTGAACGTCGGTACTTCAATAAGAGTGAGGGCAGTGTCCGTGCGGTCAGACCCTAATAATTTGTAGTTGCTCAGATTTGATCCGACAGTCCTGGTGAAAAGGTATTATCAAATCTGACGTATATACAGTAGCAATATTAACGTTAAACTGAGTGGTGCGCATAAGCTTGCCGCGCCAGTGCCGCCGAAGTTCTTCGCATCCACTCAAGTGCCTTGCTCGGCGATTCCTATATTTGATGATAACCTTTGAAAAGGTAAAAAAACCAAGTTTCAAAATTTGAAGCTTTTGACAAGCTAGGCTAAATCCGGTTCCTCACTGTTCTGAGTGGGTAAACCCTGTTTAATTTGATTTAAAGACAGTAAGTTTCTCAGCATTATGAGAGAAACTGACCTTTTTCAAATTACCCATCTGAAACAGCGAGGAACCTTAAATTCTCTACCTTCTAAATATTTTGCTCAGCTATTATTATTCTCCCTAAATTTAGAAATGGGGAACTGTACCTGAAAATGTATAGGTGTTTTCCCCTTGGTTTTTAGATTTGTACATGGATTTGTCAGCTAGTCCTACAAGTTCTACGGGGTCATCACTATCTACCGGAAATAGAGATATACCTATACTTGCACCG
Source organism: Desulfobulbaceae bacterium (assembly GCA_024636345.1). Classification (GTDB taxonomy): domain Bacteria; phylum Desulfobacterota; class Desulfobulbia; order Desulfobulbales; family Desulfocapsaceae; genus UBA2270. The sequence goes on along the minus strand of JAGXHG010000029.1, from coordinate 24,474 downwards.
ACATGCGCACTACCTGATGGTAGTTGAATGAGTGTTGTAAGGGTGGCTATTATCTTTCCAGCTACTGTTTGCGCATCTTTTGCAGATTCAAGTTGATTAATAATGATCCCAAACTCATCTCCTCCAAGGCGTGCGATAGTATCTGATTTTCTGCAAATTTTATTGAGTAACTCGGCAACTCTACAGAGTAATTCATCACCCGCCTCATGACCCAGGGAGTCGTTAACACTTTTAAAACCATCCAAGTCCATATAGAGTATGCCAAACATATTTTTATTCCTACGACTATGCTCTACAGCCATGTTGAGCCTATCGAAAAAGAGCCTTCTGTTGGGTAGTTTTGTCAGGGAGTCAAAAAGTGCCATCACTTTTAGTTGCGCTTGATCTCTTCGTCTTTTTGTGACGGATAAGGCAATAATCCAAGACCCGGTAGCAACAATCAGAAACATACCTGCACCAAATAAAAAGAGTTTTATCTGGAGATGGTTGGAGTAAGAGTTGATCATCTGAGAAGGAGCAAAGGAGACAATATGCCACTTGTATGAATCGTGACCGGAGATGTTCTTACTTTTTCCAAAGGATTTTCCTGGGCCGGTGCTGAAGATGTATCCTTCTTTTAAAGGGTAAACCGTTTTGAAGGTAAATAAGCCGTTGGCAGTATTGATTTGACCATTATGCTTTAAACGAATTTCCTCCCAGACTTCTTTGTACAAATTACCAAAAGTGCGCTGCTCATCCTTGAACATGAAACCCCATGCCTGATCTAGAGTCGGGCTGAGCAACCAGTATCCATCTGAGTTAAGGAGCATCGTTTGTCCTTCTGAGATAGGATCAGACTCAAGTATTTTACCTAAAAGATTGTTGCCGAAGTAGTTAACAATAACAATTCCTCGCTTTTGATTCTTAAGATCAAAGACTGGAGTACCCAGTCGAATCATAGGTTTTTAACGGCTGCTCAATAGTTCCGTTTTCTATGTTAAGATCAAATGGGGATATAAAAATAACACTTTTTTCGAGTTCATAAGTGTCTCTAAAATAGTAGCGGTTTTGTTTTAACTGGAGTTTTTCTTAGAAGACTCGGGAAGGAGAACCATGGTTATAATTTACCCTGACAGTTTCTAAACCATTACTGTCCAGAAATCGTATTTGGTCATATATTTTTTTTGTTTAGCAATGGCAATATACTCTGAGGCGATTTTGTCAAGAGAAGTAGGGCTATTGTTTGCGAGGTATTCCTTTAGTTCATTCTGTTGACTAAGAAAAAGCAAATCACCAACAATTGAATCAAAGATGTCTCCGATTAACTGACTTTGAAGCTCAAGGGCAAAGGTCTCCTGAATTTTAAGGTTGTTCATTCGAGTCTTCATTTCAGATTGGTAAAACAGCATAATGAGGCCACTTGTCAATGCACCGGTTAACATGAATATAAAAAGAAAAAGCCTAATGCTGCAGGATATGATGGTTTTTGGTGTATCGTGACTATGTAATTGCATACTAGAATCTCTGTTTTCCGTAATTATTCATTTTCATCCAGCACTTCTCTGACAATTTGAGCAAGTTTTGTCCACTCGACAGGTTTCGCAAGATATTTCTTAATGCCCAATGCCAAAGCACCTTCTTCTGAAATGACGGCGCTGTATCCTGAGCATAGGATAATCGGCATGGCCGGTTTTATTTTCAGAATTTCCTGAGCCATCTCAACGCCGGACAGATTGGGCATGGTCTGATCTGTTACGATCAGGTCAAAATCGTCTGCATTGGCTCGGACTTTTTCCAATGCTTCTAAACTGTTTGTAGTCGCTGTAACCGTGTATCCAAGTCCTTCCAAGATCGTTGTGCTCAAGTTGACAATGATACTTTCGTCATCAATAACGAGAATTCGCTCTGTCCCTCTTGGGATATTCTTTTGCTCAGTATCTACTGGAGTATCAACAATCTCTTCCACAGCCGGGATGTAAATATGAAAAGTGGTACCTTTACCAGGTTCACTCTCCACCTTAATAAAGCCATTAAGTGAGTTAACAATCCCGTGAACGACTGCCAGTCCGAGACCAGTCCCATGGCCGACCTCTTTTGTTGTGAAATAGGGTTCAAAAACTTTCTTAATTGTCTGCTTGTCCATGCCACGGCCTGTGTCTTTGATAGAGAGTTCAATAAACGGACCGGGAGAGACATCGCTGTCAACAATATCTTCATTTCGTAATTCTTTACGGCATAAGTTGACCGTTAAACTACCCTTCTCATTTTCAATGGCATGAAAAGCATTGGTACAGAGGTTCATGACGATCTGGTGGATGTTCGTCGGATCTGCGAGAATGAAACCACATGTTGAATCAATCCGCTCTTCGATAGTGATAGTCGCTGGCAGTGTTGCCCGTAACAGCTTCAATGCCTCTTTGACAATGAAATGGGGTTGAAGAGGTCGCTTTTTCTGATCTGCCTTGCGGCTGAAGAGGAGAATCTGTTTAACGAGGTCTGCTGCTCGTTTGCTTGATTCGATGACGTGATTAATGTAATTTTTTGCTTTGCTATTCTCAAGATACTCATACCTGGCAAGCTCGGAAAAACCCAAAATACCTGAAAGAATGTTGTTGAAATCATGGGCGATGCCACCTGCCAGTGTGCCGATGGCCTCCATTTTCTGCGCTTGATTGAGCTGTTCCTCCATCTTTTTCTGTACAGTGATATCTCGGACACTTTCAAGCCCGGCAATAATATTGCCATCGGCGTCTCTCATCGGGCTGGAGGTCACCTCCAGATAGGCAGTCCCATTTTTTGTAGTGGCAGTAGTTTCACGGCGATGAACCTTGCCATCTGCAAGGGACTGAACAAGAAGACATCCGTCACATATTGTCGCACGGTGTTGATACGCCTGATAGCAGTATTCACCCGTATGAACTCCCTGTTTGTCCGTGTGCACCTTGTTCTGATACAGCACCTTAAAATCAAGATCCTGAACTGTAATCCCGTCTGTCAAAGTGGCAAGCAACGCCTCCAGTTTGTTTTTTTCATCAAAGAGCACCCGTCTTTGATCCTTGCGTTCACTGATGTCACGCACCACCGTGACAAGAAAATTCTGGCCATGACGAGAAACAAATCTAGCATTTATCTCAACAGGGATACGGCTACCATCTTTGCGAATCTGTTCACTTTCAAAGAGGTTGTTTTGTTCACGGATGCGGGCCACATACCTCTGCCAGTCCGGTATGTCCACGATATGCGTGGCAATATCGATAACCTGCAGAGCCAGAAGTTCCTCAGTGGTATACCCTAAATTAGAGCAGGCCTTATCATTGACATAAAGAAGGGCACTGGTTTCAGCATCGACAACGAAGATGGCATCATTGCTCTGATTAATAAGGGTTTGCATCAGAGAAAGCTCCTCCTTGGCAAGATAGCTCTCAGTGATATCCATGATCAGGAATTGTTGGGAAAGTGTTCCATCAGCATTGTGAATGGGGGTATTGATAATATCATACCAGCGTTCATCCTTGGGGCTTTTTATTTGCCAGCGGACACTTTTTTGTTCACTGAACAAGGTATCATTTTTGCACCAGGGACAGACCTTTTCGAAGTCGTGCAGAACTTTGTAACAGTATTCTCCAGTTGCGTCATAGCCGGTACGTTCCAGCAGTTTATCGTTCATGTACTGGATGCGATAATCCTGAGAACAGATGTAAATAAAGCCATCAAAGGCCTGAAGCAGAGCATCAGTATCAGGCGCGCGCGGCAGGAGATTTATCGTTTTTGGAGACTCAGAAGAAGGCATCTGTTATTATTCCCTATGTATTGTCTAAAAATTAAAAAAACCGGGACGCTACCCACCAGGATTCCACAATCGAATTATCTCCGGAGCAACTAGTCGTAATATACTACTTCAGCACCATCTGTCATTACACAACAGGCTGTCCAATCTACCAGAAAGATACCTCCAAAAACCCTATAAGCTCACAATATAGGTGGAAAACCATATGCAAACAATGCTGAGTAGGTGAGAAGGTGATGTGTGATAAGAATTCGCTTTTCAGTGGGAAGGTACCGCCGACAAAAACAGGCATTTTCCCCTCCCAACCGGTACAGAATATACTCTGGATTGTTCCCTGAGGACGACCTTTAATCCCCTCCCACCGACAACACTCTCGGCAGCAAGAATCCAAAAGTCACAACCCTCTCTAATTCCAGCCAAAATCAGAAAAAAATCCTACAACACAACCACCAATACAGAAACATCGAAACAAAAATATCAAGAGGGAGCCAGTGGCAAGGTTAAGCATTTGAGAAGAACTGTAACTTTAGCTACTTCCTGATTGCTCATCATGCCCGACTCACACAACCATCAAACCAAATTTATGGTATCATGAAATATCGGCGATTCAAATGATCTTTCAAATTTAATGGAGGTGCATTATGAAAGTATCACAAGCTACCGATTTTCATTTGCAATACCACAAAGCAAATTCCAAAAAAAAATACCGTTAAAACTTGTGAGTTCGATCTCTCCCGCTTTATAGCCCAACTTGGTAGACGTGATTTAGCAAGCATCTCTCACGAAGAAATCCTTTCCTTTCTGGTCTCTATTACCAAAAACAATAGACAGGCAACCAAAAGAAACCTGACCATCCTGAACCCAAAGAATGGAAGAGCTGGAGAAGGAACATCCTGATTCGATCGTCATCGTCGCCGCCTGGGTTAACCAGCGCCCCTGTTTCCGGGTCGATCACTGCACCGTGAACACCTATGAAGCAGTCACCGTTCTTGTTGCTGAAGGACCTGTACTCAAGGAATTCCGGAAATCCTGGCAGCAGAAGATGAAAGCCCGCAACCTTTGGAAACAGACATAGCGGACATCAGGAAAACAGGGTGCGGATGATGGTTTTTTCGGGTGATAGCGGCTGGATCAGAAAAACTCTTCTCCGGGTATGCCTGACTTACCAGGACAGCGAACTTTGGAACCTGAGCCTTGTGGATCCAGAAATGAAAGTTGATTAATTCAATCACAGGTGAAATATTTTTAATAGGAATTTTGGGATAGAATTAAAAAGATGCTCATGGCTATGTTAACTATTAAAGTAAAACAGCAGAGAGTAAACCTTATTCCTGAATTAATAAAAACTAGATGCACACCGTTGTCGTCTTGGTCACCCCTACGTCAATGGCCTGTTTCCTGGAGAGTGTCAGCCAAAAAAAAAGGCCTGATCCTTCTCAAAGAGAGAGATCAGGCCGGGAGCAGCAAGTTGAGTTTAGATTGAAATTTCATTCGTGAGAAAGTTGATAGCTTCTTTGTCAATCAAACCATATTCTGCCGTAAGGAGAATTCCGTTCTTCTTATCGGCAAACCACCATCGACGGCAGGTCTTGTCGATAAAAAGTGACAACCGATTTGTAATGGCAATGAACCCCTGCTTCTTTGCCAGTTTGATGATAGCTTTCCCTTGTGAGTTAAAATCTTTTTTAGACTGGACACATAGTGCTGTCAGTTTCTTTTCCATACAAACCTCCTTGTCTGATTATGCAGATTAAAATCTATATTGGATCTAACACGAGGACTATAATTGTCCCAGCTAAACAGACGCACGTTGCGTGTAGTTCTATGTTCTTAAATCATCACTAGTTGCATTATATCCTAACTAGAATTTCAAGTCTAAGATTAAAAGATTATTCCTGAATATCCTGGAGACAGTCTTTGCATTGTCTATTGGGCATGAGATTCTTGGCAATGTAAAGAGAATGCCCGACACGTCCAGTTAATATGTTTCCTGACAGTGGATTTGCTTAAATCTGATTTGAAAAATTGTCAGATCGAATTTAAGTTACTACAAATAAATCTATTCTCTGCCCATATCAGCACCTCGCCCATTCATGTTCATCTGGGCAACGCTCTTTTGTGATAATTATGGCACCGCGCGATGAGTATGTCAAAGCAAACCTCACACCTTCATGGCAAGAGAATGCAATAAAGAAGGAGGTCTTCTTCATACTAGCTCACCCCTACTTAGGCCGCTGCCGGCCCAGGACTGGAAAGCCATCCTGCCTTATTCGAGGGAAATAATCTGATCCGTCACTTCGGTGAATGCCACATCATGGCTGATGAGAAAAAGCTGGTCGTACCAGTGTTCGGTTACCTCTTCACGGCCAACATCGATGGCCCGGAAGGCATGGGCCAGATTGGCCCGGCGCGCCGCATCCAGATTTGAGGTCGGTTCATCAAAGAAGGCCATCCGGGCGCCGATGGTCTGCAGCAGGGCCAGACGCAGGGCAACCACGGCACTCATGGTCTGGCCGCCGGAGAGCTGGTCATCGCTGCGCTCCCTGAGCTCACCATTTTCCATGTCGCGCAGCACGATCTGGTATTTGTCACCCCAGTAGAGCTCTTCATCTGTTTCGGCAATGGTTCGGTAAATCAGGTCCGCCCGTAAACTTATTTCCTCGCGGAAACGGGCGGAGAGCTGGGCCGAAACATTATTAAAGATCTGGCTCCGGAGGAATTTGACCAGCTCCTCTTTGACGGCAAGTCCCTTTCTCTCTGCCAGGCGGGCCTTGATCTCTTCCTTGATCTGCTTCATTTTTTTTATCTCTCCATCGAGGCGGAGTCGATCGCGGCCGCGATCAGCAATCTTCTGCCTGCTGGTGGCAAGCTCGGTAAGAAGGCCTTCTTTGACCAGACGCTCCTCAGCGTGGCGCTTGGAATCATACTCGAGGGCCAGTTTATCAAATTCTTGCTGTCTGGCCGTCAGGTCCTTTCGTAAGTCCTCCAGAAGCGCTACCATCCTGGTCAGGGAGTCGCGCCGATTTTGCAGATCAAGGGCGTCTTTTTGATTAGCAAAGAAGGCATCCCGGGCGGCCTGATGTCCAGTTCGTACTTTTTCGCTGATGGCTATTTCACCATCCAGATTGGCGTATTTTTTGAGCTCTTCTTTGCGGCTCCCGCCCTTTTTCTCGGACTCTTCCTGCAGTTTTTTGGTCCCTGCAAGAGCAGCCTGGCGTTTGCTGTTGTCGTCGCGCCGCCTGGACAGAGCGCTGAGCTGTTTTGTAATCTCCAGATCTCGAACCTTGAGCGATTCCAGCTCCTGCCTGGCCTTCTCAGCCACCCCGATCTCCTGGCCCAGCCCGGCCAGACGATGATCCAGCTCAAGCCCTTCCTTCTCCAGATCATCCACCCGGGCGCTGAAGACATCACGCGGCGCCTTGCCGGCAATGTTTTGGCACTCTTCCTTGAAAAAGGGACAGACCCCTTCGGCCAGTTTTTCCTTGCCTTCCTGCAGGCCCGCCCGTCGTCCCTCAAGAAGCCCCTTGGCCAAGCGCAGTTGTTCCGTCTCTGTTCTGAGAGCCGGCAAGCGGGCCGCGGCTCTGGTTACACTCTCAGCTGCGACTAGTCCCTTCTGATCCGCTGTGAGCCGGAAGGCCTCTGCCGCCAGCTCTTTATCGATCTTTTCGACTTCCCGCCTTTCGTGGGCATAGGCCTGGGCAAGGCGGGCACTTTCTTTATCGAGGGCAGTTAACTCCTTCTCGATTGTCCTGCGCTCCTTCTCCTGCTCCCGCAGGGCCTTGAGCTGCGATTCAGCCGCCTCAAACGCTTCTTTCCCGGCCCGGTTCTTTTCCAGGGTTTCCAGGGCCAGTTCGGCCTCTTTTACCCTTTTTTGATTATCGGCAATCTTCCCTTCCCCGTCCCGGATGCGATTCTCCAACACCTGGATATCACCTTTCACTGCCTGGCTCTTCTTTTCCTGACTAGAAAGTTTGACAAGTTGCACCTCGGTTGCGCCTAAGCTCTTTTCCATGTCTGCCAACTGCTTCTGCTGGGCCTTAAGTTCGATAACCAGCCCGGTCAATTCTTCTTGCCGGTCGGTCAGCTCGACAACCTGTTCCTCTTTGCCCTCGATCTCAGCGGTCAAGAGATCGATTTTGCTCTTCACTGCCCTGAGCAGGGTACTGGTGCCTTTATAGGTCTTGCGCCAGGCATCGATACCGAGGATCTCGTCAAAGGCCTCCTGCCGCTTGGCCGGCTGTTTGAGGACAAAAGGACCGAGAAATTCGTGCTGAAAGGGGCCGATCACCAGTTTAAATTGGTCCGCCAGGGGCCTGCCGCTATCGAGCCCGAGCAATTCCTTGATCCGGGCCTCCGTTTCCGGGGCACCGGCATGGTCCTCTACCTCAAATGCCCCGCCGATCTCTCGGGCCAGCAGCCATTTGGACCCGGCCCCGACACTGCGGGAGGCTCGATAGGTATCGCCATCACCCGGGGCGAAAGTAACTGCTATTTCACCCTTTTTGGCCCCGATGGTAATGAAACGCTCGATGTTGCCGACAAAGTCACGGGCATCAACGCCGAACAAGGCATAGCCGATGGCCTCAAAGATCGTACTTTTACCAACCCCGTTGACTCCGGAAAGGACATTGATGCCGCCCACAAAATGGAGTTCCTTATCACGGTGGGACTTGATATTTTTCAGCGAGATAGAAAGGATCTGCATAGATTAACCCCGCTCCCCGAAAAGGCCAAGTAATTCATCATCTTCCACATCACCCTTCATGACCAGATCGCGGATAGCCAGCGACAACTTGGCCAATTCCCCTTCCCGCCCCTGGTATTTGCTGTGGGCACCGATCAACTCATGGAGGACATCACTTTCAATCTCGGAAAGGGACTTCTTGACCACATCTTCCCCACCGGAGCGTGCCAGCATAGAAAGATGATTTTTTATTTCGACGTGCAAGGGAGCGGCAAACTCATCAATGGCCAGCCGCAACCGTTCACGTCCCAACTCAAAGGGATGGAAACCAACACGTCCAGCCAGTTTCAGTTCCAGCAAAGGGGCACGCTGGTCACTCAGCCCACCTATCTTTGCCGTCAATTGCTCCCGGAACCGTGCCAGGGCAGAATCGGCATCATTTTCACCGTCGAGGTTGATGACCTCAACCAGCATCGGTCGGGGATCGGTTGGCCTGAATTCCGGGGAGAATATGCCATCCTCAAGGCTCACAAAATAGTAGCCCTTATCATATTTTTCCTCACCAAAGTTGACCCGTTCCGGAGCGCCGGGATTATAGGCATAAGGCTTTCCGTCAGGGGTCTCGATGACGTATGGTTTGTGGCCGTGACCGAGGGCGACATAGCCGAATTTTTCGGCCAGGGGATGGGCCTCTTCGATCTTCATATTGCCAATCTCAACCGGCGAATAGCGCCAGATACCCACATGAAAAATCAGCAGATTGTTGACGGTTGTCACCGCCTCGCAGATACGCTCCACATGGCTGCCGGCCTGGGCGCCGATATAGCCGAGACCGTAGATATGCAGGCCGCCGATCTCAATATGGCCGCCCTCCCCGCTCTCTTCATTGAAGGGCTCAAAACAATAGCCGCCATCTGCGGTCCGGGCCGGGCGTAACAGGCGGATATAGCCCATTTCAGAAAGGGCCTCCATCCACGAGATATTGTTGCGCCGGTGAATCCAGTCATGATTGCCTTCGATGGCAATACAAGGTATGCCCGCATCTTTGAGGGGCTGGAGTATTTCGATGGTCTTGGCAAAGGTCTTGGGCAGGATCTGGCCGGTGTGAAAGAGATCCCCGCCGATCAAGACAAAGTCGACAGACTCACGGACTGCATCTGCGACAATACCTGCCAGACAGCGAAAGAAATCCTGGTACCGTTCCCCTTCCCCTGAAGAGTTGCGGTAGGTTTTCCCAAGATGGATGTCAGCAGTGTGGATGAATTTCATTGTGTCCATCAATGTCAATTAATTATATATTCAAAAAAAATATTTCGTCATCAAGCCTTTCGCCTGTCATGTAATCTTCGAGTTCCATTCAACCTTCAATCTTCTTGACTCGCCCGACTTCACCGCTAGCCAGGCGGACTTTAATACCATGGGGATGAGTTGGGGAGTTTGTTAGAATATCTTTCACAATTCCTTCGGTGAGGTTACCGGATCGCTGATCCTCTTTTAAGACGATGAAAACCCGAAGGCCGGCTTTTATGTCGTTCCGGTTCATACCATTCATGATTATTTTTTAATTAAAAAATGATTTAAAATTGGATAGATAGCAATCTGTCAGACAATTTGAGCATAGACTATGGCAAGTTTGATTCTTTTAATTATTAGTCAATGATGCAAACCTGACCTAAGTAACAATACAATATGATCGAGCAGAAAGAAATATCCGCGACTTGCCCACCCTCTTTTTAGCAAACGAACACTTTTTTTAATCCATACCGTTTAGACGTTGCAAAGAAACAATTTTTCCTTCTGGATGGCGTAAGCGACATCAAGAGCCATGAAGAAATAATTTTCAATAACCAACTTATTTCTTAACGGTTCCTTATAATCAGGGTACAAGTTACGGATCTCTCAAACACCAAACACCTGGAACACCCCTATTTCACCATGCCCCGACACCTCCTGATCATCCTGCTGCTTTCGATTTTCATCGCCCTGTTGGGGATCGGGATCATTGTGCCCGTGATACCGGTGTTTGCTGAGAGTCTCGGCGCCGGAGGGCTGACCCTGGGGATAATCGTCGCGGCTTTTTCCTTGACCAGGGGCTTCTGTCAGCCGATAGTGGGCAATCTCTCCGACCGCTGGGGACGGAAAAGGTTTCTCATCAGCGGGCTTTTCGTCTATGGTCTGGTCGGCCTTATGATGCCCGAAGCCACTTCCCTTGGCTCTCTGATCCTGATCCGCGCCCTGCATGGGGTGGGCTCAGCGATGATAGTGCCGGTGGCGATGGCCTATGTCGCTGATCTGACGCCGGTGGGTCGTGAAGGCCATTACATGGGGATGCTCAATATCGCCATTTTTACCGGATTCGGCTCCGGCCCCTTGATCGGCGGGTTTTGTAATGATCGCTGGGGCATGGCCTCCGCCTTTTATGTCATGGCGAGCTTAAGTTTCCTGGCCATGATGTTGATCATTCTGCAAATGCCGGCCGCTCCGCCTTCCCCCGCAAAGGCGGAGCGCGGTCCCGGGATAATCAAGTCCTTACGGGCAATGCTGGCCAGCCATCGGACTGCCGGAATCCTGCTGGCCCGAATGGCAACCATGATCGTCATGGTCCCGACTATGGCCCTACTCCCTCTGCTGATGCATCAGTGGTTTCAGGCCACCGGCATGCAGATCGGCATGGTGATCGCCGCCCGAACCCTGGTCAATGCCGTGCTGCAACACCCCTGTGGACGACTGGCCGACGACCGTATGGACAAGGTCAAGTTGCTGCGGATTGGCTGCCTGGTGATCAGCGGCGTGATGTGTCTGGTCCCCTTGGCCGGAAATTTCTGGGTTCTGCTCTGTTTATTTGTGATACTGGGCAGCGGCGAGGCAATCATCTGGCCAACTCTGGGGGCACTGGCCACGGAAGAAGGACGGAGCTATGGACAAGGATCCATGATGGGAGCCTTCAATCTGGCTATGAGCAGCGGAGTCTTTATCGGGGCCATCGGGGCAGGTTTCACCTCGGACTGGTTAGGCCTGAGCTGGTCCTTCCTGCTGATCGGAGTCCTGGTCTTCGGTCTAAGTCTGGTTGCAACCAGACTTATTGACAGATAAAAGGTCACGGCCTGTGGCAACAGGTTCCCTGCATTCTTGATTTTTTTGACTTAAAAAACTCTCGTGCAGCCACTCCCTTTTTTTGATCGCCGAAATCTCGAGGTTCCAGGAGTCTTGCCAGCTGAGCTGTGATATGCTCAACTTCAGGACAGAATCAGAAAGGTTGCCGCGCCGGTGACCATGGAGAAATCCCCACACAACCAGCCAGCACAGGCTCTGAGGAACTGCCCATGACACCCATCCAGGACTTGCTCAACCGCGTCCACTGGTACAAGGAATTCGGAAAGGCTGATTTTGAGATCGGCTACTATAACCGGGTTTTGAAGGACATTATCCGGGTCCCTTTTACCGAACTGATTTTCCCGCCCGTTCATGGATTATTACGGGGTTGTCCATTCCGTGCCTCTGCACCGTATCAAGGTCGTTTACCGGGATAACGAGTTAATCTGGCACCGCGACCATTAATAGGCGATACTTGTGACTGGAGGACCGGAAGGCGGAATACGTCCCTATTATTAAAGAAAATGGACATGAAGTGGTAGGGAAAAAGTGTACACTTTCTCAAAAGTGGAGATATAATCCGCAGGGAGGATTTCAATAAAGAAGCGGTAAAATTTATACCGTCTTTGATTAAAAGGATAACTTTTCAAGACCTGATCCCGACTTCGACGTTCTTGACGAGGGTCTTTTAAGGGGTGAGACCGACTTATCGGTATTCTCCCGTCTTGTCGGGAGAATACCGTAAGCACGTTTTTATGAGGGGAGACTGATGAATAATTGACCCGGTAACACGTAGCAGCCACGTGCGGCAAGGGAAAAGCGCCGGCCACTAATCTGATAAGCTGACCGCAAGCGGTCAGCTTATCGACACCGGATGCTCACATTGTGCATCAATCACACAAGGTGCCCTGCCCGTATATTTCCCATTCGCTTTATGGGGCGGGACGAATAATAGCCGGAATGTATAGTGGTAATAATTTAGATTCAGATCCAGCCTGGCTTGACACAGCAAGTTGGGTGATGGCTTCATTTGGAGCGTCGCTGGAGATAGCCAGGCAACCCGTATCGCTGACGTTATCCACTGGCGTAAAGGTTACGGCCAGGGTCTGGCTCGAGTTGGGGGCCACGATAAAGGGCGCAGCCGGCAACCAGGTGAACTCTGAGCTGGTCCCCGCGCAGAGGTTGATCAGGCTGACGTTCAGTGCCAGTCGGCCTAAGTTCTGGATTACAGTATTCAGGGTTGCCGAGCTGCCTACGGGTACAACGTTGAAGTTAAGCGCAGCCGAGCTGAGTTTGATGAAAGGAGTAGCCGGGCAGTCGAGGTCGTTATAATCGTATACTCCGTCTCCGTCATTATCCAGGCCAAAGAGGCCGGCAAAGGTTTCATTACCGTCCGGGTTGCAGGAGTCGTTGGGTTTGGTAAGACGAGCTGGATCCACGAGTGGATAGTAGGGCGGCAATACCTGTTCGCCAACCGTGGCGAATGTGGCGGAAATGGTATCTGCGTGACAATCTGCACAGACGGTAACTCCTGCGCTCTGGTGATGCTGGCGCAAACCGGCGCTGGTGACCGTGCCAGCTTCGGCAGTCTCCGCGCGTCCATGACAACCAAGGCAGCTGATCGTGTATTCCGTAGTACCGTTCAGCACGATGCCGGTCGAAGAATCAAGCAAAGTCGGAATCCTGCTCCCAGCCGTGTGACAGGTGTCGCAGCCGGGCGCTATGAGTCTACGATGGATATCGTGCAGGCTGTTGATCGGGGTACCGGTATAAACACCGGTCCAAGCGGCCCCGTCACTCAGGGATGCATAGTTAGGGGCGCGGAAATCGCCGTGGCACGTAGCACAGTTGCCGGTACGGTCAGGAGAGACTCCTCCGGAGGCATAAGTATCATACGCACTTGCCGAGGATATCCATGCGGCAGGGGACAACAGTGCCAGCAAAGCAATTCGAAATAATGTTGATTTTTGCACGATGTGAGCTCCTTTTGTTATGTGTTTAGTATTGATACAGCATCCTGCCGGTGAGCAATTCACAGAAATCACCGGTATTACCAAAATTTTTATAGCTCATAATACTAATTTTACAAGTGTATAAATTAGTATATGCCTGTCAAAACGGAATGTAAAGAGAACTTAGGCTTATTCGTATTTTAATCCAAGCCTTGTGTTGAGAAGTCCGCATAATTGTAATTTTTTAATGTAAATACGAGATATTATTTCTGCCAGAAAACCATCCGTTTAAGCCTGTTAATTTTGTTATTGATCTCCTCCGAGATGGTAGTGGTTATCCGTTACTGGAAGGAACTCAGGATGGAATGTTGTTTGCGGAAGAATTTTTTGGCTCGTTCCCGGAAAGAGATAATTCCAGATTTAAGAACTGCGGATATCCATCGCCTGAGTCCTGGGCATGCTTACGGGAGTTGCCCACAAGTAGATCGAGAAACTGCTCTTTGAGTAACATGGCCCTGAATACCACCGTCTTTGAGCGCCAAGCCGGTCAAGAAGGTCACGCTGTTTTCTGGAGGAAGGTCACTTGAAACAGAATGAACTTTTTTCGGCAGTGAAGCAGATCGGCAAGAGCACCCTTTTCTTCTTTCCTGGCTTTTGGTTCGGGTACTCATATAATAGCACACTCAAAAAAATGAAGCTGAACTTTAGTGATAAAAATAATCAGTTTTTTTTGACTTTTTGTTTCAAGATGGCATATGGTAAATCTTATAATCACCTGAAAACATCACGTTGTCAGGAATTAAATACCTATAAGTTACAATGCAACATGCAAGAAAAATATAATTCTGAATTTTTGGTTGCTGAAAGCTACAAATCCTGTTTTATTCACGCAGTTTTATTATCTTGGAAGCAGCACCAGGATTGTACCCCTTTTTTGCCATTTTTAAAATGTTATTTTTGGCTCCCTCAACCAAGATCAGAAGTTTTCAGATAGGATGAATCAAGCCCATCGGCTCTGTATTTACGAGGAACCACTGCCCGAATTCAAGGAGAATGAAGAATGATAATTCACCCACCCAGGGGGAATTCCAGTCCCGTAAAAGCTTTTGCTATTGGTTTTCTGGCATTTTTATTTGTCACTGGTTTTGCAATCGTTTCGGGTAGGGCACAACCCGACAACACCATGCCCCCAGAATCTGATAAACCTGAAGGGCATGTTGCGACATCGTTATCATGCGACAACTGTCATGTTGACCCTCAGAAAGGTGACTTTAAGTTTATTCATAAAGAGGCGGCAAGGGAGATCTGCATTTCATGTCATAATGGTACGATTGCCACAGCTCAACCCAAAGACCATCTGCGAACATCGGCAAATTGCGGTTCCTGTCATCGTAACCCGGGAGATAAATGGCTGCCTGTCACGATGGACCATAGCATTGTCACTGAAGCTTGTATCAGCTGCCATAACGGTGAGAAATTCTACGGCAAACCAGCCAACCATATGACCGCACCGGATAAGTGCGAGGAATGTCACACAACCCGTGCTTGGAAACCGACTCGTGTCGATCACAGTGTGGTAAGTGAATCCTGTATTTCCTGCCATAACGGCACCATAGCCCCCGGCAGACCAAGAGATCACATTGATGCACCGAATCACTGCGAGGCTTGCCATACGATCAAACGGTGGACTCCGGCCCGGATGGACCACAGCCAGATAAACATTTCCTGCATTGCCTGTCATAACCGCACAACGGCCCCCGGCAGACCGATCAACCATATAATCGCACCGATTGACTGCGAGGCGTGCCATACGACCAGAGGGTGGACTCCGGTCCAGATGGACCATGGCATTGTCAGTGGCTCCTGCATTACCTGTCATAACGGCAGCACGGTTCCCGGAAAACCGGCGAATCACATTCCGGTGCCCAACACCTGCGAGGCATGCCATTCGACCAAGGCATGGTCACCGGCCCGAATGGACCACAGCATTGTCAGTAGTTCCTGCATTATCTGTCATAATGGTACATTAGCCCCCGGCAAACCGGCGAATCACATTCCGGTGCCGAATACCTGCGAGGTATGCCATTCAACCAGGGCATGGTCACCGGCCCGGATGGACCACAGCATTGTCAGCAGCTCCTGCATTACCTGTCATAACGGTATATTAGCTCCCGGCAAACCGGCGAATCATATTCCGGCGCCCAATACCTGCGAGTTGTGCCATACGACCAGGGCATGGTCACCAGCCCAGTTCGACCACAGTCTGGTAAGCGGTGCCTGTATTACCTGTCATAACGGCAGCATAGCCCCTGGCAAACCGGCGAATCACATTCCGGCGCCCGACACCTGCGAAAGTTGTCATACCACTCGAGCATTTTTACCTGCAGTCATGGATCACTCTATCGTATCGTCTTCATGTTTCACCTGTCATAACGGCACTACTGCACCCGGAAAACCGGCAAACCATATCACGAGCCTCAACACCTGCGAGAGTTGTCACACGAGTACAGCAAGCTGGGCAAGTGTCAAAATGAATCATGACGCAGTCATCGGAACATGTTTTTCCTGTCATAACGGGGTTATAGCGATCGGTCAACCTGCCGATCACCCAGCAGTCGGCACTCAGTGTGAAGACTGCCATAACACAACCAGTTTTGCTCAATAACAAAGTGTAAACAAATTCAGCAATAAAACAGGCGGTATACATATAATGAAAATAAAGTTTCGAATTATTGGTCTGATGATCTTTCTTCTGGGATTGAGTTTTTCTCAGGCCTTCGCATCATCTTCAACTGATCGTGTCCTCAGTGAAGTAAAATTCAGCCGGACCGATCAACATATAGTTATACATGTAAGCTTCAATTTTCCGGTGCGGTATCTCAGACATTACCCGCTTAACTATGGAAAAGAATTTAACATCCAGTTGGAACCGATTCTGGCAGGCATGGGAGATGTGAGCGAACTGAATAAACGTGATTCACTTTCCATTCCGGACAATAATCCGGCAGGATTGGTCCGGGTTGAATACGAAGGAAGCGATCTTGTCAAACCAACAATCAGGGTCGTCCTGGATAAAAATAAAAACTATGAGGTAAAACAGGGTGAAGATTTTCGCAGCCTTGAAATACTTTTGCCTGTAAAAACAGAAGACCAAGGGAATAAAGATACCGCTGAAGCTGGTAAAAAAATCAGCGGCCCGCAGCAACGGGAAATGCTGTCACCGCAAAAGCAGGAAGATCTGTTGAGTAAGGGGTCAGCGGCAATGGCCAAAAAGGAATACATGCCCGCTATCCTGATCTATACGGAGCTCCTCGATGCGCCCGATCCCGATGCCAGGGAGCTTGCCCAATTCCAGCTGGCAACTGCCCAGGAGCTCAAAGAGCACCTGGCGCACGCCCGGGCGGAGTATAAAAATTATTTAAAGACATATCCTAAAGGCAAGCATGTGGATCAAGCCCGGGCGCGATTAAAGGCTCTCATGGGCGACCGTCCCATATGGTTGGGATCCACTGAGAATATTCCCCGAGAAGCTGGTGGCGGATGGGAACAAGAGTCTTTCGGCAGTGTATCCCAATATTATGATCGAGACGAGAGCTTGTACGAGAATGATATGGATATCGAAAATCTTTCATCACTGAGAACCGGGTTTGATACGACCTGGCGGGCGAGAAGTGATAAATTCGTAACTGAAGCGGTTGCTGTCGGCAGTTATGAGCTGTCATTTCTTGATACACGCTCTGATCTGGTCCGTGCCAACAAACTCTATTTCGATTTTCATGATACGGCAAAAACCTTTACCAGCCGCGTGGGCAGACAGTCTTCAAGCAAGGGGGGTGTGCTGTCGCGTTTTGATGGCGGCCAGTTTGGATACCTTTTAACCGATAAGATCCGTGTAAATGCGGTGGCAGGCTCTCCTGTCAATCTGCCCTATGATGATCTGGACACGAATAGGTACTTCTATGGTATCAATTTTGATTTGGGCCGTTTTTTCGACCATTGGGATTTTAACACCTATATCATAAATCAGCTTTCCGATAATGTTGATGACCGGCGGGCTGTCGGCGGCGAGGCTAGATACATTGACAAAAACAGCAGTTTATATTCCTTGCTGGATTATGACATCCTCTACGATGAAGTCAGTGTTTTTCTGGTTACAGGAAATTACCTCCTGCCTAACGACAAGACCAGAATCAACGTTCTTGCCGATTTTCGCGGGGCCCCTATTCTGAGTACCACCAATGCATTGATCGGACAGGTTTCCCCATCACTGGAAGAGTTGGAAAACTCCATTGGAACGGATGCACTGCGACAGCTGGCAAAAGACAGAACACTGGACAGCAGGTTAGCCACATTGGGTATATCACAAACACTGACCCCAAATATACAGCTTGCCGGTGATATTTCCATGTCAAACATTGATAGTGCACCGGCTTCAGGCGGTGTTGAAAGATTTGAATCCACCGGTGACGAGTTTTTTTATTCCCTGCAATTAATCGGCAGTGGGTTGATCAAACATGGGGATATTTCATCTCTTGGAATACGGTACGGGGATACCCAATACCGCGATATCTATTCGGCCACGCTCAATACCCGCTATCCGTTCTATGATAATTTACGACTAAACCCCAGAATGCGAATTGATTATCGTGAGAATAAGATCCTGACTGGAGAGCAGTGGCGTTTTATTCCCGGTCTGCGTCTCGAATACAGGTTAGCAAAAAATTGGAACTTTGAAATTGATGGCGAGTACCGTTATGCAGATAAAGAACTGGAAGGCATAGCCGACGGCAAGAACGGCTATGCAATTTCCGTCGGTTATCGCTGGGATTATTAGCAACTAGACTTAACCTACTCCGACCTCAGCACCATCAATACCAACGGGTCAGGTCATTCATGGCCTGACCCGTAACTCCTTATTTCTTCTTCCTGCGCAGGCGATTACCAACAACGCACAATTCTTCGGGAGAAAAAAGATATCCTCTCTCCTGTATCACCGTTCATGACATGAATAAATTTCCCCCAACAACCAATAAAAGCCTAGAGCTGACTTTTCATCTTTTTTAACCTAAAGTCCCACTGCCTCCCTGCTCCCTGCTCCCTCTCAACCGTTTCGATGCAGCACCTGATCATTATTGCAATTGGCGGCGGCTGAATCCCATCCTTTGATCAATCAAATTGATTATGCCTCTATTGAGGCAGGTCATTATTCCCCCTTTTCGATTGAAGGTGATTCTTGAGAGTCGGCAAGGATCATTCATGGCCTGCTGCAGCAAACCCAAATAAGATTTACAGAAAGTATATTGCGACACCTTAACTATTAAAAAATGATCCATGGCCAGGATGCCACCCCGGAAAGCGTAGGCATACATGATTTTGAAAACGACCCGAAGAAGGTCGCCGAGTTGCAGCAATTGGGAGAGGCAATCAAAAATTCTTTTTCTTAGCAACAAGTGAAGGCAGGCATAATCAGCAAGGTCATGCCGAAAACGGGTCCGTACTGAATGCCTTTCTACACTGCCCCGCAACATGACTTGACGAATTCCACTCGGTTACGACCACTGGATTTGGCCTGGTAGAGCAGTTCATCCACTTGAGTAACGATGTCAACAGCTGATGCGTCTGTTGTACACGGAGCTGTAACTACTCCAAGACTGACGGTGACAACATCCGCTACGCTCGAACATTTATGTGGCAGGGCAAGGGCAATGATGCCGCAACGAATTTTTTCAGCAATTGCGATCGCACCATTGTTGTCAGTCTCCGGCAAGATGCAGGCAAATTCTTCACCACCATAACGGGCGGCCAGATCAGCAGGACGGGTTGTGCAGTCAGCAATCACCCTGGCAATCTGCCGCAGACATTCGTCACCTTGGACATGTCCGTAATTGTCATTGAATGCTTTGAAGTGATCAACATCCAACAATATCAGAGATAATTTGGCTCCCGACCGGGCATGCCGGGCATGTTCCTGAGTAAGCACTTCGTCAAAACGCCGCCTGTTGGCTATTCCAGTCATGCCATCGGTAATGCTCAGTGCCTCCAACTCCCTGTTTTTCTCGACGATGTCATTTTGCAGATCAATCAACCTTTTCTGCTGCCTGTCGGCGATAATAATCAGGTGGCTACTTTGGCGTAGAAGCCTCTTATAACCTAAATAGATTTCCTCAAATTGAGGCCGTATTGCGTTGTCGGAACCTTCAAGGTCTTGCAGCACTTTTTCGGCCGCATCCAACACTTTATAGTCAGCCTGAAAAATATCGCTTCTATTGTCAGACGTCATCTGTTCTTTCCCTTACACTGCGATCAGATTAAATTCCAACTCAACAAACTCTTTAAAATCCTGTGCACACTCCAGTTCATTCTCATTTTCCTTGTCATAATACCAAGTGACGTCCATGTTTCTTCCGTTTTTTTCTGCTACCTCAAATTTTTCCAACAGCATCAAAATACATTTTGTACTGCTGGTATTAATATATGGAAGACTTATCTCCAATTTAATCAACCCGTCATCATCTTCAACAGTTGTAAAAAACATATCCAACCATTGGAAAATAGGGTCATAAAACTTAAAAGAGTTCTCAGGGTAAGACTGCCCCTTGATAATCAGTATTCTATTTTTGGCATTAAAATCAACCATTGGCGTAGATTTAGTTGATTCAATTATTAGCGGTTCCACGGTTAGTCCTCCTAGACGATTACTTTTAATTCAAATCGCGAATATGTCTCATCAAGATTATCAACAGAAAATTCGAGCGGTTGGCTGGATCTTTTGGCAATGTCTATAAGTCCAATCCCTGCTCCTGTTTGTTCTGGATTGAGATCACTCATTATCTGCACTTTGTAAAGTTTTTTAAGTTCATCTTTACTTACACCGACTAATTTGTTCAGTTTTGCAAGCAGCGGTGCAACATCACTATTTTCCATAATATTGCCAGACCAGACAAAATACCGGTCGTCCTCCTGGCCAATACAGATAGTAGCAGAACTGGCTATGCGGTTGCGCCCCGGTGATTGTTCCTTGCTGATAACGTAGTTTTTGATATTTTGCGATTGCTCGACAAATATCGAGAAGACATTAAAAATGTCATTTTTGGGCCTATCTTCACTCTCCATATGCATCTTTACTGCATCACCGATTTCTTCAATCAAACCCTGAGAGAAACGTCCGGAAAAACAAATTGAAATACCGCTCGAGCCAAGAACATCTTGAATATCTGTTAACCTGCTTTTCATATCCCGATTACCCCTTCTGAATGTCAAATCCCACTCGTGTTTCTGCCATCACGCTGCAAATATTTCCCCAACCTCTTACAGCATCAATCAACCTGTTTGAAAGATCCGCCGGACACCTTCCAGAACACTAAAGGGGGCTTTGCAGGGTCGCCCTTAGCATCGAATTTTATGTGGCCGGTAACGCCATTGTACTCTATTGCGCGAATTGCATCGATCACCTTCGCGCTTTCCACCGTTCCTGCCGTCTTGATGGCCGTCAGCAGAACATTGGTTGCGTCATAGGCATAAAATGAGAAAATGCCCGGTTTGCCATATTTTTTTTCGTAATCGCCCGCAAATGCCTTAGCGTCGGGCAACTTGGCTGCATCGGGGCCAAAGACTGCCAAGGTGTCTTCCGCTGCGGGACCTGCAATCTTACAGAGTTCCTCGTTCAGGATACCGTCGCCGCCAATTAAGGGAGCTTTGCCGCCAAGCCCTTTGTACTCCTTGATGATCAGACCACCCTCAGGAAAGAATCCGCCGAAGAAGATGATATCCGGCGCGAGAGCATGCACCTTTGTAGCAATTGCGGTGTAATCTTTTTCCCCCGTATTTATACCCTCAAAAAGGAGCACATTGGCCTTATCGCCTATTATCTTTATTGCTTCGTCCGCAAAACCCTGGCCATATGTGGTCTTGTCGTGGAGGATAACAACATTCTTCACCTTCAAGATGTTCAGAGCATATTCAGCGGCGATCCGCGCAATCTGGTCATCTCGGCCGCAGACGCGCGATACGTTTTTGTAATCCCGATCGGTCAAGGTCGGATTAGTCGAGCCGTGGGATATCTGCGGGATGCCCGCCTTGTTGTAGACTTCGGATGCGGGAATGGAACAACTGCTGTTGTAATGGCCAATGACCCCTGCAACCTTCTCAGTTGCGAACCACTTGGCCACGGTCACCGCCTGCTTCGGATCTGCCTGGTCGTCTCCCTCAATAATGACGATCTTTTTTCCAAGAAGACCACCCTTTGCGTTCCATTCTTCAACGGCCAGCTTGACTGCGTTGAGTTCATCCATGCCGAACTGAGCCTGATCCCCGGTCATGGGGCCGGCAACGCCGATTTTGATCTCCTCTGCCTTCTTCTGGCATCCGGTAATTAAAGCGAAAAACATCAGCATGAAAACAAGTTTCTTCATAAAACCACCTCTATCTCTATCAGTATTTTTCATATCCCTATTCTCCCTTCCAGTTTTTCTCCAATTTCAAATCCCACTACGGTAATATCATCAAGTTGTTCAACCTTTCTCAGACTTTCAGCAATATGCTGTTCCAAAATTTGTTCCTGCTCCGCAAATGGTTTACCAGCAATACGCTGCAGCAGGCTGACAAATCCTGTCCGGCCAATACCCCATTTTCCCTCTTCTCGATTTTGATGCAAAAGACCATCGGTAGTGATATAGACAACACTCCCCTCAACCCAGTCGACAAGGTGATCTTCATACACAACATCTTTACGCAGCAGATATCCTACGCTGTGCCTAACGCCTTTGTATTCAGTTATCTGGCCGTTCTTCTCCAGAAACAGCGAAAGCTTGGCGCCCGCAAACATGATTTTTTTATCCTTCCTGTCAATCATACACAGGGCGACATCTGCGCCATCATTAGCCAGTGAATTTTTATGTTCCTGACATAATGTTTCTTTCAGCCTATTGTGCATAATATACAGCAAGTCAGAAGGGTTATGACCTTCCAGATCACGCGGCAGCCCATCAAGGATTGAACATATGGTCATGGTCATAAATGCACCTGGCACGCCATGACCGGTACAGTCGATCACTGCCACCAGCACAAACCGGTCATCGCCACGGCACCAATACATATCACCACCCACCACATCTTTGGGCTTCCAGATCACAAAGCATTTATCCGCAGAAATCCCCAATCGTTGCGGCAGAGGAGGCAAGATAGCCCGTTGCAGGCGTTCAGCATAGTCAATGCTCTCCATAATGCTGTTATTCTTCTCCTGCAATTCACGCGTACGCTCCGCCACTTTTTGCTCAAGAAAGAGTCGGTTCTCCTGGATGGTATCGGCCATCTGGTTGAAACTCCCCGCCAACTCGCCGATCTCATCATCGCTCTGCAGGTTGACGCGGGCATTCATATCGGTTGCGCTAAATGATTTTACTGCCGCGTGAAGCAGGCTGATGGGATACGTCATCCCCTTGACAAGGCGCAACATGATCCCGATGCCGATCAACAGGGAAATGAGCATTGCCGCAGCAAATCCGTAGAGTAGCCTACTCAGCGGCTTGCTGTATTCCGCTTCATCAGTGGCAATTCCTAAAACCCATCCTGAAAAAGCAACCTTGCTTAATACGATATTTCGATTCACACCGTCATAGTCTTTGACCCGCAGACTTTGAGCAGTGAGATTCTTGCCACCTACTACTGCTTTTATGAGTTCTGAATATTCCACACCAGAAACAGTACCTATATTTTGTAGTCCGTTTATGGATGCCAGAAAACCATCATGAGGATGAGTTATGATATCGCCGTCACTATCGAGGAGAAATGCATAGCTTTTCTGACCAAAGCTTAAACCGCGAACTGTTTTGGTCACATCTTTCAGGCTGATATCCGCAGCAAGCACACCGAATTTTCTCCCACCCTTGTACACCGCTTTAGAAATGGTAACAATGAGGTCAGCATACTGGTCGGAGTTAACATTTCGCACCCGGTCATCATAGGGTTTGGTAAATACTGTCCTTGAACCATCCGCTACCGCTTCCTTGAACCATGGCCGCGTCTGAACCAGATAGCCGGGTGGTGGCGTCCATCCTGAACCGGAGTACAAGAGGTTGTCCTCGGTTCCCAGATAAAAATCTTTTATATTCGTCTGTGACAAGTGCACTTTTTCAGCAAAGTTTTTTTTAAGCGTTTGCGGATCATAATTCTGAGTGTTTTCGATGTCCGAAACGGTATACTCAATCAATTGTTTATAGTTATTGAACCAGAGGTTGAGATCCGAAGCGTTTCTGTCTGCTATGGCCTGCATACGCATATCGAGCTGCTTGGATACAATGGAATAGGACACATAATAGGAGGAGGCCGAGACGGTGCAGAGCGTAGCGAGACTGATGAACAGCCCGGTAACGATATATCTTGCTTTTATGGTTTTTATTCGAACAAACATCATGAGTTCCTGGCATTTAAATGAAATTGAACTGCTATCTCGAATGGCGCTGGCTTTATGTTTTTTTCATGAGAAACAAGCTGAAGCTATTAGCTGAGATTGAGGTAATTACCAACAAAAAATCACTCCTGTCTCATCTTCCTCATCAATGATCAATAAAAAAGGTTTGGAGAGCTCCTTTGATTATAAAGGTTTCGACGAAAATCCTTTAAAACAAGGAGCTTCGAACCATAGGGGGAACTTATAACACAATTTTTAATCAGATTACTGCAATTATATCCGTTGCATGATGTTGATTGCTTGCCTGAACAACATCGTTCCGGCCAACAATGCCTTAGATTAAAGATATCAGCGGCATTCTCAAGGCCCAGCAACAACTGGTCTTTTATCCACTCATTATTGAATATGGCTGAGACCTCTCTTTTGGATGGGCGGATTCAAAATTGAAGTGCAACTCCCAGTGGTGATGCACTATAGCGCATCGTCTTACCAAAAAACACCTCAAATGGGGTTTTGAATCCCAAGATTTTACGAGGCCGATGATTGAGGCTATCGACTGCCGATTGCACCT
>JAGXHG010000028.1 GCA_024636345.1 Desulfobulbaceae bacterium | reverse complement strand
CGCTTTAACCGACGGTTTGACCTCCCTGGAATGTTCAAGCGCTTCGTGGTCGCTACGGTCAGATCCGGCAAGGTTCCTGAACGAAAACTGCGCCTTGAGGAAGATTAGCGCTAATCAGGAAGATAAAAGAGTTGGAACAGATTATCTGATAAACATTTTGAAAAATGCAGGATGACGATCAATGCTTCCAGGTTGAAAAAGGGTTTTTAACAAGACTGACATTGGCATACCGACGATCTGAGCTCACCTCCGTGCCGACCCAAGGCGGCTTCTCAAACTCCTGCCCCTCCTCTTCCAGCTCAATTTCAGCCACAAGCAATCCTTCGTTTTCACCAAAGAACTCATCCACCTCCCAGACAAATCCCTGGCAGGAGATTTTATACCTTTTTTTTTCAATGATCGGCTGCTCACAGAGTTCGGCCAGCAGAACGCTGGCGTCTTCCACAGGAATCGGATATTCATACTCCATCCGACTGATGCCACTGGTTTTCCCTTTAATGGTCAGAAATGCTTTATCTCCGGCAATGCGCACGCGCACCGTCTGCCCTTGATCAGAACCAAGATAGCCCTGACGGTATTCCGTCCCGACGGCCATACCTCTCCATGCGTCGCCTGTGACCAGAAATTTTCGTTCAATCTCAGTCCCCATGCCCCGCCTCATGAAAAGTGACGAAGGATGCAGTGCAATGAATTATTTGAATTTTCTGCAACGCCATCAATTGATAATCCCGGTTCCCGTAATAACTTTGATGCCCTTTTCCTCTGCCAGCTGCGCCTTAATCCAGCCGGTACGGATAAAGTATTGCTGTCCACAGTCCTTCCACTGGTCACAGGTATCTCCCGTGGCCTTCAATGGATAACTCGCAAGCCCCTTGACCACCTTACAGACACCTCCATCGGAATTTTGCAGACTGAAATTCCGACAACTAAGACAGATTTTTTTTGGCAACGGTATCATTTTCTTCCCTCTTCCACGTTGTATCTGAACTAAAACACAAACAGGCAGCATTCAACGATCACCCCGAAAGAAGGGACTAAAATCGAGTTTTCTTTGCTGCCGGTTGTACTCTTCCAGCCCAAACAAATCGACCACACAGTCATGATGACCGTATCGTCTCAAGTACTTTGAAAAAATATTGGCGGAATCCATGCTGATCACCGGATCAGCCTCCTGATAACGATTATAAATAATCCCCAGCACGGTCATACCCCGGTTACGGGC
The DNA here is from genome assembly GCA_024636345.1 of Desulfobulbaceae bacterium. Classification (GTDB taxonomy): domain Bacteria; phylum Desulfobacterota; class Desulfobulbia; order Desulfobulbales; family Desulfocapsaceae; genus UBA2270. The sequence goes on along the minus strand of JAGXHG010000028.1, from coordinate 31,517 downwards.
CAATTCCAGGACAGAGAGGGTATGATTGATCGATCCCAGACGAGGAGTACTGACCACAATCAAGGGATAAGCCTCCTGCTCCAGATAATCAAGAAAGGTGAGTTCTTCGGTCAAAGGAACTTGCAGACCGCCCGCCCCTTCCAGCAACACCATGTCATACTGGGTGGCAAGAGACCGGGTGGCATGACGAATGATTTCCGGGTCAATCTCCTGCCCGGCAAGGGAAGCTGCAAGATGGGGAGAACATGCTTTGGCAAAGACATAGGGACAGGTCAGCCCCTGACTATCCACAGGCTGAATATCCTGGTCCATCAAGCTGCGATGAGCCAAGATATCCTCTGCCAGACCAAGACAACCAGTCTGCACCAATTTCTGGGTAATAACCCGTTTCCCCTGCCCCAGGAGATAACGGCCAAGAAGTCCGGTGGCCACCGTCTTACCAATATCAGTATCAATACCGGTGACTACAATGACCGAAGATTCAACCATCATTCCTCCTGCAATAATGGCTGAACCTGATCACGATAGAATTCCTGAAACCTGGTTTTGATGGCATCCCTGACCCGATGAAATTCTTCCATGACGTACTGCGGCGTACCCTGCTCACTGGATGGATCATCGAAACCAAAATGGAGGCGGGATTTCACCCTGCCGACAAAGACAGGACACGATTCATTGGCCCCGCCGCAGACAGTAATGACAAAGTCCCATGCTTCTCCAAGGTATTGGTTGACAGGGGCAGGGACATGATGACTGATATCAACCCCTGCTTCATGCATCACCTGCACCGCCAAGGCATTAACCCGATCAGCCGGTTGCGTGCCCGCCGAAAAGACCTGGAGCCGAGGATCCAGGGATTGCAAAAAGCCATGTGCCATCTGACTGCGGCAACTGTTACCGGTACATAAGATCAATATTTTCATAGAAAATCAGCGTGTAAATTTCGGCAAATTCTTCTTCACTGCATGACAACAAGAATCAGGCCGCCAGCCTCCGATCAACCCGCTCATTGCCGGCGCTGACACCCACCTTGCCGTAATTACTGGCCCCACACTCATTCTTGCCAAGATCCATCACATCGGCCTCTTCCTCGGCCACCTGGAGAAATCCAATATTGACCTTGCGAATTTCCCCGTAGACAGAGGGTTGCGGACGCATGTTCTCCTCAACAAACTCAGAAAATTTCTTTTCATTGGCCAGACGAAAGGCCACCACATGTTTTCGTAAATTCCCCAGATTCTCCATAAAAATGTGCTCATCATTGGCCTCGACCCAGGAGGTATAATGACCGGGAAGCACCTGGATATGATCAGGCAGATCCCGCAAACGCAGCATAAGGCTCAGATAAAGCTCCCTCGCCCACTCTGCCCAGCGCCCACCCAAATCGGGACGTCCGGCAGTGCTGATAAAGACAGTATCACCGCTGAGAAGATATTTGTTGTCAACAAGGTAACAGGAACTGCCCATGGTATGGCCCGGCGTATGCAGGACCTTCACCTCCGGACCTTTTTTGGTAAAAGTGCAGATCTCGCCGTCAGCAACCGGCTCATAGGGGAAGGTCGCGCCGGTAAAATCAAGCTTGCTCGCCAACACCTTGCACCCCTTCTCCTGGGACAGCTGCATGCTGCCGGAGATATAATCAGCCTGCCTGTGGGTCTCAAAAGATCTGATGATCTTGCTGCCATGCTGTTTGGCCATGGCCTTATAAACTTCAATATTCCGGGAAGGGTCAAAGACCATGGCTTCATCCTTATAGATCAGCATATAACTGCAGGAGGCCTTCCCCGGTCGGACAAACTGATAGAGTGTATATTTTTCATCATCACTGCTTACTTTTTTGGGCACAAGGGCATTACCCCAGCTCACGATGCCCTGCTGCAGATAACCAACATCAGTAAAGCCATGCTCACAGAGAAGATCTGCCACATATTTTGCCGATCCCTCCTTGGCACAGACAATCCGTATCTTCTGTCCCTTAGGTACCAGGTCAATACTTCCCCGGGCGTCTTCCATGAAATTAAAGTAGGGGATATTGATGTAAGGAAAGAATGTTGGGCCTTCAACACTGAAATTGGTAAAATCATTATCATTCCGGACATCAAGAAGGACAAAATCAGGATGGCCGCTCAACCAGTCAAAAAGATCATTAGCGGTATACAAAAACGGAGTGGCATTTTTCATATTCTTTCTCCAGCATAAAGGATAATGTTGAAAATATATTCTAAGGAATAATACAGACAAACTTTAGAATAGGTACTCATTGATTCCTGTTTCCGCAATTTCTTTTTTCCAGAAAAGCACATTGGCTCCGCCACAAGAAAGGCATCCTCAACCACACACAATATCGACTCTTTTCATTGCAGACAAGGCTCTCAACTTAAGATCTCCATTTTTAACCTTGGAATTACAGTCGACGAGGTGATAGGATAAATGATAGGTGCCACAACAACTGGTGCTCACATCCAAGATGAGGGAACGAAATATTTCCCTTACCTTGTCATCCTGAGGCAAACAACATGGCCCCTTCCCATCATCAGGATATTTACGCCAATCAGTTGGAGATTCTCTTCAACGGGACTCCGTACAGCATCATTGCCTCTCTGGGGGTGGCCACTATCCTGGTGGCCATCCAGAACGGACAGATACCGTTACTTCCTCTCAGTGTCTGGATTTTCCTCCTCGTTTTGGTCATGACCGGTCGTTTTCTCCTCCTCAGGCGCTATCGACTGGCCAGACCCTCACCTATACAGGGAGCAATCTGGGGGAGAGATTTTTTTATCGGTACTGGCCTCACCGGCCTGATTTGGGGAGCTGCCGGAATTCTCTTTTTTCCGGTGGATTCCATATCCCACCAGGTCTTCACCCTGCTCGTCCTAGCCGGCCTGAGCGCTGCTTCCCTGACCACCCTGGCCGCTGACTACCGAATTTATATCACCTATACCATCTTTACCCTCACCCCGGCCATAGCCCTGTGTCTGGTTCAGGGCGACAGTATGCATCTGGCCTTTGCCGCTCTCCTGACCCTGCTCCTGTTCTTTCTTATTCAGGCAGCCAAGAGACTCAACGAATCCCTCATCACCTCCCTGATCTACCGCTATGAGAACAGAGATCTTCTCAGGGATCTGAAAGCGGAGAGGACCCGCTTGGGTAGTCGTTTAAGCCGGATTTTGAATGATTTTTCCACAGAGATCTACATCATCGATCTTGAGAATCTAGCCATCCTCCAGACCAATGCCGGGGCCGCGCGCAACCTGGGCTACTCGATGGACGAGCTACAGCGAATTCGATTGCCGGAGATCAACAAAGATCTGACCCCGGAGCATTTCGCCACCCTCCTTGCTTCATGGCACGATGGGGATCAGGCTCCAGTGGTGGTACGTGGGGAGCATCGGCGCAAAAACGGCAGCAGCTATCCCATTGAGGCCCGGCTCCAGATATCCCACAAAGAAACGCCACCGGTCTGCGTGATCACCGTCCTCGATGATACCGAACGTCATCTCTACGAAAAGAGACTTCTGCGACAGGCCAACTACAGTCAACTGACCGGCCTGCCCAACAAGAAAATGGCAATCCGTCAGATCGACCTGGCCATCGGCCGTTGTTCCCGCAGACAAACCAAGGTGGCCTTACTTTTTCTTGATCTCGACAACTTCAAGAAGGTGAATGACTCTATGGGTCATTCAGCAGGTGACGAGCTGCTCAGACAGATGGCCCAGCGGTTGACCGAAGTCATTCGGAGGGCCGACATCGCGGCCCATCTAAGTGGGGACGAATTTTTGATTATCCTGGAGGATATCAAAGAGGTCATGGATGTTTCCGCCCTTGCCCAGAAGGTTTTTTCTACCCTGGCCCTTCCTTTTGCTATCAATCATCGAGAAATTTTCATCTCGGCCAGTATTGGAATCAGTATTTTCCCGGACAATGGGGACAACCCCGAGAAACTACTCCAACATGCCGACACCGCTATGTACAATGCCAAGGCTAAGGGTAAAAACAACTTCCAGCATTTCAACCAGGCCATGAATGATGCCCTGATCCGCCATCTTCAAATTGAATCGGCACTGCGCAAGGCAATTAAAAATGAGCGTTTCGAGGTCTTTTTCCAACCCCTGTGTGAGACTGAATCCGGTTGTCCGGTTGCCGCCGAGGCACTGCTGCGTTGGAACAGCAAAAAGTTAGGAATAGTCAGTCCTACGGAATTCATCCCGGTGGCCGAGGACAGCAGGCTCATTGTCGAAATCGGCAACTGGGTGTTGGAGACTGCCTGCCACGAAGCGGTCACATGGTCTGAGCAGGAGGGAAAACCACTGCGGATCGCTATCAACCTCTCGCCTCGTCAGTTTCGCGATGCCAGTCTGGTTACTGTGGTAAGCCGGGCTCTGGCCAACTCCGGGCTCCCACCCCATCTGCTCGAACTGGAGATCACCGAAAGCCTGCTAATGCAAGACCTTCCGGAAATTTTGGGAAAGCTGACAATCCTCCACGAGATGGGAATCCGGCTTTCCCTTGACGATTTCGGCACTGGCTATTCCTCCCTCAGTTATCTCAAACGTTTTCCCATGCAGACCTTGAAAATCGACCGTTCGTTCATCAGTGATCTTGAAAACGATACCAATGATCAAGTCCTGGTCAGCGCCATCATCGCCATGGCCCATAGCCTCCATCTCGAGGTAGTGGCTGAAGGGGTGGAAAATAAAGAGCAACTGCAATATCTGACCGCTAAACGGGTGGATCTAATCCAGGGCTACCTGATGAGTCATCCCTTATCCCCCCAGGCCTTCCGAGACTATCTAGGATCAGCTCCCGGCCAAGCCCGGGAAGGAATCGTTCCCTCCGTCACTCCTCTCCTTGGGTAAAAAAAAAGGCAGCCCCATTGCTGAGGCTGCCTTTTGCAGAACGCGTTTTTCGAAAATATTATAAGCCGGAAGCGACGTTGGTCATCTGGTCATAAAATTCGGTTACTTGGTTTTTTTGGTCTGATTCCATGCAGGCCATGGCCTCTCTGGGATGCTGATTGAGAACCCCGGAAACCATATAGGGAATGAAATAGCCCCAATCGATCTTTTCCCGCCAGGGCAGGATCTGATCCTCAATGACCTTGACCAGGGGACGAACCTTGAATTTCGGGTTCTTCAGGAAAGAAAGCAGCAGTTCCAACGGGCAATTTCCTGCACCGCGGCCAATACCGTACAGGGTAGCATCCAGATAATTGATCCCGGAAATGACGGAGGAGATGGTGTTGGCAAAGGCCAGTTGCTGATTGTTGTGAGCATGGATGCCGATGGTTTTTTCAGGCATCCGCTCCATGTACATCTTGGCCAGCATCTCAATATCCTCCTGATAGAAGGCTCCGAAGCTGTCCACCAGATAGATCACCGGAACCCTACACTTGGCAAGATCGTTGAGCCCCTCTTCCAGATCGCGCGGCCCCACAGTGGAAACCGCCATGAGGTTTATCGTGGTTTCATAGCCTTTGTCCATGCAGTGGTGCGCCAGGTCAGCGGCCTTGTCGATCTGGTGGACATAGCAGGCCACCCGGATCATGTCGAGAGATCCTTCTGAACGAACCGGGATGTCATCGTAGTCGATCCTGCCGATATCCGCCATGGCCGAGAGTTTGATCTTCTTTTCCGAATCCCCGATAATACGCTTCAGGTCTTTTTCCCCGCAAAAGCGCCAAGGCCCGACCACGTTGCGGTCAAAGGCGGATTCGGAGCTGAGGTAGCCAATCTCCATGTAATCGACCCCTGCTTCGGCAAGGGCATGGTACACCTGTTTAACAAAGGCGTCGTCAAACTGCCATTTATTCATTAAGCCGCCATCGCGGACAGTACAGTCAATAACTTTTATTTCCGGTCTGAACATGGGAAAGACTCCTTAAAGAAGACGTAAATTTAGCGATAAAATTGCGAGATCATACCCGATCTTTGGCATCGCGGCAATGCTCAATGAAATTTTTTATATTTTGCCCTATCATGTCAAGATTCTTTTCCCGCAAAGCCTTGGTGCCGAAAAGGCTGGAGGAAACCCCAACTGCTGCGGCACCTGCCCCAAAATATTCCTGGAGATTGGAGCTGCTGACTCCGCCGACGGCTGCGAGCCGGAGATGTTCAAAAGGACCCAGAAGGTCTTTAATGTACTGAGGGCCACCCATGGCACCGCAGGGAAAGACCTTGATCAGGTCTGCCCCTGCGGACCAGGCGGCGTAAACCTCGGTGGGGGTCAGTGCCCCGGTGACAATGGGAATGCCTTCAGCCTTGGCATAGTCGATCACCTCGGTGTCCAGATTAGGGGTCACCAGAAACATGGCCCCCGCGGCCACAGCCCTCCTGGCTTCATCGAGATTACGGATGGTGCCCATACCAAGCAGCCTGCCATCGGGTACACCGGGGCGATATCTCCGGATAATTTCCTCAGCGCCTGGCGTGTTCATGGTGATTTCCATGGCTAGAAGCCCGGCAGCAAAAGAGACCTGCATGACCTCGCCAAAAAAACCACCCTCTACCCCGCGCAGTATGCCGATTACCGGAACCTCAAGCTCCATGAAGCACTCCTTTTTTTGAAAAATAATTTACGGAATTATTATACTACCAAGGAGAGAAAGCACACGAAGTTTGCACGTAAGGTGTAATTTTACGTAGCATGGTGTACATTTCCCGGATTCCACCTATTTCCTGGGTTTGATCCGCCGGGTGGGCTGGGCCAGCCAGGGGTCATCCGGCCAGTGATGTTTGGGATAGCGCCCCCTGAGTTCCTTTTTCACCTCATGATAGGCACCTTCCCAGAAGCCGTGCAGATCCTGAGTAATCTGCATGGGGCGCTGGGCCGGGGAAAGCAGATGGAGCAGCACCGGCACTGTGTTATTACAAATCTTCGGGGTATCGGCCAGCCCGAACATCTCCTGAAGGCGCACCGCCAGCACTGGAGGGTCTCCAGGGGTGTAGCGCAACCGAACCCTGGAACCACTGGGCACTGTGAGGTGCGTGGGGGCCTCCCGGTCCAATTGACTCTGCTGTTGCCAATTAAGCATGGCGGCAAGAATAGTGAACAAGTCAAGTTTTCTGAGATGTTCCGCGCTCCGCGTCCCTGTGAGATAGGGCGCCAGCCACTGGTCCAGACTCTCAAGCAGACAGGCATCCGAGACATCCGGCCAGCCAGCTTCCGGCTGCCAGAGCCGCATACACTCCAACCGCGCCTGCAAGTCCCTTGCCTTGTCGCTCCAAGGCAAGGTTGTAAGGCCACGGCTGCGAATACCGGACAACAGTGCGGCCAGCACTGCATCGGACGAGGGGTTTGTCAGAGGACTTGTTTTCAAAATCAGCTCATCCAGTCGCAAGAGACGCTGGGCCTTCACCGTACCACTCTGCTCTTCCCAGTACACCTTCTCCTCTCGTTGCAGCCGAGTGGGGAATACGGCCAGCAGGGAGTTTTTGGTCAGAGGGGCGGCAAGAAAAATACGGCCCTCGACTCGGCCAGCATCCAGTTCAGCCACCGCCAGATACTCGTGCGCAGCGAGGCGATCATGGGCAGGAAGAAGCGCTCCACGACCAGAGCTCAGCTTATACTGGCCCTGCCCCTCAGCCCTTCGTTGACCTATCCGGTCCGGAAACGCCAAGGCCAGAAGTTCACCCGCAGTCATCGTGAGCTCTGCCCTCTCTCCTGTCTTATTCCTGGCGATTTTGGGTAGGTGCTCCCGGAGCTGCCTGCTGGTCTGGATGACCCTGAGGCAGGCAGCTGTATCCACCTCCAAAGTCCTTACCGCGGCCACACCATCCCTGCGGAAGACTGCCAGAGCATGGAGCCGGTCTTCGATATCCACCGAACGGTCCCTCCCCTTCATAATATCCCGCTCAGAAAGCAGAGCGGCAAGGTCGCAGGCCAATTCAATTGTGCCAGACGAGGTTGCCGCAAGCAGCATAAGCCCAAGGCGTGGGTGAACTGGAAGTTCAGCCATTTTCTGACCAAGAAGGGTGATATGATTTTGGCTGTCCAAGGCTCCGAGAACCAGCAGGAGGGATTGAGCCTGGGCGAAATGACCTGCTGGTGGCGGATCAAGCCATCGCAATCCGTCAAGATCATACACTCCCCAGCGGGCCAGGTCCAAAACCAATTGGCTCAGGTCGGCTGTCAGAATTTCCGGCGAGTCAAAAGGCCTGAGGCCGTGCTCCTCACCTATGCTCCACAGACGATAACAGTGGCCCGGACCAAGACGTCCGGCCCGGCCGGCACGCTGGGTGGATGAAGCCTTGGATATGCGCTGAGTGGTCAGACGGCTGAGGCCACTATTGGGGTCGAACTTCGGGCTGCGTTTCCAACCGCTGTCCACCACGGTATGGATGCCCTCAATGGTGATGCTGGTTTCAGCAATGGGTGTGGCCAGAATGATGCGCCGTCTCCCTGCCCTATCCGGTTGCACTGCGGCGGTCTGGGCCGCAAGGCTCAGGTCACCGTAAAGGGGATGGATGACGATTTTGGCAGGGGGTAGGGCCGTGTTCAGTAGCGCCTGGGTAAACCGGATCTCCGCTGAGCCGGGAAGAAAGGCCAGGATATCTCCCGGCTGCTCAGCCAGAGCTTTATTAATAGTTGCGGCCACCTGTTTTGCAATCTCACGAGGATAATTATGAAGCAGTTGCCCGGCCCGGCAATATTCCACACCCACGGGATACGTTTGCCCGGCACCCATAACCACCGGGGCGTCATCAAGGAGTCGGCTGATGGCTCCGGTATCCAGGGTGGCGGACATGATCAGGAGTTTGAGATCCTCCCGCAGACTGCCCATCACATCAAGACAAAGGGCCAGGGCCAGATCACCCTGCAGGCTGCGCTCGTGGAACTCATCAAAGATCACCAGCCCCACTCCGGTAAGCTCAGGATCGTCCTGCATACGGCGGGTAAGCACCCCCTCGGTAACCACCTCCACCCGGGTTGCAGCCGAGACCTTCGATTCAAAACGGACCCGGTAGCCCACGGTCTGGCCGATTTCCTCGCCCAGCTGCCTGGACATGAAGGCTGCGGCCAGCCGGGCTGCAAGCCGGCGCGGCTCAAGCATCAGAATGGTTTGTCCTGCCAACCAGGTTTCAGCAAGCAGGGCCAGCGGCACTACGGTGGTTTTGCCCGAACCGGGCGGGGCGCTGAGAATTACCGCCTCGCGGCTGACCAACTGCGCCCGCAGTTCCGGCAGAATATCATAGATAGGGAGCTTTATCATGATGCAACCATGCCGTAGAAATGGACGAATGTCAAAAGTAAAGATCCACCCGTCACCCCTCTCTGATAAACTCTGCTGATTTTCCCCTTGACGCCCATCTAAAAACATACTAAACAGGCGGAATGAACGTTCACTCCACAGAAATATCCTCCACTCAAACGGATCCCGGCAGCAAACGGGAGCTCATAATCCAGGCCACCATCAGACTCATCTCCGAGTATGGCTTCCATGGCACGCCCATCTCCATGATTGCCCAGGAAGCGGGGGTTGGTGCGGGTACCATCTATCGTTATTTCAAAGACAAAGACACCCTGGTCCTCGAGATCTTCAAACAAGTGCATTGCGTTTTCAAGAAAACCCTGCTGCATGAATATGATGCCAACCAAACCATTCGTGACCGTTTCCTCCACCTCTGCCGGGGAATCTTCCAATATGGAGTACAGAATCCCTATGAGTTCAAATTCATAGAGCAATTCTATAATTCCCCCTACGGCACCAGCCTGCGCCGGGAAAAATTCTTCTGTAATTGCGGTGACACCGGTCAAGATCTCCCGCTGGAGCAAGTGTTTGCTGCAGGTCAGGCCCAACAGGTCATCAAGGACCTGCCGCTGGCCGCACTCATCGCCCTTACCATCGGTCCCATTGTCTTTCTGGTCAAAGACAGTATCGCCGGCCTGATTCAATTGGATCAAACAACCATCAACAGCACCCTGGCCGCCTGCTGGGAAGCGATACAACAAGAAACAGACACCAACAGGCAGCCAGGCAGCACTCCATCCTCTCCCTCAACTGAAGAAAAGCCATGAAAAAGCGTATTCTCCTTACCATCCTTGCTCTTATCATCATCGGCGCTTCCCTTGCCGGCATTAAAGTCCTGCAGATTCGCCACATGATGTCGGTCGGCAGCAAGATGGTCCCGCCACCGGAAACCATCTCCACGGCACAGGTACAGCATCAATCCTGGGAATCTGTGCTCTCGGCGGTCGGCTCACTCGATGCCGTCCAGGGAGTAACCGTGGCAGCCGAACAACGTGGTAAGGTGGTGGCGATCTCTTTTACCCCCGGAAATTTTATCGAGAAAGGTGCCCTGCTGGCCAAACTGGACACCAGCGCTGAAGAGGCCCAGTTACGTGCCATGGAAAGCAGCAGAGATCTGGCCCGCACCAATCTGCGCCGTCTGGCTGAACTGGCCGACAAGGGCCTCATTTCCCAGGCTGAATTTGACAATGCCAAGGCCGGTTTCAAAGAGGCCGAGGCCCAGACCGAAAACATCCAAGCCATCATCCAGAAAAAAAATATCAAGGCCCCCTTTTCCGGCAGACTGGGTATCCGCCAGATCAATCTTGGCCAGTTTCTGGAAGAGGGTCAGGAAGTCGTCTCCCTGCAGGTCCTTGATCCTATCTTTGTCAATTTCATGCTGCCCCAGCAGGAACTGAGCAGAATCAAAACCGGGATGGTGGTGCGCCTAAGCGGTGACGGAATCGACAAAGAACAGATTACCGGCAAGATCACAGCCATTGCCCCCCAGGTGGACGCCCAGACCCGCAACATCCGGGTCCAGGCGACAGTTGCCAACAAAGACGAACTCCTGCGCCCCGGAATGTTTGTCAATGCCTCCATAGTGTTGCCGGAACAAACAAAGGTCTTCACCATTCCCGGCACCGCTGTTCTCTATGCCCCTTACAGCGATTCGGTTTTTGTGGTGGAAGAGAAGAAGGATGAAAAAAGCGGTAAGGACATCAAGATGTTGCGCCAGCAGTTTGTCAGTATCGGTGAAAAACGTGGTGATTTTGTGGCGGTTATCTCTGGTCTGCAAGGAGGAGAAACAGTGGCCAGCATCGGAGTCTTCAAACTACGGAACGGCCAGGCTGTGGTGATCGACAACACTCAGGCGCCGGCCTTCAAACTGCAACCAACACCGGAAAACAACTAGTCTTTTAGGCATTTAGTCTAAACAACCAATACTCCGTGCCGTGCCATGAATTTTACTGATATCTTTATCCGTCGTCCTGTCCTTGCCTTGGTGATCAGTCTGGTCATCATCATTGCCGGACTCCAGGCCATTAAAAGCGTTAATGTCCGCCAGTATCCCCGCAGTGAAAATTCAACGGTAACGGTCACCACTGTCTATGTCGGGGCCAGCGCTGAACTGGTGCGGGGATTCATCACCACCCCGTTGGAACGGGCCATTGCCGCCGCCGACGGCATTGACTATCTCCAGTCCCAGAGTTCCCAGAGCGTCTCCACCATCAGCGTCCGGTTGAAACTCAACTATGACGCCACCAAGGCCCTGGCCGAAATCAGCTCCAAAGTCGATCAGGTTCGGGCCGACCTGCCGCCGGAAGCCGAAGTTCCGATCATCAATATTGAATCGGCAGACAGCAAGTTTGCCGCCGCCTATCTGAGCTTCACCTCCGATGTCCTGAAGCAGAACGAGATCACCGATTATCTGACACGGGCCATACAGCCACGCCTTTCCGCCCTGGCCGGGGTCCAGCGGGCCGAGATCCTTGGCGGCCGGACCTTTGCCATGCGCATCTGGCTCAAACCCGACCGGATGGCAGCCTACAATATTACACCGGTGCAGGTTCGGCAGGCCCTGGCCGCCAACAACTATCTGGCCGCTCTCGGACGCACCAAAGGGTCTCTGATCCAGGTCAACATCACCGCTGATACCAACCTGACCTCCATCCAGGAATTCAAACGCCTCATTGTCCGCAACCAGGATGGAGCCTCCATCCGCATTGAGGATATCGGCGACGTGGTCATGGGCGCTGAAGACTACGACGCCGAGGTCCGTTTTTCCGGCAAGACAGCAGTATTCATGGGCATCTGGCCCCTGCCCAACGCCAATTCCCTGGATGTAATCAAGCTGGTCAAAGATGAGATGGCGGCCATCCAGAAAGATCTGCCCAGCGGCATGCAGGCCCGGATCGCCTATGACAGCACCGACTACATCAACAACGCCATCCACGAGGTTCTCAAGACCCTGGCTGACACCATGCTCATCGTGATTGTGATCATCTTCCTCTTTATGGGCTCCTTTCGCTCGGTCTTTATCCCTGTGGTCACCATCCCCCTCTCTTTAATCGGTTCGGTCTTTCTCATGCAGATCTTTGGCTTCACCATCAATCTGCTGACCCTGCTCGCCATTGTCCTCTCTGTAGGCTTAGTGGTAGACGATGCCATTATCGTCGTCGAAAATGTCGAACGCCATATCCGCAAAGGTCTCAAGCCCTTTGATGCCGCCATTGTCGCCGCCCGGGAACTGGTAGGACCGATTATTGCCATGACCATAACACTTGCCGCGGTCTATGCCCCCATCGGCCTGCAGGGCGGGTTGACCGGTGCACTCTTCCGGGAATTTGCCTTCACCCTGGCCGGGGCTGTGACCATCTCCGGCATCGTGGCCCTGACCCTCTCGCCCATGATGTCGGCCAAGCTGCTGAAGCCAGGCCTGGCAGAACATGGTCTGACCGGTCGTATCAATCGCGGCGTTGAGCGAATCAAGGGACTGTATGGCCGCTGGCTGGACCAGACCCTGAAAACCAGACCAGCAGTCTATCTGGTTTGGATCGTCATCAGCCTGCTGGCAATCCCCATGTTCAGAATGTCACCGGTGGAATTGGCACCCGCGGAAGATCAGGGAGTAATATTCGGCATCCTCGATGCTGCCGCCAACTCTACCCTCGATCAGACCAGCCAGTACGCAGCAGCGGCCAATCAGATTTTTCTCTCTGAACCGGAGACCAACTTTACCTTTCAGATGACCATGCCCTCTTCCGGATTTGGAGGTATGGTCCTCAAGCCCTGGGCAGAACGGGAACGTACCGTCTTCGAGGTCCTGCCTGAGGTCCAGCAGAAACTGGCGACCATCCCTGGCGTACGCATGTTTCCGGTCATCCGACCTTCCCTTCCGGGTGGCGGCCAGTTTCCGGTGGAATTTGTCCTGGCCTCGACCGCGGAACCGGAACAGATCCTCGAGTTTGCTAAAGAATTGCAGATGAAGGCCATGGCCAGCGGCAAGTTTGCCTTTCCACCGCTCATTGACATGAAAATTGATCAGCCGCAGTCAGAGCTTATCATCGACCGCGACCGGGTCGCCGATCTCGGACTCAATCTGCAGCAGGTAGGTGCCGACATAGGCTCTATGCTTGGCGGCAATTTCGTCAACCGCTTTGATATCGCCGGCCGCAGCTACAAGGTGATCCCCCAGATTCAACGGAGCGACCGCCTCAACCCTGAACAGTTACGTAGTATCTATATCACCGGGCCAGACGGGCAGATGGTTCCCCTGTCCAGTGTCGCCACCATTCGCAATTCAACGACGGCCCGTTCCATGAACCGCTTTCAGCAGTTGAACGCCGTCACTATCAGCGGTGTCTCGGTGGTCCCACTCGATGACGCCCTGCGATTTCTTGAAGATGAGGCTGCAAAAATCCTGCCCATGGGCTACGTCCTCGATTATACCGGCGAGTCCCGGCAACTGCGCACTGAAGGCAACCGCTTCCTACCGGCATTCGGCCTGGCAGTGGTGCTGATCTTCCTGGCGCTCGCCGCCCAGTTCAACAGCTTCCGTGATCCCTTCGTTATCCTGGCCGGTTCCGTGCCTCTGGCCATATTCGGGGCACTGATCTTCACCTTCCTGAAGATTCCCAACCCCAACATCCCTTTCTGGACCAATGGCTGGACCACCACCCTGAATATCTATTCTCAGGTAGGTCTGATAACGCTTGTGGGACTGGTGGCCAAAAACGGGATTCTCATCGTCGAGTTCTCTAATAAACTTCAGGACCAGGGTCATTCCAAGCTTGAGGCTGTACGTGAGGCATCCCTGACCCGTCTGCGCCCAATCCTGATGACCAGCTGCGCCACCGCTGCCGGCCACTTTCCCTTGACCCTGGTAACCGGAGCCGGTGCCGCAGCCCGTAACTCCATAGGTCTGGTCCTGGTCGGCGGTATTGTTATCGGTACCCTTTTCACCCTCTTTGTGGTGCCGTCAATCTATATGTTGATCGCCCATGACCGGAAGATGCAAGGTGAAAATCTGGAAATATGAGTTATACTCAAGGATACCTCAAAGCAATAAAGGAATACCCATGAAAAAGAGATTGTGTATGTTCTCCATCATGCTGGCCACAGGACTTGCCGGATTATCCTTTCACCAGCAGACCCTGCAGGCACAGACAATTTCTCCGGTTACAGCGGAGAAAGCACCGGCACCTTCCGCCCCCCAGGCAATCAGCGAGGGTGAGCTCCTCACCCTCGACAGGGTAGTGGCGATCACCCGCCAGAATCAGCCGGCCATTCTTGCCGCCAGGGGAAATGTCAATGCCAGCCAGAGCCGGATTGGCCAGGCCAGGGCCCCCTATTACCCGCAGATTAACGGAAGTGCCGGTTACGACCGTTTGTCACCGGAAGACACTCTCTACGGCACCACTGATGACTCTGCATATGACCGGTTAGCCTTCGGCATCCGCGGCGATCAAATGCTCTATGACTTTGGCAAGACCACAACCCAGGTCGAAATCCGGAAGACCAGCCTTGAAGCAGCCCGTTCCGATTTGAACGCGACAGATGACAGGGCCGTCTTCAATGCCAAGCTGGCTTATTATGACATGCTGAAGATTGCCAGGGACAAAGAGGTCGCCGCTGAAACCGTCAAACAGTTTGAGCAGCATCTGGAGCAGGCAAAGGGCTTTTATGCCGCCGGCGTGAAACCCAAATATGATGTCACCAAAGCGGAAGTGGATCTCAGCTCCGCCAAGCTCGTGCAGATCCAGGTGAAAAACAACCTGCGGCTGGCCAGGGTCGTTCTCAATAACGCCATGGGTCTGCCCGATGCTCCTGGTTACATGCTGGAGGACAATCTGACCTTTGTTCCTTACACCCTCCCCTTTGACCAGGCCTTAGGGCTGGCCCTGAACAATCGACCCGACCTCAAGGCCCTGATGCTTAAAAAACAGGCGGCCCAACAATCTGTTGATCTGGCCCGCAAAGGTGATGCGCCCTATCTCTCCGGCAATGCGGGTGCATCCTACAGCGGCGACGCCGATACCATGGATGAAGGCTGGAGTATTGGGATTGCCCTTTCCGTCCCTGTTTTTAATGGCCATCTGACCAGACACCAGATCGGAGAAGCCCAGGCCAACGCCGACATTCTGGCCGCAGATGAAACACTTTTACGCCAGACCATCCACAAGGAAGTGCAGCAGAGTTACCTCAACCTTCAGGAGGCGGAGGAGCGGATCAGCGCTACCAAACTCGCCACCAAGCAGGCTGAAGAGAATTCCCGAATCGCATCCGGCCGATACAACGCCGGAGTGGGAAGTCCGGTGGAGGTCACCGATGCCGACACCCTGCTGGTTCAGGCCAAAGCCAACCACATCCAGGCCCTCTATGACTACCGGATGGCCCAGACCAGTATTGAACAGGCCATCGGTTCGACAACAGTGACAGATAAGCAGACCACAAAAATCGAGTAAAGCATACCTGAAGTCAACTCCTAAAAAATCTTCGAGTCCGCCTGGGTACTCTCTTCTGGAAGATTTTTACGGCTTGCCCAGATTGATTAACAGGGTCGGGAAAAGTGTATCTATTAGCGGGAGCGTGATGCAGGGTGGTGAGTAATTTTTCAAGACCTGCACCTCCCCCCCAGAGGTGAAAGCCGCAGAATTATTAAATCCGGAGCCCGGCGCACTGCCTTATTCGACAACCTAAGAGGATACCTGGAAGAATCAGAGTTTTTTGTTCAAGATCAAGGCGTGAAGAAAATTTTACCGCAGGCATATAGTTGATATTCAGAGGATAAAATTTCCAGAACAACCCAGAGCTTGGGCAAAAAGCCATCTTTCAAGGTAGCCTACAGAATCAGCTGCCAATATCCAACATCAATCCATCGGTTGAACTTGAACCCCACCTCTTTAAAATGAGCCACCTTGGTGAAACCAAATTTTTCATGAAGTACTCTACTGGCGTCATTGGGCAGAGCAATTCCAGCAATGGCTACATGACTCCCGCGCTCTTTTAAGGCAGGGAGCAACTGGATGTAGAGCCTCGAACCTATTCCAGACCCTAGCTTGCCAGGGCTTACATAAACTGTAATTTCCGTCGAAAAACGAAAGGCGCAGCGTCCTTTCCACTTGTCGGCATAGGCATAACCAACGACTTCACCAGCTCGTTCGGCGACCAGCCAGGGCAGTGAAGAAGACTGGACATCCTGAAAACGCTGATAGATCCCAGCAGAACACACCGCTTCCTCCTCGAAGGTTATGACTGTCTGCGTAATATAATGATTGTATATTCCGGCTACTGCTTCAGCATCAGCCGCTCTCATAACTCGAACGACAACTTCTTCTCTCAGCACTGTCATTTTTATTCTTCCGTCGCCCTCAGGTGTTGTCAGGCCATTTCAAGTACGTGCTTTATTTCAGGCAGCATTCTTCGTACACAATCCCTACCTTCATTTATTGCTTCACTCCCACGATAGAACTCTAATAATCCGATATGTGATAGTTTTGGAGAAAGCAAAAGGTCCGGGGGGTCTCCAGCCATACGACTCCTTTTACGGAACATACCAGCCTTTTCCCTTCAACCACTACCGATTTCAAGTCGACGGTGGCAACACCTCATAGCGATTACGTCCATTCTTTTTAGCCTGGTACAAAGCCTTATCAGCAAGGGCGACAAGTTGAGCTCCATCGGTTAAAAGATGATCCTCCGCCGATGCAATGCCAAGGCTGATCGTCACAAATTCAGAGGTGTCTGATTGGGCATGGGGCAGGGCAAGCCCGAGCAGGGATTCACTTATACGCTTTGCCAGGACTATCGTTCCTTGACGATCAGTCTCGGGAAGGATGACCACAAACTCCTCTCCGCCGTAACGAGCCACGATATCAGGGGGCCGTTTAATCACAGCCTTGAGGGCATTGGCAATCTGGAGCAAACAATCATCTCCCGCAAGATGACCATAGTAGTCGTTATATCTCTTGAAATGATCCACATCAAGCATGATCAAAGACAATTGTGATCCTAATCTTTTGTGTCTTGAGAATTCAGTCCGTAAGGCATTATCAAAAAACCGGCGATTCGACAAACCCGTCAGGCTATCCGTCAACGAATTGCGTTGAGCAAAATCCCTTTCGATCTCAAGTTGCTGAACCAATTCCTGGATCTGTTGATCTGCCTTCTTGCGACTCGTTATATCCCTGGCAATCAGGACCATCTGAACCGGAGTTCCCTGTTGGTCACGAATCAAGGAATTGTTGATCTCGATGTCAAAGCAGGACCCGTCTTTGCGGATAGCGCGGTATTCATTGGGACCAGGATAATTTTCCTCTAACATTTTCACGATATTGGCATATGCCCTTTCATGCTCTTCGGGGACAATAAAATCCATGACTGACATACCAGGACCCTCGCCTGGCTCATAGCCGAACATTTTATTCGCTGCCTCTGAGACCATAATAATGCGCCCCGACAGTTCAGCGATGGTGATATCATCGGGTGAAGCCATAAGAATGGTTTTATAGATCTCTTCGCTTGCATGCAGTGCACGAGTCTTCGCGTTCAATTCTTTTTCTGCCAACTGGCCGATTTCTCGGGCCATGATCCCGATTTCGTTGTTCGGATAGACGTATTCGTCAACTTCCAGTTCGTCACCGGCAATGGTCGCTTTTAGTTTTCTGCCAAGCTCAACCAGCGGTCGGGACAGACGTCTGCTCAGTAATGTACTCTGCACCAATCCCAGGAATACGGCGATAGCACAAGTCATACCGATAAGAAATAGCACTTGTGATATGATTGGGCGGACTATTTCTCTCTTTTCAACCACTGTCACGACCGTCCAACCGGTTGAAGAGATGCGGCTGTAATGGGCGAAATACTCCACCTTGTCAATACGGTAAGTAAAGTCGCCTTTAGTGTCCTCCTGGAGGGATTCCTTCATTTCCGGAAGCGATTTACCCAGTAGGGACTGATCTGAATGCATGACAATTTTCCCAGAGCTGTCCATGACAAAACTGAACTCCGTCCCATATTGGTCATGTTGGGCAATAAGGTGGACAATCTGGTCCATTGAACAATCAATAGCTACCACGCCGCTATATCCGCCATCGGACCTTCTCAGTGCCCTGCTGGTCGAAACCAGCCATTCGTTTGTTTTAATCTCCTGATATGGCAGACCTATCAACGTCTCGGGTTTAATTTCCATCGCCTCCCGATACCAGGGACGGGTGGTCGGATCAAATCCCTCAAGAGGCGTGTAGTCGTTTATCAACATCAGACCGTTTTCATAACCAGAATAGATATAGGTGATATTCTTGTTGGCCTTGAGAATAGACCGGTACCCCTCCAATATGCGCTGACGAGCCTCTGCACCAAGCGCCATCGCATCCCTGATGTCCTTGTTCTCCTCCAGCACCGTGATGGTGTTCATGATTTCGGTAAAATAGCCGTCAATGAAAAGAGCGACGCCGTGATTGCTTTGGTTTATGACCGTACGCGCCTTGGATATTTCAGAATAATAAAGGATGGTTGAGAGGAAAAAACCGAAAACAGCCATAACAATCAAAGCCAAAAGAGCGCTATTTTGAAATATCTCACGCTTGATGCTGGATTTATGGGGTGTGAACTCGGTCTTAAGTGAAATTTCCGTTTTCATAAGTCGGAATAGGATGAGGGTAAAATGTTTTTGTTCTACGGTGATGTTGTCTCTTTTTGACGCTAACGGCCTGCATCACCAGATAGGGGGGGATCTCCGTTTGACTCTCTGCTCATGCCCTGATCTTAGTAGAGCATATGCCGGAAGTCGACAACATACGTCAAACAATGTTTTGTCCCTTTGCTTCTTTTTCTCCATTCAGAACCATGCGAATCAGTTTGGCAATTGTCCCTTTTGTCAGCGGTTTCAAGGCAAATTCTTTTATCCCAAGCGCCTTTGCAGAATCTTCGTCGACAAGATTGCTGTATCCAGTGCAGAGAATAATGGGAATATCGGGTCGAATCTGTATCATCGACTTGGAGAGCTCAGAGCCGGTGAGCCCAGGCATAGTCTGATCGGTTATGACCAGATCAAATGAACCCGGCGTATCTTTAAATGTTGCCAATGCCTCTAAACTATCGCAGCACACAGTCACACTGTATCCCAATTTCTCAAGCATCTTCTTAGCCACTTCAGCCAGAAGTTCTTCGTCATCAACAAATAATATTCGTTCGTTTCCTCTGAGGACATCTTCCGGTTCATTTATTTCAGGCACGGCATCCCTGGCCACTACGGGAAAGAATACATGGAAAGTCGTCCCTTGGCCTAACCGGCTTTCAACTGTAATTATGCCACCGTAATCTGCCAATATCCCATGAATAATAGACAGCCCCAGACCTGTGCCTTTCCCTACTCCCTTTGTCGTGAAATAGGGATCAAATATTTTATCAATGATATCAGAACCGATGCCGCAACCTGTATCAGACACAGTAAGTTCGAGGTATTCGCCGGGGGTGGCGTGCGCAGACATTTTCTGTTCATCAGGCCCGATCAAAGCGGGATTCAATGTTACTGAAAGCACCCCACCGGTCTTATCCATGGCATGATAGGCATTCGTACATAAATTCATCAAAATCTGATAAACTTGTGATGGGTCAGCCAGGATAATCCCACTCTTTGGGTTAATATCTTCAGTTATGCTTATTGTGGAGGGAATCGAAGACCTTATCATTTTTAACCCTTCCTTAATAAGTGGTTGTATCTGGAGCGGGATACGTTCAGTCGCTGATTGGCGACTAAAGGCAAGAATCTGTTTGACCAGGTCCCTTGCTCTGTTTGCGGCGATTAAAACTTGTTCAAGATCTTCTTCTAATTGGGTTCCAGAAGGCGCGTTCGCTCTGGCCATATCGGTAAAACCAAAAATTATTGCCAAAATATTATTGAAGTCGTGGGCAATGCCGCCCGCAAGCGTACCGATGGCTTCCATTTTCTGCGCTTGCCGAAGTCGCTCTTCCATTGCCTTCCTTTCTTCCTCCGACCGCTTACGTTCGGTGATGTCGCGAGCAATCCCCAAGACTCCAATGAGCTGTCCCTCATTCCCTAACATTGGGGTCTTTATAGTTTCCAGGAGCTCCCTATGACCATCAGCAGCAAAAGTAAGTTCCTCTTCATTGACAGAGGAACTACCTGCGGCCATTGCCGCTTGATCATGCAGTCGGAAAAAGTCAGCCAACTTCTTATCGACGAAATCATAATCAGTCTTGCCGATAATATCTTTTTCTTGGGCGCCATACAGACACTCAAACCTGGAGTTGCAAAAAAGGTATACCCCTTGGGGGTCTTTCAACCACACCAAGTCCGGGATTGTCTTGATCAGTGTGCGTAAAAGGGAATGACTCTCTCTCCACGCTTTTTCAGCCTGTTTGCGTTCACCAATTTCGAGTTGCAATTCTGCGGTTTTTTTGTGGACCCGGTGATTCAAAATGCTGTTGATGAAAACAAGGACACCGATCAGGACAAATAAGAGCACGAAGCCCCAATAAACCCATTTTGACATTGCGCCAATGGGTTCGGTTAAATCAAAGGTTTTATCGAATGACTGATAATATATCGAATCTTTGTTTGCCTTTAACGCTTTAAGGTCCTTATCGATTACTGCAAGAAGATCACTATTCATTCCCTTGGGGGCGGCATAACTGATTGCTATCGGGTTGAAAATTATATCCGTGCGTTCAACCTGAAACTGATTGGCGTTGTTAAGTCCGAAAATCCTGTTGACGACCACGGCATCGACTTTTTTTTCACTTACCAGCTTTAACCCCTCACGAAGATCATCTATTGGGATTGTTTCAAGATGTATCCCAAAGGGGATGATCATTTTCTTGAAAGCTTGTGGGTGGATATCTTGTTTCATTAAGGCGACGCGCTTGCCTTCCAGATCAAGGATGGTCTCAATGCCACTTCCGGGCCAAGTATAGACAACTCCCCAGTTGCTCAGCAATATTTCCTTACTGAAATCAATTTCTTTGGCCCTTTCTTCTGAATAGGCAATGCAGACCTGCAGATCAATTTCACCACGTTCCAGCCTTTCAATACTCTCTGCAAAACTACCGAAAACATATTCAAGTTTCCAGTCTTCCTTTGCGGCAATATGTTTCAAAATGTCAATGGAGAGCCCACTATAACCACCACTTTCATCCTGGTAGACGAGGGGAGCGTTTTCGTAGACGCCGACCTTGATAGTCCCTTCCCTGGCAAGGACCGGATTGGAGGAAACTGCCAGAACAACCATAAAAAGGACAAAAAACTTCGGTATCAGATGACAGGGAAGGTTGAGTAACATTATCATGTTGCATCGAAATTTAATCATGAGATATACCCATATTCATGTGAGTTAAAGAAGGTCACAAAGGTAGTCAAGTCTCTTGTTGATCCTGCCGTCAAACATTGTTTTCAATTTTTTGGGCTCTGGCATTGAACAAGGGATAGACACCAAAGACCTAAACAGGTTCTGCTAATTGGCTCACTTCATTCTATCTATCATTTTTTTAGAAATATCAGACGGTTCATATCTATTCGACATATTCACATAATTTTTTAACGTTACCTGATGCAACCGGAAAACACAAATACCTTCAATAAAACATCGTGCTTTTCAGGTAAGTCTCTGAATATACCTGGTCAACATGGAGAAGAAAAGAAAGCGCGAAAAGCTGGCGGACGAGAGGGGATAAACAACGAATTACTTATGGATACTTTGAAAAATCAGGTTTTTTATTCAAGATCCAGGCGTGAATAAAATTTTACCGCATGCATATAGTCGATATTCCGAGGATAAATTTTTTAGAACAACGCAGAGCTTGGGCAAAAAGACCATTTTTCAAAGTACCCTTATTATTTCAGACACAAGCCCCAGTGTCCTTTGCAGTTTATCAACAGGAGTTGAGAAATGTTTAACTGGAGGCACCGACAGATCGGCGGTCGGAACCTTATTTACTTAAATTAAGAACACTCTCCAATTGACATTCGTTGTTGGTAAAACAAAGGATGCTCTTTTCCAGCCTGTCGTAATCAGGGTTAAACGTTCCACGCCGCCAAAAATCGTATTGAAGTTTTTTTCCGTTCTCATCCTTTAAGGTTGCGATATTATTTTCGCTGAAAATGGTTTCATCCGATCCCTTCTGGCATTTTTCGTAGCCATCAGAATCGTCTTTGTCTTGATAGAATTTACAATTTCGGTACTTGCCGTTAACACCGTAGTGTTTGTCTCCAGGGCTCATAGATAGGGCTGTATGGGCGAAGTTGGCAAATCTGTAGGGAGTACCTTTATAATTCAGTTCAGGACTGTCGAATTCCACCGTCGCAATATCTTTACAAGACGCTAGCGATTGGTCTTCCTTCGTATATTTGGTCTTGTACCAGATAAGAGCGCGACGTTCAGCGGTCGTCAGATCACAGAAAAATTTACGGGCCTCCCTGGCATCAATGGTATCATCATCGGCACTGACAGCCATCAGCACAGGAACCTTTAGCGCGTACTTACTATCGACCAGGCCTTGGGTCAGTTCGTAAAACTCAGCCCCGGCATTCATAGAAAAAGATTCATAGCGTGCGGCATCTTTCTCATCATATTTACTTGCCCAGTCCTTAACAAATCTAAGAAAAGTGGCGGCCCAGGCAAACTTGGATTTGGCTTTGACGGCCGTCGACACCAAAATCAAGCCTTTGATTTTATTTATACTTTGACCCTCTTTCATATGCCGTATGGCTAAAGCCGTGCCAGTCGAGAATCCAACCAGATACAGGTCATGAATCTGGTCGATTTTCTGAAAGCTTCTCACTCCATAATCTGTTATTCGCATCCAGTCTTCATGTTTCATCTTCAATGAATCTCCGGCCACGGTGCCATGCCCAGGCAACAACACGGCCCGGATCAAGGCACACGGATAAGCCTTTTGCAGAGAATCACTGATACTGCGCATCAGATAAGGTGAATCGGTCAACCCGTGGATGAGGAGAAAACCCTTTCCCCCGCCTTTTGATGTGTCCCAACACATATCGCTGTCTTTTTCCGGCCACTGAAACGGGCCCCGCATGATTGCCGCCTCTTTACTGGTATACCCCCCCAGATAGGGACTCTGACCTGATTCAAAACGAAGATCGTCTAAAATCTGTCGAATGTTTTCACGACTGTCATGAACATACTGCGTAAATTCCGGCTCAGGCTGCCCTGGAACCGACGCCGCCTTTCCTGTTGGTTGCAGCCATTCAGGATTTGAAGAGATGCATGCTCCTAAGGCAACAGACACACATACGGTCACAAAAATGACTTTGATTATTGAAGCAGTCATTTCAACATGTCTCCAGATAATTTCAGGGTACCTTGAAAAATTAGGCTTTTTGTTCAAGATCAAGGCGTGAAAAAAAATTTACCGTAGGCATACGGTAAATTTTACGAGGATATTTTTTTGGAACAACGCAGAGATTGGGGGCAAATTTTCATGTTCCCTGGCAAGCTTGCATGATTATGCAGCTTGTAATAAGACCCAAGAGACGGCACATTCCGCATCTTCCGCGGCAACATAGGCAGTATCGCCGGTAATGGTGACGGAAAGATTCATCGTCCGCTTCACCAGTGCCGCCAGCTCCTGGATACTCTCCCACGGAAACTGAACAACCGACACCGGCAGCTCGTTAAACTTTGCCTGTCCCTGCGCCCACCAGGTATCCGACTTTGAATTAAAACTATAAACCGTCACTACCGGCGAAAGTCGGGTAGCTTTTTTTATTCTCTCCACAGTTGGCTCCCCCACATCGATCCATAACGATAGTCGATCATCCAATGTGCGCGCCCAGATATCGGGTTCTTCCACTGCACAAAGTCCTTTAGTAAAGACCAGATACTCCTGAGCATTCAAACAAAAGGCCAGAACACGAGCCATCATGCGCTCAACTGTTTCAGAGGGGTGTTGAGCAACCGTTAAAATGAGCGTGTCATAATAATCTCGGTCGGTATCAGCTAAGGTAATTTTTAATTTATAAATTGTCGGTTTCAATGCCATAAGTCGCTGATCTCCTGAAGATGTGCCCACGCATGCAGTTACGACCTTTTACTGCAAAGTCATTTTTGATTATAATAAGAACTCCGACAGCAACAGCGCAAAATGTGGCCTGTCCCCGATTACGTTCCCTGAAATTACAGGTAAAATTACAACAAGTTACGTTTTCCTACAGGCTCAAAATTTAAGTTCACTCACACCTTACAAGAGTTCACCAGAGTTGTAGTCAAGTAAGAGTGCGGATCTCAACACACCATTTTCTCCTTGCACATTGCAATTTATATAACTGGTGGAACCATGTTTAATCATTCCGTGATGATTGTGAATATGGCCGAAAATATGATACTTGGGTTTGAGTACGGCCACAGCGGCAGTCAAGTCCGAACAACCATGAGAGACGGGACCGTCTTGGTCGAGAATGCCAGCCGGAGGAGCATGCGTTACTAAGATATCGACAGAAGACGGAATCATATCCCATTTTTCTTTGAGCGCTTTTCCTCGCGGTAAGGCAAAAGCATCACAGGCACGGTGGTTAAATATCGGCTGCCAAGGTGCACCGTAAATGGTTATCCCGGAAATGACTACAAAATCATCCAGAAGATAGGTCGCTTCGGTTAAAAGAAATTTGGCTTTTTCTTGATCACATGCAAGCATATGATCATGGTTGCCACCTACCACTATCTTATGTTTATGAGGCAGACCTCCCAAAAACCTATTAAAGCCAGAAACATCCTGCGCAGTTCTGCAATGAGTCATGTCACCGGCAAAAATTAATATATCTGCGTCAGGAATGTTGATTTGCCCGTGTAATGCGTGGGTATCGCTAAATAGTGCTATTTTCATCGTATTATTGTACTTCCGCTAACTTTACATTTTGCCCCTTTAAAGAAAACTATCCCGTCTTTTAATAGGGGAAATCTGGCTGCTCCTTTATTTCCTTAAGATTATAATTGAAATATTAGTGCGCCGAACGACCAAGGTCACTTGCGCCGTCTAAAAGTTTTCCCGAAGGGCACAGCCGTTCTCGGCGTCGAGAGAAGTGCATGGTTCGGAGATTTTTGCTGTTTCGCCTAATAAAAGGGATGCGAGTTTAAATAAATCTGGCACCAGATTTACTAATTATTGACGTAAATAACTAAAAGTATTCCGCAAATCCTGTGGCAGGAAGTTCCTTTTTCGAAACATTAAAAAGTTCTTCTGAATCCATCGCATTATCTGGTAGGCGACCTTCCATCATTTCACAAAAACCTTCCCTTTCTTTTGTCTCAATCTGGATGGAGCCACTGCCGGTTTCTTTCACTACAAAAATGTGCTTCAACCCGGAAATTGCAATCTCAGTTCCATCCTCTAATGGCTTTTCATTGATTATTGCTGCCTTGTAATCTACAAAAACAGGTTCCTCACCAAGTTGCATCTGAAGGAGCGAGTTTTTTGTAAGAGATATCTGCTTCTGATCTTGTGAAATCCGCCATCCATTTCCTTCAGGAGACAACTGGATCAGCTGGTTTCCCAATGCTTTAAGCGGCATGGAAATTCCTTGCAGGCTAAGGTTGCGAATAAAACCATTTTGGTTGATTTCTTCCTGCTCATTGAAAACAAAAGCCGCCGATTTTTTGCGGAAGGCGGATTTTTGGTAATGGCTTTTGTAATGAAAGGAACAATAATTCACTGCTATTCTCAGTCCTTGTTGAAAAACAAAGTTGATAATTTCCAGTGCCGCTAGCTCCGATTCCAGAACCGTGATTTTCTGGCCATGTAAAAAAGTATAATTCCGATTGAAGAGATTTTTAAAATTATAGGGCGTAAGCCTCATTTGGTGGAGATTGAGATAGTTTACGCCAAGGCTGTCGAGTTCGATAACCATGTTTTTCAACTGTGTTATGTCTTCTGGAATTGCAGGTATTTCGACGGTTACGTTTGGGATTTTCCCCAAGGCAAGTTTCAGGTTTTTGGTGTTATACTCTGTGGCAGTAAGGTCGAAGCGGATTTCATCCAAGCCGGCTCCAGCTAATTTTCTTGTTTTTTCTTCATCTAAAAGTGTTCCGTTGGTGTACATCCAAACATAAACCGAATCACCCAATTCTTTTTTTATTTTAGACAGAAATTCAAGGGTAGTACCGAAAGTAAGCAACGGCTCTCCGCCACTCAACCCAACTCCTTTAAATCCGAACTTTTTAATGTATCCAATATAATTTTCAGGATTGTCAAAAGTAATACCCTGAGTCTCAGGTATTGATGTATCTACCTGGGGCGTCGGGCAATAAAAACACTTGCAGTTGCAGCGGTTATTCACGAAAAGGCACGACCAATGACCTTCTCCACAAAGCCTGCACCCCGGAGAAACAGCATGTGCAAATGGTTTTGTTCCATTACAAAGGTAACCGGCCTTGCCTTCGATTTCGGAGATGAGACGCGAGCGTTCTTGATCGGCCTCAATCAAACGGTAATATGATGTTTTTTTAAGTTGATCATAGTAAATACCGTATTCTTTTCGATTTGCTGCAATTTGATTTTTTTGATAGTTTATGAGTGCTTTCAAGCGTGTCTTTCCAATGTAAGATGATAGATATTATTAGCAGAATGAATTGAAGATATTTCGTTATCTTATCTTACTCACGCCATTTTATTGCATAGTCGAACGTGGAGTTCACTGGAAACTTTGGAGCGCAGCTGAAAAGATTTCCAATGAAACGATTTCTGGATTTCCTGTCAGGTAAATCAGCGGATAGTAACTCAAATGGATCGTTAAGATCATACAATAATGACAATTTCAAGCATTGATCAGAGATCACATTCAGTGCGAATTTTTCAGATATGAAATGGTATGCTATCATTGTTTTAAGATCTAACAGTGCATTAGGCAGAATGAGCCGATATTGTGCTGGGCAGATTCTGTCTATCATTTTTTCTAGGATATCAGGTGGTTCATATCTATCCGACATATTGACATAACATTTTAACGTTACCTGATATGGAGCAGGAAAACACAAATATTTTCAAAGATATATTGTATTTTTCAGGTAAGTGTCTGGATATATTTGATCAACGAGGGATGCAGGAGACACAAGACAGCATGTGTCCCTATTCTTAATTGCTCACAAGGCCCAATCCGACTCACGCTCTCACCCCCCGGCTCTATCTCATCGGGCGCTTTCCTCCTCTTTGACCTCCTGTTTGATCTTGACAGAGACCTTTTTTCGATGTAAAAATTTTCTCCTCACTAAAATTAAACAATCATTTTTGCTCCTGCCTGGTTGCAGTTGCGGATGATCGGCATTACTATTTACTACAATCTCTGCCCCTTCAGGCAGTTTTACTATCATTCATCAGGAGAACCATGCATGTGTCGTTTAGCCCTGAAAACCGCCATTGAACCTTTTTCACCCTATGAGGTTCTCACGGCCATGGAAGCCATGCAGGAAGGCTATGATGGTTCCGGGCTTGGCCTGTTACTGCGCGGCCTGCACTTTGAGGATTACAAATATGACTCAAAGAACCCTGTTCTTTCCGGGATTGCCCACAGTGAAGCCGCCTGGCAGCGCCTGAACTCCATCATGGCGCAACGTGGCTATGAGCTCAAATATGACCACGAGTTTGAGACCCATCCCGCTATGGTCGAGGCCAAAGATCGCTATCGCTATTTTGTCCGGGTCTATAAGATGCCCGTTGCCTTTGAAGGAAAGAGCACGGAGGAGATCGAGAATGAACTGATGCTCACCCGCCTCTTCCTGCGGGCCAACGGCGAAGAAAACGGCAACGACCTCACCGCCTTCTCCTTCTGGCCCGATGTGGCCATGATCAAGGAAGTGGGTTGGCCCTTGGATATCGGCAACGCCCTGACCCTCCATGACAACCGGATCACCTCCCGGGTCTGCATGGCCCAGGGGAGGCAGAATACCAACTACGGCATCAACCTCTATGCCTGCCATCCCTTTTTTATTCAGGGCATTGCCACCATGACCAACGGCGAGAATACCGCCTTTGTACCCATCCGGGACTGGCTGCTGGGAAAACATTTTCCTGGTTATATGGGCTATCAGAGTGATTCCGAGGTCTTTGCCCATATCCTCCATTACACCCTGAAACAACTCAAGCTGCCCCTGCAGGCATATAAACACATCATCACCCCGCTGAAGAACGCGGAACTGGACCAACATCCCCAGGGCGTTTTCCTGAAAGGGTTGCGTGATGTCTGCCGCCGCTTGATCATTGACGGCCCCAATGCCGTTATCGGCACCCTGCCCGATGAGAGCTGCCTTTTGGTCATGGATCACAAAAAGATGCGTCCTGCCACCGTCGGCGGCAGAGACGGAGCCTGGGCCATGGCCTCCGAGATGTGCGGGGTTGCGGCCATGGTTCCCGACCGTGATCCAGCCAATGATTTTCAACCAATGCGTGAACATACCATTATCGTCCCACCAGATAGAAAGGAATTAACAATATGGTCTCAGCTCGATCCGTATCCGTTGGCCCAAGTAGCTTAAGCTACACCGACCTCCCCTGGATAATTCAGCACCGGGAAGACAGGTGCACCCTGTGCGGACACTGCACTGCGGTCTGCCCGAAAGAAGCTATTTATCTGGCGTACAGACGGCAGAGGATGCCCAAGCTGGATGTCCTCAAGAAGTCACGCGGCAATGAGTACCGCACCTTTGTCGGTATTCGTCAGAAGACCAACATGGCCAATGCCTGTATCGGCTGTTCCATGTGCGTCATGGTCTGTCCCAATGAAGCAATCATGCCAGTGCCGAACACCAATGAACACCGCACCCTTTTCTTCCACAACCAGAAGGGGCAGCCCCAGACCCGTGGCGGCCGGAGAAATGTCAGCGGACCGAATCTGCTTGACCGGATCATGTTTAACCGCATCTCCATGCTCACCGATCCAGCCCTCGATGCCGGACGCCATGAGTTCAACCTGACCACCACCCTCGGTCGTACCCTTGCTCCGGAAGAATTCCTGAAACGGCAGCGCGAAGGCGGCTGGATTCCTCCGACCCGTGAGATCTTCCCCTTTGTCATCGGCTCCATGTCCTTCGGGGCACTTTCTCCCAATGCATGGCTGGGCCTGCTTCAGGGCGTGGCTTACTGCAACGAGGTGCTGGGGATTCCGGTTGTCATGTGTACCGGCGAAGGCGGATGTCCGCCATGGGTATTAAAAAGCCCCTATCTCAAATACATAGTCCTCCAGATCGCCTCCGGCTATTTCGGCTGGGACGAGATCATCCGTGCCATTCCCGAGATGCAGTGCGACCCGGCAGCCATCGAGATCAAGTACGGCCAGGGAGCGAAACCCGGTGACGGCGGTCTGCTCATGTGGTTCAAGGTCTCCAAGCTGATTGCACGCCTGCGCGGGGTGCCGGAGGGTGTTGATCTGCCCTCCCCACCGGTACACCAGACCCTCTATTCCATTGAAGAGAGCGTCATGAAGATGATCCAGACCATGTCCACCGCCTTTGGCCACAAGGTTCCAGTCTATCCCAAGATCTCGGCCTCTACCTCAGCCAAGTCGGTGCTCAACAACCTGGTCCGTAATCCCTATGCCGGAGGACTGCTCATTGACGGTATTGATGGCGGTACAGGTGCGGCCTACAACGTCTCCATGGACGCCACCGGCCATCCCATCGCCTCCAATGTCCGCGAGTGTTATCTGGATCTAGTGGCTCAGGGCAAGCAGAACGAGATCCCCATCTTTGCGGCCGGCGGTATCGGCAAGAACGGCAATGTAACCCAGAACGGCATGGCCCTCATTATGCTGGGCGCCTCCGGGGTCCATATCGGCAAATACATCATGCAGTCGGCTATCGGCTGTCTTGGCAACGAGAAGAACCGCTGCAACGTCTGCAACGTGGGCATCTGCCCCAAAGGCATCACCAGCCAGAACCCGAAACTGTACCGTCGGCTCGACCCTGATCTGGTTGCGGAGCGGGTAAGTGAGGTCTTTATGTCCATTTCCACCGAGGCCAAAAAGATCATGGCACCCCTGGGACGTTCCCAGAGTCTGCCCGTGGGCATGTCCGACGCCTTAGGTATCAGCGACAAGGACGCCGCCGATCGATTGGGGATTAAATACGTCTGCTAAGGAAAGAATATTTCGAGATGTTTACTTTTAAAGAACAGCTTCTCTTTCCAACAATTTAAATTTCAAATTTGATTTTGAGGTGTTTTCAGTGGGTACGATTGTTGTAAAAGGTCTTGACGAAAATGGCCACCGCATCAGTTCCATGGATTTTGAAAAACTGCTACGGGAGGCCGCGGACAAGACAGATCATCTGAGTCTGGAGACCTTTGGCCAGCATAATATCGGCATCCGGCTCCACCGCCCGGAAGGACTGACCATTGAAACATCAGGCCCTGCCGGTCAGCGTCTGGGGTGCATGGGCATGCCTGGAACATCCATCATCTGTCACGGGTCGGCCTCAGACGACGTGGGTTACCTCAATATCGGAGCCGAGATTTCGGTTCTGGGGGATGCCACCAATGGTGTGTGCAGCGCCATGGCCAACGGCAAGGTATACATCCGGGGCTCCATCGGTGCCCGTGGTCTGACCATGACTAAATGGAACCCTGAATACGCACGGCCGGAGCTGTGGGTACTCGGTTCCACAGGCGACTCCTTTGCCGAGTTCAACTGCGGCGGGATCGCAGTGGTCTGCGGCGTTGAGGCCAAGAATCCAGCCAATGTCCTGGGCTATCGGCCGTGCGTCGGCATGGTTGGCGGCACCATCTATTTCCGCGGCCCGATGGACGGCTCCTACTCAAAAACCAATGCCCGTCTTGCCAAACCCACAGATGAGCAATGGCAGTGGCTGCAGGGGAACATGGGCCTTTATTTGGAAAAGATCGGCCGTAGCGAGCTGCTGTCTACCCTCTCTGTGCGCGATGAATGGCAGATATTCCTGACCGTTACCCCACAGGAAAGGGCCCTGATGTTTTCAGGCCCCATGCCCATGGCTGAATTCCGTAACAAACACTGGAATAAGGCCTTCGGCGGCGGAGATCCTCTGCGCGATCTGGCACCGGGACTTGACCGCAGCCCCATAGAAGCCGTACCCACAGGCGACCTGCGCCGCAAGAAACCCTTCTGGGCCAACCGCGAATCCGCAGCTCCCTGCACCTATTACTGCCCGGTTCACATCCCCACCGTTGATCGTCTGCGCCTCATCCGTGAAGGCAAGATCGATGAAGCCTATGAGATGCTCCTGCGCTACACCCCCTTGCCGGCATCGGTCTGCGGGGCAGTATGTCCGAACCTGTGCATGGATAACTG
>JAGXHG010000027.1 GCA_024636345.1 Desulfobulbaceae bacterium | reverse complement strand
GCCGTACACCTCGACTATGCCCACTTTGTTGAGGCGGGAGAAGGCCTCATTGTCGTCTGGGTCCAGCATCCCGGCGGAAGAAAAGGCCAGCCTGAGGGAGGAACCCGCCACCTTTTTCCCACGCAGGGCACGGTAGTGCGGGGGGATGCCGGCAAGAAGGGTAGCACCCTGTTCCTCGATCACATCAACGATCTCGCCGGGGTAAGAGGGGCTGTCCATGATCACCGAGGCCCCGGAAACCAGGGGCAGGATAACGGAGAAAAGCAGGCCGTAGATATGATAAGGGGGGACAGTGGCGACAATGCAGTCTTTTTCGGTAATCCCGAAGTGACGGGCCAGGGAGAATCCCTCGCCGAAAAGATTCTCCCCGGTCTTTGACCAGATCTGCGGTGTGCCGGTGGAACCGCCGGTGAAGATCCGCAGCAGTTCCGCCTGCGGTGATATCGGGACGCTGGCGGCAAGCTCCGCCGCTATCCCCGCTGACGGGCGGATGATGGTGGTGCCATGGGGCATCTCTCTGTCAACATCGCAAATGGCGGCAGTAAAGCCGGTGAGCTGCTGCATCCGGGCCAGGGCCGGGGTGGAAAGGGCAAAGGGCAGAAGCAGGGTCGGACCGTTGGGCTGAGAAGGATGAAGGGAGGCCAGGAGGGCAGCGGCCATGACCGCCCGGTTATCCACGGCCAGACAGATGGCGGCACCCTGATATTCAGGAGCAGCCAAGGTGGTGCGCAGCCCGGCCGCCATGGCATAGACCTCGCCGAAGGTGGCGCCGGAGCGGATGAACTCCTGGTCCGGGAACTTTGGCCCCTGTAGCAGGGCTTGGATGTCTTGGGAATTATTCAGCATGGATAGTTCTGTTATGACATTTATTCGCTGTGTATCTGTACAAGAATAATCTTTCAATTCAACGCCCAAGCTCACAGGTCGGACTGTAGACGCAAAGTGGCGGAGATCAGGTCCCCTTGCAGCGACTTGTTTGCAATTGTAGATACGATCAGAGGCATGTGGTCACTGAACTCAAGCCATTTACTTGGGTGGCCAACTTCTGCTACTGTCCCTGACAAAAGGGCTTGTGACAAAAATGCATAATCAATGTGATAGGGCCTTTCCAAACGCCTGTGCATGAAAAAAGTTGGCAAGGATTCCTTGCCTTGCACCTCAGACTTAGAGTGGTGGTAGATGCTTTCAAGGCCTAGAGCCTTCAGTTCTTTGAGCACGTCACTGTGATTCCACCATCGATCCCATACATCCCAACAAACGTTGCTGTTGAGATCACCTATACAGATGGCAAGTTCTTGCCGTAGGAATTTATGATGAAGCTGAAGATATTTCCAGAGCTGGCCAATATATCGGAATGTTGGTGAGTTTGCCTCGCGTGTCCAGACGGCCAACAGTGCAATATGCCCGCCGACTATACAGGGAAGGAACAGCTCCAAAGGGCCGGCATCCAGCTCAGCGGGCTCAAGAGAAATGCCCTGCTTTGCAAACACCCCCAATCCGCGATTCTTGTTGGTACCGATCCATAGACAATTTGACGCCCAAGCCTTGTATTCACTGTCTGTGCAGCGCGCTGGATCTTCACATTCCTGTATTACGCACACATCAGCGTTTAGCACTGTCAAAGCACCAAGTTTCTTGCGTAAAGCACCATTGCAGTTCCAGCTGACAATTTTCATTATTGGTAACGCTGCTGTTGAGCCTCGAGCATCGGAGGCATTTGTGTAAACTTGTTTACATAAATGCTGAGAAGCGCAGTGGCTCGAACGCCTTGATAGGTGTAGCCTTTAGGCGGAACCTGTCAGGGTGTTCGAGTTTACTCAGCAGCAGCGATAAGCTCGTCCGCGTCAGCGGGCGAGCTTATCAGGTGAATATGCAGAATAGTGACATATCTCTTTCCTTCTCCTCAAGCCTTGTAATCAATCAAATCCTATCTACTGGCATCCCGGCCGAAAGACTGATCGGCCAGGCTTCTGTCCCGGGGTTTGAAGGTGTCGTCGGCCATCTCTTTTTTTACCACCTGCTGGAACAGTTTCGCCATCTTCATCTTCTGCGATTCATCGTGGTAGAAGGTGTTCCAGGCATAATCGAGCAGTTCCTGCAGCTTGCCCGGACTCATCTGTTTGGGCTGAAAGACCACCTTATCCGCTGAATAGTCGTTCCAGTCCTGGGAGAGAATGCGGTTCTGCTGGTTCAGCTCCTTCCAGGCCTTGGTGTGGGGGAAGGGGGTCAAGACCGTGAATTCGGCCAGATCAAGCTCAATCTCAAGGAGAAAGTCGATCAAGCGCTTGATGAAGTCTTCATCGTGATTGTCGAGGCCGAGGAGGATCGTGCCCTCGACGCCTATGCCGTGGTCGTGATAACGCTTGATCCGCTCCTTAATATAGTTCGAGGTGTCAAAGACCGCCTGGTACACATACCAGGCCCCGGCCTGGGCCGCGAGATCAAGGACCTCGGGCTTGTCTTCAATGGGATGGGAGCACCATTTCTTTTTCAGGGGGATCATCTCCCGGAACAGGTCCATCTCCCACTGGGTGTTCTGGGCCAGGGAGTTGTCGACGATGAAGAGGCGGTTGTTGTCGATGCCGGCCATCTCGGCTATCGCCTTGTCAATGGGCCGGGGCCGGAAGACCCGCCCGCCGAGATAGGAGACGGCGCAGGGGTAGCAATTGAATCTACAGCCGCGCGAGGCGTGGACCAGGTCCACCATCTGCACGCCCTTGTAGTTGTAGAGCTTGCGATTGAGGAGATCCCGGCGGGCCGGGCCGACCAGGGCGATGTCCGGCCGCTTGTCCATAAAATCGTAACAGGGCTTGAGCTTGCCCTGCCTGAAATCGGCCAGTACCTGTTCCATCCGGCCCTCGGCCTCGCCAAGAAAGACAGAATCTGCATGTTCCATGGTCTCCTCGGCATGGAGCATGGTGGCAATCCCGCCAAAGATGACCTTGATCCCTTTTTTCCGGTAAAGATCCGCAATCTCCCAGCCGCGCTTCACCTGCACGGTGAGCATCATCGAGATCCCGACCATATCGACCGGATCATCAAAATCAATGGTCTCCAGATTTTCATCAACAAAGTCAACGTCAACATAATCGGGCAGGGTGGCGGCAAAGACAATCGGGCCATGCGGCGGCAGGTGAAACTCCGTCTGCCGGTCCAGCTTGGCCCACTTGGGATAGATGAGTTTAAATTTCATATTTTATCAGCACTGATCAGTGTCATAGTTAAGGTATAAGCGCTCAAACCGGAGGCGGTTAACTCCAGCGTTTCAGGTACTCTCTCAGCAGCCACAGTGATGGGTGATCCGGCAACAATGCTTCGGCTTCTGTTCAGATCGGGATCGTAGATATTTATCCGGCTACCCTTCTCATCAACAAGAAGGTCTGTTATCTGACCATTGTCTGCGTGATATCGACAGACAAGCTCACCGCCGACAAGCCTTCCTGCTGCCTTCGGCTCCTCTCCCGCCGGGGGCAGGAAGATAGCCTGCACATCACGGATCAAGCCTCTGGCAAATTCCGGATTATCAAAAGGCGGCAGGGCCCGGCTCACTGCCAGTTTCTCCTGAGCAAGTTCTGCCTCAAAAAGGACAAGACCCTCCACTGTCATGAGAGCGCAATGAAGTTTTTGTCCGTCAAGAACGGTAACCCCGATTACCGTGGCACCGCCCCCATCAGCCATCTTGAAGGCAATGGAATGAACAAACTGCCAGTTTCCCGTTACAAAATTATTTCTGCATCTCTGCAGGAATTGCCCAGCCTGGCTGTCATCGACTGCGTCCAGATCAGTCAGATCCGGCAGATGGACAGGCTGCAGAGCTGAACAGGCCGCCAGCAACAGGAGGAACACACAGGGTAAAACAGACTTCAGGGCTCCTCGCAAAATGGTCTTTTCGCCCACCAATCTCTGCATTATGCTCACAATTTTATCCTCAGAATATTAGTTATATGCCTGCGGTAAAATTTTTCGCATGCCTTGATCTTGAACGAAAATCCTTATTTTTCAAGGTACCCTTCATGGTTTCATAAATGTTGCTGCCGGAATCTTCTCATTCAAGACACCATGGGAAAAAATCAATTTGGTCAAGGAATCCGGCCCTTCATACAGCGTTACCGATTCCATCAGACCGGACTTGCCTGCCAGCCTTAATTCAATACGGCTGATGATCCTGGCCAGCGCCGATTCTTTCGGGGTGAGCACGATAAGCCCCCCCTCCTGAACCTTGGCCTTAAAGGTGGGGGTGTCGCTGATATGCCCATCAAGCCATCCGGTAATCTCCTGAAGGACAATCGCCATGGAATCCACGCCCATTCCTTGTTCTTCTACAAATTGGCCATTACGCTGTATGAATTTACGGGTCCGACCATCATCCATAAGCAGAACGGAGTGTACGGGCGAGAGATATTCCCAGCGTAAGGATGCAGGTGCCTGAAATACAAAGGTGCCTTTCGAGATAATAGGACGAGCAAGGATGGGCAGATGTTTTTCCTGAGTAAATTCCGCCTGCACAGACTCCACGCGCACAGGAGAAAGACCGGCGGCATCCTGCGCCCGGGCCGGAGACAAAAATCCAAGCCCTGCTGCCAGAAACAGCACCACTATCAAGGAGCGCATGGCTAACACATCCCGCCATTGACCGAGAGAACCTGTCCAGTCACATAAGAAGCATCGTCGGAACAGAGGAAGGCCACAACTTTTGCCACCTCATCAGGTCTGCCGATCCGGGCCATGGGGATCATATTTTTAATATGCTCCTTGGGGGCATCCTTAATCATATCGGTCTCAATAAGGCCCGGGGCCACCACGTTGACTCGAATACCCAGGCGGGCCACCTCCGAGGCAACCACCCTGCTGGCCGCAGTCAGTCCGGCTTTGGCCGCCGAATAATTTGCCTGACCGCGATTGGGCATGAGGGCCGAAGCCGACGACAGGGAGATCACGACCCCGCTGCGGCTGCGCACCATTTTTTCGATGACCGGCCGGGTCATATTATAAAAGCCAGTGAGACTGGTATCAAGCACGGAGTGCCAGCTCTCCGGTTCCATCATCATGAACAGACCGTCATGGATGATTCCGGCATTATTGACCAGGACATCAATCCTGCCCAGCCGCTGCGCAATGTCCTCAATCACCTCTTCCGCCTTCCGGCCATCCCGGACATCAAAAGGATAGACCTCGCCGCAACTTCCAGCCTCTTTCACCATCGCCAGGGTCTGTTCCGCCCCAGCCTGATCAGACAGGTAATTGATCACCGTATAATACCCGGCCAGGGCAAGTTCCACGGCAATGGCCCTGCCGATTCCCTTGGCTGCACCAGTAATGATAGCCACTTTTTGGTTATTTTTCTCTTTCATAATATATTTTTATGCCTGAAAAAGTTGTAATGTCACTTCTCCAATAAGTCTCTTATCCAGATGTACCACACAGGAAACTTCCCGCAGATTTTCATAGTTGTGACTGTTCTCAGAACGGGTGAAAACCCTACTGCCCAGAGGAATATGGTCAATATAAAACTGTGCCCGTTTCACACCCACTAACCAGCCCATCTTAAGCGAATCAATCCCCTTGGTTTTAATGCGGTCCAGACCATTACACACCCCGGCAGTCTGGGCTGCCAATTCTATCATGATCAGCGGCTGTACACCATGTGCATCGACCAGAGGATACAATTCACTCATCACAGAAGCCGTAAGGGCATGGCTGGAGTCGACTTCCAGAATGTCATCGATCAGCACCATGCGGCCACGATGCGGGATCAAGTCTTCGAGGGTAATACCCGAAAGTTCTGCTGTTATCATGAATTCCACAACTTGTCTCGTTTTTTGATTTTGATCCGGCCCGGAAAAACTGGCAAGCCCATAGTATGATTAACATGGTATGCACTTGACTCAAGCACATACTATAAGTTGTTCTTATTAGTTGCCGCCTGTACATATTTTCGCCCAAACATTTCTTCTATGTTTACAGGCTGTATCGAAACTGCTTGTTAAAGTAAATGATAAAATAATTTCCCGCGCGCATGATCTCCGCCAGTTAAAATAAAAGACATATCCATCAAGTCTCATCTACTTCAATAGTGCCATTAAGGCAATCTCGACCTGAACGAACCATTGCTCGTCGCAATTTATGAGACCATGCCCAAGCGATTCAGTAACTACCAAATCCAATACTTGGTTGCAAGCCCAAGGCGTTTGCGCCATACTTCTGGTTTATTATATGCCAAATTGCATTAAACTAAAACGGCAAAGGCTTTTGGGTGTTTTGGGAAATTGTACCGAAAAAATCGAGGATTAGATTCCACAACTTTCGAAACAAGAAAGGTTTCTATTAGCAAACCAAGATTTCTTATTTTGCAACAGACTGGGCAGTGATAGCGATTGGGCCAGCATACGTCTACTGAGAAAATATTGCCGGCAGGTTTCCTCGGTAGCAAAGCGTTGTCCAAGGTCGACCAAATCTTTAGGGTAATCCTCCATAATTAAAAAATACTACATCTGGGTACCCACTTGAGTCAAGTGCATACCCAGATTGGATTAGATTATTCCAAAATAATTTAAGGCTAAGCGGTTTATGAAAAAAACCGCTTAGCCAAGTGTCCATTTTTACCTGATTACCTCTGGAAATGATTGATAAGATGAAACACTATTTCTTTTGTACATTATTCATCTTATCAATCATTTTGGTACGTAGATCCAACATGCCTTTTTCGATTTTTGCAAGATCCTCTGGACTGGTGTCAGGATTACGCGCGGCTTCCATATAAGAGAAACGCTGTTCCATCATCTGTTTGCGCAACTCAACGGTCTGGTTCATGAATTCCTGCTGCTGGCCAGGTGTCATTTTATTCATCATCATACCACCCATCATGCCATTGCACCCCATCCCTCCACCATTCTGCTGTCCCATCATATTACCATCCATCATACCGCCACCTTGCATCATGTTACCTTGCATCATCCCGCCTTTCATACCACCATTCATCATGTTCCCAGACATTGGTTGTTGCTGTGTATTGGTACTGGTGTCGGTTTCTGCCTGGGCAATAGCAGTACCTGCCATGAGCCCGATTGCCAATATTGCTGTGATTACTGTTGCTTTGATTTCCTTTTTCATTGTTTAATCTCCAATTATTTTTTCCTTTTAAGCAGGCCCCATGCCTGCCTTTGTTGGTTTATTAGAGCCCCCATGGTGTAAAGCTTCCTGGCAGTGGGGACAAAACTGCCAGCTGTTTTCAACGATGCGACTGCAACTCGGGCAATGGCTTTTGAGGCCCTGGCCGCAATCCGGGCAACGTAGGTAGACTTCTTGCACCAGGCTGTTGCAACCAGGGCATTTCATCTGCTGTTTTATCCGTAAATGATTCAGCAAAAAAATAAGCGCTGCTGTGATTGTCAGAATCAAAAACAGCCAGAACAGCCAGCTATGAAAAAAGTAGTAGCTTTGCCAGGTGGATCGCCATGCGCAATTCATGACTATCTCACGTATGGGTCAGGAGTTAGCATGCTGTTTCCAGGTATATTGTGATACCCATGCACTGCTTGCATTTGGTTATAACGACTATAATGATACTGCGGTCCCATGCCGTAATGTCCACAGCCGTTGAGCAAGACTGCTGCAAGTACCAAAATGAACAGGTTTGCAGTATTCATGTTTTTCCTTTTATTCCTCTGTTCATATGAACTTACCTGATGACGATATCCCTTTATGAAGTGGTGCTGATGAAATCTTGTTTGCCCGGCAAAAACAACGGAGTTGTACAGGATCTTGCAAAAACTAATGGGGCCACACAGACACTATCCGAGTTCTGTCTTCATACGGTTGTATTCCTCTTCAGAAACCTCACCTCGGGCGTAGCGTTCTTTCAATGTTTCAAGATTACTCGGTAAGCTGTTCGTTTTTCCTACGAACAGGACCCCAAAGAGTTTGACCACCAGCCAGACAACCAACCCCCAGAACAGCAGGGTGATAATCCAACCAAAAGGACCGGGGAAAAAGGCCCCGGGGCCGCATAGCCAGCTGCCATAGTGTCCAAATCCTGATCCAAATCCATTATGCATCATTGAGTTTCTCCTTTATGTAAACGTTGGGTGTTAATAAATCATACCCTCTTCTTGCATGGTTTGTGCCAGTTTGAACTTAACGTGCTGCGATTCTATAACTATTGAAGATCACGATGAATAGCTACATACTATAGCGAAAAAAGGAAATGAATAATGTCTTAATATTAGACAGAGGGGAGAGGTTGAGAGGGAAAAGACCGCCTTGTTTTTAGACAGCAGTACGGGAGTCTTCGGCATGCTGTTTTCTATTTGTCATACTTGACAATCTGTGCGGGGGGTTCTATATATGAATATATGAATATATGATCATATAGTAAAATAAAGAGGTAGTAATGAAAAAAGAAGAAAGTCTATTGGCACAAAGTGAACAGTGTGAATGCAGGTGTATCCATCAGGAAAGGGTTCAGGCCGCAAGAGAACATGCTTTGCCCTTAAGAGAGAATGAGCAGTTGGCGGACTTGTTCAAGGCCATGGGTGACCCCAATCGTCTTCGCATTCTCCGGGCTCTTGATGGTGAGGAGATGTGTGTCTGTGATCTGGCTATGTTTGTCGGGGTGAGCGAATCCGCGGTCAGTCATCAGTTACGTCAACTGAGGCAACAACAACTAGTAACCAATCGTCGAGAAGGACCGATCCTCTATTATCGACTCAATGATAATCATGTAAGCGCACTCATTCATCTGGCCTTAGAATATCTCAGGGAGGAAATATAATTATGTTAGACTTTATCTATAATGTCCTTCTTGCCTCTTGGGACATGTTGCAGCAGGCCTCGGTCTATATCCTGTTTGGTCTTCTGGTTGGCGGGATGCTCAAGATGTTCTTATCACCAGCCTACGTGGCAGCCCACCTGGGAGAAGGTCGTTTCAGCTCAGTATTTAAGGCAGCTCTTCTTGGTATTCCTATTCCGCTCTGTTCATGCGGTGTGTTACCGGCAGCAGCCTCACTGAAAAAACAGGGGGCCAATAATGGGGCCACCACAGCCTTTCTCATTTCCACCCCCGAATCCGGCGTAGACTCCATTGCAATAACCTGGGCTCTGCTTGATCCCATCATGACCATTGCCCGGCCACTATCCGCCTTTATTTCCGCATTTGTAGCCGGATGTGCTGAAAATTTGTTTAATCCTCCCGACAAAACCAAACAAGCAACTCCTGACCTGAGTTGTCCCATAGACAACTGTTGTGACGGAAAGGACTGCCCGCCTGAGAATCATAAACACCATCATGGCCTCCTTGGAAAACTTAAATTTGGCGTCAAATATGCGGCTACTGATCTCTGGGCTGAGCTTGCCGGCTGGTTTTTTGTCGGTATTCTGCTGGCCGGGCTGATCAGTGTCCTGGTTCCCGACGCAGTGATAGCCAGATACTTAGGCGGTGGACTTCTGTCCATGCTGCTCATGCTGACATTTGGCATCCCGCTCTATATCTGTGCCACGGCCTCAACTCCCATTGCAGCTGCCTTTATCATGAAAGGTGTAAGTCCGGGAACTGCCCTGGTCTTTCTACTGGTCGGCCCGGCCACGAATATTACCTCCCTTTCCGTACTGGTTGGCCTTCTTGGTAAACGGGCAACAGTTTTATACCTGTCTTCCATTGCCGTCATCAGTGTACTTTGCGGTCTTGCAGTCGATGCCGTCTACCTCTCCTTTGGTATCTCGGCCGTTGCCGTTGTCGGGAAGGCTGCCGAAATCCTGCCCGGCTGGATGATGACATCTGCAACGTTTGTCCTGCTCACCCTCTCTATCCACCCTCTGTACACCATCTTCACAGGCTGGTTCAGCAATGGAGAAGGCGGTGGCTGCGCGTCGGGATCCTGTTGCACCGGAGACAGTCACGGTCACGCTCATGAGCATAAACCAACAGCATATATAGATTGCGGATGTGGCGGTTCTTGCCAGACTGTCAGCCCAGTACAACTCCATTCTATCTCTACGTTAGCTGAGGGTAACAAACAATGAATACGCCCTTAATGACCCTGCTCATGGCCCACTACTGCCAGCGGGGCGGGTGAGTTTCTTCTGCCCTCACAGAGCAGCCCCTTATCCTTGGCGCACTGACTACAGAGACAGGTAAATACTCAGGGTTGGTTCGGATCTCTATTGGCAGGACAAGCGCGACCACTTCCTGGTTTGCTGGAATATTGGCCGTAACCATTTCACAGTGGAAGCTGGTGAAGGGTAAGTGTACGGGGATATTAATGAGCTGCAGGATATATTGAAGGGCCTTGTTGTTAATCGAAGCTTAAACTCTATTTTTTCTTGAAACAACGTTACAGAAAAAAAAAAATCACAACCCATACTCTTTAATCTTATTGAGCAGGGTCTGGCGGGCAATGCCAAGCAGTTTTGCGCTCTTTGATTTATTGCCTTCGGTCTGTTCGAGGGTCGTGCGAATGGCTTCGCGTTCCACATTCTTTAAAGTCAGGCCACCGGGTGTGCTTGCAGGCTCATCGTAGAGCTGAAAGTCTGCTGGCAGCATTTGAGGCGGCAGTTCTTTGGGGCTGATCTGCTCGCCAAGGCAGAGGATGACCGCCCGTTCAATACTATTTTCCAGCTCCCTGATGTTGCCTGGCCAGGAATATCGGGTCATCAGTACCAGGCTCTGAGGATGAAAGCCTTTGATATCTTTTTTATTTTTTTTGGCGTAACGCTTGAGGAAGAAATCAGCCAGTGCCGGGATATCCTCGAGGCGATCGTGCAGGGGCGGCAGTTCAATGGGAACCACGGAAAGCCTGAAAAAGAGATCCTGGCGAAAGCTGCCCTCTTCAACCATAGCCGTTAAATTCTTATGGGTGGCGGCCACCAGTCGCACATCGACTTTAATGGTTTTGCTGCCGCCCAGCCGTTCCAGTTCACCTTCCTGGAGTACCCGCAGGATTTTGGCCTGGGTCTGCAGAGACATATCACCAATCTCATC
This sequence comes from Desulfobulbaceae bacterium, assembly GCA_024636345.1. Classification (GTDB taxonomy): domain Bacteria; phylum Desulfobacterota; class Desulfobulbia; order Desulfobulbales; family Desulfocapsaceae; genus UBA2270. The sequence continues at coordinate 32,435 of JAGXHG010000027.1, read as the reverse complement.
TAAAAAGAGCGTACCGCCGCTGGCCAGTTCAAAACGCCCCTGGCGCAGACTGTCGGCCCCGGTAAAGGCTCCCCTTTCATGGCCAAACAGTTCAGACTCCAGCAAATTCTCATGCAGGGACGCGCAGTTGACCTTGATAAATGGGTTCCCTTTACGATTACTGTTATGATGCAGGGCACTGGCAATTAATTCCTTACCTGTACCGGACTCACCGTTGATAAGCACTGTGGCATCGGAGGGGGCCACCAGGGACAGGGTCTCAAAGACTCTTTGCATGGCTGGACTGCGGCCAATAATATTGCCAAAGTCAAACTGCTCGCCCAGCCGTTTTCTCAATTCCTGGTTTTCCTCTCGCAGGGCCTCAAAGTTCAGGGCCTTGCCAATAGTGAGTTTCAAAGACTCAATGTCCACCGGCTTGGTCACATAATCCATGGCCCCGTGTTTCATGGCCTCAACCGCTGATTCCACCGAAGAAAAGGCGGTGATAACCACCACCGGCTCCACTCTGCCTTTTTCCTGCAGGAGCCTGATAGTCTCCATGCCGTCCATGCGCTGCATCTTCAGATCCATCAAAATAAGATCCACATCCTGCGCAGCAAGTATCGGCAGAACCTGATCACCATCATCGGCCTCGACTATCTCGTAGCCGGCTCCCAAAAGATTGGCCTTGAGCATGGTACGATGGGCAGTATCATCATCAACAATCAAGATTGTCTTCATCATGTGTCTCGCTGTGCAGCATATTTTGCCGCTTTGGTAAAATTATGGTGATTGAGGTTCCTATGCCGGGATGAGAACTAACCTCAAATGATCCCTGGTGCTGTTCCACGATCTGATGACTGACCGCAAGTCCCAGGCCGGTTCCAGATTTCTTGGTGGTGAAAAATGGATCAAACATTTGTTCCCTCTCCTCCAGGTTCATACCAATACCGTTATCTGTAACCGTAATAAATATATTTCGTCCATCCTTTTTGCAGGAAAGGATAACCGTGTCGCCACCCCGACTCACCTGCAGAGCATTCTTCAATAGATTCAACAAGACCTGAAGCAACAGATCACCATCAGCTTCGATTGTTCCGGTACAGGTACTTTCCTTGATCAGACTGATCTTCATGCCGCTAAAATCATATTCCAGCAATTTACAGGTCTTATCGAGCAGTTCTTCCAGATCAACCTGTTTAAACTCCGGGTCACGGGGCCTGGAAAACTGCAGCAATGAAGAGATACTCTCATTGAGGCGATCAACTTCCCCGATCATCAAAGCACTGTACTCTTTTGACGAATCATCTTCTGCCTTGGCACCAAAGTATTGAGCGAAACCGCGCAGAGTTCCCAAAGGATTTCTGATTTCATGGGCAATGCCGGCAGCCATCCGCCCCAGGGCCGCAAGACGACGGGAACGGCCAAGCTGTTCCTCCATAGCCCTTATTTCCCGCAGATCACGGAGCAGGATTACGGCCCCGTGATCGTTATCCGAATCATCACGCAGAGGGGAGATGCTGATCTCAACAGGAATCTCACTGCCGTCTGCATGGTGAAAGATGTAAGAAAACGAGGCAACCATGTAATTTTCTTTTAGGGAGTGGACAGGCCAGTCAACAAAGAGCTCTTCCGGTCGCCTGCCCTTCAAGGTAGCAAGTTCGGTGGCAGTAAACTCCTCGGTCCTTGCGTTACAGGCCACAACCTTTCCCTGGGAATCCAAAGTCAGCAACCCGTCCGGCATGGACTCAATGATGTTTCTGGTATAGAGCTTCATGTTAGCAAGAGTGGTTCTGGTGATCCGCATCCCCTGATAGAGAAAAAGAAAGTAGAAACCGGCACTGCCAATGAGTAATAAAAGACCACCCATGAGAAGCGAGTGGTTAAAATCCTGTTTTCTTGCCTTAATAAATTCTCCGGTGCGCAGACCTATATGAATAACAGCCCGCCCCTCTTCCAACATGACCGTCTCCGATTCTCTGTTTTGCCAGGGACGACCGCTCATCATGCCCATCATAGAAGGATTATCAGCAGGTAGAATTTGAAAAATCGTGGTCACCTCAAAGATGGGCTCTTGGCCTTTTTCGTTTATGATGGTGGTGACCGGCTCCCGACTTTTAAGCACGGCCAGAGTCAGGTTATTGTCCTCGATTGGGTCGTGGTCCCCGGCAGTGGCCACGACTGTCCCATCTTCAGTAATGATGGTAATAAATGCGAGACGACTCGCTTTTGCGGTTTCTTTGACCAGGGTTTCAATGGGCCGACTGGCCTGTCCCATCATCTTATGCATCATGGTGGTTCGTGCACCGGCCTCAAAGCTGCGGATGAGCGTGAGTCCCTCGTCAAGAAGAAATGCTTCCATCATCTTCTGTTCCCGACTGCTGTTGCGTATTGTATTGGTTGTCAGCAGGCCAGCCAGCATGAGTGTGGCCAACAGGATAGCAAAGAGAGGCTTGGAAAATTTCAGAGAGCTTTTAACGGAGGGTATCTGCATGTAATAACGTGTGGGGTCTCGGATGGGATTACAATGAATAGAGGTTTTGAGAGAGTATAGCGCGTTTATTAAAAAAAGAGAAAGGAGTCATTCAAAAAGAATCCAAAGGAGAACACCCGGGAAAGTGATCGCCTTTGGATTGCAGTTCTTCTTCAAGAAGATATGACAAGAGCGATGACAGCCTGAACAGGGACCATCTCTTGACGATTTGCAGGTACAACCCCATCACTTGTCGGTTGCGGTCGTGTCCACCTGCCCCTGATAAGAAGGGTTGGCACGCCAATTACTAATCTGACTATCTACTGTTGTATTACCAGACATCCCAGCCCTCATCATTCCCATGTTCCCATTCATCATGCCCTGGCCCATCATATTTCCATTCATTGGACAGCCACCACTCATATAACCTGTCTGTTGCATGTATCCATTTTCACGCATATGGTTATTTCCCATATTATTCTGATGGGCTGAGGCTGCGGTTGCAAAAAGGACAAGACTTGCGAGGGTAATAAGTGTGATTCGTTTCATTGTGTTCCTCCTGTAGAGTTTGTTTATGTTTCCTTGTGTTTCTGATTTACCTCCTATATAGCAGACATCGTGCCCATTTAAAAAAAACGACCATATTTTTTTACAATTGAAGATATTTCAACAGGATAACTATAATTTATAAAATTCAGTGCAGAACTAAGATAATTAGCCTCTGCCTTAAAACAAGACAACTATCGTTCGGATAAAGATCGTAGCTGTCTCATTTATGGGCACAGCGCTTTTTTGACCTCTTATGGTAATATGTTGACATGATACGTATTAGCTGGAATCGCGAGAGTTCCTTTTTACTGGCACACTTTTTGAAATATCTTTACTCAGAAAAAGAAGGTTTTTTTTGCCGAAGAATACATACAAGGAGGTACGGATATGGTGTTTACATGGATATTTTTTGTGGCACTCTTGTTATTGGCAATCAGGACTCACAGCGAGATAAATAATGACGGGAATTACAGAACGGAAACGAGCCGGGCGGCGACCATACTGCAGGAACGTTTTGCCCGCGGCGAAATCAGCCACAGGGAATATCTGCACATGCAGAAAACTCTGAATGCTGCCAGATAAAATAATCCTACGGAGATGAAGATGTTTTTTACGAATATTCAACAACACCAGGACAAACAAATGTTGCTGACCATTGTTCTTATGGTCATCGGGATCAGTGGGCTGCACCTCTTTGTTTCCCGCGACTTTGAAAAAGGACACATACTGGCTCGCGAGCTGTATTTTCTACCGATCATACTCAGTGCATTCTGGTTTGGTCTGCGTGGGGCAGTTATTACCGCCCTGAGCATCACAGCTTTTTATCTCACATATTCAGCGTTCCACTGGCGAGGCTTTACTCCAGATGATCTTGATCGACTTCTGGAAATCTGCCTGTTTAACATCGTGGCAGTCACCACAGGCTTTTTACAGGACAGACAAAAGGCCCACGCCAGAGAAAAGCTGGAATCGATAAAGGCTCTGGCCGGAACGGTGGCCCATGAGATGAACAGCCCGCTGTTTGTGGCCATGGGCAACTTGGAACTTCTTCAGGACGATTTTGAACAAGACTCTGAACCGTACCGAGAATTGGAAGGTATCAAAAGCAACCTGAATAAACTGAAAACCCTGATAAAAAGGATTTCTAAACTTGAAGAGGTGGTAACCAGAGATTATGACGGCACTTCCAGAATCGTTGACCTCGACAAGTCCTCTTCTGCCCTTTGATCTTATTTTCTTGGCGAGGAGTCTTAGTCAGTTAGTTTTACAAATCTTGGGCACCACTTTTTGAAAATCTTCCTCTTCATAGGTAAATCGCCTATAATCGACTTCGATATTGATGGCGGTAATATTTTCAATTATAGGAAATTATCCTAAAATAATTTGCACTGACAGCAAAGCATATGAGAAATATTTCCAGTCGTTATTTTTTTTCTTTTCATATATACTCTTGATTACTGAAAAGAACTGTTCATCTTGCCAATTCGTTATAAGGTAGCCATAAGACAGAGACAATCCATTCCCCCGCCGCTCTTCACAGCAGCCGATAATATAATAAATATAACAATAATAGAGCTATGGATAACTTAACAGAAGAACTTAAAAAAAGACTTATTGAAATCCTTAATCTGACAGATGTTACTCCGGAAGAGTTTGACGAGAATGCTCAGCTGGTGGGCGGGGAGTTGGGTATCGACTCCATTGATGTTCTGGAAATTGTGGTCATGGTTGAAAAGGATTACGGCGTGATTATCAACAACAAAGAAATCGCGGAAAAAGTTTTTTCCTCCCTTTCTTCTCTCGCCGATTATATTCGTAAAAACTCTCCCAAATAATCTCCTTGAGCAGCAAAAAAAGAAACGTCTATATTGTTGGAATTGGTATCATCAGCCCCTTGGGCTATGGGCTTGATGCCACTGAGCAGGCTCTCAGAAAGAACGAATCAGCCATTGCTCCCTTGCATGTTTTTTCCATTCAACAGCCTCCTCCCCTGCCTGTCGGGCAGGTACAGAACCTCCCGGATGTAACAACATTCCCGCGAACGCATTGTCTGGCCATTACCGCCGCCAGACAAGCAATGGAAGGCTGCACCCACCCGCCTGATGCGGTAATCATTGGTTCTACCACCGGCGGCATTCTCACCACAGAAGAGCTGCTTGCAGCTCAGGACCAGGACGCTCATAATTATAGATACCACGGACTGACCACGGTTGCGGAAGAGGTTGCCAGGGAAGTCCAATGCAGCGGACAGGCACTCACGGTATCCACTGCCTGTTCTTCCGGTACCGTTGCCATCGGCATGGCTCTAAAAATGCTGCAATCCGGCAAGGCGGAATGGATTCTTGCCGGAGGCGTCGACTCCCTTTGCCACTTAACCTATTTCGGGTTTCACTCCCTGCAGCTTGTTGACCCCCATGGCAGCAGGCCCTTTGACAAAAACCGGCAAGGCATGTCGGTTGCTGAAGGTGCTGCCATGCTATTACTCAGCACCATAAAACCAAAAAACCCACTGGGCCAGATTCTGGGCTGTGGCCTGAGCTGCGACGCCTACCACCCGGCATCGCCCCATCCAGAAGGGAAAGGCGCTTCCAGGGCCATGCAGAAGGCCTTAGACAGTGCAGCTCTCAAGGCAGAGGCTATCGACTATATAAACCTGCACGGCACCGGTACTATAGAGAATGATCGTGCTGAATCCAAAGCAGTACGCTCAATCTTCCCGCAGCCGCCTCCACTTTCATCAATCAAGGGGGCAACAGGACACGGACTGGCCGCATCAGGGGCGATAGAGGCAGCGATTGCCGCAATCTGCCTGCAAAAAGGATTTATACCGGCCAACACCGGATGTCGGCAACCTGACCCCGAATGCCAGCTGACACCGATCCTCCATCCTGACGACCTGCCCATTGCAACGGTACTCTCCAACTCGTTTGGCTTTGGCGGCAATAACGCTTGTCTTGTCATTGCTCAGCCTGACCTCTTTTCTTCTCCTGAACCTGCCGGCCAAAGCAGACCCCTGACTCTCCTTGGTAAGGCGTGTATCACCGGAGCAGGACACACGCAACAAAGCATGGAAAGGTTCTCCCAAAGGGAGACAATGGCCGGGACCGTTGATCTGGAGACTATTTCAGAGCAACTTCCGGTACGGAAGGTACGAAGGCTCAAGCGCTTTTCCAGAATCGCCCTGGCCCTGGCTGATGCTGCCCGCAAGGATTCCGGCCTTGACCATTCCCCGCATTGCGTCTTTATGGGAAGTGGCTGGGGATCCCTCTCCGAGACCTATGACTTTCTGGACAAACTGCAACAGAGCCAGGAACAGTTCCCCAGCCCCATTGACTTTGTAGGCTCAGTACACAACAGTGCGGCAGGACAGATAGCCATTATGCACGAGGCAACAGGGGCCAATATCACCAGCAGCGGTGGCGATTATTCTTTTGAACAGGCCCTGCTTGCTGCAGACACTTTCCTGGACAGGGATGACAGTTCAAATTCCGCCTTTGTTCTGGCCGCTGATGAAGCCCACACCCAGTTTTCGCCACTTTTGGACCCCTCCATACAGCCTGCCGCCCCCCTTGCTGACGGGGGAGGCTGCTTGTATCTCTGCCGCCAGGCCATGCCGGGAAAGCTCTCGCTGCAGCTTACCTTTTTTCGCAAAAAGACCAATACGGTTATCGATGAACTGATTACAGCATCAGGCGGTAAAGAGACCCTGCAAAGAAATTGCAGAATGATCCTGGCCGGCATCCCGGCTGCTGAAGCGAAGGAAGGGCAGGCCCAGCTGGACAGCTTCCTGGAGAAATCTGGGCTCACCATCCCTGTCATCCCTTACCGGGAATTTACTGGAGAATTTGCCTCAGCCTCTGCAGTTGCTGCCGTCATGGCTGTACATCTTATGGAGTCGGCTGAGATTCCAGCAGGGAAAAAAATTCTGGTTCTGGGATTTGGAATGAATGTGACCTGTATGGAATTTTGGCGTCAATAAAATTGATGGTCTCGTCAGCAGGCCTCACCTGCTAGGTTTGTTGCAAATTTTTGCTTATCTGTAGAAGCTTAGATCGAATCTGACAGCTAGGGCGAAAGCCGTCACACTTAATCTGACATTCGTATAACAGTAGACATCTCAACTAGGGATAGATTTTCGAAATGTAAAGGTGTCCTCTGGCAGCTTACATAAGTTTTAATTTACCTGACCCTAAATATTCATACTCCGGATCTACATAGTCGAGGAGCTGGCGCAGGGACGGGAATACCTAGGCGAGCAGAGCCAGCCGTTTACATTTATATAGAGGATTTTCTCCGGGAAGGGATAAAAGAGACGGGGTTGGGAAAATGGATGTGGCCAGTGAGAATTGTGGGGAGAGGGAGGGAAAGAAATTCTAAATATCTAAGCCATTTTTAACATCAAAAACAAATTTTTTCCAGTGAGCGACAAGCAGGTCAAGGTAACGGTCGTATTCTCGTCCGTTGAATCTTTTGTGGCAATTATTCAACTTTTTCAACCATTGTGTGTTCGCACATAATTTTTTCCAGACAATACCAATACCATAAAAATTCAGATATACTTCGACAATAAATCGACCAATCCTTCCATTTGCATCGTAAAATGGGTGCACCATAACGAACTGCTGGTAGAATTTTACAGCATTATACACGGCTTTTCCATCGTCAATAATAAGGGATGAACAAGCCATCCGTACTCCTTCATCAATGTTTTGAGGAGAGTAGCCATTGAACTTTGAGTTTGGACCAAAATGCACTATTCCGTTATTTACATCTGTGACTTGACGGTAACAGTCGTAATTCGAAATGATTCCCTTGAATAAATAGCTATGAAGAATGATAGGTAAAAGTGAAAAAACTCGTGAGAATTCTGCACGACTGACACAGGAGAGAACGTTAACCAAGCGGTCGGAATTTAATTTATCATACCTGGCATGTATGATTTTAAGAGTTTCGCTAATAGATGGTGAGTCATTGACAGGGAAATCGCGCATAAGGAGCATGAAGTGCTCCTTATCATGTGAATCGAGGGAGTGATTCAATTAATAATCATACCATCAAGATCGCTCAACAATTTCTTGAATTCAAGATTGGCATCGTCACCAAGCTTATGAAACTCTTCAAATGAAGAATATGTCGCGAACGTCTTTGCTTCTTCTTCTTCCATGTCCAGGGTGAATGAATGCCATGCGTTTGACTGAAGGACGTGAAAAACGCCATCGGTATTACTTGAAAAATTTTTAGCAAATGGCTGTTTTGAATAGTAACTTAATATCAGGGCGTCAGAAATTATTTTATCTTTAGGTGTTTCTTCCCAAGGTGCCTCATTGTGAGTCATTGAGCTCAGGGTGAAAGCTGAATAATCGATATAATTATCAAGAATGAATTGCAATAATTTTCCCTGCGATTCTTCTATCGCTCCATGTGACTTTGGCGCAAGTAATCCAGACGCCCCATGATTTTTATAGTGATGATAAATGTTCTGGTTTACTGGACCATAATCCCATTTTTCGAACTCAGCATCTATAAAAGAATCCCCTGCAACAAGCGTCCACGCCTTTGCATAAAAAGCAAGTTTTTGCAGTTTCATGGGTGTAATATCCTTTCCAGGGTAACTCACCAATATAAATTCCGCCAATTCCAATGCTTTCATTTTTTCGCACAAAAAAATATAAAGTTAGTTACTAAGTCCGACAATCCATGTTCTTTTAATGAATGACAGTTCATTTTAGAACAGCGAACAAGTATTGCTAGTATACTTATCGCATATTGTCAATGTCATTGTCAAATAATAAGAATTTATATCAAAATTGTCAACTTGAGCACAGATTAAGTCTGACTTACTACAGCTTATCCAACCTTCAGCTTTTCATGGTCAAAAAATCCTCGAGGAGTCCGCTGATATCCCTTGCCAAAACATCGGCCTCATCACGGTCGAAACGGACTGCCCGTTTGGCGTAACCGTGACAGTAGCGGCACTCTTCGCACAAGGTTTCTGCACAGCGGATCTTCTGAAACCCCTCCAGAAATCCCTCCAGCTCCGCATTGTCGATAGAGATATCAAATTCCAGAAGTCGGCGTCGTAATTTAAGCATGCGGAGCATCAGCTGCCGTTCTTCCGTGCCATAGTGCCGCATCCGCTCCCGAACCTGATCTTCTATATCAGCGTGGAAACCAGCCGGATCACCAAGCATCTCGAGAGAGATGATGTCTAACAGGTTACCCTTGTACTGCCGATCCGCGTAGGCCTTTGTCACTCGCAACAGCCATGCTGTGGAGCGTGAGCGATCAATAATTTTAAATTCATCGTAGCCCATGGCCTCGTATACATGCAGGTCCTCGGGACGGATCCAACGGCTCATCAAAAAAAGTTCCGGCTGCAGCAGACGCCTGCGTGTACACTGCCAGAGATAAAAATCAATGAAGGAATGCGCCGGCGGGATTCCCTTCTGCACCTGGGATGCATGTCCCACGCTGCTGGCGTGTTCTGCCAGATAATGGCAGTTGTAGATACAGGAAACGTTGACAAACAGCTGCATACCGCAGGAAAGTCCTGAACGGATCTTTGGCAGCATGGTAAAGTCACGATTGAATTCACTATAGGGGATGATCAAGGGATCAACGCCGAGAGATTCCTGATATTTGAGTCGTGGCAGATTAGTGGGCCAGCTCAACACACTGCCCCGAATGCGCAGATCTGGAAAGTGGCGGCGCACTAGCGTCACGACGGCCAGATTGGCAATGGAAACACTGTCGACCTTGATGGCGACCAACTGCTCAATGAACGCCAGAATTTCCTTTTTGCCCTCTTTCGTCTGTTCCAGGTTCCCGAGACAGGGTGCATTGATGAGGTAGCAAAACGACAACCCCTGCTCATGAGCCACCCGAATGTAGGCTTCGGCAAAATCCCAGTCCACGGAAGGCACGACACTACCGGACCTGCCCCCGCCCACTATGTCAAAGGGTAATTTTGCATAAATCGAAGTCACCTCAGGGATTTTCTTTAGCCCTTCCAGTAACCCCAGGTCCCAATTTGCAGCAACGCTCAATTTCATTCATTTTCCTCTTAAACTCAGTTCATTTCAGCCTGATTACAGGAAGCAACATCCTGGACGACGCTCCGGTCTCTGACAGGTAAAGGCTGGCATTTTCAATGGATGGATACCATTGAGGACTCTTTTTTTCAACCGCAACTTGGCGAAGACAAAAGATATCGGCTGGGAGCAAGAAGAAGAGACCGTCACAGCTCTCTATTTAGCTTTCCGTAAACGGCAAACTGACAAGGACTTATCATCTTCACACAGAGATTTTCAGCCAGACCAGCTTTCTCCAGCTGATAAGTGACCTCATCCAGGGTAAAGCCGGCACACAGGGAAAGCATCATGTCCTCGCGCAGCTGAAGAGGTGCATCCGGCATATAGTTATCCACAACCACCCGGGCCTGTTCCTCGCTTGCTGGTCTGACCAGGTCAACGATCAGGATTGCTGCGTTTGGCCGGCCATAGGCATGGAGCGCATTCCAGAGAACCATGGGATCAACAAGATGGTGCAGGAAGCTATTAGAAATGATCATCTCGTAACGGCTGTGTGGCAGAAGAAGTCTCTGGGGAAGAATACCATGAATGAACTGTACCTGATGCTCCAACCCTTCTCGCCGAACGGCTTGCCTTCCCTGTTCCAGCATCTGTAGCGAACCATCGACACCGTGTATCTCACAGTTGGGAAAAAGTCGAGCAAGACGCAGAGGAATGGCAGCCGGACCACACCCCAGGTCAAGGATTGCGTCTTCCGGCACCATGTCGGGGAAGAACTTCCGAAAACACTGGATGAATAACCAATAGGCACTGTCCAGATGCGGCCCTGCGTACGCCTCAGCCTGCTCAAGCCCGACCATTAGTTCTGGTTCAGGAACTCGTTTCATGCCTCATCTTTCCTCTCACATATGCCCGCAATTTTTTTCACCACCTGAACTCAAATGATACGTGCGACACTCAAGATTTTTTTCTTTGTGCACAGTCCCAAAAAAAATGCAACTTTGCCCAAAGATTTTTCCACTTTTTTCTCAACCTCGATATAATATCGATCTGTAAGGTTCAGTTTTTTAGCCTGTGGCTGACCTACGCTGATAGTTTATAACAACGTAGCGTTATAAAATTTTTTATTCTTTTTTGCATGGTCTTTTGTTTCCTGGTTTCAAGTTGCAAATCCTAAACATCCGTTCCGGTAAGAACAGTGCAGTTCCTGAACCAGCTTGGCGGTTTTGACGAAAGCGGTGCAACATCAGAATTTACGGACAACCCAATCTGCTTCTTGTCGTCTATTGGATTCAGCAAACATCTTAACTTGCAGTTGTACTTAAATAGTTAATCTTGCCAATGAAAAGCTAACGACGCTAATCAGCCGCGCTGCTTTTGAGTCGGCTGAATTATCCTTATTAACTCTTCATCTTCCCCTCAAAACCGAATTTGCAGACCTGCGCCAACTCCGAAATCTGAATGCCATTGACCTACAAGGGAAAAATAGTTTGAAATCATGTAGGACAGCCCTGCCTTGCCCTCCCATTTCGTATGGGTGTCGTATTCTGCGTCGCCGAATACGGTGAGACGGGGCATCAATTCAAAGGATTTTCCCAGGCTGAACCGCGCGCCCCCGTCCGTATCGCCCCACACGCGGGACTCCAGATTGAGCGGCAAAAGGTAGCGAACTCCCGCCACCCCCCGAGTCTTATCAACATCGTCTCCCTCGGCCAACAGATCGACTCCTGCAAAAACAGAGAAAAACCTGTTTATATAGCGGTCATAGGTGAGGATCCCTTCCGATTCCGTGTCTTCGACCTTTTTCCATCCTGTTTCCCAGTCCAGGGAAAAAATATTGCGAGTATTTGCCAGGGTCAGAGAGGCCTCGGCCATGTTGCTGAGCAGGTTGGCCTGTCCCCAGGCATACCAGGAGTCCTTATAGAGTGCGGGGCGAACGGCGGCGACTTCCGGGGTGGGAGTAAATTCCTCGTAGTGGACGAGACGGGCCATGCCGCCTTTCATGTGATAGAGCAGGTGACAGTGGAAGAACCAGTCGCCTACTTCGTTGGCCTCAAACTCGAAGACGGTTGTTGACATGGGGGCCACGTCGACCGTGTGCTTCAGGGGAGAAAATTCGCCCTGGCCGTTGAGCACCCGGAAGAAATGGCCATGAAGGTGCATGGGATGGTGCATCATGGTTCGGTTGATCATGATAAAGCGCACCACCTCATCCTTGCGGATGCGAATCGAATCGCTCTCTGAAAGCGCGATGTTGTTGAGGAACCAGACGTAGCGTTCCATGTCGCCGTCAAGAGTGAGGCGGATTTCCCGCACGGATTTTCCGGCGGGAAGGGTGGTGGGTTTGGTGGCCCGCAGTTGCGCGTAAGGGCCCCAGGGGCGGCTTGCGTCCATGCCGTCAACGGCCAGGTTTTTGGAAGCAGAGACGTCGGCTGCGAGAAAACGGAAATCGGTGCCATATTTCTTGCCGAACCGCGAGGTCTGGGGCTCCATCGGCATGGAGTGCTTGTCATCTTCCATGCCGGGGGAAGCCGCGTGATCCATGGCTGTCACTTCAGCCTTTGAAGAATTTGCGCCGTGGTTCTTTGTTCCCATATCGGGCGCAGCATTCATCTCCATTGAACCCATGCCCTGCATGCCGGAATGATCAGACGAGCCGGTTGCAGCCTTGTGGCCGTCCATTTCCATGGCTCCTTCAGGAGGAGATGTGTGATCCATCACGCCCATGTCGGTTTTTGGCGGTTTTGTTCCGTGGCTCATGCTTCCCATGCCGCGTTCAGAGCCCATATCTATTGACCCCATATCTATCGAGCCCATGGCCATCATTCCCGGACGATCAAAGGTGCCGGACTCTATCATGTGATCGGGCATCCCCATGGTTCCCGCAGGGGTGAGGGCAAAGAGCTGTTTCAGGCCGATATCGCCCATGGCGTGATAGAGGTTCGGCTTGGGTATAGTGTCGGCCGGGTGGCGTTCGCCGGAGCCGATCCAGACCGATGCGTAGCCCGAACCGTCGTGGGCTGTGGCCCTGAATTCATATACCCCGGAGGCGGGCACCTGGATGAGCACGTCATAGGTTTCCGCAACGGCGATGAGAAAGCGGCTCTCCTTGACCGGTTCAACGTCCTGGCCGTCCGCAGCGATGATAGTCATCGGCCCGCCAGAGAATTCCAGGTGGAAATAGGTGGTGGCGGAGCCGTCGATGATCCGTAAGCGCACGATTTCATGGGGCTTGGCCGGGATCGTTGATTCAGGCTTGCCGTTGGCCAAGAAACGGTCATAGGCCACGTCCGCGACATCCATGGCCGGCATGCGCTGGAGTTCACGCTTGAAGTAGTCGCCGAGCATGCCGAGGCGGGCGGCGCCGAAGATGCTCTGGGCGCTGCCTTTTTCGAGGGCGAACCATTCACTGCCGCGCTTGAGTGTCCGGTTTACTTCGTGCGGGTCCTGATCGGTCCAGTCGGAGAGCAGGACAACATGGTCCTGATCGGGTTTTTTCCCTGGTTGACTGGGTTCGATAACGATGGAGCCGTAAACGCCGCTTTGTTCCTGCAGGCTGGTGTGGGAGTGATACCAGTACGTCCCGCTCTGGCGGATGGGGAATTCATAGGTGAATGTCGAGCCGGGGCTGATGGGAGGGAAGCTGATATTGGGAACTCCGTCCATGCCGGGAGGCACGAGCACCCCGTGCCAATGGATGGAGGTGTCCACGTCCATAGTGTTCTTGACATGGATGCGGGCGAGATCGCCTTCCTTGAAACGCAAGGTCGGTCCAGGGATGCCTCCGTTGACGGTCATGCCCCATGCGGGGTTGCCCGTAATGTTGAGTTCCTGTTGCGAGATGGCAAGGTCGTATTCGATTGTTGCTGCTTGAGCTTGTGTCTGCAAAAGAGAAAAAAAGCCGATCAGTCCCAGTGTAACAATATCTCTTAAGAGAAGAAACATATCGTATGTCCTAATGTTGGCTAACAAGTAATTCTGCTGATCTCTTCTTACGAAGAAATCTTACGACTGGAACAAGACCGTCCTGACTGGTTATCCCCTTAGCATGGTTACTCATAGTAATTTTTCTTGATGACACGCGGGCACTACGTTTGTTATTCCGGACACTCATGAAAAAGGTAAACTCCTCAAAGTTGTTTTCTTAATCGTTATACCTTTGAGGAGTTTGCCTTTTTCATGCTTTTCTAGCATCTATATGCAGAATTTAGGCATCAAAAAATTGATGGATTTTATCAGGCTGCCATTCATTCGCTGATGTCTTTTTTCATACGCTCGAACTCTTCCTTTGATATTTCGCCACGCGCGTAACGTTTTTTCAAAATCTCATCCGCTGTTTCTTTCTTGCCATAATCATTTTTCTTCCATAGAGAGAGGGTGATAAAAATGATCATGCCCCAGAAAAGAATCATAAAAACCCAACCAAATCCCATGGTCGTGCCGTAATTGCCAAACCAGTGCATCATTGCTGTTCACCTCCCTTTAATGAGAATATTCATTTACAATATATCGCGGCGCCAACTCGGCAGTGGGGTTGGTACGTTTTTCACTTAATCGTCACCAGAAGAGCAGAGAGAGCGGCGGTTGTGGGACCTTACTGCCCTCCCGTACCTGGCCAGCAGTTATCATTGTTTTTCTGACCAGGAGCAGGGAATCGATTATAAACAACAGGATTATTTCATCATCATTTTCTGCTGCATCAGCATGCCATTCATCATCTCCTGCATCATCATCATTTTTTTCTCCATCATGGCCATCATGCCGTCCTTCCCCATCATTTTTTCCATCATCATCATTCGATCAGGCATGGGCATGGCACTGGCATCCTGTCCCTTCATCATGCCGTCCTGGTTACCCATCATCATCCCTTTGCCACCCTTCATGCCTTCCTGGCCCATCATACCTTTACCGCCCATCATCATACCCTTGCCACCCATCATATCCATGCCATCATGCATCATCTGCATGTGCTGGTGCATGAGTTTCTTTTGTGCTGCCGGATCTTTTTCCATTACGATCTTTTTGCGCATTTCCTGCATCTGCTGCACTGAGGTGTCCATTTTTTCCATATTCATCTGTGTCATCTCTGGCGCTGCCTGGTTCTCGGAATTATGCGCCACCTCGGGCGCGGCCTGATCGGGATGATGCGCCTCCTCGGCACAAACAGGCAGGGTGATGGCAAGGGACAGCAACAGGGAAGCAGTCAGGATCATTTTCTTCATCTTTTTTCCTCGTTTAGGGTTATTGTTAAAAGGGACATCATGCCCCTCAGCCAATCAATTGTCCAAATCAAGTAATTTTTACCGTCTTTAACCTCAAGGCGTTGCCAACCACGGAGACGGAAGAAAGGCTCATGGCCGCCGCCGCAATGATGGGCGACAACAGGATGCCCAGGAAAGGATAGAGCACTCCGGCTGCCACAGGTACGCCCAGCGAGTTGTAGATAAAGGCGAAGAAGAGGTTCTGCCTGATATTCGCCATGGTGGCGAGGGAAGAGCTTCCTGGCCCGGATGATACCGGTTAGATCGCCCTTAACCAGGGTAACGCCGGCCGATTCCATGGCTACGTCGGTACCGCGGTGCCCATGGCGATACCCACATGGGCCTGTGCCAGGGCGGGGGCCATACCGCATTTGGGACAGGAACCGGGTTTATCCTGAACGATTTCCGGATGCATCGGGCAGGTGTATTCGCTGCCCGGAACTGTCTTATCCTCAAGGGGGGTAATGGACTCCTTCGCAGAAAAACCGTCGGGATTCTTTTTGAATTTGGTCAGACAGTGCTCGCTGCAGAAATAGTATGGTTTGCCGTCGTGATCATAGCGGCTGAATTCACTTGGCTTACCGGTTGACATACCGCATACTGGGTCGATAACGTTCGCTTGTTGTTCCTTATGGTGGTTATGATTTTTGTGATCTTCGCTATTTGTGTCTATCATTTAGCTCGCCTCTTTCTGATTTTACTTTTGCTCTACCCATGTATTTATCCTATGTTTTTATCAGGATAAAAGTCAAAGAGCTTTTTGCACTGCCCGAAACAAAAGCGAAATAAACAGCCTGGGGCTTTCAGCTCAACTGGCACCTGTTTTATTCATCTATTCCAGTTGTACTACCAGTTGATTGAATGACTTTAACTTGATGCCTGCTTTATCGATGATCTCATCATGGTGCCACACCACCATTCCTTTTATGATCATAGCCGCCGCAGCTTTCGTGACCATTTTTCATCACGAAAGAGACATCTCTATTGACAATGACCGCTGATAAAAGCAAAAAAGGGAGAAAGATTTATTTTCGACATTCACTCCCGCCTGTGATAATCTCCTTATATGCCTCGTCACGCTGATGAATCATAAAAAAAAGAGTCCGCAGGGAGGCAAATTTCCGTTTAGTTTTCCTGAAAAAACCGTCCCCTTTTTTTGTTGGCCATACTGTGTATATATCTTTATTGAGGAATAAAAATTGAGGCAGCCAATGAAACATTCTTCCCATGATTATCTCAAATTTTTTCTGATAATTTTATTAGTGACAATTACAACTATTCTTCATTTTTCCACAAAGCAAACCCATTTTTATTATCATATTGTATTACGTGAGCTGTACTTTCTACCAATCCTTCTTGGAGCCTTCTGGTATGGCAAACGAGGAGGTCTTCTTACATCATTGAGCATCAGCAGCCTTTATCTTCCTTTTATAGTGACACATTGGCAAGGTCTCACGCCAGACGATTTGGCAAAATCCCTCGAGCTTATCCTTTTCAACATAATTGCCTTATCAATGGGTATGTTGTCTGATAGTGAGAAAAAGCGGGAGCGGGAAAAGCAGAAAGCCATTCTGGCAATGGCAGGGACCATAGCCCATGAATTAAATTCTCCGCTTCAGGTCATACTGGGTGGTTCTCAACTTCTTCAAGATGATTTTGAACCGGAATCGACAACTTATAAAGAGCTGCAGTATATCATAAACAACACCAAGACGATCAAGCAGACAATCAAC
Source organism: Desulfobulbaceae bacterium (assembly GCA_024636345.1). Classification (GTDB taxonomy): domain Bacteria; phylum Desulfobacterota; class Desulfobulbia; order Desulfobulbales; family Desulfocapsaceae; genus UBA2270. Next base: position 15,409 of record JAGXHG010000027.1, on the reverse strand, counting down.
AAAATTTCTCATCTGGATCAGTTCGTCCTGAAAAAATACGCTGGAGACACTCAAGTCTTCGAGATTTCATCAAAATAAACAAGACGCAGCAAACTCAAAGGTTCCTTCCTCTCTGTCCGCGCAACTCCGGGATAGGATGCTGTTTAGCAATTAGTTATTTTTTCAATAAAAAGCATTCTCCTCATTGAACTGTGATTATGGTCCAATATTTTAATAGCATGTTGACGTACCCTTGTGAGTAGGATTGCCAGAGGTAAGATCTTTAAAAAGTGTGCAGAGCTAAAATTGAGACTAGTGTGAATGTCGAATTGGGTTAGGAATATTTCGCCCTAATTCTCAGATCCGATCTGAATTACAACCTCTAAAGAGATAGATGAAATAAGAGTAGAATATTTGAACTTTTTTGCTTTTCCTGTTACAAGCAATGGAGAAATTTTACTGGAGACGACTTCGATTGTGATCAGAGCTGTAATATGCCGCAACAGGTGGATTAATTCCACGAAAAATCGTGCTTCTACAAACAAACCTATCGGCACATGATCCATGTGGTATTCATATCTTTCAGCAGAGCTCGATGACAACGATGCAGTGGTAGCACAGGTGACCACAGACCAGCAATCGTCTTGGTATTGCGGGCATTTTCCTGATGACCCCATATTGCCGGGCATTGCCCAGCTGCATATGGTAAGCGCCACTATTGCAAAAGTACTGCAGAAGGACCTTATTTTACAAAACCTTACGAGAATTAAATTTAAGAAACTCATACGGCCGGGAGATGTGTTAGACATCCATGCTGTTCCCGACAAGAAAAAAAACCAATTTGCTTTCCGCATTACCAGTGATCAGGAAGCCGTCTGTTCCGGCACCCTGACCCTGGCCCCTAAAGAGGAGATTGAAAAAAATTCATGAACGTAGATATTAGTCAGACAATTATCCGTATTGCCGAAATTATCATTAACGAACTCAAACTCGAAGATGTTACCCCCCAGACCTTTGACCCTGATCTCGATCTGGTTGACGAGGTCGGTGTTGACTCCATGGATCTGGCGACCATTGCTCTTGTCCTGCGTGATGAATACGGGATCAGGATCGACGAAGATGACTACCCCAAGTTGACAACCGTGCGCATTATTGCCGAGTATATCAATACCAAATTAGCGGACGACGAATAAGTGGCAGACCAAGGCGCAGAAAACAGGGAATACAAATTTTCGGAGATCATAGCTGACCCGGCCATCCGTGCGCGTTGGGAAAAGGTGCGTAAATATTTTTTCCTGCGCGAATCCACCTATGACATGAGTAATCGCTGCAACATCCGCTGCGAAGGCTGTTATTATTTCAACGGGGAAAAACAGTTTGCCGAAGAAAATCTTCATGTTGCTGACTGGAAAAAGCTCATGGAGACCGAAAAGGAACGGGGTATAACCTTTGTCGTCCTGGCCGGAGCTGAACCATCCCTGGTGCCGCAGTTATGTCAAACCTGCTATGATGTCATCCCCTTAGGGTGCATTGCCAGTAATGGCCTGAAGGTGCTACCTCAAGAAATTGATTACCGCATCCACATCTCGGTCTGGGGAAATGATCAGACCAGCCTTGAAATCCGCAAGGCCAAAGATATGCTGGCGCGGCAGATAGAAAATTACCGCAATGATCCCAGGGCCGTCTGGGTCTACACCTTCACCCCGGTCAATATTGACCAGGCCCGGGAAGTAACTGAGCTTCTTGCCGACAACGGCCACCAGATTACCTTTAATATGTTTTCCGCTCCCGTTGGATACAACGGCCATCTGCGGCACACACCGCAAACCCTGGCCCATACCCGTACCACCATGAGCGCACTGCTGACCGATTTTCCACAGACCGTTCTCTTTTCTCCTTACAATATAATGGCCCATACCCATGAGCGGGGACTGCACGATCTGTTCTCCTGCTCCTACCCGCGAATGAACCCTTCGACCGATATCGGTCTGGGCAGATCCTTTCGCCAATATCGCACCGATCTGCAGTGGGATCGGGCGGCCGCCTGCTGCGTCCCCGACACCGATTGTGATGACTGCCGGCATTATGCCGCCGGCAGTGCCGTGGTCACCGCCAGGATGTATCGCCATGCGACCAATCCGCTCACCTTTTCCGCCTGGCTGGACTACGTCGACACCTATCTGGCGGTCTGGGTCAGGGGGTATGAGAAAAGTACGAACCTTTGCCAAGAGATGATCGAACCGCCAAAGATATAAATCGTTTTCCCCTGGCAAGCGACGGACATCGGCGTCAGAGTATCACTCGCGCCAGGGCCGGAATCTTCGCTGAGCTGGAGAAAAAGGACCAATAAGACAGCAAGCCAAATCGTAACCTACTCATTAATTCTGGAACACTAATCTTCTTTCCTGCCATGAAAACAGTCAGCTCCCTCCTCGATGAACACTGGTATGAGCGTTATAAACAGATATCAAAGCTCAATATCCGTAGTTCCATATATGACGTAACAGACCGCTGCAATCTCCGCTGCAAGGGCTGCTTCTTCTTCTCCTCCGGTGAGCATGAACGGGCCTCGGAAGAAAATGACGTGAACAAATGGCATGCCTTCGTGGACAAGGAGATGGATCGCGGGGTGAATCTGGCCATTCTCATCGGCGGCGAGCCCACTTTATGTCTGGACCGCATAGAGGCCTTTTACAAACGCTTACCGACCTTCTGTGCCACCAACGGTCTGATCAAAGTGCCCAGAGACCGTTTTCCCGACATGATGGTCGGCCTGTCCCTGTGGGGAGATGAAGAGGATGAGAAAGCCCTGCGGGGAAAAGACACCTTTAAGATCACCAGCGCCAATTATGCTGGAGATCCGCATGCCTATTACCTCTATACCATCACCCCGAAACAACTGGGAAAGACAGGCAAGATCATTCAAAAAATTGAGGACATCGGCCTGAAGGTACACATGCAGTTGCTCTCCAATGACGAGGACGTTGCCGGTTTTTCCTGGAAGCCGGAAGAGCTGATTGACGTGCGGGCAGAGATGGATGCCATGCTTGATGCCTACCCAAAGACGGTTATCTCCTCCAAATATTACCACCAGATTATCACCACCGGCCAGATGCTCGACAGGACATTCGGCTGGATGGAGTGCCCCTCAGTCACAGAACTCATAGACAAACGTGAGCCCCGTCCCAAACGTCTCACCAATTTTATCCGTTGGGCATCGGACCTGAAAACCGTGCACCGCTGCTGTACCTCAGAAACCCGCGATTGTTCGACCTGTAAAGATGGCGCTGCCCACATGAGCTGGGTCATGGTCAACAAGCGGGCCCATATGAGAAGTACAGAGGATCTGCAAAATTGGATTGAGGTCTATGAGATGTTTGCCAAGCTCTATCAGTTTATCCCTTGGTAGTGTCATCCATGAAGGACAATAAGCCGGTCATCATCGGCTATGACGCCATCTCGGCTCTGGGAAGTGATCTGGAGGATCAATGGCAGCGTGCTCTTCGAGGGGAAAGCGGTATCGGTCCACTGACCCGTTTTCCCCTCAGCCCTGATTTTCCAGTTCGCATTGCCGGGCAGGTCCCCGACATTGACGGACTCCCCTATCCCTTTCTTTCTGCCAGACATCAGGCCAGCTGGAGCTCTCCGGTATTCAAGTATAGTATGCTCTCTGTTGCCCGCGCCCTGGAACGGAGCGGACTTGAGATAAGCCCCGAACTCGCCCCCAGAGTTGGGGTAACCTACAGCTCAGCCATCGGCGGCCTGGATGCAGTCCTGAATGCCGACAGACGCCTGCAGTCAGAGAACAAACTCCCAGCCCCATACGCAAATCCCAACTCCTGTATCAACATGGTGGGCGGTAAAATTGCCATCCAGACAGGGGCTCAAGGCCCAATTGTCTCCACTATCACGGCCTGTGCCACCGGTCTTACTTCCATGCTTATCGGCGCCATGTTCCTGGCCCAGAACAGAGCCGATGTGGTTATCTGTGGGGCAGTTGATTTTGCCCTGGTGGAACCCATCGTCGCCGGTTTTTATACCATGAACGGCGTTTATAGCCCTAAAGAGGGGCAGGACGAAGGTCCCCCGCAATCAGCAAGCCGCCCATTTTCCCACAATCGGCGAGGGTTTGTCCTCTCCGAGGGAGCTGGGGCCGTCATCCTGGCCAGCAGGAAATTTGCCCTCAGCCATGGACTGCCTTTCACTACCGAGCTGGCCGGCTGGGGTATGACCTCGGATGCGCACCATTTTGTGGCCCCCTATGGTAAAACCATCAAGAAGTGCATGCAGGATGCCATTCAGGATGCGGGAATTGCTCCTGAGGATATTGCAGCAGTCAATGGTCACGCCGCCTCAACCCGGGTGGGAGACAAGGTCGAATATGACGCCCTGCGGGAACTCTTTGGCAGCAAGATGCCACCGGTCTCTGCCAATAAATCTCTTATCGGGCATGCCATGGGCGCATCCAGCGTGATTGAATCCATCTTTGCCATTCAGGGGATGCAGGAGGATATACTCCTCCCCACCATCAACTACCAATCCGACCCGGAAATTGACATCGACTGTGTGGCGGATACAAAAAGACAACTCCCTCAGGAGTATGTTTTGAAAAACTCGTTCGGCTTTGGCGGCTGTAACAGCTGCGCCGTCTTTAAGCGAGTCAATTGAAAGGAAGGCCTCTGGGTTAAGGTTTTATGAAAGCACCGCTCAACAGAAGAGTTTTCGTTGTCGGCTATGGCGCAGCCACTGCCCTTGGCAACACCTTCAGCAAGACCTGGCAGGCCGCTGCTGCCGGACAGGCCGGATTTCGAAGGGTCAGCAGGTGCGAGACAAAGAGCCGTAGCAATGTCGTGGGAGAGATTCCTGACTGGGATCCGTCGCAGTTTCCCTATGTGACCAGAAAAGAGGCCTCTATCTGGGAGGCATCTTATGTCTTTCTTACCATGGAGATATGCAGGCAGGCGCTTGCCCACGCAGGTCTCGAAATGGACAGTCAGACAGGGCCACGAACCGCCTGCCTGATCGGTTCAGCCCTGAACGGTACGGACTCTTACCGGATTGCCATGGATCATTATGTCAACCTGGGTCCCTTAAAGGTCAGCCCCTATCTGCTGCCCAATGTCTGTGCCAATCTACCGGCCGGTAAAGCCGGGATGCTGCTGGGATTCACCGGGCCGATCTTTTCTCCCCAGGGAGCCTGCGCCTCGGCCAACCACGCCATTGCCATCGGCTCCCGCATGATTCGCGACGGCGACTGCGATTTCGCCCTGGTCGGAGGCGTCGAGACCTGCCTGGTACCGGAAATCATCCAGGGATTTTCCAATATGCTGGCGACAATCAAAGTGGGTCCCAAGGATCGAGCCTATGACGATCCAAGCCAAGCCTCACGGCCCTTCAGCCTCGACCGTAAAGGATTTGTCCTTTCCGAGGGAGCAGGAGTACTGGTCCTGGCCGCAGAAGAGAAGATGAAGACATTAGGGCTGCAGCCAAAGGCAGAGATTGCAGGTATCGGCTGGACCTCTGATGCCAAGCATTTCACCCGGCCAAATGCGGAAACCATTATCCGGGCCATTCGTAACGCCATTGATGATGCAGAATTGAGCCCGCAGGATATTGGCAGTATCAATGCCCACGGCACCTCAACCCCAACCGGTGATGCAACGGAAGTGGAATGTCTGCGGGAGGTCTTCAGTAAGGGAATTGGACGCATCCCCATCACTGCTAATAAATCACAACTAGGTCACAGCTTAGGCGCCTCCGCGGCCATCGAAGCAGCCCTGTCCATTGAGGCCATGTCCAGATCCCTGCTCCTGCCCACGGTGAATCACATTCCAGACCCGGCCTTTGATGACCTCGATCTTGTTCCCAATCAGGCCCGCAAACATGGGTACGAACATGTCCTGTCCAACTCCTTCGGTTTTGGCGGTACCAACTGCTGTATTGTCTTTAAAGGGGTATAATCATGTACCTGAATATGGTTAACAGAACAAAGCGATAAGAGAAGACGATGCGACCAAAACCGTTTATCCCTGAGTTACTCCCAGAGCACCCATCCCATGTCCGAGATAAAAATAGTAACAAAATCTGGCATCGCTGTGAGATGCGAACCCTCTATGTTGACACGGATCGTTCCCAGGTTGTTTATCATGCCAATTATCTCAGGTATTTTGAATTCGGCAGGGCCTCACTCATGCGGGAGGCAAACTATCCGTACAAAAAGATAGAAGAAAGCGGCTACATCTATCCCATCATCAAGACCGAACTCAATTATTACACGCCCCTCTACTATGACGATCTGATGCTTGTTCACACCCGGCCGGCACAACTGGAACTGGTAAAGCTGCAATTTGATTATTGCATCACCAGGGCCGAGGACGGCGAAATTATCTGCACCGGCTTTACCAAACATTGCGCGGTGAACAGTGACGGTATTCCCGTGGAGATCGATGACCAGACAATCAAGCTTTGGCAGCAATTCCCCCGAGAATGATGGTCCGCCAACAGCCTGTGACCATAACTGTCCAGCCCTGGTTCAGGGACCATTGCTTTAATGGGAAAGTGATTCTGCCGGCGGTAGAGACAATGGAGATCATGGCCGGTGCTGTCAAAGAGATCGGGGCGGATACTCTTCTCAGGGGAATGAGCGATGCCGGATTTTCAAAATTTCTGGAGATTCCGAAAGGGGTAACAGAGTTGTCAGCCCTGGTGGAGTTTGATGAAGGAGACGAGGGGGAGATAGGGGTTAAACTGCTCAGCCGAACATTTTTTAAAAAGATCACCAGGGTCAAGGAACATGCCCGGATAACATTTTCGAATCGTCCGCAAAACCGTGGAGAGGTGCCCATTGACCAGCCTTTATCCACAAAGCCGACCGGCTCCGTGGCAGCAAAGCGCATTTATGAGGAACTCGTCCCCTTTGGCCCATGCTACCACACCTTGACGGGACATCTTCAGCTCTCAAATCATGTTGCCTGGGGCACCCTGCAGGCACCCAAGCTCCCACAGGGGCGAGATATGGTAAAAGAGCTTGGGTCGCCCTTCCCCCTTGATGGGGCCATGCATGCCGCCTGCGTCCTGGGTCAGAGCCTTGCCGATTTCATTCCATTTCCGGTGGGTTTTGCCGAACGGATAATCCACAAGCCGACCAGAGCAGGAGAACAATACAGCACCACAGTGGTTCTTGTGACCCAAGACAGCGATGAACTTGTTTTTGACCTTTCTATTTTTGATGCAGCAGGAAAGCCCTGTGAGACCGTGAAAGGATTACAGATGCGAGATGTCAGCGGCGGTCAGATCAAACCCCCGGATTGGATCAAAAGAGACCGACTTCTGGTCTCAGGATAATTCGGGAGAAACCAGGGAAAGCAATTTTTCGACAGTGATTCTGCTGAACCAGCGCAAGAAAATTACCGAGTACTTGGCACCGGAAAAGTACATCCCCAGAAGAAAAACCAGATGCGAAAAGCCATAGACCAAAGGCCCCCCAATCGCAGCAATCAAGGGTTCATTCAGTTTCACAGCGGCAATGCCGCATGCGGCAACCGCCGGCCAACCAAGAGGAAAGCTTATGCAGATTAAGAAAACTCCGGCAACGATCTTCAAAGATGGCTTTTCCTTGAAATCCGACAAGTCTGCCCGTTCTTCGATGGCGGCACGGACAAAATCGGTACCGGCAATCGTTATCACAAGTTTTCTGAAAAAAAATATGAGCTTATCCATGGATCTCTTGAATTACTTTCCTTTGCCCTCACCTGAGACTGTCTCCGTGTATCTTTTTACACCACAAAGCTTTCCTCCGCCAACTCTTTTACACAGGTAAAACATGGCACCGCTTGCTGATCCTTGGCTTTTTTTTGACAAAATCTATTGTATCTCAATAGACAAACGCGTAGATAGACGAACGGAAGCGAAAAAACAGCTTGCAGCCGTTGGTCTGCGGGAACGGGTAGAGTTTGAGCTGGTCACAAAACATCCTGAGAATCAGGAAAAAGGGATTTTCCAATCCCATATGCATTGTCTGCACAAAGGTTTACAAGCCGGGGCACGCCATATCCTGATATTTGAAGATGACATTTTTTTTCAAGATTTCAACGCTCAATCCTTATTGCAGGCAAATATCTTCCTGCAAAATCTGCCTGCCTGGAATGGTTTTTTCCTGGGAGGTCTCAGCAGCAAGATGACGAGGACAGCTGAACGATCGGTGGTAAAAATAGAGTACCGCAGCCTGGCCCATGCCTATGCGCTCAACCGTCCCTTTGCTGAAGCTCTTGTTCAGGAGCCATGGAATGGCATTCCATTTGATAACCTCCTGCGCAGCCACTGTCAGGATTTTTTTGCCCTCTATCCCATGATTGCCTTCCAAGGCCGGGCCAGCACCGATAACCAGACCATTATTCTTGACAAGATGCGGAGATTTTTCGGCGGCCTGCCATTTATCCAGAAAACAAATGAAACTTTTCAACGCCACAAACAACTGATTGTCTCTCTTCACCTCCTTTTTCTCACGGCCCTGACGCTGTTCATCATACTATCATGGGCTGGATAACAGACCTGTAAAGATGCTTAAATCATTCAACTACCCTCTGATTGCCGTTGTTTTCATCCTGATCATCGGCACGGCTGCCATAGGTATCCTTCGCCTGGATATCGACACCGATGTCGTCCGTTCTCTGCCTTCTGATCAAAGCGTGATCAGCGATGCCCTGGAAATATTTACCAACCATCCCATTCACGACCAGATTGCAGTGGACATCACGCTTGACAAGGATGATCCAAACATTCTGATAGAATGTGGAGAGCTCGTTGAACAGAAGCTCCGGGTAAGCGGCCTCTTTGCAGAAGTGGGAATAAATGAAGTCAGTAAACTGCTCCCTGATCTTGCCCTCCATATTGTCACCAACCTGCCGATCATGTTCTCCCAAAAGGAACTTGAGCAAGAGATCACACCCAGGTTGGGAAAAGAGTTCATCCAGCAACGCCTGAATGAACTCCTGCTGAAGCTGAGCAGCCTTGAAGGCATCGGCCAGTCCACATTTATGGCAGCAGACCCCCTTGGTCTCATGGAACCGGTCATGGCAAAAATGGCACTGCTGGCGCCCTCTACGGAATCAAGGATCTATAAAGGCCAGCTTCTTTCGGCAGATAACCGCCACCTCCTGGTGACCGCACGGCCCAGAACTGCCGGCACGGACACGGCTTCAGCTCAACAGATCTCAGCATTACTGGCCACGATCGCAAAAGATCTCGACCATAAATATACTCCCCGGGGGATCAACGTCACCCTCACACCAGTGGGGGCCTATCGGGCCGCACTGGACAATGAACGCATCATCCGCCACGACGTCCAATTGGCCCTCCTGCTCTCAACCGCGGGTATTGGACTGCTTCTGTTCTTTGCCTTTCCCAGGCCTCTGCTCGGTATCTTTGCTCTGCTGCCCGCCTTTGCCGGTACTGCGGCTGCCCTGTTTGTCTTTTCTCTGTTTCATCATTCCATCTCCATCATGGTCTTAGGCTTTGGCGGCGCCATTATCTCCATTACCGTCGACCACGGTATCGCCTACCTGCTCTTTCTCGATCGTCCGCAAGAGACAAAGGGTAAAGAGGCATCACGGGAAGTCTATGCGGTCGGCATACTGACTGTCCTCACCACCATAGGTGCTTTTCTCGTTCTTTGTTTCAGCGGCTTTCCTATTTTTGTTCAATTAGGTCAGTTCACGGCCTTGGGGGTCCTTTTTTCCTTTCTTTTTGTCCACTCCATCTTTCCCCGTCTCATTCCTTCCTTGCCATCGGCTAAAAAACGGAGCCTCCCTCTACAGGGATTGGTGGACAGGCTTTATCGCACTGGACCTATCGGCACCGGATTCGCCGGTGCACTGGCATGTGTCCTGCTCTTTTTTGCTCATCCCCAATTTAATGTCAGCATGGAAAGTATGAATACGGTAAGTAGCGAGACCCTGGCAGCCGACCAAATGTTTTCAACCGTCTGGGGGAATATTGGTAAAAAGATTTTCTTGATGGTTAAAGGGGACTCAACGGATGAGATCCAACAGAAAAATGATATCATCCTTCAAAAAATCGACGCCGATAAAAACGCAGATATTCTCCAATCCTCCTTTGTTCCATCAATGATCTTTCCAGGTACCCTGAGGACCAGGGACAACCTGACTGCCTGGAAGCAGTTCTGGAGCAGGGACAAAATAGCATCACTGAAAAAAGAGCTAGAGACAAGCGGAGCTGCTCTGGGCTTTGCACCGCATGCCTTTGATCAGTTTCTGGGGGTGCTGCAGTCACCATTACAAGACACCGCCTCTCTCCTTCCTCCCCGCTATTATAAACTTATGGGGATATCGGAAAAGAACGGCAGCCTGGTCCAGTTTATCACTCTTTCTCCAGGGGCAAAATATAACAGCCAAAATTTCATTGATCGTTATGGTCAAGATGCCAAGATTTTTGACAGCCCATTCTTTTCTGAACAGCTGGCAAATATTCTCTTTACCACCTTTGCCACAATATTAGGGATCATTGCCGTAAGCATTGCTGTCTTGCTCTTTGTCTTTTTTCTGAGCTGGCAGCTGACACTCATTACCCTGCTCCCCCCACTCTTTTCCTATATCTGCACCCTGGGAACCATGAAACTGATTGGCCATCCGCTGGACATCCCCAGTCTGATGCTCTCAATTATTATCCTGGGGATGGGCATCGACTATTCCATTTTCTTTGTCAAGGCTCACCAGCGATACCGCAATCCCGACCACCCTGCATTCCAACTGATACGCATGGCAGTCTTTATGGCAGCAACATCTACTCTCATTGGCTTTGGTGTGCTCTGTTTTGCCGAACATTCTCTGTTGCGCAGTATTGGGATCACTTCCCTGCTGGGCATCGGTTATTCACTGCTCGGCGCCTTTCTCCTTCTGCCGCCCCTGTTGCAGGCCTTTTTTTCGGACAAGAAACAACCAGCTACGGAACAATCCCTTTCCCAGCTTATTCTGGGCCGCTATCGTCTCATGGAGGCATATCCAAAGATGTTTGCCCGTTTCAAGCTGAAATCCGACCCCCTGTTTGATGATCTGGCAGCACTTCTGGCAGGATATAAAACCGATATCAAGATGATCCTTGATATCGGCTGCGGCTACGGGGTTCCCGGCTGCTGGTGTCTGGAATATTTTCCACAGGCAAACATCATTGGTATGGATCCCGATCCGGAACGAGTAAGAGTGGCAGCCCTTGCCATGGGAGAGAGAGGAACAATCCTTCAGGATGGCGCGCCCAACCTGCCTGTTCTTGCCAGGCCGGCTGACCTTGTACTGCTGCTGGACATGCTCCATTATCTGGATGACGAAACAATGACGACTCTTTTTGCCAACTGCTTCCAGGCCCTTGTGCCAGGCGGCATACTGGTGATACGTTATGCCATTCAGCCGGAGACTTCTCGGTCCAGCTCCTGGCTGCTTGAAGATTACAGGGTCAAGTTTTCAGGAAGCAATCCCTGGTACCGTTCCCCGGAAAAGATGGCCGGATTCATGACCGATGCCGGTTTTCATATTGAAACGAACATGGTGTCACCAAGAAATAGTGAACTGGTCTGGCTGATCGGTCAAGCTGACAAAGATGAAACTAGCAACAAATAGAGGACAGAAAGGCTCTCTTTCTCCTGCAGAACAAATCGGATTTATTACCTTTCTGCTTGCTGCCCTGCTGTTTTTTCTCGAATCCTCATTTGCCGCACTTCCTTTGTTCCTCTTTCTGATACTCTGTCTTGCAGCACCGTTTTTCCCGCAGGTCGGCTTTTTCCTGCCCATAATCAGCCGAAGCATAACAGAAAGCAAAGGAGTAGCTCTCACCTTTGATGACGGCCCCTCTCCCTCTTCCACACCAATACTGCTCGAACTACTGGCCAGATATCAGCTAAAAGCCACTTTCTTTGTAGTCGGTGAAAAAGCAGCCCGACATCCAGATCTCATTGCCGACATTCTTGCCCAGGGGCACAGCATCGGCAATCATTCCTGGCAGCATGACAATCTGTTGATGTTGAGAAGCCGGAAGAGATTACAGCAGGATATTCATCAAACCCAGGAAGTATTAAAACAATCAGGAATTCAAGCCCTTGTTTTCCGCCCACCTGTAGGGATAAGCAATTCACGCCTGAAACAGGTACTTCTCGATGAAAATCTGGTAACCGTCACCTTCAGCTGCCGGATTTTTGATCAGGGAAACAAAAAGATCATAAACCTGGCACAGCGCGTCTTGCATAAACTCAAAGCAGGAGACATCATTCTCCTGCATGACATTGCCCCGGAAAAGGAAGCAATGACGGCCTACTGGAATAATGAACTGAACGCCCTCTTTTCCTCTCTCCGAAAAGGCAGTTACGATGTCCAGCCGCTGGAAAGACTTATCGGCCATCCGGTAATGATTTTCCCGATGACCAAAGAGCTTTAACAAGACCTCATACCTCTCACAAAAGAGTGTCATGAGAATGAGAGTATGTGCCGTAGAACAAGGTACAAACATGAAGATAATGCGCTTTCATTGACCTAAAAGGCCTTTACTCTGTTGCCCGCCCCTGACTTTGAGCATGAAGCGAGGCGCCGAGAGCGCCAATAATGCTGGGATTTTCCGGGACAATCACCCGCACATTATCCAGACTCCGGCGCACCATCTCCACGATGCAGGGGTTGTTGGCAACACCACCGGAAAAGGCAATGGTGTCGCCATAACCGACTCGATTGAGCATGGAGAGGATGCAGTCGGCAACTGAGGCATGCACCGCCCGGGCGATGTGTTGTCGAGGCACGCCCCGGTTTTTCATGGAGATGACCTCCGATTCGGCAAAGACGGTACACATGGAGTTGATCTGCACCTCCTGATCTGAGTCGAGTGCCGCCAGACCGAACTCCCCCAGAGGATAGGCCAGCGAAGCGGCCATGATCTCAAGAAATCGGCCGGTGCCAGCGGCGCACTTATCGTTCATCTGAAAATTTACCACCTGCCCCTTGGCATTCAGGGAGATTACCTTGGAATCCTGGCCGCCAATATCAACAACCGTGGTTGCTTCCGGCAGGACGGCGTGAATCCCAAGTGCATGGGCCTTGATCTCGGTAATCACCTCATAGGCAAAATACTCTTTCACCAGATGACGGCCATAACCGGTTGCCATCACCGTACAGGGATCATACTCCTGAATCATCTCCTCCACCTGCCGGTGTGGTTCAAAACCACTCTCCCTGACCTTGTAATCAACAAGTCTACCCCCCTGCCAGGCAGCCACTTTGATGGCCCGCGACCCCAGATCAACTCCAACAAACATCTTTTTCTCTGCTTCTCGGATTTTACCCACGTATCTGCTCAAGAAAAGCCTCAACCCGAGTCTGGATCTGCCCCACATCTTCAGGCGAATAATCCGATTCGATAAACATATAGGGAATTCCTTCCCTGGCACAGGCCTCACGGATCCGGATCTCTTCCACGTTATAGGTATGACAGAATTGCAGCGAATAATGAATGATGCCATCGGCTTGCGATTCACGGTACTCCTTGAGTACCTGATCAATCCGTTCGTCATTGGGGGTAAAACAGGAACAGTCGATGTTCATGTATCGCTTGGTCAGATCGGTGAGAATAGTCTCCATATCCTGCGCATCTTCAGCCATCAGATCCTTGTAATAACGGGTGCCGATACAGCTCTCCTCGTTGACGATAACCGCTCCGGCCCCTTCCACCAGATGATGCAGCTTCCAGTTAGGCAGGGCCATGGGCACCCCGGCCACCATGATCCTTACTGCGTCTTTACCCGGAACCGCCTCACCGGCCGCGATCCGCTGTTCAAGATCATCACATAGCTCGTTGACTTGAGAAGCAAAACGCACCGGCTCATCATAAAAGGCGATCTGTTCCACGAGCAAAACATCCTTGCCGGAGATCGGAGTCGGCTTGGTATGACGCAGGGTGTTGAGCCGTTGCAGGGCTCGCCGTTTGCCGTTCATCACCTTGACCGCCTTCTTTAACTCCTCGACCGTCACCTCCTTGCCTGCTACCTCCTCCACTTTGGCCTTGAACTCCTTTACTTCACTAAGCCACATATCCCGGTCAGACTGTTTTTTCATCTGCGGAATCTCCATGACATAGGTGGGAACCATGGTGTCAAGGATCTCCCAGGTCTTCTTCTTGGCATCACAAGTTGTCTCCCCATAGACAAAATCAACCGCCTGGAAATAAGGGCAGATTCGCCCGGCCTTGAAGCCAAAAGCAGACTTTACCATAGGACAGATATTGCGGGGCAGGATCTTCTCCGCATCCGGAATTGATCCCTGTGAACCACCACACAGCCCGACACAGACTCCACCTGCCGCCAGAACCACCTCTTCCGGGATGTAGACACAAAAAGTGCCAATAACAGGATGCCCTTCCGCCTTAGCTGCAAGAATCTCCTTAATTCGCCCACCGTGAATCTCTGCAACCATGTCATCAAAATAGGCCATCTTTACTGGACGGTTTTTCTGGGTCAGATAGGTCTTACGATAGATCTCGCCCAGCATCAACCGCATCTTGTCAAAGCGCTCCACATCCATCCCCAGATCCTTCCACATCTCAGGACAGGCTTTTATCTCAAAAGACTCAGCATTCATTATTTTCCCCTCTTCTTCAAATCGTTTCAAAAACAGCTCTTCTGAGCAGCCGTAACGAAATAACCATTTCATAACGGACTCCTTATGCCGGTCACATCATTTGATTGCTACAGTTATTTATGAATGACGGCTGACACCCCATGCCCCTGAACAAGGTCGCATTGTTGCCCACATTTTCCTATTAGTCAAATAGGAAATTACGATACGCACTGCTATAACTATGGGTTTTTTAAGACCATGTGGTTAAAGAAGTACATGCACAGCAGACACTCTCGAAATGAAACAAGGTTGGCCTCGAGTTATCCCCGTGAAATGCGGTAAATGGACGAGAGAAAATCGCTTGTATCACGCTGAAACTTTGTGCTATCCTAAAAAGAAACAGACAACCTCAAACTCCATTCAATCATGCCACCCATAAACACAGAACAACCACCCATACGGATCCTTTTCGTCGACGACAAAGAGGATATCCGGTACCTCTTCAGCGTCGGCATGAGATCGGATCATATCCACCTGGACGCCGTTGGCAACGGGGAAGAGGCCCTCAAGGCCCTGTCCAGGCAAGCCTATGACCTGGTAATCACCGATGTCCGGATGCCGGTCATGGACGGTATCACCCTCTTGAAGTGAAGAGGTTATACTTTTCCGGACACACAACATCAGGTATTAATGATACCCCAACATAAGGAGGTGTGTCCAAATGAATGAGAAAAAGAAACCTAGCGAATATACAGCTGAATTTCGAGCGTCAGCTGTGAAATTAGCCGTTGAGAGTGATATACCAGTTTCCCAGACCGCAAAGG
>JAGXHG010000026.1 GCA_024636345.1 Desulfobulbaceae bacterium | reverse complement strand
ATCTGAGAGCAAAACCACGTGACCCGAACGCAGCGATTCCGTTCTCAGCAAATCTGATCCGCACCGACAATGGAGACCACCGTGGTTGAGAAAAAAACCCGCCTTCTCTATGTGGATGACGAAGCGGCCTACCGCAATATTTTTTGTCGGGAAATGGGGGAGGATCAACGGTTTTCGATTGAAACCGCAGAGGATGGCCCGACCGCCCTGCGCATGCTTGAAACCAGGCGCGCCGATATCGTCCTGACTGATCTGAGCATGCCCGGCATGGATGGCATCGCCCTGCTGCAGGAAATTCACCGGCGCTATCCTGAGATTTTCGTCTTGATCCTCACCGGTGTCAATTCGGCCAATGAAGCGGTCCGGGCGATGAAGGCGGGTGCCTACGACTATATTCTCAAGCCATTTGATGTCACCACGCTGCAGATGCAGATGGAAAAAATCCTCCAGCATCGCCGTTTGCTTGATAATAACGAAGAAGGGCAGAAAGAGGCCCATTTTGAACAGCTGGTTGGCCAGGATCCCGCCATGTATGAACTGTTCGAGGGGATCAGACGCATCGGCCCGACCAACATCACCGTCCTGATTCGCGGTGAAAGCGGCACCGGTAAGGAACTGATCGCCGCAGCCATTCACGCCCGCAGTGCCCGCCGGGACCAGATATTTGTCCCGGTCAACTGTGCCGCCCTCACCGAGGGCCTCATCAATAGCGCTCTGTTCGGCCATGAAAAAGGTGCCTTTACCGATGCGGGAGCCCGTAAAATAGGCTTTTTTGAGCTTGCTCAAGGCGGTACCATCTTTCTCGACGAAATCGGCGAGATTCCCTTGCAGACCCAGGTTGCCCTGCTGCGGGTGCTCGAGTTGGGCACCTTTCACCGGGTCGGCGGCACCGAAACCATCCAGGTCGATACTCGCATCATCTGTGCCACCAATAAAGATCTGGCGGCCGCCATGCGCGAAAAAACCTTCCGCGAGGATCTCTTCTATCGGCTCAATGTCGTCACCCTCACCGCGCCGCCCCTGCGCGAGCGGCAATCCGACATTCCGCTGCTCGTCAATTTTTTTCTGCGCAAGTTCAACCGCACGAGCGGCAAGCAGATCAGCTCCGTTGACCAGGCCACCATGAACCTGCTCTGTGCCTATGCCTGGCCAGGTAACGTCCGCGAGCTGTCCAATGCCATCTCGCGCGCCGTGGCCTTCTGCCCCGGCAGCGAACTGCGTCTCGAATATTTCCCCGATGAACTGCGCCAGGCCGTCGCCGCTAAGAAAGATTTTTCCCTTCAACTGAGCTCCAGCTCCCTGCCCGAAATCGAAGCCGAAGTGATTCGCAAAGTCCTTGAAGGAAAACAGTGGAACCTGTCACAGGCCGCCGAAGCACTCGGCATTGCCCGGGGCACCCTCTACAGTAAAATCAAACATTACGACATTGTTAAAACTGATTCATAACCGTGGACAGCAAGGCTTTTTCTTGACTTGCTGAACTGACCTGTTGAAAATTGAACAACAGTCTGACCCGGCCCAATCCCGCCACACCCCCCTCTTCTCACGATCAGCCGCTGTTATTCGTGATCTGTCGAAATTTGAACAACTTTTTTATTAGAGAAAAAATACTTAAAAATCAGTAATTTAATGTTATGCCCAAGTTCTTGGTGTTGATAATTGAACAGTTGCGACTCTGCCTGGAACCCACACGATTCCAAGCAGAGATCAATAACATGCTGATACTAAACGATGAATAGTTTTTTTGAATATTGGCATTAAAATTGCTTTTAATGAAGTAGTCCTGAATACGATAAATTGCCTGATTGGCGCACAAGGCCGGGCTTCTTTTTATAATAGTTTCAACCTTATGGTTTTGCTTTCAGCTCCCCGATCAGGGGAGAAACAACAAAAATAAATTTCAATATGGAGGTGTGCGCCAGTTTGCAAGCAGTAAAGGTGTCAAGCTGTTGTAACAAGGAAAGTTATTAACCAATATCTGAGGGGAAAAATATGAAAAAAAGAAGAGCATTGCTGTGCGCTCTTGTGATTACAGCGGGCTTCGGTGCCCAGGATGTATTCGCAGGCAAGCCAGCACCAGTAGTAGATGTTGATAAAGATGGTCACGCGGCTTCGGCTGATTGTAATGATAATGATCCCACCGTCTGGGTTCTCAATACCTGCGGCGTATGCGCAGTAGAACCCGTTGGTGGCTGTGGAGGGGGGACCAATCCCCATGCCGGTATAACCGGCACCTTTACCACTCCGGCCCAGGTAACTGCCAAATGTCTAACATGTCACGATGGCGATGGTTTTACAGCCATGAACTCGCTGCATGGCATGATGCCAACCTTATCCCCGAATGTCACCAATAGCCCAGGGCTCAGTCAGAAATTAAATGAAATCAATTCCTTCTGCAGCTACCCCAATCCGGCTCAAGCCGGGGCTGCCTGTCTGACCTGTCATCCCACTCTCGGCAAATTTGAAAATGTGACAGCGGCCGATATCGATTGTCTTGCCTGTCATAATGATGCCTACAAACGCTCCTGGCCGGGTGATCCTGATCCCGCCAATTGGGATACTGTTGTTGACTGGCAGGGAACCACCAAGACCTACAAACCATCTGACAAAGATAACGCCACCGGCGAATTTTATGTCACCTTTAACTGGCCCGCCATGCCCGGTCTCACCGCCCTTAATCTGATCCAAGGCGTGCATCGGCCAACTACCACCACCTGTCTGAGTTGTCATGCCAAGGCTGGCGGCGGTGACTGGACCAAACGCGGCGATATCGGTCTGAACAGCGCCAATCCAACCAGCAGCCAGGATGTCCATCTGGCCTCTACCGCCAATGGCGGTGCCGGCCTGAGCTGTACGAGCTGTCATACCCCAACCAATCATCAGATCCCCGGGCGTGGTATTGATTTGCGTCCGACAGAAGGCGGATCAGTGAAGACCTGTGTTGAGTGCCATGTCGGCATGGACAACGGTGGTCATGCTGCTGCTGGTCGTCGTTCCGAGCCGGATCGGCATATTGCACGTGTCGCCTGTCAGTCCTGTCATATCCCGGCCTTTGGTAAGGGCGGGGCAACGGAGATGACGCGTAACTGGACCCTTCCTCATTGGAATCAGGCCTTATGCGGCGGTCAGGGTGCTTGGGCTGGCGAGGAGATTAAGGTGGCCAATGTTGCTCCCGATCATGTCTTTTTTGATGGCACCAGTTATGTCTACAAACTGGGTGATGTCCTTCGTACCACAGTTGATCCTATCAGCGGTTCTCTCATGCAGGCTGATGCCAACGGTAGTATTAATGGGATCTTGGGAATCAGCAAGCTCGTACCCATCAAGCGTCATCGGTCCAATATGGCGGTGATGAGTTCCGGCGCCGATAGCGGCAAGGTTATTCCCTATGATGTGGTCTGGCAGTTTAAGACCGGACTCTCTAACGAGGCGGCCGAAAGGGGTAAGACCTATGCAGGTTTCTCCGGCAGTCATGAGTGGAAGTGGCTGGAAGCGGAAATGGCCATTAACCACGGGGTGAGCCCGGCAGCCAGTGTGGCCGCATGTACCAGCTGCCATCATGCCAGCAGGAACTTCCTCATTGAAACCAAGAGCAAGCTCGACAAAATCGGCTATGCTTTGAAGGATGCCGACAAGAACGGCGTGATCAATGCGGCGGACAAGGCCATCATCTGCAGCCAGTGCCATGCCGAAAAGTCCCTCAAACGTGACTGGGAACAGATGCATGCCCATACCCAGAAGGGTTCCGGAATCGGCTGTACCTTCTGTCATGATATTAAGCGGCCCGAGAGAGGTCTGACCGAACCTTGTAACCCTGACGGCACCGAAAACAGTGCCGCCATCAGTGAGTTTGTAGATAACAATTATTATGATCACTGCAAACCATAATTAACGTTCTGTAAGCTCTAAAAAAAAGGCCACTCTGCACAAGCGGGGTGGCCTTCTTTTTAATTCCCTGCACGAGTGGTTCAGTTTGGAACTGAGGTGCATCTAGCTTTGCTTTCCTGGAGTTGGTGCGATATTCAGCCCAGTGCATGGATAAGACGGAATCGATAAAAGAGGCTTGTCGCTGGCCAATGTTTATATTTATTATATGATTTTTATATGCGATCTTATAACTGGATATTGCTGATTTTACGGTAATAATATGAAAGTAGTGGTGGAGAAGACTCATCAATAATGGTAAGCCGTTACAATGGTAGCGGCTTGAGTTTGACTCTGCAAATTGAACAATCAGGAGGAATAATGAAAAAAACAGTATTGGTATTTGCGGCCTTCACTTTGTTGGCCACTAACGCATTTGCAGAGGATCGGACGATTGACATGTCATTCAGTCCAAGCCCGGCGGTTCTCAGCAAAACGGTCCATTTTACCTGTAAAGCGACAGGTGACTGGTCGAGCAGACTGAATACGGCTCAAATTTGGGTGTATGACACATCTCACTCAACACTTGTGTCCCAGAAGTCAATGAGAATCAATGGCATGAGTGCAACGTATGATTACACTATCCCCGCCACTAAAAAAACCGGTAACTGGGATTATAAGTGTTATCTGACGGACAGTCGAAGCCATAAAGTGACCAAAACAAGCCAATTTCTTGTTGTTGCCAGTGCGCCTGTAGAGCCACCACCGGTCGAGCCGCCGCCAGTTGATCCTCCACCGGTAGAGCCTGCACCAGTCGTAGTTCCACCACCCACTGGAAGTATTCCCCAGCATCTGGCCATCTCCAACTACGAAGGCCCTCAGACCTGTATAGCCTGTCATCAGATAGAGGCCGAGGAGATGCTGAACAGTTTGCACATGCAATGGTCAGGACCAACACCTGAATTAAGCAATGCCCCTGGCCAGGTTCTCGGTAAGGCGGTTGGCGGCATCAACACCTTCTGTACCTACGCCCCGTCGTCAAAGGGCGCCTGCTACTCCTGTCACGTACGGGCCGACGGCAATGCCCCGCATCCGCCGGATGTTAATGACGTTGACTGCCTCATGTGCCATAGTGATACCTACCAACGCACGACGGTTGCCGATACGACCAATCCTACTACTGTCACTGATATCTATGGTAAAATAAAGACATACTTTTTCGGTGCCCAGGACGCAGAGGGAAATTATACAACGGTTCCTGACTATTCGCTCATGCCTGCGGGAACAACCATGGAATCTCTGGCACAAAACGTCCACAAACCGACCAGGACCTCCTGTCTGCGTTGCCATGCCAAGGCTGGCGGCGGTGACTGGACCAAACGGGGTGACATGGGCCTGAGCACTAAAAACCCCACGGTCACCGAAGACGTGCATATGTCCCCCGATGCGGGCGGCCAAAATATGACCTGTACCTCCTGCCATGTGACGACGAATCACAAGATAGGCGGTCGCGGCATAGATCTGCGCCAGAGCGAAGCAGCTGATCCGAAATGCACCACCTGTCATACTACTTCGCCTCATGACAACTCTGTGTTGAACCGTCATGCCAATGGCCAGGTAGGATGCCAGACCTGCCATATCCGTACATTTGGCAAGGGCGGCGCCACTGAGATGTCCCGTGACTGGCTGAATCCCGTCTGGAATCAGGCATTCTGTGCTGGGCAGGGCGGCTATATCGGAGAAGAGATCAAGGTTGCCAATGTGAAGCCAGAGTATCGCTGGTTCGATGGTACCTCCTACGTTTACAATGTTGGCGAAACAATCGCGAAAAATGCGGACGGCACCTACACCATGGCCAAGGCTAATGGTAAGGTCTTTGACGGCAAGTCCAAGATCGTGCCCATCAAGGACCACTGGTCAGTCATGCCTCTGCATGAAAGCGGCAAAATTATTCCACCGGTGATCATGGATATGTTCATGACTGGAGATTTTGACAAGGCAGTACAGGCCGGCATGGAAGAGCAGGGTCTGACCGGTAACTACTCCATGGTGAGAACCAATGCCGAGATGCTGATCACCCATGGTGTTGATCCAAAGTCAAAGGCTCCTACCTGTACCGAGTGCCATGCCGGCACCGGTAAGACTGTTGACGGTACCAAGATGGTCCCCTTCGGCAAACTGGGTTATCAAACCTGGCCGGCCAAGGTCGCAAACTGTACCTTGTGTCATGAACAGAAATCCATGTCTTGGGAGTCTATGCACAACAAGCATGCGGCAAGTAACGGCGGAGATATTAAGCTGACATGTGCTAGCTGTCATACCAGTGAACCCACTGGCCTTGTAAAACCAAAAAGCGATTTGTGCAATGATTGCCACAGCTCGAAATCCTGGAGTAACGGCCAAGAACTGCATAAAAAACATATTGAAAAAGGCTATCAATGCGTAAAATGTCATAAGTTCTAAGCTGTTGTTTTTACGTCTCTAAGATCAAAAAAGGATGCTCGTTTTTTCGAGCATCCTTTTTTTTTGTTTTATTGGCACAATAAAGTGTATTTTGCACAGATTGTAATAAAGAGGGGGGAGTTTATCTCATTATCCTTCCTCTGTAACTCCGTTTGCTAACAGGATAGCTGAAGATCACGTCCTGACGTGTCTTGTGTGCTCGTAAACCCACTGCTCAAATGGATCTGATATTCTGACTATCCCTTCTGTAAGAAAAGAGAGGGGCGAATTTAGGTGATAGAAACAAATAATGACAGAAAAATAGATTGAAGATAGATTGTTTCAGTATCTTATGTAAAGTATCTTCCTGCCGCTCGACGAGTCTCAGGGGTAATATGTTCGATAAAATTCCATCTTTTATTCTGTTCGGGATTACTCACCACTACAGGAGAAGGATGTAATGGCAACAGCAAAAGAAAAACCATTGAAGAAAAATCGATCTGGGATCATACCTGTTAGATACTGCGCAAGGCGGGACGAGAAGGGGTTGAAGCGCTTATTACCAAGGTAGGGGTACTCTGTGTCCTCTGGCCGTGATCAAGGGGTGAGGATGGAATTTTTGTATGGACCTTTCGATTTGGGATTTCGAATTTGAGAAAGAATATGATCTCTTTTGATGCGGTGACCATCGGTATGCAGGGCAGGATACTGATGCAGGATGTCTCTTTTTCCATCATGGCCGGGGAAAAGGTAGTTTTGTGCGGTAAATCGGGCAGCGGCAAGACCACCTTGCTCAAGGCCCTGGTTGGCGGGGCGCGGATCACGCAAGGGGTTATCCGTGTCAACGGCCTTGCAGTCCTGTCCGAAAACATCCTCCAGATTCGGCAGGAGCTTGCCTACATCCCCCAGGAACCGAGCGTGAGCCAGGAGACCGCGGCCGAGGATCTGCTGCTGCCCTTCTCCTTCAAGGCCCACAGCGGCAAGGAACCGACAACAGCGCAGATCGAGGCGGTGCTTGGTCGGCTCCTGCTTGATCCCGTCATTCTCAGGCAGAAAAGCGCCACCCTTTCCGGCGGCGAAAAACAGCGGCTGGTCATTGCCAGGGCAATCCTGCTCAACAAGCGGATCTTTCTTGCCGATGAGATCACCTCGGCACTTGATGCGGAGAGTAAAAATGCAGTCTTTACCTTTCTCCTGGAATCTGAGCACACTGTGCTTTCCATCTCCCACGACCTGGAGTGGATTGGCCGTTGCAACCGGGTCTTCATCATCGAGAATGGTATCCTCCGGGAGGAGAAATAATGGAAGCCCTTGACATCCCGCTGGCTAGATTTGCCCTGCTCTACCTCCTGCTGCTTCTGCCTCTTTACTTTCTTCAGCGACTGAAGCTCGGCCTGGGCCGCGAGGTGCTGATAAGCGTCGTGCGGATGAGCGTGCAGCTTTTTCTGGTGGGGATCTACCTCAAGTACATCTTCGCCATCAACAGTCTCCTGCTCAATATTCTCTGGATCATGGTGATCATGGTGGTCGCCAACCTGAACATCCTCAAGAAAGCAGGTCTGGCCGTAAAAAAACTCTTCTGGCCCTCGCTGGCCGGAGTGGCCTGCGGCACCCTTGTCGTGCTCGGTGTCTTTCTCTTTCTCGTGGTCCGGCCGACCCCTCTCTATGACGCACGCTACATGATTCCCCTGGCAGGCATGCTGCTCGGCAACTGCATGAACGGCAATATCCTTTCCCTGGAACGCTTTTATTCGGGGCTGCGTAAGAGCGAAAGCACCTTCCTCTCCTATCTACTCATGGGGGCCACCCTCAAGGAGGCGGTCCATCCCTTTATGCGGGAGGCGATCCGCAGCTCTCTTGCTCCCACCATCGCTTCCATGATGACCATCGGCATTGTCTCTCTGCCCGGCATGATGACCGGCCAGATCCTGGGCGGTTCCTTTCCGCTGGTGGCCATCAAATACCAGATCATGATCATGATCGGCATCTTCACCAGCTTAGTGATCTCCATGGTGGCCAGCCTCTATCTCAGCCTGCCCTTTGCCTTTGATCGGATGCAGATGCTCCGGCCCGAGATCTTTGCCGGCAAGAAAAAAAGGTAATTTTAAGTCGCATTCAAACCAGTACCTTCGTCGACTGCGCTGTGCGGCTCCTCACCGTACTACCCGTACTGCTTCGTCGCCGCTCGCTTGTCTTCTCGGTCTTGAATTGAATGTAACTTAGAATAAGGAAGGGAAACCTTCTCAACAGCTGCCCCTGTCCTGTTGCAGGCGGGCCACGACCAGTTCCCGCATCTTGTACTCCTGGAGCTTACCGGTGACGGTCATGGGGAACTCCTCTACAAACCAGATGTAGCGGGGGATCTTGTAATCGGAAAAAAAGTTGGCCGAAGTTGTTCATCTCTTCGGGATTAAAGAACTCTTGAAGCTCTTGAACAGATGTATGCGTTGTAATGGGCTCTTGCAGACAGTTGCAAAGGAACAGATCATTGACCAACTGGAGCCACTCACCAAAAAACATTATCACTCTTTTCGACAGTGCCGGCGCTGCCACAAGATCTATTGGTCAGGAAGTCATCGGGAGAAGATGATGAGGCTGTTAAGGGTGCTTTGACGGGCCTCTTTTTTCAGGAATTATAGGGCTCACCTCTTCATTATGGGAATTAAGTATGGTGCCTTGCTCCATGTTAAAGTATGGTGCTCCCCTGCATGTTCTATGGCTGAAGTTTCTGTCGAGAAAAGGAGAAGGAACCATTTGCTTGAAAAGTGTAATTTTGCTACGACTCCTCAAGAGTCCGGAGCCGATATCCCTCTTGCCGTGCAAGAGAACCTGGCCAACGCTGTTTATCCTTTAGTGGATGCAGCGGTTGCAAGTGAACTGGATCGGCTGCTCAATGAAGAGGGGATATCTCCAAGTTGTCAGCCGGGCTGTGATCACTGCTGCCGCTATCATATCGTGATGAATATTTCCGAGGCCCAGACCCTGGCCCACTATATCAGGCGGGAATGGTCAGCAGCCCAGATAGCCGATCTGCGGATACGAACGCATCAATGGCATGAATGGGATAATTCCAGGCCGGGCAGGCCCTCGGCCATCATCACCGAGCAGACAGATCTTTCCAACTACGACCATTGCTGCCCTATGCTGGTAAATAGCACATGCAGTGTCTATCCGGTGAGACCGGTTGTCTGTCGAACGCATTTCGTCTCTTCGCATCCCCGCTGCTGCTGTGCAGTAAACGATCCGGAATCTACAGAAGATGCTCCGGTAGTGCTCAAGTCGGTTGTGACGGCGGTAAGTCCGTTTGTCATGGTCATAAGGAATCAGATTGAAAATGCCGGCCTGGACTTCTCACGGTCAAATATGCTTTTCCCACAGTGGCTGGCCATTGAAATGGGTTGGGAATTCGCTATCTCACTCTGATTTTACGGCATCATTGTTACCTTCCCCGGTCATCCCTCCTCTGTAGCTGCATTTGCCAGCCGGATAAGTGAAGATCACCTCCCCACGTCTCTTCTGCGCCCGTAACCCTCTGCTCAGATGGATCTGAGCCCCTGTCTGGCCCGTATGCACCAAGTCGAGCAGCAGCGCTATCTGCCGAAATTGGGGTCTGGCCTCCATCTGCCAGCAGCATTTTTCGAGGATGCGTCGCTGCAGAGCCGGGTGGCACTTGCAAAACTCTATTGTGTCTATTCGGATGATATGGGAGGGTGCCTCAGGGGGGACCGGTTCAATGGTGATCACATGGGCCACCTCTTGCCAGGCCTTGTCAGCGATCTCTTCCAACAATACCTCTTCATCTTCAAGAATCTGAGCGGTCTGGAGCAGGGTCTGGCGGATGGATTTGTTAAAATGATCTTGCAGATAGGGGAGGAGATCGAGCCGCACCCTGTTCCGAAGATAGGTGCGTTCGAGGTTGGAACTGTCGATGGCGAAAGGGATCTTTTCGGTTTGCAGATAGTGGAGCAGGGTCTTCTTGCTTTCGTGCAGGAGCGGCCGGATGATCCAACCGTTTTTGAACTGCATCCCGGACAGTCCTTTTCGGCCGCTGCCGCGGATGAGGCGGATCAGGAGCTCCTCGGCCTGGTCATCGGCGGTATGGGCCACGGCAATGGCTGTCCCCTGGTATTTTTGGCGCATTGTCTCCAGCTCCCTGTAACGCAGGGTGCGGGCGGTCTCTTCAATGGATTTTTTCTCCTGCTGGGCCGTACTTCTGACATCGACGCTGATCCGCTCAAATCCGGCCTTCAGCTGATGAGCCAAGGCCTGCACCAGTTCGATCTCCGCACCGGTTTCAGCGGGTCTCAGGCCGTGGTCGACATAGACGGCAACAAATCGGACCTGCGGCAGGGAGGAACAGAGGATATGGAGCAGGGCCACGGAGTCCGGGCCTCCGGAGACCGCAACCATGACACGGTCTCCGCTTTGCATGGCGGCCTTTGTTGTAACAAGGGCCGCTATACGATGCCGCAAACTTGCGGGAGGTGTAAACTGTTCCAACTGGGTATGCTGTGATTGGAATTATTTCATGGCTGCTACTAATTTTTGCAGAGAAGACTTGGCATCCCCAAAGAGCATCATGGTGTTGTCTTTGTAGAAGAGTTCGTTTTCAATGCCGGCAAAACCAACGCTCATGGAGCGTTTGAGGACAATCACCGTTGTGGCCTTTTCCACGTCGAGTACCGGCATGCCGTAGATGGGGCTGCTGGGGTTGCTCTTGGCTGCGGGATTGACCACATCGTTGGCGCCGATCACCAGGACCACATCGGTGCTGGAGAAGTCATCGTTGATGTCTTCCAGGGCAAAAAGCTGCTCATAGGGGACATCGGCCTCGGCCAAGAGGACATTCATGTGGCCCGGCATCCGACCGGCAACGGGGTGGATGGCGTAGCGGACTTCGACTCCCTGATCGCCCAGGTAGTCACCAAGCTCCCGGGTGGCGTGCTGGGCCTGGGCTGCGGCCATGCCATATCCAGGGACAATGATCAGTGATCCGGCATTGGTAAGGATTGTGGCCACATCCTCCACCTCAAATCCCTTCATCGATCCTGTCGGACCTTCTTCAGAGTCGTCTGTGGATTCAACCACTTGGCCAAAGGCGGAAAACAGGACATTGGAAAGGGAGCGGTTCATGGCATCGCACATGATCTTGGTCAGGAAGATACCGGAGGCACCAACAAGAGAGCCGGTAATGATCAGGGCGTTATTCTTTAAGGCAAAACCAGTCATGGAGACGGCCAGACCCGAATAGGAGTTAAGCAGGCAGATGATAACCGGCATGTCAGCTCCGCCAATTGGAATAACGGCCAGCACGCCCAGACCCAGGGACAAGATGATGATGCCGGAGAGGGCCAGGATGCTGGTGGGATTCTGGAAGAGGAACCAGGAAAGGGCCACTGTTGCCAGGACGATGATACCATTGACGACCTGTTGTCCCGGATAGGTGACGGGGCGGGTAGGAATCAGGCCCTGGAGTTTGGCATAGGCCATCAGGGAACCGGTAAAGGTGAGGCCGCCGATGATCAGGGAGAGCAGGAGGGTGGTCAGGGTAAATGAGTCAAGTCCTCCGGTATTACTCTGAAACTCAGCAAGGGCGACGAGGGCCGAGGCAGCCCCGCCGCAGCCGTTGAACAGTGCTACCATCTCGGGCATGGCGGTCATCTTTATTTTGATTGCGGTATAGCCTCCGATAACCGCGCCGATGATCATACCGGTAATGATTAGAGTGAAGCCATGGAGTCCAGGGGTGGCCATGGTCGTGCCAATGGCTGCGGCCATGCCGATCATGGACAGGATATTGCCCCTTTTGGCCGTCCTGGGAGAGCTCAGATATTTAATGCCGAGCATGAAAAGGGTGGCGGATACAAGATAGATGAAATTGATGCTGTGATTAGACATGGGGTTCACATACTTTTCTGTGGTTTGTATGAAAGCAGCCGGTGCCATGAACGTATCGAATGGCCGAAGGATGCCTGCTATGAACTTAAAGAGAGCAACTGGCGAGGGAATGCTTTTTTAGAACATCCTTGATTCCTCTTTCGCTCCTATTTCTTGAACATCTGCAGCATCCGGTGGGTGACCATGTAGCCGCCAACCACATTGATGGATGCAAAAATAACGGCCAGAAAGCCGAGAGCAGAGACGGAGCTGAATGATTCCGGATATCCCGTGGCCAGAAGAGCACCGAGGATGGCAATGCCGGAGATGGCATTTGATCCTGACATCAGGGGGGTGTGCAGGGTCGGTGGTACCTTGGCGATGAGTTCCGCCCCGGCAAAACAGGCAAGGACAAAAATGGTCAAGCCGATAATGATTGTTCCTGTATCCATCTTTTAATTCTCCTATTATTATTTCGAGTCAGCCATCAGTTTGCTGGTTAGTTCGTGGATCACCTGGCCGCCTTTGGTGACCAGCGAACCACGGGTGATTTCATCATCCATGTTCATTTTGAAGCCCTTTTCATCACAGAGATGGAGGAGGAATTTTTCAATATTCCGGGAAAACATCTGGCTGGCATGGAAAGACATGGTGGATGGCAGATTGCTGTGACCGACAATGGTTACCCCATGGGCGATAATGGTCTGGCCTGGCTGGGTCAGGGCGCAGTTGCCGCCCATCTCAGCGGCAAGGTCAACGATGACCGAGCCCGGTTTCATGCTTGCCACCTGTTCCTCGGTGATGAGGATAGGTGCCTTACGGCCTGGAATCAGGGCGGTGGGTATGACCACATCCGACTTGGCAATATGTTTGCTGATAAGCTCTGCCTGTTTCTGCTTATATTCGTCTGACATCTCTTTGGCATATCCACCGCCGCCGGAACCGTCCTCACTGACTGGAACCTCAACAAATTTTGCACCCACCGAGCGCACTTGATCTTTGACCTCCGGCCTGACATCAAAGGCCTCCACGACACCACCCAGACGTTTGGCGGTGGCACAGGCCATGAGTCCGGCAACACCGGCCCCAAGGACCAGTACCTTTGCCGGGGCAATGGTACCGGCAGCGGTCATGAGCATGGGGAAAAAGCGGTTGATGGTGTCGGCTGCCAGCAGCACGGCCTTGTAGCCTGAAATGGTACTCATGGAGCTGAGTACGTCCATGGATTGGGCCAGGGAGGTTCGAGGGATTATATCCAGACCAAAGGAGGTGATCTGTTTTTCAGTCAGCTTGCTCACCAGATCATGTCTGAGGGTCGATTGGATGATGGCGATGAGGATAGAGTCGTTTTTCAGCATCTCGGCCTCCTGCAGGGAAGGAGGCCGAACTTTGACCACACAATCGGCTTGTGTTGCAAGTTCCTGTGGCGAGCTCACCAGAGTGGCACCAGATTGGACGTATTCCTGGTCGCTGTATCCGGCGGCGCTTCCGGCACCTGACTCAACCAGGATTTCAAACCCTTTTTTAGAGAGACGCTTGATCGAGTCAGGAATAAGCGCGACTCGGTTTTCCCCTTCTTCTGTTTCTTTCAGGACGGCGAGTTTCATCATGGTTTCTTGTGTTGAATTTTTTTAATAAATGTATCTGCGGTAGTCAGACGTGGATGGCCAGGATGGTAAAGGTTATTTGGTAATGGCTGCTAATCTCTCCAGCAACCGGTTGTGGATATTGTCAAAACCGCCATTGGAGAGGATGGCAACTACGTCCCCTTCTCTCAGGGTGGTTTTGAGATGATCCAGTATCATGTCGGTGTCAGCAAAGGTGCAGGCGTCCAGCCCCCGTGCCCGCAGGTCAGAGGCCAGTTGGGTGGATGAAAAAAGGGCGTATGCAGGGACATTGTCAAGGGGCAGCGGTTTTCTGATCAGGATCAGGTCAGCGGCGTCAAAGGCGCTCACATAATCCTGCTGGAAAATGGCCCTCCGGGAGGAGTTGGTTCTCGGTTCAAAGACTGTTACCAGCCGCTGGCCCGCATAGGCATCCTTCAAGGCAGCAAGGGTTTCCCGTACCGCTGTCGGATGGTGAGCAAAATCGTCGATGACGGTAATACCGTGCTCCACACCGCGCACCTCCTGGCGTCGTTTGACCCCGCCAAAGGTGCTGAGTGCACTGTTGATCTGGGCAGGGGCAAGGCCGAGCCGGTGCAGGACAGCGGTGACGGCCAGGCTGTTCAGGCAGTTATGGCGGCCAGGCATGCGGACTGTCAGTTCTGCCCAGTGTTCACCCTCGTGCTGGACCTGGAACCTGGTCATCCCATGTTCGGCGCGGACATCAGCAAGGGACCAGGAAAGCTCTGGATTGAACCCATATCCCTGGACTTCACAGGGGGCATCCGCTACGATCTCTGCAACGTTGGGGTCATCGAGGTGGGCCACGATAAGACCGTCTGCAGGTAGACCCGCTACAAATTTACGGAAGGTGTGTTTGATGGCGTCGAGATCGGCGAAGATATCGGCATGATCGAATTCAACTGAGGTGATGATGGCAATTTTGGCTCGATAATGGAGAAATTTGGACCCCTTGTCAAAAAAGGCGGTATCGTATTCGTCGCCCTCCACCACAAAATAAGGGCCGTGGCCGAGGCGAAAATTGGCATCAAACTCACGGACGATTCCCCCGATCATGAAGGAGGGATCAAGCCCTGCCTGATGTAGCGCCGAGGCCAGCAGCGAAGAAGTGGTGGTCTTGCCGTGGGTACCGGCAACAACGAGAGAGGTGCGGGTGCTGATAAAAAAATGGGCAAGAGCCTGGGGAAAGGAGAGGTAGGGGATGGCTGCCTCTGCCAGCTCATGGGCCTCAGGGTTCTTGCGGGTGATGACATTGCCGACAATGACCAGATCGGGACGGGGGGCCAGGTTCTGAGGGCCATAACCGCTGGCAGCTACAATTCCTTGTTCCTTGAGGAAATCAGACATGGGCGGATAGACGCCGCTGTCAGAACCGGTCACCTGGTAGCCGGAAGCCTTCAACATCCCGGCGAGAGCGGCCATGCCGGTACCACAGATTCCCATGATATGGATGTGGCGGATCTGCTCCGGCGCCATATTGAGTCTCGGATCGAGCTCGATCATACCTTGCGCACCGTTTTTTTTATCGTGTGGTAGATGGTGTCAAAGGTCTGCTCAAAGGTGGCAGGGGTCAGTCGTCCCACTTCGATGAATTTGATCACGATTTCCTTGGACACTTTCAGCAGGGTTTCGTCGGAGACGGGCCTGTCGGGTTGGATCTCTGCGTTTCTTTCTGACATTCTTTTAGATAATGTAGGTAATGTTAAATAGTTGCTTGAGAGTGGTAAAGCTTTTGTCAGCTTTATAATGCCGCCTCTGCCGGCGGAAGAAGGCCAATTCGTCACGAGACAGCAGAGGCGGTGTTTTCAGAAATAACGGTCAGGCCATCCCTGAATAGCTGATTTCTACCGCAGTTGTCACAGTTTTGCCAGAATAAATTTGATGACTGGGCATAAAGGTTAAAAAAGTACCTTGCCCTTCGTTTTTCGTTAGTACGACACGTCTGTTGTACGCTTCATTTATTAAAGGGTGGAAACTCATCGGACCACCTACTCTATTCAGTCTTTTGGGATTTGGGTTCAGCCATTCTGGAAATGACTTCTTGAGAAATGGGTACATGTTCATGAATGTGGCCAGGACTTCCGAAAAATGGTAAATGAATCTCTCTTGGAATGTGTATAACAAAGAAAAAATTGGATCAGGAGATGGAATAGATGGGAAAACGCGAGTTAATTGGCGACAGCGTCTTATTTGGCGGGTTGCCGGAAGAACAGCTTAATGCGGTTGTGAAGATCGCCGTGGAAAAGAAGTTCGGTAAAGGCGAGGCAATATTCTTTGAAGGGGATCCCGGCAATGGCTTTTATATGGTCGCAGAGGGCAAAGTGAAGATTTTCAAGATGTCCTTTTCCGGCAAGGAACAGATCCTGCACATTTTTGGGCCGGGAGAGCCTTTTGGTGAGGTGCCGGTCTTTCATGGACAACCCTTTCCTGCCAATGCTGAGACTCTGGCGAAGAGTACCTTGATTTTCTTCCCGAGAGAAAAGTTTATTGCCCTTGTCCACGAGAACCCCTCTCTGGCTCTCAGTATGCTCGCTGTCCTGTCCTTGCGCCTGCGCCGCTTTGTTGATCAGATTGAAAACTTATCTTTGAAAGAAGTGCCGGCAAGGCTTGCCGGATATCTCCTCTATCTTCTGGAGGAACAGGGGAGCGAAGAGAGTGTTGAATTGGAGATATCAAAGGGGCAACTTGCAAGCCTGCTTGGAACCATTCCTGAGACCCTTTCCCGTATTTTTGCCAAGATGAGTGAAGAGGGGCTCATTGCTGTGGACGGCAAGAAAATCCGCATTCTTGACCGGGCGGCCCTTACAGATAAATAATTTCTTACGCCTTTCTTCAGGCATTATCGGGGTAGAGCAGGAACCTCGTCTTGCTGTTACAGGGAGCTACTGTTGTTAGGCGATTTTTTGTTGATGGTAGCGTACTTTTTATCATCGGCTGATTTTCTCTTCTTGACCGTAATGTATTTTTTCTTTGTTACTGGTTTGAGATTGACAGCGGCCATTCTCTTTTCATCCGGTTGTGGTTTCACCTGCGCAATCTGCACGGCTTGTCCCGTTGTCAGATCGCTGCCAAAGAGGAGGGGACGGGAGGTGTGAAAGGCGTATTGTTGTCCTTCCACTGTGACCTGGGGCGGAGCCCGATGTCCCTGGAAAAAGTCATAACCTTGTTTCAGGTTTTCCCAGAAGGGGATCCATGGAGATGTGGCGTTCTGGGCCATCTTGTCCCAGGTCATGCGAAAGGGAAAGATATGGACGGAAAACTGTTCCTGTCCGGCGCTCAAGGATGCATCAACAATGGTGTAAATCTCTTCGATTCGGAAATCGTTCATGGCAAAGCAGCCCACTGAGGCGCATTTGCCATGAACCATCAGGGCGCCGCCCGTGCGTTTGTGGAGCCTGTCGAATTCGTTTGGGTAGCCAAGATTAAAGGAAAGATGAAAGTCACTCCAAGGGTTGAGGGCGGTGACGCTGACGGTGTAGAACCCTTCAGGACTTTGTTCGTCGCCTTCTTGTAACTTGGGGCCAAGTTTTCCCGAATACTTGCAGATCTTGTATGTCTTAAACAGTTCGTAGGCGAGATTTTTTTTTACCCATATCTCCAGTTCATTTTCTTCTTTAAAAATACGCATGAAGATTGGCTGGCCCAGATGCAGATTTTTATTCTGCATCTCAAGTTCCAGTTGTGGTGCCAGACGCTGGTAGGCAGTCCTTGAGATCTCGCTGCGGGGTATGTTGACTTCTGCATGCGCATATCCGGTAATGAAGAGGGATAACAGGCAGATAGCAAGAAAATGAAGAATTGGCGTTACAGGAAGCATAGCGACAAGAATGGTAGTATTCAGCTTGAGTTTGAAAGTGACGGCAGGGGACAACCATCACAAGATTATATCTCTATGTAGAGAATATAAATCAGGAAATGGAGAGAAAGTCCAGAAAAAAGAGTTGGTATGGGCAGATATTTTTCAGGTGTGGGCCGGAATAAAAGGCAGCCCGAGGGGAAAACGAGGCGGGGGGGGTTAATAAAAGAGGGAATTGATCAAAGAATCCCGTGGAGGGTCGACTTCATCGTCCAGTCCTATTGATTGTCGCTTGAGTCCGAACATGGCCAGAATATTGTCATCCATGCAGAGGCGGTAGTCATAAGAAGAGATGATATTTCTGTCTTTTGGATTAATAAGCCGGGCAGAGATGTACATGATGCGGTCGGTATAAGAATACGTTCCCACCAGAACAGCTTGAGCCGAAAGGGATTGTTTGTCGTTGATTTCCTCGACATTGCGGGAAAGCATGGTCTCACCTGATCGCTCTCGCATGAGCAGGGTGTCACGAAGTTTGAGCTCTTTTGTGGCGTAACCAAGCTGCACCAGACGTGAAGTAATGTGCTCCTGGAGGATCCTGCCGAATCGTGATGTTTCCTTCAAGTCGTTATTGTTGACAAAGGTAGTGCTTAGAACGGGCAGATCCGGCTGCCTTGGCATCAGTGGCGGAAAGGCTTTCTGGGTCAGGTCGTCGGTAATCCGGGCGGCAAGGTTAATCAGGTTTTCCTCGGCACCGAGTTGTTTTTCAAGTCTGGTGCAGTTAAACGAGGAACATGCGGCCAGCGAGAGAGACAGGGCGAGGGTTAGAATTATACGAAGAAACATGAGGGCTGGTTGGTTGCTCATGGCGTATTGGCTCAGGATAGAATGATCAGTGGTTGCTGATCTGGATTTCTCTGGTCTGGGTATTATCTTGATAATGCCAGAAGTCTGAATCGTTAATGTAATAGATATCCGAGGTTCTGAACAGGTATTTGTTACCGGTAATCATAGAGGTGGTAATGATTATTTCATACTGACCAGCATCATCAGTGGCGGAGTTGGTCACATCCAGAAATCCGGCCGTGGCAACCGCCTGAACATCCCAAGTGGCCCAGCGCAGTACAGTAACTGCAGTGCTCAGGGCGGTAAGAACTCCGGGGGGGCGGGCCGCAGAACGCTTGTCGCGATGATAGACGACCTGTACCTTGTAATTAACAACAATGGCATCTTTGTCTTCGGTTGCGTTGGTGGGGACGCCAAAATGAACAAGTTGGGTGATCAGGAGGTCACGAAAACCTTCATTGAATTGCGTCGTTTCACCGGGCTTGCAAGGTGAGTTTTCTGTGCCGCAGGTCGCTCTGACCACAACAGGGGTACTGACATATTCGTGACTAAGCAGGGCCTTGTTGATCTGATTGGCCACGTCATTAGCCAGGACATCCCAATGGTGGGCTGCCTGCATCTTCTGCTGTTCGCTGAAGTCATAGGTGACTGGTTGCGGGATACGGCTGCATCCGTTGGTGCAGAGGATGAAAAAACAGATAAAAGTAGTGAAAACGATAGGGCGCATGGCCAATTCTCCGATAAAATGATTGTACAGTGACAGAACTGTATCGGATAAGATTGAGAAAAGTAAAGGAAAAAGGACACTGGCCTCCTGGCTGAATGGTATCTTTCTTGCCTGATCTTCAGTGAATGCGTATAGTGATTAGTAATATTTATTGTGATGTCCAACGATACCTGAACGGTACATAACCTCTCTTCCCTTTGTCTTTTTTCATGATATGTCTATAGATCTGCATACCCATTCAAATTTTTCAGATGGCACCATGACCCCAACCGAGCTTGTGGCCCTGGCCAGAGATAAAAAAATATCTGCCCTGGCCCTGACGGATCATGATACTATGGCGGGAACGGAAGAGGCCATTCTGGCGGGAGAAAGGATGGGAGTGGAGATTGTTCCAGGTATTGAGATCAGTGTGTTGTATGATCATGTTGAATATCATATCCTGGGATACTGGGCCGATCCCAGCAATAGTCCGCTTGCCGCAGCTTTGGAGCGCTTGCAGGGGGCAAGGGCTGAGCGCAATGAAAAGATTCTGGAAAAACTCAAAGCCTTAGGCATTCCGGTAACGGCTGAAGAATTGCAGTGTGTGTCTGAGCAGGGGCAGACCGGTAGGCCCCATATCGCCAGGATTCTGGTGCAACGCGGGGTGGTCCGGACCATGAGTCAGGCTTTTGACCAGTTTTTGAAAAAAGGGGAGGCTGCCTATGTGTCGCGCTTTGCCTACAATGCGGCGGAAGCGGTAGCCTTAATCCGTCAGGCTGGAGGGATTGCAGTCCTTGCCCATCCGACGCAAAATGATCCGGAAGTCATCCGTTTACCTGCGGTCCTTGTTGACCTTGTCGGGGCAGGTCTGGATGGCATTGAGTTGTACTATCCAACGCATTCGAATAAAGTGAAGAAGAAGTTGCGAGCGCTCGCCGTTGAACATGATCTCGTGCTCACCGGCGGCAGTGACTATCATGGTGAGGTGCGACCCGGTACCAGTCTGGCGGGTGGGAAAAATATTTTTGTTCCACCGGAGCTCCTTGCGAAGATGAAAGAGAGATTGCGCCTGCGTCCATAATTTCAGGCGAAGACTGACAGTCTCGTAAAAAGTCATTTTTGGGGATGGCTAAGTAAAAATCGTCAAATGCAAGGCGCGCACATTTCGAGGAATGAGGCGTACGTAAGTACGCCGCAGTGACGAGACAATGTGCGGCAACGCTGTAGTTGGCGACTTTTTGCGACGCCATCAAGATTAAAACATACCTATGACAGGAACTGCTGATCATGTATTCCATACTGATTGTTGATGATGAACCGAACTATCTGGTGATCCTTTCTGAGCTGCTGCGCGATGAGGGCTTTGAGATCTTTACCGCCCCGGGAGGTGCCGAGGGCCTGACAATTGTTCAGAACGTGGATCTGGATATGGTGATTACCGATATGCAGATGCCGGGCATGGATGGTCTTCAGCTTCTTCAGGCCATTAAAAAGATCAATGGTGACCTGCCGGTGGTGATGATCACCGCTTTTGCTCAGGTGGATAAGGCCGTGGCTGCCATGCAGGCAGGGGCATTCAATTATCTGGCCAAACCCTTTTCCAATGATGAGCTGATTATCACCATTAATAAGGCGGTTCAGCACTATTCACTGATTAGGGAAAACATCCGATTGCGCAAGGAGATCCTGACGCGTACCGGTTTTGCCGGTATGGTCGGAAAAAATGCGCGCATGGTTCAGGTCTATGAGCTGATTGAAAAAGTGGCGCCGACCCCATCGTCGGTGCTTATTACCGGTGAGAGTGGAACAGGCAAGGAACTGGTGGCCAAGGCTATCCATGTGAATAGTCCCCGTCAAGATAAGGCCTTCATTACCGTAAACTGTGCGGCCCTGGCTGAAAACCTGCTGGAGAGCGAACTCTTCGGCCATGAAAAGGGGGCCTTTACCGGGGCCGTGGCCATGCGCAAGGGCCGTTTTGAACTGGCAGACGGCGGGACTCTGTTTCTCGATGAGATCGGTGAGATCCCGTTGTCCTTGCAGTCCAAATTGCTCCGGTCTTTGCAGGAAAAGAGTTTTGAGCGGGTTGGTGGGAGTAAGACGTTATCCGTTGATGTCCGGATAATCAGCGCCACCAATAAAGATCTCAAGGAAGAGGTGGATCAGGGCCGTTTTCGTGAGGATCTTTATTATCGACTCAATGTGATCCATGTCCTGTTGCCGCCCTTGCGGGAGCGGATGGATGATATCCCGATCCTGGTTGAATATTTTATCAGGACGGTTTCTGAACGTCTGGCCAAGCCCGGACTTTCCATCAGTCCTGATGCCTTACGTCTTCTGGTAACCCTGCCTTGGGAGGGGAATGTGCGTGAGCTGGAAAACACCATTGAACGGGCGGCAATCCTTTGTAATAACAACAAGATTGAGGCAGAAGACGTGCAGCCGGAATCAACGGCCAGAAGCCCGCAGGCCGCCTGGACGCATGCCATGGATCTTGCTCAGTTGATCCCGGATACGGTGGAGCTCAATGAGGTTCTCTATGCGGTGGAGGAAAAGATGTTAAACCGGGCCTTGGATGCCTCTGGCTTTGTCCAGGCACGAGCGGCAGAGAAATTGGGGATCACCAAAAGTCTGCTCCAGTACAAGATGAAAAAGTACGGGATCAAGAAGGGACGATAGCCTCTGTATGCATCGATCACCCCCAAAAAAACTGGCACAATTCCCCTCCTGGCTTTTTTATGATTCTTAGGGTTGCGTCCGGGCTTTTCCTATGATAGCCGGCAGGAACATCGCCCAGGGAAAGGCGGTATCGATGGCGGGATCAGGCCCGGCCAGCTTGCTGATAAAGATATCCTGAAAACCGGCGCTGTCAAGGTTGAACGTCCCGGGGCCGGGATCAAAGTCGGCAGTGCCCTGAAAGTAGCCGGTGGTATGGACGGCGCCAGTGGGAGAAACGGCGATGTCGTATCCATAATCGGTTGAAGGCCCGCCCATGGCCTTGGCCCAG
This sequence comes from Desulfobulbaceae bacterium, assembly GCA_024636345.1. Taxonomy (GTDB): domain Bacteria; phylum Desulfobacterota; class Desulfobulbia; order Desulfobulbales; family Desulfocapsaceae; genus UBA2270. Next base: position 91,757 of record JAGXHG010000026.1, on the reverse strand, counting down.
ACAAAGCTGCCGCTACTGTTCAGCTTGCTGATAAAGATATCCTCAACCCCGGCGCTGGTCAGGTTGAATGTTCCTGCTCCCGGGTCAAAGTCGACAGTGTCACTGAACCCGCCAGTGGTGTAGACGTTACCGGAGGCATCTATGGCGATGCCGTATCCGACATCGCCTGAATAAGGCCCGCCCATAGCCCTGGCCCAGACAAAGTTGCCGCCACTGTCCAGTTTGCTGATAAAGATATCGGAAGCTCCCCCTGTGCTGGTCAGGTTGAACGTCGTCCCTGCTCCCGGGTCAAAGTCGGCTATACCGTTGAAAAAGCCGGTGGTATAAACGTTTCCTAATGAATCGACTGAGACAGCTTCTCCTTGATCCAAGGATGTGCCTCCCATGGCTCTGGCCCAGACAAAGTCGCCGTTACTGTTAAGCTTGCTGACAAAGATGTCAGGGCTGCCATTGCTGCTGATCAGGTTGGTAGCTCCTATACCCGGGTCAAAGTCGACCGTACCCTGGAACCAGCCGGTGATATAGACGTTGCCGGTAGAAAGGAGGGATATACCCAGCCCGACATCGGCTCCTGTCCCGCCAATACCTTTGGCCCAGACAAAGTTGCCGCTGCTGTCCAGCTTGCTGATGAAGATGTCCTGAACACCCACAGTGGCGCTGTCCAGGTAGAACGTCCCTGCTCCCGGGTCAAAATCAGCCGTGTTTTCAAAATAGCCGGTGGTGTAGATATTGCCGGTGGAATCCACGAAGATGCCATAGCCATAATCTGCCGCATTGCCGCCCATGGCCCAGGCCCCGACAAAGTTGCCGCTGCTGTCCAGCTTACTGATGAAGATGTCGGAGCTGCCATTGTTGGTCAGGTTGAACGTCCCTGTTGTACTCGGGTCAAAGTCGACATTATTGCCTACGAAGTAGCCGGTGATGTAGACGTTGCCCGCAGAATCCGCAACGATCCCCCATCCTTCATCAGAAGAGCCCCCGCCGATGCGTTTGGCCCAGACAAGGTTGCCGCTGCTGTTCAGCTTGGTGACGAAGATATCACTGCTCCCGGCGCTGGTCAGGTTGAATATCCCTGCTACACTCGGGTCAAAGTCGACGGTGTTCTGAAAGTAACCGGTGGTGTAGACGTTGCCGGCAGCATCCACAAAGATGTCGTTTCCCCCATCATTTCCATCCCCCCCCATCCCTTTTGCCCAGACAAAATCACCGTCTGCGGCATGAACTGTGGAAGGAGAGAGGAGCAGGGTAGCTCCGATGAGAACCGTCAGCAACAGAATGAATTTTTGAAAGAATATGTGCAAAAAAAAGTGTGTTGTTTTCATAATTCCTCACATCCAGTGAATCAATAAAACAGGCTTTGTTTTCTCCTCAATCAGGCTGTCGTGCAAAACGGAAAACCTGTCGCAAAAGGATTTCTTCTCACAGTAAATTCCTGATCCCGTTTTGTCCAGATCAACCAGCCATCCGTAACTGCCTCTGCAATTCTAAAATCAATTATTGCTTATGCCGGCCTGTAATAGCAGGCACAAATAAACTCCACGGGAAGGGAGTGAACAGATGAGACGCAGCCGCGACATCGAGCAGTCCGTAGCCATAGGCATTGTCTGCTCCTGGATCTCCCCTGTCGACAGCGGACTGTATAAGCGCAGCTTCGAGTTCAGCAACGGTAAGCTGCGGGTTTACGCTGAGCAGCAACGCCATGGCTCCGGCAACATGGGGTGCGGCGAAGGAGGTGCCGGAGAGATAAACGTATGAATTAAGAATGGTTCCGCCAAAAGTCTGATCTGCCAGCCGGATATTGACCCCAGGCGCGACGATTTCGGGAAATAGAGAGCCATCACAGGCGGAGGGACCGCGGCTGCTGGAAAAGGCAACTTGAAGTGTTTCATCAACGCTCCCCACGGCAAAGCTTTCCGGATAGTTAGCCGGGCTTATGCTCGTTGCAGGTGCCGGGCCGGAATTGCCGGCCGAAACGACCACCGCTACTTCCGCGGATTTCAAGACCTGGATGTCCGGCTGATACACGAGATCAATGAGATCACACTTATCGACACGGTCTTCCATACCCCATGATAGATTCACCACATCCGGCAGATCATCGGTCTCAGGGTTCCCGTCCGGATCAAGCAGCCATTGGAATCCCAGGTGGATAATACTTTCCGAAGTGGTACCGGCATCATTATAGATCTTTGCCGCAATCCAGACGGCACCGGGCGCTACACCGATCGAGGTTCCGCCTGCGTCTCCCCCGACCATGACCCCCATAACCCCAGTTCCATGCCCGTCGCGGTCATAGGGGACGGCATGTTCACCGTTCGGGTCGTACCAGCTGTTTGCACCGCCGCGCCATTTTGGCCCGATATCCGGGTGAAGATAATCGACTCCGGTATCCATGCTGGCAACGACAACCCCGGTGCCAGTATAGCCAAGGGTCCAGAGGGCGGGGGCATGGATGGCGTTGAGATTCCATTCGGGTTCTCCGGCAGTGGCCGGAGAGGGTGGCGGAAGAGTCAGGATACCGTCGAGGCGAAGACTGCTGACTTCCGGCCGCCCTGCAAGTTCGCTCACCTGATCCGCCCGGAGGGTTACCGCTATCCCGTTAAATATCCAGAACGGAGTGATTTTTCGTACCTTCTTTTTCCGTAAAAATTCCCGCAGGGGCTTCTGGGTTTTATCAGCCTTGTCGCGCAGGGCACTGGCGATTTTCGACCTGCGAAACTTTTTATCCCTGCCCGTAAACTGTTGGAGATCCTGCTGATCGGTCAGGGTGACAATGACCGAAATTTCCTCATCAGGATTGAAGCTCGCGAGTCGGAGCAGGAGGTCAGGCGAAATGGTGCCTCCGTGTGAGGTCGATACGGCAGCGGCAATAACAACCAAGCCTGCAGTGATTATCCATTTTTTTATCATCCTGTACTATCACGTTTTCCAGGAGCAGTGCAGGAAATCATTCATCATCAGCCGGATAATGCAATACAGAGCACGGAAAAGATGTGCTTTCTATGAAAGGATGAACGATGCGCGCAAAACTACTGGACAACCAGATTTTCCGCTCGGAAATCGCCTATAACCACCGTCACTTTGCTGCCGGCCTTGACCAATCCATTACCATTGGCAAAAAACATCCAGTATATGCGTCCTTCCTTGCTGTCACCCGTTGTCCGCAGCGGCCCGATCTTTGCCGTTGTGGGGACGGAAAGGACTTTTTGGCTGGCTTCATCGATCAGATACGGTTTGTTTGCACGTGTAAACAGTGGTTTGGCTTTTTCGGCATCCAGCACGCGGTAGCGGAAATCAATCATATGCCCCCCCGCAGACATACGCAGGCTGGTGATTTCAATACCCCATTGTTCATTTATTCCTTTATTAACGCTCCTTGTGCCTGAATCAACTGCGACACAGGCCGTCATGAGAAAGAACAACCCCCACACTACCAATCCTGAAAGAATCCGCGTTGATGAGAAAAATTGTCTGGTGTTATTTTGTCCAGCCATTGAACCCTTCCCCAGCTATCATATGACCGTTCATCTAATAGCCCCACCACTGGTGATAGGCGCTGTGAACAATACCCACGGAAATGGCTTGATGTCGAGATACACCAGCATTCCACCACCCGGAGCACCATTGCTGGACAGGGACAGACTGCGGTCATACAGAGCATAGGTTCCGGATTTAACCGGACGCCAGATTGCGTCAAGTGTTTTGCCTGCCGCCAGCAGAACGGAATATTGCTTCCGTGCATACGGATAGCGATTGCCGTCTTCGGCGATAATCGTCATGTGTGGGCCCTGCAGCACCGGGGTATGGGACATGAGCCCGGCATTAGCAAACCGGATAAGTAAATTTTTGTTGACCTGAGTGTTTCCATTCACAACCGGTATCGGTTGACCGGAGGAATATGCCTTGCCGTTTATCAGGAAGTACTTGGGTTTATAATTGAGGGGAGTTGCGGATGCCGGCGTTCCGTGCAGAGCCGGATCAATTTCACTGAAAAGGAGCAGGACGTCTTTGGTGGCCTCGGAATATTTTCCCACCACCAGGGAGCCGTATAACCCCATATGGACCTGTTTGGCGGGGTTGCTCCCGCTCTGATAGAGAAAGGTCCCGGCTTTGATGTTATTCCAGGTATAGCTGGCCGTGCCTCCCGGGGCTGCCTCGTTGGTGAAAGCCCTCACCCTTACCCTTCCTTGACCATCCGTAATTGTCTGGGGGGTCAGGATTGTATTCTGGCCCGGAATAACGATGGAAACCGGCTCACTGAGGCAATTGCGCAGGTTTATGGTCAGGTTGGCGCCGGAGGTTCCGGTCTGCAGGGGGCCGACATTCCATGCAACAGGTGCACCAGGGCATGATCCCGGGTCGGGAATGAATCCCCACATTGTGATTGGTACCGCCGAATCCGGAGGAGTCCACCGGCCTTCCACAGCAGCCAGATTCAAGGCGGAGGAAGATGAGGCTACGGAGAAAAACGCAACCAGGAGTAAAACCGGAATCCTCAGGCACTTTAACAAACTTGTCCTGTTCATAATTCTCCTCTTGCTCCGTTAATTTATCGGGACACCCGGTGCTTCGATAAGCAACATTGTCATCATGCCGCCGGGAAAAATATCATAATTGACCATCTCTTTTTCGGTGTGCGAGTGCCACATGTAGGTATATCCCCCATTGGGATTAAGTCCTCCTTGACCAGGCGGGAGGGAATTGAGTGACCCGAGGAACGGACTGCCGCTATAAAATCCACCGAAAGCCAGTTCCTGGTTTGTAGGCAGCGTGACCGGAAAGGGCTTGTCATGGTCCGCACAGTATTCGTGAGTCGCGTCATCAAAGCCATCAACAACAATGGTGTCGTTGCAGGTATGGATAAATTCGGGACCGTCCGCAGCTGTTCCGTAAATATCCCAGCCAAGTCCCTTGCCGGTCCATTCGAAGATTGCGTCAATGGTGCTGCCGGGTTGTGACTGAATGGTGAACACCTCGGTGCTTAGATCAGGCCCTGTATTCGGGGCACTTGCGAGGAGTTGTCCATCGCGGGCGATGACGCGTGCGTGGCTTCCATGATGATGAAAAGGATGGAGATCGCGTCCGCCGCCGACAACTCTCATCAGCAGTTTTTCCCCCGGATGCATCATGGGCATGCAGTTATACGGCTGGTACGGCAACCACGGAGCCATGGGTTCAGCCATGGTGTCTGGAGCGGCACGGCCGTTGATGAACCAGAGCACAGGAAAATAGTTTGCAAGATAATCAGTGCCAACCACCCCTGCCGGTCCGAAATTTTCAACTGCCTGGTGAATTCTTGGATCCATTTCGGTGAGCAGGAAAAGGGTCTCCCTATCAAACTTGGCGTCCTGATGGTTATACGCGAAATTGGCTCCTTTAGTGGGCCGGACGATAATTGTTCCCATAAATCCCATTTCGATCTGGAGTGCGGAATCGGTCCCGCTGTAATAGGTATAGGTGCCGGGATTAGTGGCTGTAAATTGATAGGTCACTGTTTTGCCCGATGCTGCTTCTTTGGTCAAAATTCCGGGAACACCCGGGTCTGCAGAGGCAATTGTGACCTGCTGACCGGGGAAAACTATGGAAACGTTGGGAGGCGTCCCACCCCCAGCCACGGTTAGATTGTTGGTCAGTTTTACCCGTACCAGAGCACCTTGATTTACAATTAATGTCGGACCCGGATACTGGGCCAGACCGGTACCGTTGGCATATCCCCAAATGAGATAGCTGCCGCCGTCAGGAGTTGAAATATGGCCTGTTTTTGCTGTCAGGTTAAAGGTGGTTCCAGTTATGCCGTTAATCATCGCCCCTGCATTGACTGTCAACAGGAGTAGGAAGGCGGCAAAAAGAACGGTAACCTGGAACGCCGTTTTGATAACTCTCATATGCATTTTGCTCTCCCTTTTTCAGTTGACTCTGATTTCAGTCATCATCCCGCCGAACGGTTCTGTGTCGTTGCTCAGATAGTTCAGATTGGTCGTATAGAGGAAGTATCTCCTCCCAGAAATCGCATCTGCAGGGATATCAATGATAGCATCAACAGACTGACCTCCTCCGAGCGTGACTGAGTTTGTCTTGTAATAGAGGTTCTTACCATCTGGACCCCGCAACAGCTTCGCATCCTTGCCAATCACATTCATCGATATGCCCATGGATCCCAAAGTATAAAACCGGGTAACATTCAGGTTGGAAATGCGCAGCAGTACCCGTTGCCCCCGATCGGCAGTGACCAGGGAACTCTCCTTCTGGGAAACCTTGCCGCCGTTTTCTGCGGGTGCCGGAAGCGACGCGGGGTTAACTGTATCCGGATACCCTCTGCCATTGAGCATGGGGTAGTTATCCACCATCAGGGCGAAGGGCAGGGGCTGTACTGCTTCACTTGCATTGTGAAAGGCGGAATCAAAGGATCCGATCTGGATCGGGTAATCCACGTCGTAGCCGGTTGAACCGTCACCGTCATTGTAGGCAAACCGGGTATAAGTCTTACCGCCGTAAATTTTGGTGGTTCCGTCCTGGGCTGGCCGCACATAGAGATTGCCCACCATGCCCATCTGCATGTGTTCGGCGGCTTCGACATGACAATGATACATGTACGTTCCCGGATCATTAATCTTGTAATAATAGGTCAGGCTGGAACCCATGTTGATCGAAATCGAGGAGTCCGGGACGCCGTCAAAAATAGGCGCAGCCTGGGGAAAGCCGTGGTAATGAACGGTGTGCGGATCAAAGAGATCGGGACGGACCGCCATGCCTACATTGGTAAGGGTCAGATAGAATTCGTCACCTTCATCGAGTACGATAGGAGGTGCCGGAAAGCTTGCCCCCAGCATGCCTGCCATCATGACGTCATCGGCAGGGGCCGGAAACACCGGCCTGGTTACCAGGCCGGTCAGGTTTGAAAAACCGAAAATATACTGGGACAAGCCATCGGCCATGGTGATGAAACCATCCCCTGCGCCAAGATGCATGCACTTGGTGTTGGGGGGCTGAACTTCTGAACCCGTCCACGTTGCGGATCCATCTGTATCGCCTGGACATTGCACGGAAACTCCAGCGTTTGCCGGAAACACCGACATCATGGACAGGAAGCTGCCCACAGATACGGCCATGATTGAATATTTGAGTATGCTATTCATATATCACCCCTTTTTTACTGTTCCCGCTTTGTTTTCGTCTTAGGCAAAAGAGCTATGACGAGAATTAAAGCCAGGCCGCACAGGCTCAGCCCGACAAATACATACCTGTTTACGGTGCTCTTCAACTCACCCTGCTTCTGGGTGTTGTCAAGGGGTGTTCCGGACTGATTCGATTGAACGGTGGACAAGGCATGGTCCGCTCCGTTGCCGGACAGAGATGCTTTCCCTTGTACCGGACTGGAGAAGGCCAGGCCCGCTACTTCCTCTTGGGGACGCGGTACTGACGAGCTGTTAGCCTGATTTATATCTTCACCGTTGGCAATCGTGCCCTTGGTCAGGAGTTGGTTGTCTATAATTGAGACCTCCGTTCCCTTGGCAAGGCCGGTAACATTCCCGGTCAGGGGAGAAACGGTTGTACTTCCAGATATATCACTACCGGGACCAGCGGCGGAATTGCTTCGACCGGGAACGATCTTCTCCACAATCCCGGACAGAGTTTCCTTAACCGTTTCAATCACGGTCCCCGTTAGACCGGTAATTATCCCAGCCGGTGCGGATGCCGATATTTGCTGCTTTGCGCCAGTCAGGATGCCGGGGGTTACAGAACCGATATCCGTGACTTGGGAGGGTTTTACCTTTGTGACACTGTTCCAGCTTAACAGGGCTGGCGCCGCAGCCGCTGCTGCTGGTACTGCTTGTACTTCGTCCGCCCCGATATCCGGCTCCGGACCAAAGGGCCGGGGTTCACCGTCAAAATCAACATCGAGTCTAGGGGAGAAGGTAGTCAAAGGTACGATCGAACCCGGCTGGCCAGTCGCAATGTGATAATTGCTGCCTAAGATGGTAAGGGGGGTAAAACGGAGGTTGATGGCATTGCCGCCTTCATCCACCACGGTGGTCGACTCGAGTACATTAAAATAGGCGCCAATAAAGCCGGGAGCGGTGGTGCTGTTCGTCCCATTGTAGGTGAATCCGGTAGCGGGATCGGTCAGGCTCGTGAGGATGCAGAAGTTCGGATCCAGATGGGGGTCTGTGCTGGAGACCGCTCCCACGACGTGAATATCCCAGTACTGCCCGGCGGGATTTATCGCCAGGCCGCCTGCTCCTCCGTTCAGCGAGGCATCATTGAAGAACGAACGATTCTGCCAGATGATGTCATTTACCAGCAGGGGATCGGAATAGGTTGGCTCACCTGGAATTGTGAACAGGCCCTGCAAGATGGTACTGTGCAGCCCGGCAGCGATTCCCGCCGGTTGCGGAGTGGAATTCGCCTGTCCCGCCTGGAAGGTCAAGGCGCTGGTGGCGGTGCTGTCATTGCGGGCAATGGTGTTGTTGACAATGTTGGCACGGGCGACATCCTGGAGAGAAATTCCCGCCCCGGAATTGCCGGCCACGTTGTTAACGATCATATTGTTGAAGATGTCCAGCCGGTACCAAGTTGCATCATCACCGGGTGAAAGCCGCACATCCTCACCGTTGACGGCAAAGCCACGGATGCCGCCGCCGTTGCCGGAACCGGTCATGTTGCCCTGGATCAGGTTGCCGTCAATGGTCACCGATCCTGATCCCGTTCCTCCGACGGTGTCGCCGCCGATGAAGACCCCGGCGCCGTCACCGGCCAGCGCCAACAGGGCGCCAAAAAAGATTTCGTTGAAGAGGATACGGTTTCCGTGGATGACATTGTCACCCAGGCTCAGGCCACGGTGCTGGATGCCGCCGCCGTTATAGCGGCCGAAGTTGCCGATGATGATGTTTTCATCAATCAGGTAGCCTTCGGAGCCTTCATTGATGGCGATGCCGCCGCCGCCCTGAATACCGCCGTTTCTGTGAATCTTGTTGTGACGGATGACAATTCCTTCGTTAATGCTTCTGCCGGTTAAATCAGCGGGGAAACCGGAATCCGGAGTCCCTATGGCTATACCGCCGGCGAAGTTGCCCTGGTTGTTGGTGATGTTGTTGTTACTGATCTCCAGTCCATAGGCGCCGCTGACGGCGAAGATACCGCCGCCGGCCTTGGACCCGAGGAGAGTGAACCCGTCAATAGCAGCCTGGCCGGGCACGGAGAAGAGATTTCCCGGATTGAGGGTCAGCGTACCCCCGCCCGGATTTTGCAGATTTCCATCGGGAAATACAGTTTCTCCTACCACGAAGATGCCGGGAGTTTCACCCGCGGAGAAAGGATTCTTGAGGAGAAAGGCGATAAATGCCTGGGCACCCAGGGCATCTACGCGGGCATGCCAGAGGTCAAGACGGTCAAGGGGAATGGGATTGGCGTTGATAACCGAACCGGTGCCGCTTCCCTGCAACCGTACGGGCTTGTCCATGATGACGTTTTCATTGAATACGCCTGTGCCAACCAGGATGATGTCGCCGGCTGTGGCCGCATCGACGGCAGTCTGGATGGAACCGAGTGCCGCGACTGTGTGAACAGTCAGGCCGGAGCAGTCCAAAATGTTCAGAGTCACGCCGACCTCCGAAACAAGGCCGTTGTCCCTGGTCACCATGAGCCGACCAGTGGCGCTGACGCCAGGCAAGGTTAACTGGATCGCCGTATTGTTCCAGGAGTCCACGGTGAGTTCAACGCCGTCAAGGGTGACCGAACCATTGCCTTGGGCGGCCTCGAAGCCTACATCTCTGGTGATGGTTGGCAGGCTGCTGAGTGCCGGGTATTCCGGGTTGCGGATCGTGATGGATCCGCCGGGAGGCGCATTAATGGTTACCGTTTGAGTTCCAGGCGCATTGGTGCAGACAAGGGGACCCGCCTGGCTGTCGGTGGTGACCGCGTGGATTACCGGGGTGCCGTTGGCAGGGCCGGTGTCAAGCCGTACGTCGCTTGCAGCAAAGGCTGTAACCGGCACAATAGGAGTATCCAGATAGCTGGTGGCACCAGGCATGTAATGAAAGGTCCAAGGGGTAACCGCGTAATCCGGGTCGTGAAAGGGATCCGGGGTCACGCTGTCTGCCATGTAGGGGTCGTTCAAGACCAGGGTGATCATGTTTGGCGACACCCCGGTGGGCGATGGTACATTGACCGTATAGGTCGACGGGAGCAGCGCATTATAGCCGCCGAACTCATCGGCGTAAACCCGTACCAGCTCTTTTCCCTGCCAATCTCTGAAGGATATTGGAATCCAGGCCGCAGCCAGTTTTTCGCCGTAGATGGGGCTGGCCTGATTGAACTCGGCGCCGAGGTCGTTGTTGACAAAGCCGACAGCCCGCGCCGCCTTGGGCACCTGGGTTAACAGGAAGAAATCAGCCGCGGCATTCTGTCCGGTGCCCAGATTGACCTGCTTCCGGTCGCAATAAGGCCTGAGCTCTCCGGCAAAAGGAGCCGGGGTGACACCGTCAAACGACATGAAGGCGGGCACGGGGTGCAGGTCGCCGACGCAGACCGGCGGCAGGAGCAGCGGACTCGGGATGTAGGTATCTCCGAAGTCTACGTTTTTGTCTTCCTCTTTAAGCAGTTCATACCCCGGAGGCGGAACTGACTCAACAATGTAGTTCCCGGTCGGCAGACCGGCTGTTTCCGTGCTTCCCGAAGCAATGCCGCCGGGATAGTAGGAGTCAAAGGCGTAACCGCCGTCAAAGATACCGGGCCGGACCTGGTTCCAGGTGCCGAAGCTGTCGGCACACTCGTTGATGGCACCGAGGCCGGGCAGGATCGGCAGGTCCTGGATGCAGTCGCTGGGTTTGCTGTCGTCCCAGCTGTCCGTGGTGGCGATCTGGACGGCATCGCCGAAATTGAACACGCCATTGCCCGATGCTAAATCGACGCCAGTGAAGCCGTCATCAACGTCCTCCGGTCCGGGAATCCCTGTGAAACCAGGATCTGCTGCATACATCGGTGCCCACTGGAACGGATAGTTGTCCGCGTCAGCCAGGGTTGCAGCTGCGTCACCGTTGAGGTCGTCAACGATCCCGTCGCTGCCGGGAAGACCGGTGGCGTTGACAAGCATGTCTTGATACAGATTCACCTGTACCCGGGGAATGCCGGGCTCCCAGGTCTCGGCTGCCGCGTAGCGCGGATCGTTTTCGGCACGGGTCACGGCATAAAAGACGATGCCGCTAATACCGCCGTTTTCCCCAACTTTGTAACTGCTCTTCCCCCATTCGATCAGGTTGGTCTGGCCCAGGAAAAGATGCATGGCCTGGGTGAGAACCGGACCGGTCTCAGAGCGGTAATCAAGCGTTCCGTAGGTGTTGAACGGGTCGGCAGGATTTTGAGGCTGAGGATTCTTGTTGCCGTTTGCGGGCCAGTTCGGGCCAGGGATGGGACCGCCGTGATCGACCGCCGTGGTCATGCCCGTGGCCTTGAACCGGGCAAAGTCTACCTCTACCACCAGCCATTTGAAGAAGGGAAAGACCTCGTCAAAGGGCACGAAGCCGTCTCTATCGGTGGGAAACGCCTGATAGATGGTACCGTCCCGGAACCTGAGGTTGACGTTCTGCTCCGGGATGCCGGGCTCCCCGGGGTCACGGAAGCCGTCCTCATCCGCGTCGAAAAATACATAGCTTTCCAGAGTGCCGAACCAGCGGAAGGTCAGGACATTGCCTAAAGTAACGGTATCGCCTGTCCCGGCAGTACCCGGTGGGACAGTGACGGTGTGGAAGCCGAAAAGGCTATCCAGATTGGTGTCCCAGGTAACCAGTTGGTAGGTGCCGGGAGGCACATTATTAATGACAAAAGAGCCGTCTTCATTACAGGCCGCTGCATACTTTCCTGCTACGGCTATTGCCGTGTCTCCAGGCTGAACCAGCGGATCATTGAGGCCGACCCAGCCGCCAGGGACGGGTATCCCGGGGAAATATCCCTGGAGAGTCGGCGGCCGGGAAAAATGGTTCATCCTCAGCGTTCCGGTAATGGTGCCGGTTGCGGTGGCAGGAGGGGTTTGATTCCACTCCAGGGTAGTGAAGGTCTGCCCCTGGAAGCTTGAAGTGGCCGGGCTTACCTTTAAAAAACCGTAAAAGACGTGGTTGAAGCCGGTGCCAAACCCTTCGGTAAAGAGTTTGGGCTCGTTCGCCTTGACCCAGGCATCTACCGTGGGCGTTCCTTCGATGGTGGAGGTCTGCGACCATTTCATGGCAGTGCCGCTATCGTCAAACCCTGGAGGCACTACCCGGACGCCGTACTTGCCGGGAACGAGGTACTTGATCAGGACTTCGCCCACCCGCAGGTTGTAAGGGTTAGCGGCGCCGCCTGCGACAAACTGATTCTGGGTCAGGGTGGTGAGGCCACCGTTTCCCATCATGGTAACCGTGGGGTTGCCGTCGACATCAACAATTGCCTGTCCGGTTCCTGGATCAAACGCATACTGGGTGCCCAGGGGGTTGCCGAAGGCATCCTGCGAGACCTGGCCTGCAGCATCGGATACGATAATCGTGGCGCCCCCAAGCCCCTGGTCGTGCTCATCAAAGACATTGTTGATGGGGTTGTGGTCGACAAAGGCAAAAAGAGATATTTGAGCGGTAGGCAGGGGCAGGGGATTCACCGTGACGGTGACGGATGCCGGGTTCGGCGTCTCCACCACCGTGCCGCTGATGGAATACCCGGAATTGGGGAGCACGGATATGAAATAGCGCTTATTCAGCGGGTTGCCGGAGGCATCTGTGGTAATGCTGGCACTGTTGCTGGTTGCTTCTTGCCCCTTGTTTACGACCGGGGCGTGGCTGTTGTGGATGTCGGTGCTGATGCTGACCCGCACCGGGACACCTGGCACCGTGACATTGGTATTGTCTTCTTCCAGCAGCCAGCGAAATCCTCCGGTAATGGGAGCGCCGGCAGGGTCCACCACGTTGACGATAAATGCCCTGGCGTTTACAGTAAACAAAGCACAGAAGGCCAATGCAAAAAGAAAAATTATCCAGGTACCGCCTCGCCTATTCGTCAGTTTCCGGTTCATAATTCTCCTCCACACATCTTTGCAGTCTGAGATTACGCGTAAAATAAAGTTCGAAGAGCCAGGAAAGAAAGCCAGGATAAACACAGCCGAAGAGGCACTGTGCTTACGATTGAAGACCGGCGCGTTCCAATCAACAGTTTTGTTTTGATTCGCAGACATCAGGCCCCTCCATTGTTATGATTGTTCATTCTGCGGCAAATAATGCAGTTAAAACAATCCACCCATCAAGATAAAAAAAGCCGAAAAAATTATTCTACAATTGAATTTTATGTTAAATTTGGATGAATGTCAAAAATAGTTCTCATTTTTTTTAGGCACTAATACCAGGCAAGAGTTACTAATGATTCTTGTTTGGAGGGTGGTCATAAATAGATCAAAACACGAACAGGGATGGCGGTGCTTTTCTTTACTATATACCTGGATGGACGTGTGATTATAGTTGTCTTTGTGCCTGAGGGATGCCCCAGTGCAGTTTATTGCGCAGGATGGAGAAGTAGTCACGGTGGGGAGAGATAATCAGGAGCAGGGGATGTTCAGCTGCCTCGATTTCAAGCATCTCATTGCTCTGCATATCCCAAGCTGACTGGCCGTCGATGATGATATTGGCGTAATGACCAGGGCCATCATCGATGCGGGTGCTGAGTCTGGTCTCAGGTGGCAGGAGGACCGGTCTGCTGCTAAGCATGAAGGGGCAGATAGGGGTGACCAGAATTGATGCCAGTCCCGGATAGACCAGCGGTCCACCCGCCGAGAGATTATAGGCGGTGGAGCCGGTGGGGGTCGAGAAAATCAGCCCGTCTGCTTTGTAGGTGGTGATATATTCCGCATTTGCCCTGGTGGAAAGTTGCAGGACCCGATCCAGTGTCCCCTTGCTGATCACCACCTCGTTTAAGGCATACCGATATGCTGTCGATTGATTCTCGCGGACGATGCGGGTCTTGAGCATCATCCTGTTTTCAACGGTTACAGCCCCGGAGATGATCTCTTCCAGGGCCGGTAGAGCTTCCTGCTCAGTCAGCTCAGTCAAAAATCCCAGATTGCCCAAGTTGATCCCGATTACCGGAATAGAGTAACGAGCTGCCTGGTCTGCCACATGGAGCAGAGTGCCATCCCCGCCCAGGATAATCAGGATATCAAGATCAGGATCAATCTGGTTGATTGTGGCCGTAATTCCCTTGCCCTTCAGCCAGTCGTGGAGCATGTCGGCAAAGATGCCGGCTGGCTCGTGATCTTTTTTGATAATAATGCCCGCCCGGCGTACAGAAAAATCAGAGACGGTGCGAAAGGGCTGAAGAGGGGCCGCCATCTTATTTCTTTCCAAGTTCAATGGAACGATTGGTTGCAGCCTCGATGGCATCCATGATGATTCCCTTGAACCCCGCTTTTTCCATGACATGCTGGGCGGCAATAGTGGTGCCTCCCGGAGAGGTGACCATGGCCCGGAGGACGGCTGGGTGTTTGCCGCTTTCCTGCATCAGCTTAACCGAACCAAGCACGGTCTGAACAGCCAGGGTCTCGGCAACGTGGCGGGCCAGGCCGGTTTTTATCCCGGCATCGATCATCCCCTCAATGAAGGTGAAGACATAGGCCGGCCCTGAGCCGCTGAGTCCCGTGACTGCGTCAAGATACTGTTCTTCCATGATGATAGCTACACCCACCGCGTCAAACAGGGATTTGGCGAGCGCCATTTCTTTAGGTGTTACATTCTTATTGCCACTCAGAGCCGAGGCAGACTCGAGGACGAGGGCCGGTGTATTGGGCATGACGCGGACGATTTTGTATTGCCGGTCGCTGAGATGACTCTCATAAAAAGAGATGGGGAGGCCGGCGGCAATGGAGATGATCAGGTGTTCCGTGTGGATTAGATCTTTAGAGTCAGAGAGAAGAGAACCCATGACCTGAGGTTTTACCGCCAGGATTATAGTGGCGCAAGAATTCCAGATTGGGACCCCGCTGTCAAAGGGCTGAACCTGATAAGTCGCTTTGAGATAATCGCGCCGTGCGCTGTCCGGTTCGGCGACCAGGATATTTTCTGCTGTATACAAGCCAGACTGAATAATACCGCGAATCAGGGCCTCACCCATCTGGCCGCCGCCGATAAAACCGATTTTAGTTGTCATATTTTTTGATCCTTTATTGTTGAATGGAAAGATCATGCGACTGTACCATGTCTCAGAAAAACAATCCATACTGGAAGAAATCAATCTGCTGATGAAATATGGCTTTAACTATGATAGGGTTCATTTATGAAAAAGGGTGCCTCAGTATAGGGCGAAGGAGATCTGGTGATTGATAGATTAGAGGGAAAATAAATGATCAATAAAGATTTACTTGATATCCTGGCCTGTCCCAAATGTAAGGGACCGGTCAGACTCACCGAAGCAGCCGATGGTCTTGTCTGTGAAAAATGCCGGTTGTTGTACGAGATTCGTGATGATATTCCGGTGATGCTGGTAGATGAGGCCAAGGATCTTAATGAGCAGGGAAGGTAGTCTCTCTCAGCTCTTGATCTTGTTTTTGAATTGTTCGTTTACCTTGTAAACAAAAGACAAAACCTCGGCCACGGTGCGGTAGAGCTCGCCTGGGATCTCCTGTCCCAAGGGGACCTTGGCCAGCAGTTCAACGAGATCGGGGTCTTCCTGGATGTAAACACCGGCCTCTCTTGCTGTCTCGATAATTTTTCGGGCAATCTCTCCTTTACCACTTGCTACGACCCTGGGGGCGCTGCTTTTCTCAGCGTCGTAAATGATGGCAACGGCCTTTTCCATTTTTTGGTGCTCGGCCATGTTATACCTTTGTGTTCAGGAGTGATTGTCCAGCTGGTACCAGCAGTCTTATCAGATCTGTGCCGGGGGCATTTGCCGTTCCTGAAAAGGAAAGACCCTGCAGTGGGACATCAGTCAGTTGTTGCTTGAGATCGTCACTGAACTGACTGACAAAATCGGCCTTTTCTTGAGAATCACAGTTGAAGCGCATCCATAAGCCGTCATCGGTCTGCAGAAATTCGATCTGGAGATTGCCAAGTCCGGTCAGGGCCAGATGGAGTGAGAAATGAAGTTGTTTGCTTTTCTGTTGATCCTCTGTTTCCTGTTCCTGCTTCTGGTCGATGAGGAGGTAGCCCTGATCGAGAAAAGGGAATGGTAAGGGGAGGATGATGGTGTTCTCTTGTGCCAGGCGCAGTTGGCTTAACTGGAAGCTCTCAATGGTGGAGAGCGGGGTTTTGCTTGCCTCTCCGATCTTCTCTGATTCTCCAAAAAGATGCATTATCTCCAGCAGTGCCGATTTAAGGGTGGTGGTTCCTTCTCCTTTCAAGCCAGTGTGCAGTTTTGCTTCCATCTGCAGACCGAGGGAATCAATCATCTGGCGCAAGATGTTTCCCCCCTCTGTACTGTTTAATGGCCTTTGCTGCAGGGCAATAAAATTTTCCAATATCTGGATGCTTGAGCTTGATAAGGTCTCAATTGCTGGATTAGGTGGCTGTTGAAGCAACTGGAGAAGGGCGGTCAGATCGATATTCTGACCGATAAAGCTCAGCGAGTGTCCAAGATATTGCTGCAAGGAAGAGCTGATAATCTTGAGTTCAAGTTGGGGCGTGGTGGCGGTAACTTCGAGCTGAAGTGTTTGTCCAGGGCTGAGGGTTACAGAGTCAGCCTGGACCAGGAGACGGCTTGAACCTATATCGAGGACAAATTTATTTTCACCAGCACCATTGACCACAAGGGCCTGCATGGTTTGTCCTTCCAGCATGTGATGCGGATTTTGTTGTTGTCCACCTGGTCCGGAAGTTGATGAACCGAGAATCGTGGAAGGTGAGAGTGGGGCGATTGGATCCATACTTTTCTTTCGGTAAGAAATGGAAAAATCTTAACTTCCAGGTTGAAGGCGCGATGTGATAAGCCTTTTCTCTCACGGGGATGGCTTGAGCCAGTGAACGACAATCTCTTTGTTATGGGGACGGGAAATTACGCAATTTGTACGTTTTCTCGAAGTTGTCTTCGTTGTTCCTGAAGGCAACAGGATACGATGAAATCCCGTTCTTTCTGATCAAGATTGTCAAACTGTAATGCTATTTGCCAATGTTCTTTGCGTAATCTCGTCATTCGGATGACGTGGGCGATACAGTGGATTTCTTTATCAGTATGGGGGAGATTGATATGAAGAAGGATGCGTTGTCTGTTGAGAAATTCTTTAGGGAAAATAGTCAGGGTTCCGCCTGCGGAAAGATCAAGGGTCTCGCCCTCAAGATGCCAGGCACGGGCTTTTTCCTCGGGGCCGGGTTCGTAGCTGGCGGAGATGGTGGTTCGCAGGTCGGCACGGTAAGAGTTGCGCAGGGTGATTGGGTCAATGGTTTTCTGGGCAAACAGCTCCAGGATTCGGTCCCCTTTGATTGTTTCAATTCCAGCCTTGAAGGTGACTGAATTGTCTCCGCCTTTCACGGCTACGAGGCAACTCTTGTTTGTATCAATATCTGCAGGGAGCTGTTTTGGGGGGAAAACCAGAAAAAAATGAGGGGACTCAGATTCTTTATAAATACATTTGAGTTGCACGGAACCACCGCTTAAAAGCGGCAGATTGATTTCAGCCGCTTGGCTGTCCTGGATTCTTTTTATAAGATCAACGAGAGAAGGTGGCATCGGATAATAAGGGAATAGGGTAAAATATAAAATTCGTTTATTTGTCTTTAACCTGTACTTTGAGACGAAGCAGACGACGTTGGGTAATCAGGCACTGGCCGACGATCCTGTCTCTGTCTTCATCGTTGATCTCGTCGTAATGATAGGCGACCACATAACTGTTTTCTTCGACCTCCGAGATCCTGACCGGATGGGCCAGAAAGGTGATGATAGAATCGCTTTGCTCGTCATGGAGGGGAAGTTGGATCCTGGCCAGTTTATCGGATGGGGGCCTGTCGTGGAAAATGGCCAGGAGACCGCTGCCGCTGATATCAATGGTAGTCCCGGAAAGTTTCCAGTGATCCTCCGGACTTCCAAACCCTTCAGGCAACAGGGAACTGACAATAATGGGTGTGGTATGATCAACCCGGAAATATTCTCGCATCTGCTCATGGCTGATGGTCTTTTGGACGATCATCTCGAGCACCTGATTGTTCACCACCAGCTCGATCATGGCCTCCATGGAGACACTTTGGCCAGCCATGTCAAGACTGATGATACAGGGTGATTTGGTGTCAAGGGCGCTGACAGGCAGGGCACCGGGTTCAAAGAGGAGATTGAAACGGGGGGTCGTTGTCTTTTGAAAGATACATTGTGCCCGATATCGCTTATCCGCGTCTTGAAGCGGTAAAAAAATCCTGACCGGTTTGCTGTCTGGAATATTATTGATGAAATCAGATTGTGTGGTCACGATGAGCGTTCTCTCAAAGTTCGGGATATTGGATGAGTTTATACCGGCTTCTATGTCTTAATCGGACAAGGCTGATTGTCTCTATTTCCCATAGGGTACATGGAAAAGAAGTAAATTTTTTTTTATACTATCAGTCTTGTCAAAAACTATCAAGATTTCTGTGTATTGTCGATTCGTTCAGTAGCTTTTTTTTGATTTGGGAGGTCTGTAGAAGGGTGTATCGTACTTTTGTGTTGCGGATGGATTTCTCATTCATCAATGATTGCTTGAGTTTTGTCGGGATGCGCTCGGTGATTATGAGGGCAAAACCATCAGTGTGAATTGTTGAGGATACCTCCATTCTGCGAGGAAGTTGATTGCCGGTATCCTTTCAGGGCCGCACGGCCTCCCTGCATCTCTTTGATCTCATGGGCGAGAAGGGACTTGATATTATTAATGGACGAGAGCAGCGAGCGGTTATGCACTAGAATTTGCTGCATAAGATTCTGGCGCTGCTTTATCAATGAATAAGCAGCGAGATGAGTGGATGCTGCTGGATCAATCTCTTTAATGATGGCGATAAGATCATGATCGGCAAGGTTTGCCTCCTCCTGCAGTTGCAGGATTTTTGTCCCCCTGCTGTCTAATGTCGAAGGGCTTTTGTCGCCTGTATCGTTGTTGATGGTTTCATACATGGTGAGAATGTTCTCGTAACGCCCGATTGAACTCATAAGCAGGGCGTTTATCTCTTCCATGGCTTGCTGTCTAGTGGAATCAAACATACTTTATACCGCAGCGTTGAGGGCCACATATCCATTTTCAGGTTGAATATGTGATTTCTGTCCAGACGTTGCTGCTTCTTGTTGCCGGTTGTTGATGTCAATGGCCTGGGACCAGGTTTCACGGAGGTCAACCAGCAGACCTTCAACGGTCTTCAGGTTTTCACCGCTTTGGTCATTGCGGGCGGCATTCAGCTCGCGAATCATGAACTGATATAGCCCGTCTAAATCCGCCGCAATCTTACCACCTATCTCATGGTTGAGCGAATTAGAGAATTCGGTGATGATGGCCAGGGTTTTGCTTATTCGCCCTAGTTTCTCCGGCTGGTTGCCCTGTTCTCCTGCAATCATAGCCTGGCGGGTAAAACGGATTGCGCCATCATAGAGCATGATGAGAATCTGTTCACGGGTAGCCGTATAGATGTGATTCTGCTGGTACTGGTTCATATAGGCATTCATGGCTAATTATCCTTTGGAAAAGTTGCTGAGCATGTCCATTTGTTGAGTAAGAAAATCTCCTTGGGCATTCAGACCACTGACGAGTGCTTCCATTGCTGTGTATCTTGCCCGTAGTGATGCTTCTTTCTGAGTCATTCGTGATTCCATATTGAAGATCTGGTTATCGATTCGACGAACGGCCATGTCATAATTCTCT
The DNA here is from genome assembly GCA_024636345.1 of Desulfobulbaceae bacterium. GTDB lineage: Bacteria > Desulfobacterota > Desulfobulbia > Desulfobulbales > Desulfocapsaceae > UBA2270. The sequence goes on along the minus strand of JAGXHG010000026.1, from coordinate 71,944 downwards.
TTTTTGCTGGCATAGATTCCTGTGGAGCTACTGGTAGCATCTAACAGGTAAGAATTGAAATTTTTCATGATCCCGTTAACGGTGCCATCACCGCTTAACAGTTTACCGACGTCATCAAAGTTATTCTGGAGGGCCGCATCCATTTTGGTGTTGTCCTGGCTCAGGGTCCCGTTCAGGTTTGTGGTTATGCCGAGCTGGGACAAGGTACTGAGTGAGCCCGTGGTAGTAGTAACCGAGCCCAAAAGAGACTGTAGACCGCGCTTTACACTATTGATAGAGGAGTCACCCCGCAGGGCAGAACCGAGGAGATCGGTGCTGGTCGTGTCCGTTGTGGTGGCGGCGCCAAACTCGGGATAGCCGGACAATATCCAGTCCATGACCTTGTTGTAGCTGGTCACAAAAGTGGTTAATTTTTCCTTTAAAGCCCCGGTGTCTGGTGCAACTGTCATCAGGGATGATTTATATATTGGTGGTGGTCCGGCAGACTCGACGTCGCTGATGGCATTGAGATTGAGTGTGACACCGCTGATGGCTCCACTGATGGTGTTGCTGGTGCTGACCACTTCGATGCCATCCATCATGACTATGGCCTGTTGGGCTGTCTGTGTCTGGGTGGTGGCAAAGGCGATAGGGGTGATTCCGTCTGCGGCTGTTAGATTGCTGGTCACGGTGAAATTGGAGCTGGAATCTACGCCGGTGAACACCATGCGATAGGGGGTCGCCGTGCCGTCATTGATTAGAGTGGCCTTGACACCGGTGGCGGTGGATTGTGCATTGATGGCCGCGGCGAGACCAGCCAGGGAATTGTTGGTGGAATCAACCGTAATAATGGTATCTGCTGTGCCGTTGTTGAGAGTGAAGGTGCCGGTGCCGAGCAGAGGATCGCTCTGTGAGGTCCAGCCATCGCTGACGGTTTTTTGCACCTGGGCCAGTTGTTTGACGGCGATGTTATAGCTGCCGCTGCTGGCATTGACACTGGTGGCGGTAAAGGGGGCGCTGGTGCTCAAAGAGACACTGGTGGTTTTGACCTGACTGGTGAGAGTCATGGCGCTGGCTGCGGTTTTCAGGTCATCAAGGGTGGTCTTGAATTGGGCATATGCCTCAATACGGTTAGTCTCTGCAGTCTTTTTGGCTTCCAGTCGGTTGATGGGAGCCCGCTCAAGAGCCATCAACTGGGTGACTATGGAGTCGGTGTCTAAACCTGTGGCAAGCCCACTGAATGTAATTGACATTTTTGATTACCCTCCGAGAAAAAAACACCTTTCCTGTCTGTGGTGAAAAGACCATTTTCCTTGGCTATTTTCATCCAACACTACCCAACTGTCATTTCGACAGGGAGGGAAAAGAATTTAGAATATATTTGATAATCCGAAGGGAGTGCGATCTTCCTCACAGTCCTGCGGAATGACCATCAAATTTTTTTTACGCCTTAGTATCTACGATATTCCCACGGAGATCTTCCAGGGCGGCCTTGAGCTTCACAAGTTCTTCGGCAGGAATCTGGCGAACCACTTCGTTGGTCTTCTGGTCATAGATCTTGACGATAAATTCTTTATTGTCATTCTGCTCAAAGCGGACGCTAAAGAGACCATTATCGGTAACAGCCTTGATCTGGCTGAGCAGTTCTTCCGCTTGGACACCTTTTTCTGCGGGGGAAGCCTGAGGGGTGTCAGCGGCCTTTTCTTTGTTCTTCCGTTGTGTCTCGACTTGTTCTGAGGCTCGGGGTTGCTGTTGGACGGCGCCACCCACACTGGCTGTCATATCTATATTCATCGTATCCTCCGCCCTTTTTCAAGGGAAGAGGGGCCGGCCGTAAGACCGACCCCTCTTTGCTGTTCAGCCTTCAAATTTTGTCATGCGTATAACTCCTCAGTTGTTTCGTCAGGCAGATAAACATCTGCCTGACGAAACAAACTGAATTGCTCAGAAAATTACTGTAACAACGACAGAGCCAACTGTGGAGCCTGATTGGCCTGGGCCAAAATGGCAACACCGGCCTGTTGCAGGATGTTCTGCTTAGTCATTGCCGAGGTCTCCTGGGCAATGTCCGCATCCAGAATCCGGCTACGGGCAGCAGATAGATTTTCGGAGACGTTTGACAGGTTGGAAATGGTGGACTCAAAACGGTTCTGAACCGCACCAAGATCACCACGGATGGTATCGATCGAGGCAATGGCAGTATCAATGGCGGTAATTGCCGAGCCAGAGGATGCCTGTGTGCCAACACTTATGGTATTAACCGCAAGGGTAGTGGCATCAGCAGCACCAATGGTAACGGAAATTGTTTGGCCTTCATTGGCGCCAACCTGGAACACGGCACCAGTAACAGAAAAGCTGCCGTCCAACAGGGTCTTGCCGTTGAAGGCAGTGTTGTCAGCGATACGATTTATTTCCGCTTTGAGTTGTGTTACTTCAGCATTTAAGGAGGTACGATCTGAGGTGGTGTTGGTATCGTTGGCTGACTGAACAGCTATCTCACGCATACGCTGCAGGATGTTGGTGGTTTCCTGAAGAGCACCCTCAGCCGTTTGGGCCAGAGAGATGCCGTCGTTGGCGTTACGAGCTGCCTGATTCAGGCCGCGGATCTGAGAGGTCATACGATCGGAAATTGCCAGTCCAGCTGCATCGTCCTTGGCGGAGTTGATGCGGAGACCGGAAGAAAGGCGTTGCATAGATTTTGCCAGCGCGGACTGAGAGTTTCCTAAGTTACGCTGAGCATTGAGAGACATTACGTTGGTGTTAATTGAGAGAGCCATGATATTCCTCCATGAATATTGGTCTATGGGGTACTGCTGGGCGTCCTTGCCCGATTCAAACACGATTTACTGCAAATTTACTGCTGGTTTATGCTGTGATATTTAGTGTCGTGGCACCTCCTTGTCAGTATTTTTCTTCTTAATTAATCTATCGGTCACTTGCAATTAAAACTTTAGGGAAAAAGTAAAAAAAGATTTTTTCTCCCTTATGAAAAACATATCGGCAGCAGGATGGAAGAAGTTTAGGGGGAGATGAAAAAAAATTTTGGTTGATATCTAACCTCAGTGATATGAATCAATTTTCCATTGAGTATGAAACTAACCTTGCAGGGTGTCGGGAATGAAGAATATAAGATCTCGGTGGCTTATTGCAAAACTTTCCTCTCAGTTATCTGCTTAAAAAGGTTTAATGCGAGCGAGTTATCCGGCTCAAGACTCAGCACATGGTTCACCGCCATCTCCGCGCCGTCTAATGAATTTAATTCCAGATAGTAGAGAGCAAGTTTCAGCATCACACTGATATCGCTAGGAACTTTCCCGAGATAAACCGCAAAAAGATCTAAGGCTTGGAAGCGTTCCCCTACAATCCATAACAGATCAGCATAGGGAATCAGGTAATTATCGGAAACCCCGGAAAGATATTCAAGGCCTAATCTTGCATCATCAAAATTGTTAGCCTCTAAAGAAAGAGAAACAATCCGATTCAAGGCGTCTTCAACAACTGGCGAACTCTCATATTCTATGACTTTTTGATATGAATCAAGAGCTGCATCGGTGTGGCCATGTAATTCATGGCCATACCCTTCGGCTAAAAATTTCAAAGGAATCGCCTCAATATCTTCAGAGAAGTCTAACTGATTAATAATATTAAACAGATCCTTTTCATGGTGGGACTTGAAAAACTTTCTCACCATCCCCCGGTAGAGGGCAAAATTAATTTTTTTAATATCTGTCGTTGGATAACCCCATCCTGGCTGCATTTGCTCTGAAAACTGTTTCTTTATATCTGCAAAGAAGTCCTCTGTTGACTGCTTCTGAAAAGTCAGGCCATCTGTTGACAACTGTTCAAAAAACTTGAATCTACCGAATTGCTTATCTTTTATCCATTGCTGAAAAATTACATCATAGTCTGGCTCTTCCTTTTCCTCTTCAACCCTGACATTGACTCTTGCAAGACATCTGTCGATGACTTCTAATAGCTCTGAGACGCTTTTTGCATAGGCTTTATAGTAAAGAATTGTCATCTGCTTTATTTCTTCATCGGCCCACTCCTTAGAGCCGGAGTAAACAGCCTTGAAAAAATCACGGATACCAAATGATTTAATCAACTTGGCAAGAGAACCATACTTATTGTTCAATGTCTTTTCGATTTTATCTAATTTCTTTTTAAACTTGAATCGGTCGGCGGACATCTTTCCGGAAAAAAGTGAGTCGGTGGCCTTTTGTGCTTGCAGAACAAGATCTTGAATTTTTTTGAGAGTCGCATAAGTTTTCTGTAGCTCTAATTTGACCTTGGAGTAATGATTACGCCTTTGTTCACTGTTATTTTCGGGTATCAGCTTGAGCAAGATATTGCGGGGCGATATTGACTCAGATAGCCATTGAATAGATCCCAGGCTCTCATGTCTGATATTCTTTATAATTGCTGCTTCAGCAGCGGTGTTCACAATATCAACTTTTAGGTCTTTTGCTTTTTCTGCAATTTTTTCTAAATGATCAATACCCAAAGCAAACTGTTTAGTTGTGAAAACGGTATCCCCTTGGTAATTTGTAACTTCGTAGAGATCAGAATCATAATTTAAGTTCAGGCCGTCCTCAGGGCTACCTTTGGTATGGCATTGTCCATCGGCTTTATGGCATAAATCCACTCCGGACAATAAGATTGTGGAAAAACCCATTTCGATTGCCTTTGCTAGAGCGACATGTGAGACAGTAGGGCCTGACGGAACATAATCTTCAATATTTAATGGACTCTTCCATGGGAATAGAGGACCAATAAATGCCTTTCTCCCTGTCCACTGCCCTAACAACACACTGTTGCTGTGGTTTAAATTAATGAAAAGACATTCTTTGCTGAAATGGAAAAGCTCTTTGCTATAAGCGTAACTGGCAAAATTAGGGTCGGCATTAAAAACAACATCCGGAACGATGCCGGCTTCTTTTAACCGGCGACAAATACGTGAAACAGACAAAAGGACAAATCTGTCACGATTTTTTTTAATCCAGGGGAGTGCGTCATCAAGAGAGGGGCCGCCACCTAAAAGAAACGCCGTCTTACCTTGAAAGGCCCCGTTTAATGATGAGGAAGAATTTGGATTCTCAGTCACATTATTCAGTTGATGTATTGTGAAAACACGCGACTCAACCTTGGCGTGTTCTTCAAAGGACAGCGCTTCAACCGCTTTTTTGGTGTGTAAAGATAAAGAGTGATACGCAGCAAAAAAATTATCAATGCAAGCGAAACTTTCTATTGCAAACAAACTGTCTAGATATACATATTTTGTAAAATCTAGATCATGAAGTTTTTGTTCTACCCTTGGAGCTTCAACAATGTCCATCTCGCTGGGAAGGTCATTGAAATCTATAACCTCTGTTAATCGTTCTAAAACGCCAGGAAGTTCGACAAATAAATATTTACTCTTCCGGGGAACACCTTTCTTGAGAATGTAATCAACTAAGAGTCCGGAATCGGAGCCTATAAGAATATAAAACGTATCTTCTTTGAAAAGTTGAGCTCCATAGGCTGCATCATAAACAGCTTTGGAACCAAGCCGATTAAAGACGGAATGGTTAACCGGGAAAAGGTAACGGTCTCCGTAATTATTGGTCAAAAACGGCCCAAATTCAAAAGGATTAGATTCTTCCACTAAAAAACTCCTTTCTGTCATTTGATTTTGATATAGTTATCAATGGCATCCTTGATGGGATATTCCAACAAATCCGCAACAAAAAGATAGTCGCGTCGGCTTAAGGCCTCCATGGCCTGCGTTAATAAATGGTTTAACGTTGATAAGCTCGTCGGAGGAAAGTCAGTCAACTCCGGCAGCAGCATCTCGATGAGTTGCACCAGCTTTAAGCTACCATGTCCTTCCAGTCCCTGTCTATAGCCGCTGGCCACTTCAGTCAGCTGTTGAGAAATATCACGTAAGCTCATGAAGCTCCTCTAAATATTTTGTTCCAGCGATCAACGCACCTTTCTTGCTAGCGTTATAAAACGTAACCTCGGGAACAGTCTCAATGTAATTTTCAAGGTCCCGTAAATATCCTCTCAAATTTGTGCTGGTTGCTACTCTCTCCCCTTTGCCGTTAAGGACCCAATGCGAAGATTTTTTTTCAAGATCTACTTTTCTTGAATGAGTGGATCCGCGACTGTGGCTTTTCCCGCCTGGATAACAAAAATCGGCTCCTAGAAAAATAATGGTACCGGCACCCATTTTGACAGCTAAGTCAACAGCCGTATGGATAACACTCCCAGATGTGTAGAGGTTCCCTTTAGGGATTTCTTTTTTGATCTTTTCATGTAAAGGAGACATGGTATAGGCTGTTTTTCTGGGACCGGGCCATATGGAAAGTAATGATCTTGTTACTTGAGGGAAATAAACTAAAGGGATATGTGTGGCCTTTAACAAATCGCATTGGTCGAAAAGTTCATGCAGAGAGTCATGGTCATCAATGGCTACGACCACATCTGGAAATATCTCATTTTTACTCAACGAGTTATAGGCGGCATCCACACTCACAATGCGAACTTTTTTTCGATTTCTGCTGAGCCAATCAAAATGTTCATCCAGGGTGGGGCCGGCTCCGGCAACGATAAAAATATCGCCCTTTGCCGTGCCAAAAAGCTCTGCGACATCACCATCGGAGCGAATGAATTCGGATTGGGTGAATATCTTTTCTTCTAAAAAGAATCTTTTGTTTGCATGCTGTGCTTTAATGTGCGGTGTTTGCAGTTCCAGATATATATTGTCACGTAAACGAGAGGAAGAATCACTGGCCAGAAACAGCTCAGAAGGAACCACGCAGAATGGAAAATGAACATTTTGGTCAGATGTTGCTGAAAGAAGAGTCAGACGAGAGTCAGACAGCCAATCGGTTTGATCAAAGAAACCAAGAACATGGCGTGATACAGCAGGTGATATAATAACTGCAAATAAATGCGTAATCTTTCCTGCCAACAACTGTCTCGGCAGGGCTCCTGTCCCAATACCATAAACCCATACTTTCTCAGAATCTTTGGTAATCAAAGATGCCTGTAATTCTGCCTCGCGAACAGGATCAAACACACTTGACAGATGTATCCCATCAACAACTAATGTCGGCACTGAATAGCTGACATCAATTTCAACATGTTCAATATCTTCGCAGTTAGTTAGAAGAACATAAATATCGGGCCATCGTCGGCGAATAATGGACATGTTAGCATCATAAATGTCCTCATTAAAGCATTGAGGGATGTGATGAAATGCTCGCATATGAACCCTCTGGAGAAACTGCCTACTTGTTTAGTCCCACAATTAAATGGGCTGGATTAACAGTAAAAACAGAAGGCGATTTATTATACAAGTGACGCATTGCCTCAAAGGGCGGGACCCTTCCAATAGCGCGTAATTTGAGGTTAAAATTATAATTTAGAATATATGCGTATAAATGTTGTTTGGGTGCCTCCACACTGTCGTAGTGGAAGCGTTTGACGGTATTCACTTTGATTTTCTTATTCATCGCTTCGACCATGCCGTTTGTCCACGGGTGTTTGACCAGTGTGGTACGATGTTCCGTCTGTTGTTCCTGGCAGATTTTGCCGAAAGGATGGTAATCTCTCGCATTGCAAAGTAACAATCAGGAAAAAAACAAGTTTCATGGTACCGTTTGGCGGTTCAATCCGGTCAGGAGAAGTGGTTATGTCTTTCCTAGTTATGGATGACAATGGTGCTAGAAACGATTTTCGACAAACACGTCAATAGATTTCTCAACCACAACTGCAGAAAATACTTTACAATACGAGACATTAAAAGACAAGGAACTATAAAAACTCCCCAAGAGTCCCCAGTATCACTTCATTTTTCTTAAACCTTACCGCATTGGCTCTTTCCAGCTATCAGCCATAGTCGGCCCTTCATTGCAAGGCCAGTCGTTGTTAATCAGCTCATATTGACTATTTTATCAATGGGCAACGTGCATGGACGGCAATGGTTTTGATGTCTCCGCCTGGTAGCGCTATTAAAGATATCGGCAAAATGGAATGAAGGGGTAACGAATTTATAGAAAAAAGTTGCATTATCATTACGTCAATGGCAGGATTAGATTGGCTATGTGCTCAAATCCATTTATCTTATCTTACTGGTGATACGCTCAGATGTGATATGGCTTTTGGGATTCCAAATAAATAGATAGATGATATGGAAGTGCAGCGCGCCATCAAGATCGCTCTATTTGAAGCGTTTGTTTCCGTCCTGCCGGAACAATTCGAAACTTCGGGTTGACAATCATTTTTATAAATATGCAATACGGGCTTATGACATGTTAACAAACTCATCCATTTTGATTACCGGGGGTACTGGTTCTTTTGGTCATACCTTTGTTCCTCTGACTTTAGCTAAATATAATCTGCGTCGTCTGGTCATCTACTCGCGTGATGAAATGAAGCAATGGGAAATGGCTAAACTCTATGGCGATGACAAACGAGTACGTTTTTTTATTGGCGATGTGCGTGATAAAGATCGTTTGTCGCGTGCCCTCAACGGCATCAATTACGTGGTTCATGCGGCTGCCACCAAAATCGTGCCAACGGCGGAATACAACCCCTTCGAGTGCGTTAAAACCAATGTGATCGGTGCCATGAACCTCATCGATACCTGTATTGATCAAGGGGTTAAGCGTTTGGTGGCGCTTTCGACCGACAAGGCCAGCAGTCCCGTGAATTTGTACGGAGCCACTAAGCTGACCTCCGATAAGCTTTTCATCGCTGGTAATTCGTATGCGGGGAAAAATGATACCCGCTTTGGGGTGGTGCGTTACGGGAACGTCATGGGCTCGCGCGGCTCGGTGATCCCTTTCTTCCTCTCCCTTGCCGATAAGGGGGTGTTACCGATTACCGATGAACGCATGACCCGCTTCATGATCAGCCTGGAGCAGGGAGTGGATCTCGTCTGGCATGCCTTTGATGACATGGTTGGTGGAGAGATCTATGTGAAAAAGATCCCTTCCATGAAGGTCACTGATATCGCCCGCGCAATTGCACCCGATGCGAGGCATGACATCGTCGGTATTCGTCCCGGTGAAAAGCTCCATGAGCAGATGATTAGTGCCGAGGACGCACTTTACACCTACGAATATGCCGAGCACTACAAAATCCTGCCCGCGATCCATAAGTGGTGCCAAGACCCTGAGCGTATTGGTGCGGGTCGGTTGGTACCCCCTGATTTCACTTATTGTTCAGATAACAATACTGAGTGGATGAGCATTGAAACTTTACGTGGATGGATTGAGCAAAATCGCGAAAAGATCGGCAAGAACTGACATCCATGATTCCCTACGGTCGACAAGATATCAGCCAGGCCGACATTGACGCGGTCGTAGAAGTATTGCGTTCAGACTTCCTGACCCAGGGACCGTTTGTTCCTGCATTTGAAACTGAGGTGGCCGGTTACTGTGGTGCGCAGCATGCGGTAGCGGTTAATAGCGCCACCAGTGCCCTACATATTGCATGTCTGGCTTTAGGTGTTGGTAAAGGCGATGTGGTTTGGACAACACCGATTACCTTTGTGGCCAGTGCCAACTGCGCTTTGTATTGCGGTGCCGAAGTTGATTTCGTTGACATCGATTCACGCACCTATAGTTTGAGTGTGGAGCGGCTGGCAGAAAAACTGGCTTACGCTGAAAAAATTGGGCAGTTACCCAAGGTGGTGATCCCCGTTCATCTGTGTGGGCAGCCCTGTGAAATGGCCGTCATTCACGCACTCAGTCGGCAATATGGCTTCAAGATCATTGAAGATGCCTCGCATGCCATCGGCGGTCGCTACCAAAACGAACCTGTCGGCAACTGCCGCTACAGTGATATCACCGTGTTCAGTTTCCACCCGGTCAAGATCATCACCACAGGTGAAGGCGGGATGGCGGTAACCAATGATGGCCAGTTAGCAAAGCGCATGCAGTTGCTTCGTAGCCACGGCATTACTCGCGATGCAGCCGATATGACTCATGTACCGGATGGCCCTTGGTACTATCAGCAAGTCGACCTGGGATTCAACTACCGCATGACAGATATACAAGCCGCGCTCGGTTTGAGCCAAATGCACCGATTGGACGAATTTGTCTCTAAACGAAACGCCATCGCCAGACGATACGATCAGATGTTCTCTGGTCTGTCAGTTATTACACCCTGGCAGCATCCTGACAGTTATTCTGGATGGCATCTTTATGTGATTCGTCTTCAACTGGAAAAGATTCAGAAAACCCATCTGCAGGTGTTTGAATCACTGCGCGAACAGAACATTGGCGTCAATTTACATTACATCCCGGTACATACTCAACCCTACTACCAGCATATGGGTTTCAAACCGGAAAATTTTCCAGAGGCGAATCACTACTACGCCGAAGCCATCAGTTTGCCGATGTATCCGGGTCTGACGGATGCTCAGCAAGATAAAGTGGTGGAGGCGGTACGAGAGGCAAGTATATGAAAATTGCTATTATCCCAGCTCGTGGCGGAAGCAAGCGTATCCCACGCAAGAACATTAAACCCTTTTGTGGCAAACCGATGATAGCGTGGTCGATTGAGGCTGCTAAGAATTCCGACTTATTTGATCACATTATTGTTTCCACCGACGATGACGAGATTGCCGAGGTTGCTATACAGTGGGGTGCGGAAGTGCCGTTCATGCGACCGGCAGAGCTTGCCGATGATTATGTCGGGACAGGCGCAGTAGCTCAACATGCTCTTGAATGGGGCATCAAAAATCTGGGGCCGATCGAGTTCGTTTGTACCATCTACGCCACTGCTCCGTTCATACAGCCCACTGATCTGATTAATGGCTTGGACTTACTTTTGGAGAGCGGCAGTCAGATTGTATTCACGGCGACGAGTTTCCCTTTCCCAATCCAGCGTGCCATCAAGATTACCAAAAATGGCAGAGTTGAAATGTTTCAACCGGAACATTACACCACACGATCACAGGATTTGGAGCATGCATATCATGATGCTGGCCAATTCTACTGGGCAAGAACTGATGCTTGCCTCAGTGGCGTGTCGGCATTTTCAGATGCAGCCGTTGCGTTGATCCTTCCCAGATGTCAAGTTCAGGATATCGATACGTTAGAAGATTGGCAGCGTGCTGAGCTGATGTTTGAAGCATGGCGTTCATTGAATCTTCCAGCTGGTAACAACGACGCCCCGCCTCCCCCCTCATTGAAGAACAGCAACATGACTAAAAAGAGTAATTAATGATTGAAAAAGGATCGAATTAAATGAGCCTAACCTGGTGTTCCATCGATTCCTTTCACGGAAACGGATCGAATTCAGCCACGGGACAATCCCGGGCTTGTCCCGTCTGTCAATCACTGGGCAATAGAATTCTGCTGACGCTGAAGGATTTTCAATTTTTTTCGGATTCTGTCTGTCTTCCAAAGCGGATGACGCTCCATCAGGTGCAGTGTCGTCTCTGTTTTGCAATCTACCTCAATCCGGGATACTCCTCATACGGATTTCGTGTTCTGTTTGCAGAAGCGGGATGTTCCTATGGTGCGACTTCCGTAAGATCTCAGGAACAAAGAGACTGGCTGGCAACAAGAGAATTACTCAAACCGGGTCTGAACTTGCTTGATGTCGGTTGCTATGACGGCAGATTTTTGTCCGAACTTCCTGATCATATTCATAAAGTTGGTTTTGACATAGATGCTCCGGCAATCGAACGAGGGCGCGATCTGTTTTCGGACAAAAATATTCAGTTTATTCATGGTGATTTTGAGAATTTTTGCCCCCAAGAGGCTCCTGATGTCATCACCATGTACCATGTTCTTGAACATTTGCCTGATCCCGTTGCCGCCCTAAAAAATCTGCGCCAATTCTCACACGGAAACACCAAATTGGTGCTTGAGATTCCCATCTTAGAGAATGGGAAAACCAACGATATCAACGGATTCTTCTCTGTTCAACATATGACTCACTTTAGCCGTAACAGTTTTGCAAACGCCATGAAACTTTCCGGATGGGCTATCGTTGATGAGATGGAGGCCGCTGATTATAACGGGTATAGGGTACTGGCGACTCCATGTGTAGCTGAAGAAAATATTGTTGCAGATCCTAGTGATCTGAACCGGTCGCTCGACTATCTGAGTTGGTGGTATTCCGTCGTTCGTTCTGTCAGTGAAAAGTTATCCGTTGTCCCCGCTACCGACCGTCTCGTGATCTGGGGAGGGGGGATGCATCTTGAATTTCTCTATCAGGTGACCCAGCTATTAGAAATGTCACCTGATAGAGATTGTGTGATTGTCGATTCCGATAAATTGAAACAGGGACGCAGCTGGCGTGGAATTTCGATTTATGACCCCAGTTGCCTGTCGCAGCTAGATTGGTCTCAGACAACCCTCGTGGTCTCCAGTTATGGAGGGCAGGAGGCTATTGCCCAGAGTGCCTTGATGATAGGAGTTCCTGAAGAGAAAATCGTTAAATTTTATGACAGCGTCCATGTCTACTAAGCAGAGAGACGAGGCCTTTTGCTCTCCTTCTGGAGCTAAATGTATAGTTAATTTAGGTAGATTTCTTTGCATCATAATATGAAGCTGATACTCAGCTAATCAAAAAACATAATGACACTCATTTTCGCATCTTGCATGGTTTTCCCCACGGTATTTCAAGCCAACTGCTGGCAAAATCCTACCCGTATAATATGCGGGAGTTTCAATCTTTTTACAGAAACAGTGAGTCAATAATGAATTACCTCTTTAGTTCCCACAATTAAATGGGGTTGGATTAACAGTATTACAGATGTGCCTGAATAAGCCTTAGGAGACGTATGAAAGCGGGAAAAGAGAAAGGTGTTGCTGCAATATGTATATCAAACTTCAATATGAGCAGTAGCATTGCCAGAGCAATTGAAAGTGCTTTAGCTCAAACGTATGAATCTGTAGTAGTAGTTGTTGATAATGTTTCTACTGATAATTCATGGAATATTATTCGGGAATATGCAGAAAAGTTTGAAAATATAAAAGTCTATAAAAATGATGTGCATTTGCCATTAGATTACACTGGCAATAGGCTGTTAGAGTATACTCAGGATTATGATTATATTAACTTTCTGTCTGCTGATGACACTTTGGAGCCGAGTTTTATTATTGAATGTATGAGGGCATATCAACAATCCAAAACTTTTTTGGGATATGTTTCTACGCATAGACATGATGTCGTTGACGGACAAGTTTTGGAGAAAGATGCTTTTTATAAGCATAGTGCATTTATACAAGGGCATGAACAGTTCAAAATCAATATGAAAGGCTATAGTATCTCTCCTGGGCAGATACTATTTAATAATAAGGCTCTGAAGAATGTAGGTAACTTTGATACGAGATTTAGAGTGTTTGCAGACATGCATTTGGTTTTACGGCTTAACTCCTTGTATGATGTTGGCTATATTAATAAACCATTATTTAATTATACAAAGTCTGGCACGAGTGAGACATCTACAAGGATCAGAAATAAGCTTGCCCCAAATTTCATTTATTCCATTAAGATGGATATAATTGAAAATCATCTTCCTAAAGGATTCGAAAGCAGAATCGAAGAACTAAAAAAAAATGTAAATCAATTTATGATTAAGTATTGTACGCAATTTATCCCAACTATGATGAGAGATAAGGAGTATAAGTTGGCTTTAGAATATCTTTTGGCAGCTGCTTCATATGACGTATCGCTCTATCGTTCAAAACTGTTTAATTACTTAGAAAAAAATATAGAATCTCAAAATAATATTGATATGGCCATGTTCGATATTTTTAAAAAAGAATTTCTCAATGATGCAATATGCGGAACTTCACCACCATATGATTTACCTATAGGTTCTATAATTATTTAGATATTATAATGCTGCTTTCTGTAACTGAGTTTGATCTGGGGTCGGTCGACAATAGTGGAGACCAAATCATTAATGCTGCGAACAATTTGTTTTCTTCAGATTGAAAGTCTCAGAATAATTCTTCCAGTTTTTGTCTTTGTTGATAATTTCGTTGTACTTGTTAGATAGTTCTTTGATTTTATCTATACTGTAGTTTAGTGAGATATAGATTTGTATTAAAACATAGTATGCAAATGCATGTGATGGATATTTTCGTACCATAGATTCAAAATATGGTAGGGCTATTTTATGTCGATTGTTTTTTAGGTTCCAGTTGTTGACAAAATTAGCATCAAGATTCATATGATACATTTCATCACTAATTGTGCTCGGGTCAATTCCTGGAGCTTTAATAGTTGCATTAGAAATTAGATGTTTGGAGAAATCATTCTCAGCAATATAATTATTTTCAATGCATTGGTCGTATAATCTGCTGCCAACTATTGGAACTGCTAGGAAAAAATAAACCCAGTCAAAACCAACATCTTGAATCATCTCCGCTGTCTCAAGTCTATGTTCTGGTAGTTCTCCTGGTAATCCTAGAACTATAAATGCATGCACACGGATATCTTGATCTCTCAAGAATTGAACAGCTGGCTTTATGTGCTTATTTAGATGAGGTTTTCTTATTAATTTGCTGAGCACAAAGTCAGAACCAGATTCGACTGCTAGGTTAACAGCTGAAACTCCAGCATTTTTTAGAGCAATCCCCAATTCGGAATCAATTCCTCTTACCGAAATCCCATTCGGAAACTCTACCCTTATGTTTCTTTTTGCTATTTCTTTTAAAACCGCCTTTGCCCGATCTATATCTGCTAAGAAATGATCATCTTCAATGAGTAATACATTCATCCCATAATTAATAATCATGGAATCTAACTCCGAGGTAATTCTTGCTAGACTCATCTTCCGTATGATTTTGCCATGAATTGATGTGTTCGAACAATAGATGCAGCTATAAGGGCAACCTCTCGATGTGTGTATCGAAAATTCTCTTTTTAACAAAGAGTTGGCGTATCTTTTATCAATAGATCTGCCATTGTACTTTGTTAGATCAATTAGATCATATTCCAATATTGGAATGTTATCCAAATTGTCGATATAAGATGCTTTGAATGTGAGCTCTTTCTTTATTTTTTCTCTAGTAATCCAACTGTTGCTAGTATTAAAAGCTAATTGCATATTTTGAGAATTTAATAAGTCAAGCATAGGTATCTCACCTTCTGCAAGGCAAGCTGCATCTACATTGATGAAATTGTTCAATATTTTGCTGTAGAGATTAGAGGCTAGCCCACCACCGATGATACACAGTGGTGGCTTTTTTGTACTTTTAACGATAGTTGATAAGTCTTCAATGTATTTATAGGCATTGTTGAATAATGCCGAAATGCCAACGATGTCATAATTCTTTTCTAGAAGTTTGTTCCGTACCGTTTCATATAATGAATTATTGACATTTGTTTTACTATGAGAACTTTCCTTGCTACTTAAAAATTCAAAAGCTTCTAAGTTTAAATCAATCAGGTCAATATCTAATTCAACTAACGAATATTTTCTCAAATAAGATACGATTGATAGTATTCCATATGGGACCGTAAATACCGGAATAGAATCTAGTTTGTCACTATTTAGTGATTGAAAATTAAAGTATGGTGGAATGATAAAAAGTATATTCTTTTGATTATTATGACTGTTGCTGTCTATGACGTTTTCTGTGTTATTGAAATGGTCCATGCTTATATTTTTCCTGTGCTATTTTGCCTATGGTCAGTTAATTAAGCCTTGCATGAATATCTAGCCAGCCGAGTGATAAGTTTTCGTGGTCCGCAGATCTTAATTCTATGTATTTTAGATATCTAAATAATAATTCGTCATAATTAATCCATTTGTCACTAGGAAGGTCTTCGCCAAATAGTCCTGAGGAGCCAAAGCGGAAGGTGTAGTCGATACTGTTCCCTTCATTGTTGATGTCTTTTACTGTCAAGTCTTTGTAATTCAACTGGTTTATAAGCTGAAATTTTGCATAGCCTGATAATAATAAATAAGCAAAAAGTTTAGCATAGTCTCGTCTACTTGTCTCAAATGAGACAAATTTGGGTTTATATTCTAATTCAAATAGTTGTTTGGCAGCAATTACATCAGCACCTTCAATGTCAACTTTAATATATCTTGGTTTTTTGAAGTTGCGGTATAACTCTTTCAGGCTTATACCATCTACTTCAATTTCCTTGAGTTTTTCTTTGTCAGTTCTTATGAACTCCTTGAAACATGAGCTCCAATCCTTGTTTGTTGGGTGTATGTAAAATTTTATTTTTCCTGTGTCGTCTGAAATCGCACGATTCAACAATACTAACTGGCCTTTTTCGATATTTTCTGAAAATTTTTCAAGGCCAAGGTTGTATAATTCAGGATTCGCTTCTACGGCAATAACTTTGAACCCTTTTTTTAAATAGAAATCAGTATCTTCACCTATATGAAAACCCAGGTCGAATATCAAGTTGTTGTCCATTGTTTGTAGTTCCTTAAATACCAATATATGAAGTTGACTTTATGCCTTGGGGCTGTGAAATGTAAATGAGCTAAGTGTTAGCTCAATTTTTATCATTATTATATTCTTATCGTGTGTTTTTTGGTTAAGCGTTAGTCCTTTCCTTTGGTAAAGCGTAAACGACCAATCCCGTTCCCCACCATCCGTGTAATCTAAGATAGAAATGATAGTTGGATAAATGGTCCATGAGCCATGTGGCAAGATCTTTCATGTGATGCTCACCATGGTAGACCGTTGCAGCTATTATTGGCCGATTTTGTTGTAATTTTGTCAGGCCGCCTTGCAAGGCATCGAGCTCCCCTCCTTCTAGGTGCACCTTAACGAAGGTTGGGCAAAACTCTAAACTGTCTAATGCGATGACTTGTACTGTTTTACCACCTTTTCCAAGTTGGCTGGCATAGTTAAGTCCATAAATAAAAGAGCTTTCATGGTTCATTCTTCCAATAACAAGCTCTTTACAAAATACTTTTTTTCTCGAATCGGAAGGCAATGATTGGAGGATGGTCTTTTGAAGAATGATCATGTTTTCGGGGTCAGCTTCTATGGCCATTATTTTCATGAACTTACCTGAAACTCGGTCTAGAAACTGGGGAATAACCTCTCCATGGTGTGCTCCAACGTCAAGAAAACATTCACTGGTGGTCAGAGCTTTTGTGACCTCGGGGATGAAGTATCTGGAGGAAGTATCAACTTCGGCTTTATGAAAAGACCATTCTTCACGAAGCATTCTCCATGCTAAAAATTGTAAATGACTAGCACGTGAGTGATTGTCCTGCCATGTCTCAATGAGAGAAGCGTGAATTTGTCTGTCTTGTTCAGAAAAACGATGACCGAACCAACCATTGTTTAAGGGATGTCGTTCGATAAATTGGTGAGTTAGGTCATAGAAGGGAATGATTTTTTTCCAACCCTGTTCTTGCAGGGGGCGTACTACATTATTCCAGGATAAAGAAGATATGCAAATGGCTAGTATTGCATTTTTCTTATCCATAAGAGGCACTTCATTTGGATTGAGGATCTGTACGTTCTTCCAGAATTCTTCTTCTCTAGCTGTGCTGGCATTACGATCAACTATGTAGAGAAAGGTCTGGCCTACTCTTTGTAAATAGTCGTAGGCCAATTTCCCAAGCTTTCCGGCACCGTAAAGAATCAGGGGGCCGTCAAGCTGAGGATAACTCTCACATGGCGGGGTAGAGCAAAGTCTTTCCAATAGGACCAAAGACTCGTCACGATCTGGTGCCGAGGGGAAGATTATTTCATCGTAGAGAGCCATTGACTCCAACTCCTGAGCTGTTGATTATCATTAAAGTAAATGCAAAAATGGTGCACTGATCCTTTTTTTTGCTCCACAAGGCCATGCCACGAATAGGGTGGAATTTCCGATCTATTGGATGGTGTTGAAAAAAGAGACGGTTCTCTTTGTTGCATCAGAAACCACTGCGATGGATCGGTTCCCAGTTTTTCTTGAAAGGATATGAGAATTTTTTCCTCTTGGATAATTGCTTGATATTGCTCTTTCATGCCTGTTTCAAGTCGATCAAGACTGAATCGACTTTTCACTTCCTTAGTGGCTTGTTCTGATAACGTCAGTCGTTCCGAAGGATTCTCATGAAGCCATCTGATGGCCTCGCCAAATTCCTCAGGGGTATTGACGATAAGGCCTGTTTTACGATTTGTGATAAGGTTTGCTTCGGCCGGGTTGTTTAAAACAACGGGAACTACACCCATGGCCATGGCTTCGAGCAGAGCATTTTCTGTCGTACCGTAATGTTGAGGATTGAGGATGTAGGGAATGACATTGATATTCTTAAGTTCGGTGACAATGTCATGGCAATAACCACGAAATTCCAACATTCCTTCACAACCAGCCTGGCGGCACTGAGATTCCAAAATATCTCTGTTGGTCTCGTCTCCAATCATACGAACCCGAAAATCAGGGAGGGTAACGCTGGCTAGAAAATTGACATAGTCAGGATGAAGCTTCGCGAAGTTGAGGCTGCCCAGGTAACCAGCCGTCAGAGGTTCTTCGACGCTGCGAACAGGTAGAGGCAGTTCATCAATGCCTCCGGCACTGTGGATAACCCCCAGTTTTTTCCTCTCCTCAGGGGAAAGTTCTTGGACCTCCTCAGTTTTCAGTGAACACGGTGATGTAAAAAGACATCTGTGGGCAATTTTTATCAGTGCTGCTGGAATGGAAGGGGTGTGAAGGCCTGAGACATGGCACCAGAGGAGTAGTCGCATGGCGGGTAGCGGCGGGGTGCTGCACAGGGCGGCCATGATGGCAGGGTGCCCCCACCACTCAACCTGGACGATATCTGCGTCTCCAATAAGGTTTCTCAGCTGTCGTTGAGATGGTGCAAGGATGACCTCTGTTCCTGATTGCTTAATCTGATTAACGAACTGAAATTTTTCGGGTCGCTCCAGGCAAGCAATCGAATGAGAAATGCCTGGAGTGTTTTGCGTCAGGCCGCTCAAGGCTTTACCAATACCACCACCCAAGTGAGCGGTTATATGAAGTACCTGAATCTTTTTGGTCATGGGCGCAAAGTTGTAAGCTTTTTTAGCAGATGAGCGGCATAGGGATCGATGTTGTCGGGTGCACAGTGGGATAGCTGACCACAGGCAGCGCAGACAGCATTCTCCTTTCTTTTGCCTCGCAGGTGTTTTAAACGGTGCTGATGAATGGGAGGGGCCTGCCAGATCTTTTTGAGGCTCTCTTTTTTTACATCTCCGATCTGTAGCTTTCTGGCCCAGTCGAGAAAACAGAGGCTGACCGTACCGTCGGAGTTGACCGCCATTGAGTAAAAGATGTAGGGGCAGGTCATCACTTCACTGATGGGTTGATTATAGATGCCTTTTGTGATTTTGATGTCTAGCTTTTCTTGAATGTCAAATTCTGGCCAACAAGGGGCAATGTTCTCGATAAAGATTCGGTCGGCGTAGTTGCCAAAAGTGCTGTAAAACATTTCTTTGTCTTCGTCGGAGAGAAAATCGCCGGCTATTTTGATACATATCTCACAGCCCCCTTTCATCTCATGAAGCCGTTTGATGTTTTCCACGAACTTTTGAAAGTCTACTTTGGTACGGGTAAATTCAAGAAACTGCTGGTCGCTAAGACCGTCCACAGAGATATTGATGCGGTCAAGTCCTGCCTCCAGGGCTGGCTTGATTCTTTCGGGAGTTAGCAGCGAGCCGTTGGTGGTGGTGTCGATTGATTCGACACATCCAGAATCTTTGGCGTAACGGACCATGTCGGCAAAGCGGGGGTTGAGAAAGGGCTCTCCCTCTTTGTAGAGTCTAAGAACTTTTAATGGCTGGTCAAAGTCTTTGAGGTCGTCGATGATCTTTTTGTAGAGGTCGAAGTCCATATTTCCCTGCCAGCGACCGGCGGCCCGAATGAGATCTTGCTCTCCATTGGGGCAAAATTTACAACGAAAATTGCATGCGCTGGAGGGATCGACAAAAAGGACGAAGGGGGTCGCCAGGGGAATCACTTCTTCGAGACGGGTTCTGCCTTCCTGATTGATGCGTGGTTTGATCTCTGCTTTCATTGTTGTTATACCAATCTTATGAATTTGGAACCTGGTTAATCATGGCCTCGAATGTCGCATCGTTTCCCCAATAGGCCATCGGCTCATAATCGGGATAGGGGTAATAACCAAGGTTCAGTTGGATAGAGGCTTTTACTTTTTTGATGTGTTGTTCGACAAGATGCCGCACTGAAACGGGTCTACCGCTGCAGATATTGATGATGCCGTCCAGATCGTCACTTTCCAGAATCATGGCTATCTTTTCGGCCATTGTTTCGACAGGGAGGTAGTCGCGGAGCTGCTCTCCCCCTGACATATTAAAGATGCTATCTCCTCTTGTGATGGCTTGATCGAGTAAGGAAAGCAGACTTTTTTGGCTCTGTCCCGGGCCATGCATATAGAAGAGTCTACCCCATTGTAAGTGGAAATGATGTTTTTTCTGCAGCTCCTGGAGGTATTTCCGCAGGAAATCTTTGGCCAGAGCATAGGGGAGGATGGGGGCGCTGGGCATTGTTTCCGACATACACCCCTCTTGCAAACCATACTCGAAACAGGTGCCGGAGACGAAAATTTTCGGGATTTGTTTCTCGGCCATTGTCTTGAGAAATTTCATGTCTCCTGGAAGCACCTTCTCCATGTGGTTGAGTGACCGGTAGTTTTCCAGGTCTGACCAGGCCAGATGGGCCAAGGCTTCAAAGGGCTCATTCGGGATCTGCTTATAAAAGGATTCATCATGAATGTCGGCAGAGATGACGCTAACACCTTGAGGCCATGAACTCATTGGTCTGTTCGGCATGGGACGGATGAGGAGACTGACCCTGTGGCCTCTGTCAAGGAGTACCCTGATCAAATGTCTGCCAATAAATCCAGTCCCTCCTGTCATCAGAATGTGCATGGACACCTTATCGGATTCTCTCAAAATGGAAGGGGGTGTCGAAATTCTTCAACAAAGGGAATGAAAGGTCGCGGGACGAAATGTGCGGATGGTTGTCAGGCCAGGGAATGCCCGCTGAATCCCATCTGATCCCCATGTCGTGTTCAGGGGCATAGAGGCTGGATACTTTGTAGTGCATGGTTGCGCTGGCACTGGTGACATAAAATCCGTGCGCCAGTCCCTTGGGAATGTAGAGCATGTTTCTCTTCTTTGCGCAGAGTTCAATCTGGAAATGCATACCAAAGGTGGGAGCCCCCCGTCTTAAGTCCAGCACGGCATCGAGAATGTTTCCTTCGGTGCAGTATACCAGTTTGTTGTGATCATGTGGAGGGCTTTGGAAATGGAGCCCTCTTAAGACACCATTGCGGGATACGGAGTAATATTCTTCTGGCCAGTCAGCGCAGAGGTTTTTTGATAAAAATGCCTCACGATGAAAGGTCTTGACGAAGATCCCCCGGTCATCCTCGATGATCTTGGGAATGATTTCGTAGCAACCGGGGAGCTCTGTTTCGTTCAGGGTCAGCTGCATGGTGTCTTTGTAAATTCTGTAATGGCCTCTATCATATAGTCGATCATTGCCGGGGTGAGACCGGGGTAGACACCCACCCAGAAAGTGTCTCTCATGATGCGGTCGGTTGTGGGCAGGTCTCCAATAACACGATATCCTCGGCCGGTGCTGCGCATTTCATCGAAACATGGGTGTTTGATGAGGTTGCCGGCAAAGAGCATGCGGGTTTGTATCCCTTTCATTTCCAAGTGTTGAACGATTTTGTCCCTCCCAAAAGGAGCTTCTTGTCTGACCGTGAGTAGAAAACCGAACCAGGACGGAATTGAATTCTTGGTGGCC
Source organism: Desulfobulbaceae bacterium (assembly GCA_024636345.1). Classification (GTDB taxonomy): domain Bacteria; phylum Desulfobacterota; class Desulfobulbia; order Desulfobulbales; family Desulfocapsaceae; genus UBA2270. The sequence continues at coordinate 50,221 of JAGXHG010000026.1, read as the reverse complement.
TGGGGCAGAATGAAGATGTCTCCAAGTTCCTGCAACCCGTCATGGAGCTGTTGCCAATTTTTTATACGTGCATCGGTAAAGCGAGAAAGTTTTTTGAGCTGAGCGCAGCCTATGGACGCCTGCATTTCTGTCGCCTTGAGGTTGTATCCAAAGTGGGAATAGACATATTTGTGGTCGTAGCCGATGGGGAGCTCTCCGTATTTTCTGTCGAAGCGCTGGCGGCAGCTGTTGTCACTCCCGCCGGGGCACCAGCAGTCACGACCCCAGTCTCTGAACGACTCGACAATTCGCTTCAGGAGGGGATCATCGGTATAGACGGCTCCTCCTTCCCCCATGGTCATGTGGTGAGGTGGGTAAAAACTGGAAGTGCCAAGGTGGCCTATGGTTCCTGTTCGTTTCCACTCTTCGTCGATCAGGTAGGTCGAACCGAGTGCATCGCAGTTGTCTTCTATCAGCCAGAGATTGTGGCGGTCACAGAAGGATTTGAGTGCGCGCAGGTCGAAGGGGTTACCAAGGGTGTGGGCGATCATGACTGCTCTTGTCCGCTCCGAAAGGGCGGCATTGAGCTGGGTAACATCAATATTGTAGGTTGGCAGTGTCACATCGACAAAGACTGGAATGGCTCCAAACTGGATGATCGGGGCCACAGTGGTCGGGAAGCCTGCTGCAATGGTAATGACTTCGTCTCCTGGTATGATTCGTCTTTCACCGAGTTTAGGTGAAGTCAGAGCCATGAAGGCGAGCAGATTAGCCGAAGAACCAGAGTTGACCAGTGAACAGTGAGCAGTTCCGAGATAGCGGGCGAATTCGTCTTCAAATTCCCCGGCGTAGCGCCCGGCGGTGAGCCAGAAATCAAGGGATGAGTTAATGAGGTATGCCATCTCATCTTCATCGTAGACTCTTCCCCCATAGGGGATATAGTCCCCTGGGGTGTAGGGCTTTTTTTCAGATTGGACCTGCTGTTGATAGGCCATTGCTGCCTCGATGGCCTTTTCCCTTAATGCTACGCGCAGATTCTGAGTCAAGGTGTCTCACCTGAAGATTGCTTTTGGACCAGCGTTTCGTAAGCCGTGATCTGCTGCAATGTCAGAGTTCGCATGTTCATGGCTTTTGTTTGTTGGGTCTTGTACCAGTTGACGGTCCATTCCAGCGCAACATCCAGGTCGAGCACAGGCCTCCACTTTAGCAGACTGATCGCTTTGGAACAGTCTAGTTTGAGACTCATGGCCTCGTGTGGATGGGGGCCGGGAGCGACAGACCAATGGACCTCTCCTCCCCAGAGGGTGGCAGATTTCCGGATGACCTCCTCGACAGTGCGGATATCCCTTTCAGAAGGTCCAAAATTCCAACCGCAGCAGTAGTCAGGGACTCTTTTCCACATCTTCTGCGCCAGCACGAGGTAGCCTCTCAAGGGTTCCAGTACATGCTGCCACGGACGGATGGCTTTGGGGGCTCTGATGTGTAGATTCTGTGCTGAAGAGAAGGCGCGTACCATGTCAGGGATCAAACGGTCCTCCGACCAGTCACCTCCGCCGATCACGTTGCCGGCACGTACTGTGGCAATCTGAACCTGTGCCTGTGACAAAAAGGAGTCACGGTAGGCAGAGGTAACCAGTTCTGCACACCCTTTGCTGCTTGAGTAGGGGTCGTGTCCCCCCAAGGTGTCGGATTCCCGATATCCCCAGAGCCAATCTCGATTTTCGTAGCATTTGTCGGATGTGACGACAATAGCCACTTTGACCGAGGGCGTCTGGCGGACGGCTTCCAGAAAATGGACGGTGCCCATGATATTCACATCATAGGTTTCGACGGGGGACTGGTAGGATTTGCGCACCAGTGGTTGTGCTGCCAGGTGAAAGGCGATTTCCGGCCGCGTTTGTTGCATTTCCTGGACTAGGGATTCAAGGGAGCGAATATCGTTGGTGCAGGACGAGACAAGCTCCTGCAGGGAGATCACTTCAAAGAGGTTGGGGGTGCTGGCCGGAGGCAGAGAATAGCCCGAAACCTTTGCCCCGAGATGTCCGAGCCATAGGCTCAGCCATCCACCTTTAAAACCTGTGTGTCCCGTGATGAAAACAGTCTTGTCCTGCCAGAAATTTCCTGTCATGGCCACAATTTCCAGGCAGGATGTCCTGAATTCCAGAGTCTTTCAAGATCCTCTTTATCTCTGAGTGCATCCATGCATTTCCAGAAACCATGGTGCTTGAAAGCCGCGAGTTGTTGATCACGGGCGAGGCCCTCCAGAGTGTCCTGCTCCAGCATCTGGGCATCAGCGTTTTCCGGTAGATAGGGGAAAATGCCAGGGCTCATGACAAAAAATCCGCCGTTGATCCAACCACCATCTCCCAGGGGTTTTTCTTGGAAATGGGTGACAATGTCATTTTGATCAACACCGACGAGTCCGAAACGTCCCGCCGGCTGAACGGTCGTGACCGTGGCCAGCTTTTTCTGTTTTTTATGAAAGGCAACGAGCTTCTGAAGGTCGACATCGGCCAAGCCATCGCCGTAAGTCATGAGAAAATCTTCTTGGCCAAGGTAGCGACGGACCTGCTTCAGTCGTCCGGCCGTAAGGGTGTGCAGGCCTGTTTCCACTAGAGTGACTTTAAAATTTTCGGAGTTTGTACGGTGAATATTCAGGCTGTTGCTGGCGAGATCGATCGTGACATCGGAGTTGTAAAGATAGTAGTTAATGAAATAATCCTTGATCATGTAGCCTTTGTAGCCGAGGCAAATGATGAAGTCTCTGAACCCCTGCGCTTCAAAGATTTTCATGATGTGCCAGAGAATCGGCTTGCCGCCGATTTCGATCATTGGTTTCGGTCTCAGAAATGACTCTTCCGATATTCTTGTGCCCAAGCCACCTGCTAAGATAACAACTTTCATAAAATACCGTCCGGTTGAGTCTAGAATGAGAAGCTGTAGAAATGATCAAAACAAAAACGAGATGTTAACAGTATTGAAATTTATTAATTAAAACAATAAAAAAGAGTTATAGTCAAGTTAGGTGGGTGAAAAAATCATTCTCAAACGGCAGGCCTGCCAGGTTCGCCTTCCTTTAAGAAATTAAGTCGTTATCCATTCTTGAATTGAACATATCTGATTCTCTCATTCGTAGCTTGAATGAATCCTCACGGTTCTGGGCATATTTCTCGGCTATTCTGATGGAGTTAAGAGACTATGGATAAGATTGGAAGGTTGTTCTTTCGGATTTTATTTCTTCGGAGTTGTTTTTTTTAGGGATTACGGGCAAACTGTTATTCTAGAGTTTGTTGATTTCTCATGTATATGATCTTTTTTTTAAAAACTCATTTCAGGGTAAGGACTGGTCTATGTTCGCTACGGCTTTTATCGCAAAACAGATTAAGAAACTCGGTAGTTCTCTCTATGTTTACCCTGGTGGAACCATAGCCCCCCTTCTCCATGAATGTAAAAGGGCCGGAATTGAGTTTATCGTCCCCAAAACCGAACAGGGTGCTGGCTACATGGCAATTGCTGACGCCCTGCACCAATCCGCACCGGCCTTTGTTGCTGTAACGAGTGGACCCGGGGCAACCAACCTAATCACCTGTCTGGCTGATGCCTGGTACGACAGTATCCCGCTGGTCGTTTTTACGGGTCAGGTGGGGACGGCGGATCTTTCACGTTCACAGTTCTTGCGACAGAGGGGCTTTCAGGAGGTTCCGATTCTCAAGATGGTTGGCCCGATAACGAAAAGATGTTTCCAGCCCGCTGACGGAAATGAGCTCGGCAAAGTGGTCAGAGAGGCTATTAGTCTGGCTTGCGATGGACGTCCGGGACCGGTGTTAATTGATCTCCCCATGAATGTTCAGTTGGAAAAGATTGCCCCGGAGTTGCTAGATGCCTTTGAACCTCTGCTCCTGTCAAGCGGTGGACCCTCGGTTTCACCTGATGGGCAGATTTTTCCTGTTCAGGAAGTCTTTTCCCTTTTAATGGCGGCAGAGCGTCCTGTTGTCCTTGTCGGAGGAGGATGTCGGGGAAAAGAGGCGCTGGTCCGGGAACTTGTGGGGCGAGGAGGAATCCCTTTGCTGTCAAGTATCCGTGGCATTGGTGTTCTTCCCACCGATCATCCCTTGAATGTTGGCTGGGTGGGTCATACAGGTTTTCCTTGGGCCAACAAAACGCTACTGGATGCCGATTGTGTGCTTGTCCTCGGCAACCGTCTTGATATCCGCCAGACGGGATCAGAACTGGCACATTTCAGCCAAAAAAAGGTGATCCATGTAGATATCGATGAGGCCGAACTGGGTTCAGGAAGAATTGAGCCTGCCATGAAAATATATGCAGATAGCGGAGAATTCCTTCGGCAGCTAATAATGCTCGAGTTAAATTCTCTGCCGGATTGGGCCGTCTGGAAAGAGGCCATTAACGGTTACAAAAGAGTCATGAGCTTAGGGGATCATGGCACTGCGCCGGGGGTCCCACCCGACAAGTTGCTGCTCCATGTTGACGCTTTAACGAGAGATAAACGGTCGGCAGTGATCACAGGAGTCGGGTCTCACCAACAGTGGGTGATGCGTTATCTCTCTTTCGACACCCCTGACAAGCAGCTTTACACATCGGCCGGTCACGGAACAATGGGGTTTGCCCTGCCAATTGCCCTAGGCGTCAAGCGCATTGATCCGCAGCGTCTTGTCATTGCCGTGGACGGTGACGGTTCTTTTCAGATGAATATTCAAGAGCTGTCCCTGATAAAAGAGTTGGGCCTGAATGTTAAAATCCTCCTGATGAATAATAGTCGGTTGGGGATCGTTTCTCAATTCCAGCAGATAACCTTTAACGATGATCCGACAACTGGAGACTTCAAGTCGCCTGATTTCTGCGCCATTGCCAGTGCGTATGGCGTTGTTGCTCGTCATATGGAGAACTTTGATGAAGACCTTGTCCGGGATTGGCTGGATGAAGAGGGGGCTTCACTGCTTCATGTCAGGGTGCAAAAAGATGCACCCGTTTCGCCGATGCTGCTGGGGGGGCAGGCGCTGGATCAGATGTGGAATGCAGGATAGGATGGCTGGTATGATGCCTGTGCCAAAGGACGAGCTGCTGAATCAGTCTGATGTCCTTTTAATATCAGACCTCTGACGTACTAAAATTGTTAAAAGAAAGGCATATGAATGAGTGAGCGTGATCCTCGTATAGTTTTTGTAACCGGAGCAAGCCGCGGCATTGGCCGTGGCATAGCCGGTCGTTTTTTAGCAGACGGGCTTCGGGTCGCTGTCGGTTATTGCAATCATCCGGTAGATAGAGAAAATTTTGCCCCGTATCCCTCTGAGAGGATATTGCCGGTGCAGGTTGATGTTCATAGCCGGAACAGTTTACAGGAGGCCATGGGGGCAATCAGAGATCATTTTGCCGGTGACGTTGATGTATTGGTCAATAATGCCGCTATGGCGCAAGAAAAACCATTCCTTGAAATTACGGATAATGATTGGGACCACATGATGGCCGTGAACCTCCGGGGCCCTTTTGTTGCCATTCAAGAGGCATTGCCTGCAATGCGTCAAAAAGGATGGGGGAGGATCATTAACATTTCGTCAATCGGTGGGCAATGGGGGGGATTTAATCAGGTGCATTATGCCGCTGCCAAAGCAGGATTGATTAATCTAACCCGCTCGGTTGCCAAGTTGTTTTCTGCGGAGGGGATCACCTGCAATGCGGTGGCACCGGGCCTGGTTGCAACTGATATGGTTGCCAAGGAACTTTCAAGCGAGGCGGGGCTGAAAAAGGTGCAGGGAATACCCGCCGGCCGCATCGGCACAGTTGAAGAGGTGGCGAGTGCCGTTTGTTACCTGGCGTCGGATGAGGCCTCTTATATTACCGGGCAGACAATGAATGTGAACGGAGGCATGTATTTTGGCTAAGACCCTGATGATTATAGGGGCCGGAGTTGAGCAGGTTCCAGCCTATGAGGCCGCAAAACGGCGCGGTCTGCTGGTTGTCGGCACCGATATGAATCCCGATGCGCCGGGGTTTGAACTTGCTGATTACAAAATCCTCGTATCCACCCGTGATGCCGAGGCCACTAAAAAACAGGCCGTTAAATTTCATGCATCGCGTCCTGTGCACGGTGTAATGACGATTGCCAATGATGTCCCTTATACGGTTGCCAGCGTAGCACACGCAATCGGGCTTCCTTCAATCAGCTTGGAAGCTGCCAGGTGTGTGATCGATAAGTTGTTGATGAAGGAACGATTTAAGTCGCATGGTGTCGCCTGTCCATGGTTTGCAAGTGTTGATAATGTGGAGCAATTACGTTCATTTGTCAATGACGGCAGCAGACGCGATTTTGTCCTCAAACCTGTTGATGGGCGGGGTGCGCGGGGGGTATTGCTGATTGACACCAGTGTTGATTTCGATTGGGTGTTTGCAGAGTCAAGGCGTTGGGGGGATTCCGGGCGTTTGATCCTTGAGGAGTTTATCCCGGGGATGCAGCTTTCCACGGAGTCCTATATCCTTGATGGCAAGTGTTATACTCCGGCCATTGCCGAGCGGAATTATTCCCGCCTTGAACAGTTCCGGCCAAATATCATTGAGGATGGTGGGACAATCCCTGCTCTCCTCGATACCACAACGAAAAAAGCGATAGACAATTTGATTCTTCGTGGGGCATCGGCACTGGGAATCACTGAAGGCCTCATTAAGGGAGATATCGTCATTGATAATACCGGCAGGCCGCTTATCATTGAACTTGCCGCCCGTCTTTCGGGTGGCTGGTTTGCGACCCATCAGATTCCGGCTGCATCGGGAGTCAGTTTGGTGGAGGCTGTGATCTTATATTCGCTGGGAGAGGTCGTAAGTCCATTACAACTCATTCCCAAATATGATCGTGCCACTGCTATTCGCTATTGGTTTCCAACGGAAGGGAAGATTAAACAAATAACCGGCGAAGAGAAACTCAAACAGATCCCGGGGCTGCTTGCATATGGCTTTTTCCGTAGGGAGGGTGAGATGCAGCCGAAAATTCATATGCATCCTGACAGGTTTGGGTATGTGATTGTTTCCGGGGAGAATCGTGATGAAGTGTTGACTCGTGTAAAGCAGGCTTTGGCTAGTATTCAGGTGGAGGTCGGTTGATGGTTCGCTTTATTGCTGAAGTCTCAAGTAACCATCATCGTGATTTGTCACGGTCTTTTGACTTTATCGAGGCAGCGGCCCGTGCTGGATGTTCAGCTGTGAAGTTCCAGCTTTTTAAGGTTGAACAGTTGTTTTCTCCAGAAATTCTCGAGCGCTCAGAGCAGCATCGTCAGCGCAAGGAATGGGAACTGCCGTTGGAATTTGTCCCTAAACTGGCGCAACGCTGCCGCGAATTGGGGATCGATTTCTCCTGCACTCCTTTCTATCTGGATGCGGTTGCTGAGCTTGAACCGTATGTGGCCTTTTACAAAATTGCTTCCTATGAATTGCTCTGGGATGCCCTGTTGGTAGCCTGTGCCAGAACCGGTAAGCCGGTGGTTCTCTCTACCGGCATGGCGACCATAGATGAGATCAGGCATGCTGCTGATATACTACGGCAAAATGGCTGCTCGTCGCCCAGCCTGCTGCACTGCACCTCTGCCTATCCCACACCTTATGCTGAGGCTAACCTCGCCGCCATTGACACCATTAGGCAGGCCACCGGATGTGAGGTCGGGTGGTCTGATCATACGGTGGAGCCCGTCGTTATCCATCGGGCAATTCATCGGTGGGGGGCAAGGGTCATAGAATTTCATCTTGATCTCGATGGCAAGGGCGAAGAGTTCGGGGCCGGGCATTGCTGGCTGCCGGATCAGATTGGTGCGGTGATTCAGGATATTGAAAAGGGTTTTGAGGCTGATGGCAATGGGGTCAAGGAGGCCGTCCCCTCTGAACTGGCTGACCGTTTGTGGCGTGCCGATCCGTCTGATGGCTTACGGCCGATGAAAGAGATTCGCGCCCAATGGAAGTTATCCAATTGAAATTTATTGCTCTAACATGAACGCTCTCATTGTCTGCCATGCCGGCGCAGGGTTGGGTCTTGGGCATTTGGCCCGCTCCCTTGTGGTGGCTCGTGCCCTGCATTATGACCTTGGTGCCAATGTGGATCTTCTCATTCAGGGTGATCCGGTTCAGCGTGGTGATCTGGCTGAGTTTAAGCACCAGTTTATGGGGATTGAGGAAAACCTGATCGACAAGATCAGGCAACAAACACATCATTGTGACGCCCAAATTGTGATTCTTGATTTGCATCCGCGCTTGATACCTGCAGATCTGGATCTTTTTCTGAAGGTCCTGCGGCAGGGCGGGCACAAGGTCATCGGCGTGGATAGTCTTGTTAGCCATTACCGTAATCTCGACTTGGTCTTTATTCCCTCGTTTCGTTTTTCTCCACCTGAGAGCATTACCGGTTCCGCCCCAATTATTTATGGCTGGGACTGTTTTCTGCTCAATGTGAAATATCCCTCCAAGGCATGGCATCCAGGCAGAAAAGTCCTTGCCCTGGCTGGAGGCAGCGATGCAACAGGTTTAGGCAAAACTCTGCCATCGTTGCTCAATGCGGAACTTCCTGATGATACTGAATTGCACTGGGTGACCGGGCCTTATGCCCAGCAACCGGTTTGGCCACCTTCGCCACGTTTTTCCAAGGTGAATCATCAGTCGCCATCGGGTTTGGATGATCTGATGGTGGGGGCCAGTTATGCGGTGACAGTTTATGGCGTCAGTTTTTTTGAGTTGCTTTATTACGGTGTGCCAACCGTCGTCTTTTCCCCGTATGGCAACAAGGATGACGCTGAACTGGCCTCAATTGCCGCAGAAGGTATTGCATTGGTGGTAAGAAATGAGGAAGAGGCGGTGGCTCAGCTGAATGAATTGATGGCGGATGATACCTTGGCAGCCTCGCTTTCACGGAGCGCGCGACAGAGGCTGTCGGTTCCGGGTGGGCATAAATTTTCGCAGGCCGTATCGAGGTTGATGGTTTAGTTATGGCACAGGGTTATTTGATTTTTCACCTTAATCTGGCGTTTTCTTCGGTCAAGACGGAGGCACGGTCCGAGGTCATCAGCAAGTGTTATTGGCCGGTGCTGGAATTGGTTGAGCGCACGGGTATCCCCGTTGGTATCGAGCTGACCGGTTGGACGCTGCAGCAGATTGCTTTGCTGGATCAATCGTGGGTGGAACGCTTTCGCCAGATGCTTGAAAATCATCAGTGTGAATTGATCGGCAGTGGATGGGGTCAGATCATCGGCCCACTGGTGCCTTACCAGGTGAATCACTGGAACCAGAAACTGGGGATAGATGAATACCAGGCGATACTGGGCGTTATGCCCTGCATCGCGTTGGTGAACGAAATGGCCTTTTCGACCGGTATGGTGGATCTGTATGTAGAGGCTGGTTACCAAGGCATCGTTATGGATCGTGACAATGTGCGCTTGGCTTTGGGGCTGAATCATGCTCCGCTTATCGCGACCCCAACCCATGCGTTGGGGTGTGGTGAGCGGTCGATGCCCGTGCTCTGGTCCGATTCGATATTGTTTCAACGATTACAGCGGGTCGTGCATGGCGATATTCCTGTCCCCGAATATCTGGCATATGTGAAACAACGAGCTGAGCAGGACGATGCTGTTCTGCCCATCTATTGTAATGACGTTGAGATCTTTGACTATCGGCCGGGAAGATTTACGGCTGAGTCTCGTCTTCACCCCGGCGGGGAGTGGGGACGATTTGAACGGATCTGTATCCGTTTGCAGGAAGAACTGGCACTCGACTGGCTGAGTCCCAGCGAGGCGTTAAAATCCCAAGGCGCAACGCAAAACCCCAATATCCAGCGGTTGACTTCCGTGAGTCAGCCGATTCCTGTCAAAAAGCAGGCAAAGTACAACATCAACCGTTGGGCCGTGACTGGCAGGGACGATTTGTGGCTGAACACTATTTGTCATCAGATCCATCAGCTATTAATGCGAAATGGTGATGCGCCTGACGATGCCAGGCGAGAACTTTGTGAGTTTTGGGCAAGCGATCTGCGCACTCACATCACTGATGATCGATGGAGTGAAACATGCGAGCGTGTTGCCGCGGCAAGTCGTCGATTGGGTATGGTGGAATCGGAGCGTAAGAGCTGTGAAAAGGTGGGACAGCATCACTTTTTGACTGAAAAAAGTCTGCCGGATGGTGTTCAGATTGTTCGAGACGAGGAAGGGATACTGTGGACGATCACAACGCCCAATATGCACCTTGTTCTGAACGCGCGTCGGGGTCTGGCAATCAACTCTCTGGCGTTTAAGTCACAGAACTATGAGCCAATCATTGGTTCGCTGCCGCAGGGTTACTTCAAATCCATTGAGCTTGGTGCCGACTTCTATTCTGGGGGGGTTCTCATTGAGGTGCCCGGTGAGCGCAATCGCATGACTGATCTTGAATGGGTTACGCCAAATATCCGGCAGCAAGGCACTGAGCTGCTCATCAGCGCTATGGTTCCACTGGCTCAGGGCACTTTGGCAAAGGAAATTGCGATTGATGCTAAAAACGAGCGGGTGAGGTTGTCGTACGACTTCCAGCAGTTAGAACGGCCACTGGGGATCGTTCGCGTTGGAATTGTCACACTGCTTCCTGAATTTTTTTCATCCCCTCTGGTCGTACTTTGTGTTAATGGCGGGCCTGAAATTGAGTCGTTTCAGATCGACCAAGAGGTTACGCATGGCTACCCTGCTTCAACATTGGTTTCAAGTACGGCAGCTTTCGGGGCAACGGATGGGCGTCTCATGATTGAAGATTCCACAGGCCGCAAACTGGTTTTTTCCTGGAACCCAGCAGACTGCGCGGCAATCCCCATGCTCAAACATCAATGGGCGGGTGACCGTCATTTAACCAGGGTTTCGTTTTCCTTGTGTGAATTGGATGATACCGCATGTGCTGGGGGGAGATTGATGCCGTTTTCTGTTGAATTGAGCGTGGAAGAATAGACTTCTCGGTTCTGTCCCGTGCAGAAAGAAGATGTTCGGGAGAAAACGGACAGATCAGATGCATAAGAAATATTGTCGGGTTTCAACTAAAAGGGTCAGGCCTTCATCAGCTTGGGAGTGGCGTTCGAGAGTGATATTCTGTGTTTTCGAGAATAACCTGAATAGCCCTGTTGGTCTTGGGGGCAAAGAATATGGGTGCGGCCAGATTTAAGCTGATCTTTTGGTCTGGTGGTACGGTGACCACGCTGAGGACATAGTACTCGTCTTCTGGACTTATCTGTAATGAGTTTCTCTCCGCATTATCAGGTGCAGCCTTATAATCGAGGAAAAAATTGGTTGGATCGGTGAGGACAAAGGCTATATCCGGGTCATCAACGCTTTGAATCCAGAATAGCGGGCCTTGTTTTTTGTTAGGCATAACAATGAAGGAGCGTAGGGTGGGGAAGCCGATCAGGCCGGCTGGAAAGATGAGCAGATTTTCCGGGTCGTATTCAACTTCGCCAAAGCGTGTCTCTATTTTTTTCATTTTTTCTTTATTTCCACTGAAAGGTTGTCGCTGAGGGTATTCAGGTCGGTCATATTCCACTGTGCTGCGGCCTGGTTCTCCATTGTGATACGGTCATAGATCTCCTGCCGGTAGATTTTTTTGTCTTGAGGCGCTTCGATACCGATGCGAACACCGCCACCTTTCATCTCGACGATCTTGATCGTTATATCGTCCCCGATAACAAATCCTTCACCGGGCTTTCTGGTAAGAACCAGCATGGTTGAACTCCGTAATATGAGTGAAGATCAGACGTAGGTCTGAGGCGCAAGTATTTTTGCTCCCCTGTTTCAACAAGGGAACAAAAATATTGTAATCTAAAGTTTTTCAAGCGTATGCTATCTGCTATAAATAATCAAGGATAGAGATTTTTGATATTTTAGCGGTGATGCTGAGTGCTGCCTGGAAGGCGGTCTCCTGCTTGCTGATTTCGGCGAAGGTGTCAATGGCATCGGCGTCCTGGTATCGGGAAAGGATCTGGCTCAGATCAATCAGCACATCCTCCTGATGCATCATTGCAGTTTCAACTCTGCTGGCCCTGTTGCCAAGCTGACTGCGCAGTCGGCGGCCCTGGTCGGCTGCGGTGTCCAAATTTGTCAGCTGCTGTTGCAGTCCGCCTCCTGCGCCTGCCGGATCGTCGATATTGCCGGCACGCAGGGCTTCTTCTACCCGGGTGAGAACGCTGAAAATATCAACTCTTCCAGCGTCCGAAGCATAGATGGCTGGTGGAGTGGGGCCGCCTAACTGCATGACGCTGTTGCTGATTCCCATGAACAGATCATTGCCGGTCAGATTGACCTCTAACTGTTCACCCGGAGTGATCTCCAGTTTGGTGGGGTTTGGATCGCCCTTGTAGATATAAGGCCAGGTTGTAGAGTCTGCCTGGTCGTATAATGCTGGGTCGTACGCAGTATTTTGGACAAAGGGTTTGACGTCCTCCTGGTATCCAGCAAAGATATACTTGCCGTCCACCATAGCGTTGGCTGAATCCAGGAGCTCCTGGCGCAGATTACTGACCTCATCGGCAAAAACGTTCATGTCGGCAGGAGACATGGCGGCGTTAATGGAGTTGATGGTGATCTCCTTGACCCGTTGCAGGATATTTTCCACATGCTCGAAGTGGCCGTCGGTGGACTCCATTTTGTCCAGTGATACACCCATGGTATCGAGGTAGCGTTCGGTGCTTCTGATCTGGGTCCGGGTGGTGAGAACGGGCCGGATAGAGGCAGGATCATCTGATGGCTTGTTCAGCTTGATACCGGTAGCGCCCTGGAGACGTAGATTCTCAAGCCTGGTGGTAATCCTGCCCAGATTGGTTTGGAGCATGCGGTAGGTAGTGCCGTCTGTTACTTTCATAGTTGTTTACCTTGATGTCGTCGTGAAAAGTTCCAAATACTTCTTTGAACTGCAACTTTCGTCACTGCGGCGTATCTATTGTACGTTAATTCCTCAGGATTCGGAGTCTCGTAGGCTTGCTTTTCTTCGCAGACTCGTCTTTGTGCCTTTATACTTTGCCATCTCCATTATTCTTTATCGTTTCAAATCCATAAGAGATGCCATCATCTCATCTATAGTGGAGAGAAATTTGGCGGAAGATTCGAAGCCGCGCTGAAACTGGATAAGGCTGATCATTTCTTCATCCAGAGAGACACCGGCCAGTCCATCCCTCAGATTCTGTAATTGCACCATGGCGTCTTCGGCCCCGCCGAGAGAAAGTTTGTTCTGATTGGCCATGATACCGACGGTGGATACCATTTTCCCATAGTAGGAGTTAAACGTATCCTCCATATTGACGGATAATTTTCCGCCAAGACCGGCAATGATCAGAGCATTGCGGTTGTCGCCGGGGGCCACTGATTCAGGTGGGACAGGTAGTGCTGCCGCCACCTGGTTTGAGTCGGTAAGTGCCACGGAGATGTTGCGGGCTGCGTCGAGTTCAGGGATCGAGGTGAAGAAATCCCGGTTGTTTAAATTATCAAGTCCCGTCCCGAGTTTATGAGCAGCATTGACTTCGGTAATGAGACTGTAAGCTAGTTTGTCCAGACTGGCATTTAGCCCGGGGATGACTGTGTCACGGATATTAACCAGGCCATAAAACTCACCGCCAAGGTTGTTCAAGCCAATATTTCGAGTGACGCCTCCGGTGTGCAGTACCAGATCAAGTGTTTGGCCATTGGGAACTGCCTCGATGGTCATGGCTGCTGTGCCCTGAACCAATGGCAGGCCGCCTGGGAGTTGAACCGCCATCATACCCTTAGAATCAGTGTATGTCTGTACACCAAGACTTGAGGACAGATCTTTGGCAAGCATATCGCGACGATCCCTGGCGCTGTTTGCAGTCTGGCCCTGAATCTCAATGGTGAAGATCCGGGAGTTGAGTTCGGCGATTTCCGTAATTTTTGAGTTGACGTCATCCACCTTGGATGCAAGAGAACTGTTGATGTTTTGCTGAACTGTATTCAAGTCATTCGTGATGCTGTGGAAACTTTCGGCCAGTAGCTCTCCACGTTGAATGACTATATCCCGTTCCACAAGACCACTGGGGTTAGCAGAAAGTTCCTGCCAGGAATCAAAGAAAGTGTCGATATCAGTGGCGAGGTTATTATCAGTGATATTGAAGATGCGTTCCAATTCGGCTAAGGGATTTGCTTGTCCGCTCTGAAGACCATATTCCGAGGATTTCTCCTGGAGCTGACCTGTGACAAAGGAGTCATTGGCACGCTGAACATCGGAGACTAACACTCCCTGGCCAATGAAGAAACCGCCAAAATTCATGGAGGGATAAGGGGTTAATACTGCGCTTTGTCGGGAATATCCTGCGGTATTGACATTGGAGATATTGTTGCCGATGATCTCAATGGACTTTTGATTGACTTCAAGAGAAGTTTTTCCGGCATTGAGTGCGGTGATTAGTCCGGCCATATTGCATTATCCTTAGTTGGAGAAAAGTGGCCACTTAACTTTTTATGGTAGCCATTGTATTCTGCGTACTGTTATATCGGCAAAATGGGAGGGATTGTTTAGGTGTAGGGGGGAGGAAAAGCGATTGTGCGTACTAATAAAGGGAAATTCTTTGGTTTCTATGCACCGCAAAGGGGAACCAGAGGGCACTTATAAAAAGATAGAAAAAGTGTTGAACGTTTGGTGGGAAATTAGATTCTTCCGGAGAGGAGTCTGCCGTTCACGGGCGCGGATATGGTTCCGGCACTGGCAGAATAGGTGGAGGTAGTGGATTGTTTGCCAAAAAACTCCATTGTGTCCCTGATCCAGCCCAAAGTGGCCTTGAACAGATAGGCGTTACGGCGATTTTCATGGCGGATTTGGGTGGCAATGCTTTTATCTGCCTGCTCAATAGTTTGAACATGGGCTAAAATTTGCATCAGTTCCTCTTTCTCGTGCTGGATCTGGGCCATGGCCGTCAGATCCAGCGTCTTTGCGTATTCCCTTTCCTGGAGGATCAAGTCTCTGAGGCGAATAAGATAATCATGGGTTTTTCCGGTGGTCATGATTGCTTCTCCTCTATCATAAACTGCAACAGACTGGTGGCTACTTTATTCAGGTCAGGATGATAGGAACCATCGGCAATTTGGGCCTTGAGTTCCTGGACGCGCTCATTTCGTTGTGTCTGCATGGTGCCACTGCTGCTCTGCGCCTTTTGCACATCTTGGAGGACAGATGAAAACTGCACCTGATCCTTGCCCTTGCTTTCGCCTGGCTTATTGGTGGTCTGTGTCTTTTCAGCCTTTTTCATGGCGCCTATCTGACCAAGTCCGCCAACTCCAAAAAAATCAATACTCATAATATCACCTGGGATCTTTTCTGATGATTACTGCTCAGAATTTATCTTTTCTGCCCATTTATCAAGCTTTTCCATAACTGCGTCATAGGTAGCGTAGGACATGTCAGGAAGCTGTCCGCCAAAGGCTTTCAGTGCCTCGTTAAATCCCTTGTCCACCCCCTCTTTAATTGCCGCCAAGCGGGAAGGATCGTTGCCTGCTGTAGCAATGGCAAAATCTACAATCCGGTCAGAGGTTTTTTTAACGCCAAAATAGCCATCATCGGCAATAAGCGCCTGAGCCTCTTCCTGACTCAGTTGACTGATGTCAATTTCCTGGGAGCCAGTTGTGGCACCGGTTGCAACTTTATAATCAATGCCCTGTTCCTTGAGCATATTTAACACAAGACCACGCAGAAGGTTAAATCCATCTCCTGCGACATTCTGTTCCATTGTCAGAGCGTTTGAGTAGGTTACTGTTGTCTCTGATTGCTTGCTGATGGTGACGGTATCACTGGTAACGCTGGCTTTATCAAAGGGGCTTTTCTCAGTTGCCGTTGTGTCAGGCTCCAGTGATTGAAGATTTTTATTGTTGTGTTGCCGCAGGAGTTTTGGGTCTAAGTGTGCTTGAATACTGACTGGGTTTGTCATGAAAATTCGCCTCCTTGCGTTGTCCCCATGCATCCTTGCGGGGGAATACTGTATGATAACAATGTTTTTTGAAAGATTTTATAATCTTCACTTATAAATAATATCGTCAGAGGAAGGATAAAACTTTAGGATTTTTTTTAAGTGGTTTGGTAATTATTTTTGAGGACCTACCTTGTCTTTCATCTGCTCATACATGGCCTCGCCAATTCCATTGCCCTTATCTGCAGCGGAGGCCTTGGCTATTTCCATGTCCAGCATCTCTTTATAAACTTCACTGGCCATATTTTTCTCAAAAAGACCGCTGTCGGGCACAGTCTTGCGCATGGCCTTATACATCTCCTGGGTATAGATTGCCTCAAATTCCCGGCAGGATTTGCGCAATGATTGCAGGTCTTTGTCTGGTGATGTGGCTTGTTTTCCAGGGAGCACACTAGGGCTGGGTATGACTTTTGAATTAATTTGCATGGTTGGCTCTGTGTTGATTATAGGACGACAAGTTCGCCCTGCATGGCCCCGGCGGCCTTGATGGCTTGGAAAATGGCAATCAGGTCTCTGGGGGTGGCGCCAATGGCATTGAGGGCATCGGCTACCGCGCTGATACTGACTCCTTCTTTAACTACTGTGAGTCCGCCTTCCTCTTCGGTGATTGCTACACTGGTTTGGGGAATGACAACTGTCTCGCCAGCTGCAAGTGGATTTGGCTGGTATACGTCAGCAGACTCTTTAATGACAATCGAGAGGTTCCCATGGGAAACCGCGACGGTGGAGAGTCTCACGTCCTTGCCCATGACAATGGTGCCGGTGCGTTCGTTGATGACGACCTTGGCATTGGTGTCAACCTTGATATCCAGAGATTCCAGTCTGGCAATGAAGGGGACTGGCTCGGCCTTGAAATCGTTCGGTATGGTCACGTTGACCGTTGTTGAATCAATGGGAGTGGCCGTTCCCTCGCCAAAGGTTGAATTTATCGCGTCGCTCATGTTGGCGGCGGTACTGAAATCTGAGGACCGCAACCGGTAGGAGAGGGTACCATTTTGGCCAAGGGCTACGGGCACTGTTTGTTCAATAATTGCTCCATTGGAAATGCGTCCCACTGTGGGGTGGTTTTTCTGGACCTTGGCTGCCTTGCCGCCAAAGGAGAAGGCAGCCAAGGTCATAGGGCCCTGGGCCACGGCATAGACCTTATTATCGGGTCCTTTCAAGGCTGTCATGAGCAGGTTTCCACCGGCAAGACTCTGCGCGTCGCCGATGGATGAAACCAGGATATCAAGAGTGGAACCTGGTTTGGCAAAAGGTGGAAGGGCGGCAGTGACCATGACCGCTGCTACATTTTTAGATTTAATCTTTTCAAACTCGGTTGGATTGATAGTGATGCCCTGGCGTACCATCATATTATAGAGGGCCTGGCGGGTAAAAAGAACTTTCTTCAGGTCGTCGCCAGTTCCGGCAAGGCCGGTCACCAGGCCGTATCCGATTAATTGATTCTCACGAACTCCACCTAGTTGGGCGATATCCTTGATCCTGGTTGCTCCTGCTGTTTGAACCAGGACCGTTAGGAAAAAAAGAAATATGCAAAGGATCTTTATGGATTTCATGATTTGCCTTGTGGTCAGAATGGCCAGACATTGTCAATGACTCTGGTCATCCAGCCGGGATTTTGTTTATCACTTATTGCGCCCTTGCCGGTGTATGAAATCCTGGCATTGAGAACATTCTTTGAGTCAATGGTATTGTTGGCCATGATATCCACAGGGCGGACAATGCCTGTCAGATAGATGACCTGGGTTTCGTTATTGACCCGAACCTCCTTGCCGCCTCTGATCTTTAAATTTCCATTGGGGTAAACCTGAATGACCTGGGTGGTGAGCGAGGCGACAAGGTCTTCTTTGCGGACAGTCTTGCCGGATCCCGCAAAGTTGTTAGCAAATTCGGCCTTGATCAGGGTGGCAAGATCAATGTTGGGATTTTGCGCTATCATGTCGGAATTCTCAATGCCCAGGAAGTTGGGAATAGATGCGGACAGACTGCTGCTCCGATCCGAATCGGTGGAGGCTTCCTTGCTGGCGCTGGCCTTTTCAGAGATGGTGACAGTTACAATATCACCTGTGGCCCGTCCTTTAAGATCGGCATAAAGGGAGTGCTGTTCTCCTGGCCAAAGGGAACCATCGGAGGTCGTTTTGGTTGCGTCAGTCTGGATCTCTTCCAGCGGTTCAGGAATATTTACAATCTGTTCGTGTGGCTTGGCGCAGGACGTCAGGAGCGTGGCAAAGCAAAGGATGAGAAGAAAGTTTTTCATATCAGATCTGTACCTCGACGAGTCCCGGTGCTGTCACACGGCAGAAAATCACTTTATCGGAGCTGGTGTTTTTGACCTTGATGATTTGCCCTTGTTTGCCATCTGTCTTGGCAATACCGCTGGCAGTCAGTTGCATGCCATTATTTTGACCGAGAATCTTGACAAATGCTCCTTTTTTAACCACTGGCGGGAGCTCAATAGATGACAGGTCGATAACCGATCCGGCCTTGATACTCTGGAGAAGCGTCTTGCCAATGACTTGCTGCAATTGCAGGCAGGGGGCTCTGAGCGTGGAGATATCTCTGGGCTCCATCTGGATTTGAGTCTCGGCGACAAGATTACCTCGTCGAAGATTTGTCACTGCGACAGCCACCGGGGCCAAAACCTCCAGAGTACCGCGGACAGAAAAATTTTTAACGACCTGTTTGTCGATACGTCCAATGAGAGAGAAACGATTGCTGCCGATAATGCCGGGATTTGAGGGGATGACCTCCCATTCCACGTCTCCTGTGGGAACCATAAAAGGTAAAGGCGGATCTTTGGGGGTAAAGGTGTATTTGGCATTCGGCAGTATTTTTCCGTGTTCCGCCAGGTATGCCTCTATGGTTTTCTGTATGTTCTGGGCGGTAATAGTGATCCCCTGACGTGTAACCGTCACGGTCTCTGCCCCGCTCCAATTGATTTCAGCCGGAGTCGTAACTGCTCTGGTAAGTTTTTGGACGATACTGTTGGTGTCGAGGACGATTTCCTGTCCTGCATCAGGGCTTGCTGCCACCGTTTGTTTTGCCATGGCGTCTGCAAGCTCGGAATGAGTGCTTACATCAGCAATTTCTGCCAGGGTAACAGATGAGCCTGAAACGGTAGCTGTTGTGCGGAAGGTGATGTTAAAAGCGTGACAAGGGAAAGCCGTCCCCAAAAACAGCAGAGAAATGAGCAGAAAGATACTGCAAGTGGCTCGACCTGTTTTCCGGCCTTTACATCCGGTTTGTCGCGCAAATTCAGATTTCATAAATTATTGGTTAAAACTCCTTTCAACTAAATCAGATTATTGGTGGTCTGCATCATTTCATCAGATGTCTGAATGGATTTAGAGTTAATCTCATAAGCCCGTTGGGTGGTGATCATAAGAGCCATCTCTTCCACGATATTGACGTTTGATCCTTCAAGATAGTTCTGGGCCAAGGTACCATAGCCATCATCTCCGGGGATAGCAGTCTGTGCAGTTCCCGATGCTGCAGACTCCATAAGGAGATTGCGGCCCACGGCAGTCAGTCCGGAATTATTGGTAAAGGTCACGGTTTCAAAGGCGCCTATTTCGGTGCTGGTGTTGTCTGCTCCGATGATGGCGCTTACTATGCCGGTCTCGCCGATAGTAATTTGCCGGGAGCCATCAGGAATGGTGATTGCCGGAAGAATGGGGTAACCGTCCGAGGTGGTCACGCGGCCATCGCCATCCCTTTTCAGTGCACCTGCTCTGGTGTAGGCAGTGGTCCCATTGGGCATCTCCACCTGGAAAAAACCTGCACCCTCGATGGCGATATCCAGTTCGTTTCCTGTCTGGATCAGGTCGCCTTCGGTGAATATCTTCTGCACCGCCGCAGGGCGGACACCGAGACCAATCTGGATGCCTGTCGGCGATGTAGTGTCGGCAGAAGACTGGCTTCCTGGAACCTTTATGATCTGATACATGAGATCCTGAAAATCAGCCCGGCTTTTTTTGAATCCGGTGGTGGTCGCGTTGGCCAGGTTATTGGCTATAACATCTATGTTGAGCTGTTGACTGTTCATACCGGTGGTTCCGGTCCAGAGTGAGCGAATCATTTGTTGTGGTATCCTTTTAGGTTATGGGTACTGATTGCTTCATCAATTATGCCAGGCTGCCCAGTTCATCCTGCTTCTGGCTAAGATCAGAGTAACTCTTTAATACTTTGTGATAGGTCTCAAAGGTCCTGAGACTGTCAATCATCAGGGTCATTGCCTCGGTCATATTGACATTGGAGTTTTCCAGGCTGCCAATGGCCAGGGTAGGTTGGGTAACGACTGTTTCCTGGCCATCCGGCTGCAGGGAAAAGGTGGTGTCCGCTTCCCGCTTCAGTTTACTAGGGTCATTTATAGTGACCACACCAACAGTGCCAACAACAGCACTGCTACCATCCCGTCCCATGATGGATATCTCACCAAGGCTGCTCACGGATATTTGATTGGTTGCGGTGTTGGGAATATTGATCGGGCCATTGGCTTGGTTCAGGACCTGGAGGCCATTACTGGTCTGCAGATTACCATTCTGGTCTAAGGTAAAGTCTCCGCGTCGGGTGTAGAGAATACCATTAGGGCCCTGTACCTTGAAAAATCCATCGCCATGGATTGCCATATCAAGGGGATTACCGGTCTCTGTGATCGGACCCGGGGTGAAATCGGTAAAGTTACCTTTGGTGCGGCTATAATTAATACCTTTGGTTTCTTCTGTCTGTTTGGCTCCCTGAAGCAGTGAATCGAAGCTGACGCTTGCCTTTTTGTAACCTATCGTGTTGACATTGGCCAGATTGGAAGCAACATTGGCCATGCTTTGTTCACGGGCAATAGCCCCGGAAAGAGCGCTGTATTTACCTGATACCATAGATTATATCACAGGATAAAGGTTGACGTCATTGCCGGAAATCTCAAATAACTCATGGCCCGGCATCTTGCAATACTTAGCTTTGTGTATTGCCTCTGTTGTATTATCGACAGAGATGGCTTGTTTCTTAAGGCACGAAGTTCCTGTCATCGTGATTTTTTGTATATATAGCGTTATGTATATCCTGGTAATGGCCGAAAAGATATCCCTTCAGCTTGCGGTGATGGTCGTGTCGGTGGTTCACGGCTACTTTGTTTTCGAAGGCACCAGGGGACAACGGCGCGGAACTTAAGCCATCTGGCAAGTTTGATAGATTTGTTGACAGTACCGGCTGTCCTCAGGGCTGGAAATTGTTTATGGGCAGATTGTCTGGTCTGTTGCTCCGTTGTTGCGGGTGTGTGATCCTCGTTGTTTACTCGATCCTGCAATGGCAAAAGCTTTTTGTTGGCATCCTCCTGAGGATGCGCCACCTTGATCAAGCTGATAATCTGAGTTGCTTCATGCAGGGACATGGAAAGAGTGTCTGCAATCTCCTCGACGTTCATCCCTTTAAAGACCATTGATTGAATATAGCGGTAGCGCTCAGGGGTGGCAGGAGAGTAACCACCTTGCTGCACGATAAGGCGAGATCGCTGAAGTCTGGTGGTAATCTCTGCCGTGCGCATATTGTCATCAAAAATATTTTTTGTGTTATCAGTTTCCTGGCGATTCTCATTGTCTGCAAGCCCAAGGTGCAGACTGTCGAGGATTGTCTGCATATCGGTGAGCAGTTTGTCCTTTTTACGGTTTGACCGCTTGAGCTTGACGGTCAGTACTGTGGTACCGGTGCAGAACAGGATGCTTGTTAAGAGGATGATGATGGGATAGCTGCTCATTGTAGTTTCTGGTGTAAATTGAAAGAGTGTAAAGTAAAAGGGTTATGGGTTGTTAGTCCCTGTTCCCTATTTTCATCTGAACCTTTGTTTTCAGTTTGAGCAGGGCTTGACTGTGCAGTTGGGAGATTCTTCCTTCTGAGACTTCAAGAACCTCAGCGATTTCTTTCTGGGTCAGTTCTTCGTAATAGTAAAGCGAGATTACCAGTCGTTCTTTCTCAGAGAGTTCTTGCAAAATTCCTGCCATTAATTTTGCTAGCTCTTTGTTTTCTAGCTGGGACGCTGGAGTGAGGTCTGAGCGCTGATCGGCAAGGGAATCAAGAAAAGAGGCGCCATCTCCAGAGTCGTTCAGGGTCTCATTGAGACTGACACATCCGAGATGGCTGACCTCGCCCAGGATCTTCTGATACTCGTCAAGACTGATATCCATCGCCAGGGCCATTTCGTTTTCTTCGGGGGACCTGCCCAGCTTGCGTTCCAGCATGATCATGGCTCGGCCGAGTTTGTTCTGCTTCTCACGTAAAGAACGGGAAAACCAGTCAAGCTTGCGCATCTCATCAAGGATCGCGCCACGGATCCGGTATTCAGCAAAGGTCTTGAACAGGATGTTCTTAGCAGGCTCAAATTTATTGGCAGCATCAATCAAACCAAGCATACCGGCGCTACGCATGTCATCTCTGTTCATAAAGGATGGGACCTGAGTGACCATCCTGCCTACCAAAATATCGACGAGATAGAGGTTGTCTCTGATTATTGTGGAATGATCTTTCAGGGGAGGTGTGTTCGTATAAACCATAATCAGCTCCTGCCGCCTAAATCAAGAAGCTTTTTCCAGAAAAACTGGATCCCCCCCTTAGGTTCGCAGGTGATTTGTTCAGAGCATAAGGTGCCGGCAAGTTGGATAAAGGCACTGGTGATCCGGGAGGAGGGGTAAAGTTCAACAATCACTTTCTGTTTCCTGATTGCGTCAATCATTTGACGGTCAGCTGGAATTGAGCCCAGAAAGTCAATAGAGATGTCAAGATAGCGATTGGATACCATGGTCAGTTTCCGGTAAACGTCAAGGGCCTCCTCGTCGTTCTGGACCTGATTGACAACCAGATTGAACCGTTTTTCATGATACTGGGTGGAGAGTAGTTTCATCAGGGCATACGCATCTGTGATCGCTGTGGGATCAGGGGTGGTGACCACCAGAATCTCCTGGGCTGCGGTATTGAAGTAGGTGACATTCTCAGAGATGCCGGCCTCAGTATCAATCAGTACAAAATCAAAATCGTTATGCATCAGGTCCAAGCCTTCCAGCAGTCTTTGTTTCTGGTGGGAGTTGAGGCGGGTGAAGTTCTGGACGCCGGATCCGGCTGGCAGGATTTTGACACTGTTGGGACCTTCCACCAGAATGGCGCTCAATTCCTGCTCACCGGAAAAAAAATGATTCAGATTATACTTAGGGGCCAGACCAAAAACCACGTCAATATTGGCCAGTCCAAGATCGGCGTCAAGGATCAGGACTTTTTTCCCTAGTCTGGCTAAGGCAACGGCGGTATTGGCAGTGACAGCTGTCTTGCCAACTCCACCTTTGCCGCTGGTTATAGAATAAACGCGCGTAGCCCTCTCTTTCTGGGGATCCTCAGCAGGAGACGCAGTGGCTCCCATGGAACGAAGTGTTGTCGCCTGGTCTGTCATTTCTTGCTTGTTATTGTTCATGAGTTGTTCCCTGTACAGGGGTCATTATAAGCTCGGCTACGAGTTCCCTGCTGGCAGGCAGCAGATCTTCAGGGACCCGCTGGCCGTTGGTAATCCAGGAAAAAGGGGTAATGTCGTCTCTGTCATGCATCTGGATGTCGAGCATTACACCCAGAGTCGAGCATTCGTCGGTCTTAGTGATGATGGTGTTGTCGATTCCCAATCGGCCAAAGCGGTTGATGGCCTCGAAAAGCTCAGTCCTTCTTGTTGTTGCCGAAAGGACAAGATGTTTGTCGATAGCCAGATCTGTCCGGAGGAAAGTAGCGAGTTCTTTGATGCAGAGGGTATCCCTGGGGCTCCGTCCCGCAGTGTCTATCAGGATAAGCTCTTTGTCGCTATGGCGTAATAACGCCTGTTCCAGTTGCTCAGGTGTGATCACCACTTCCACGGGCAGGTTCATGATTGTGCCGTAAACCTTGAGTTGTTCAACAGCGGCGATTCGATAGGTATCAATAGTGATAAGAGCAATGGAGTTAGAAAAATTACTTAGATAGTGGGCGGCGATTTTGGCCAGAGTTGTGGTCTTGCCGACACCGGTCGGTCCGACAAGGGCAATGCGGCGCTGCCCCTTCTCTTCTGAGAAGGGGTGGGGGGCAATGTGCAGGAGATCGCGAATTGTGTCTTGCAGCAGGTTATTCCAGTCCTTGTTGTCGTCTATGGCAATTTCTGGATGCACTATGTTTTGTGCGCGTGAGCTGATCTCTTTTGCAGTTGCCTCACTGACCCCTTGAGCCATAAGTGTGGAGATAAATTGAGCTGTGTCAGTGTCCTGGCAGTCCTGTGGCAGCTTCTGGGGGGCGCAGGCCGGTGACTGCTCGGGGAGCAGATTTTGTTGCCGGTCACTGCCGGGAGTGCTTATGCGGGACATCTCCTGCCCCAGCTTTTTCACCATCTCTTTGAGTTCATCAAGCTCCCCCCGCATTTCCGGCGGAGCTTTACTGACGAAACCGGGACCCTGATGTTCGGATGTCCTGGGAGATATGGACCTAGAGAGTGGCTTTAGCACCTCCTTGGGTTCATGGAGGATGCGGAGCTGGGAATCATAGGTGATTGCCTGCCCTGCTAGTGGCTTTGGCGAAAGTGTGTCGTCAGTCCACTGTGAAAAAGTTTTCTTCGAGGCCTGGTGTTTCGGTTTGGCCTCAGGCCAGGGCGTGTCGACCGCAGCTGTGATCTCCAGAATCGGTTTGCCCAGAATCCCCATCTTGCCGTTGCGGATAGTACGGGTGGAGAGGATAAGGGCATCCGGGCCTAGAGTTTCCTTGACCAGTTTCAGGCCCGAGGCCATATCTGTTGATTCGAAGATCTTAACTTGCATCAAGGGTCACGGTGCCGAGGGAACGGACTTTCAGATTAGGGGTAATCTCATTGTGTGAGAGCACCACAAGCGAAGGGTAGTAGCGTTCGGTCAGTTTGCGCACATGGGGGCGGATCTGGGGCGCGGAGAGCAGGGTCGGCCGTTGACCGCCTGAAAACAGAGTGATGGCTTTGCCGATGGAATCGAGAATGACCTGTGCTGTAAGTGGATCTATGGCCAGATAGCTGCCGGATTCTTTGTGCTGGATTGATTTGCTGATGGCATCTTCCACCGGTTTGGCCAGGGTGATCAGAGGAATAGCACCATTTATGGCCAGTCCGGCACTGATGGTTCGAGCCAGGGCGTGACGCACATATTCGGTAAGGACGTCGGGATCCCGGGTGACGGGCCCCCAGTCGGCCATGGTTTCAAGAATGGTGCGCAGGTCGCGGATGGAGACCCCTTCTGCCAGAAGATTTTGGAGGATGCGCATGATGGTGCCGAGAGAGAGAATGTTGGGTACCAGTTCTTCCACCAGTTTTGGATAGGTTTTGGCCAGATTGTCCAGCAGGTTCTGCACTTCCTGGCGACCAATTAATTCATGGCCATGCTGTTTGATGATCTCACTGATGTGGGTAGCCATAACTGTAGTGCAGTCAACAACGGTGTATCCGGCAATCTGGGCCCGCTCTTTTTTGTCTTCAGTGATCCAGATAGCTGGCAGGCCAAATGCGGGCTCGGTGGTGGCAATACCCTTGATCGTTTCGGTTACCATACCGGGATCCATAGCCATATAATGGCCGGGAAGCATCTCGGCTTCAGCGATCTTAATTCCTTTCAGAGCCAGAGTGTATTGATTGGGATTGAGCTGGAGATTATCCTTGATGTGGACGGGAGGGACAATAAAGCCATTGTTTATGGCGAACTGTTTGCGGATGGATTGGATGCGGGTGAGAAGTTCCCCGTTCTGGGCTGAATCGACAAAAGGGATCAGTCCGTATCCAACTTCCAACTCCAACAGATCCACGTTGAGCATTTCTTCATAGTTCTCGGCAGCCGGCATGGGCTCTTTCTTAGGTACTTCGGTAACAACTGCAGTGGCCGCCCGATTTTTCTTGTCCAGTTTCCAGGCCATAACTGCCAGGGAAATAGACAAAAGCATAAATGGAACAAAGGGAAAGCCTGGAATGAGAGCAAAAATCAGTAGTAGTCCGGATACCACCCAGAGGGCGACAGAATAGCGACTGAACTGCACCTTTATGTCGGCTCCGAAGTCACTGTCTCCCGATGATCGGGTGACGAGCAGGCCGGCGGCGGTGGAGATAATGAGGGCTGGAACCTGACCCACGAGGCCGTCACCAACGGTGAGGATGGTATAGTTCCTGGCGGCCTCGGCCATAGGCATGCCTTTTTGCAGAACGCCGATAACAAAGCCGGCTCCGATGTTGATGAAGGTGATAATGATACCGGCAATAGCATCTCCTTTAACGAACTTGGACGCACCATCCATAGCTCCGTGAAAACTGGCCTCGGCACTGATCAAGTCCCGTCTTTTTCTGGCATCGGCTTCATTGATAAGTCCGGCATTGAGGTCGGCATCAATGGCCATCTGCTTTCCGGGCATGGCATCCAGGGTAAATCTGGCAGCAACCTCAGCCACGCGTCCGGCACCTTTGGTGATAACCATAAAGTTGATCAGGACCAGGATGGCAAAGATCACCAGTCCAACCACATAGTTTCCGCCTACGACAAACTGGCCGAAGGATTCAATGACTGCACCAGCGGCTGCAGGGCCTTCATCACCACGCAGGAGGATCAGCCTGGTGGAGGCCACATTGAGGGCCAGGCGGAAAAGGGTAGTAGCAAGCAGGACTGCCGGAAAGATGGAGAAATCAGTGGCCCTGATGGTGTAAAGGCTGATGACCAGAATCAGTAAAGCGATGGTGATATTGGTGGAAAGAAAAATATCGAGGAGGATCGCAGGCAGAGGGATGATCATGATCATCAAGATCGACACCATGCCCAGTGACGCCATGATATCAGTACGTTGCGAAAGGCTTTTCCAATGCAGTGATCTGAGTATCTGTTGTTTTTCTGTCAGTTCCATTAGATAAATTGTTTCTGGATAGTCTGTAGTTTCTATACAGTCAGCCGAACCTCCTTAATTACACCAGTCTAAGTAATTATTGGGGGTTCTTGCCTTTGAGTGAATAGATATGGGCCAGAATCTCGGCCACTGCCTTGAACATCTCTTCGGGAATAGCGGCTCCCAGATCAAGTTTATGCAATAACCGGGCCACAGGAGGGTTTTCGACCAAGGGGATATTGTTTTCTCTGGCGATTTCCCGGATACGCATGGCTATAAAGTCGGCGCCTTTAGCGACAACGATGGGTGCCGACATTGCCGTCTGGTCATATTTTATGGCCACTGCCAGATGGGTCGGATTGGTGATAACAGCATCTGCCTTGGGGACTTCCGCCATCATCCGTTTTCTGGCCATCTGTTGTTGAAGGGACCTGATCTGCGCCTTGATGTGAGGATCTCCTTCGCTTTCTTTGAACTCCTCCTTTTGTTCCTGTTTGGTCATCTTCATCTTTTCTTCCATCTCCCAACGGACATAAAGAAAGTCAATGAAAGCCAGGAGGATGAGCAGAGCACAGACCTTTGATAGAATGAGACCTGCAGTCTTGGCCAGAAAGATCATGGTGGCGCTGGTGCTGGTATCCACCAGGATCAATGCTTCGTTGAACTTGGCCAGCACGGTGGAGAAGGCAATCCAGCCGATGAGTGTAACCTTGGCGATGGACTTGAAACTTTCAACAAGTGATTTTTTTGAAAAAATACGGCCAATGCCGGCAATGGGATCAAATTTACTGAAATCAGGCATGAGGGGCTTGGCGGTGAGCAGCCAGCCAATCTGGAAGAAGCTGGAGAAAAAACCAATGATCAGTACCAGTAAAAAAAAAGGGGCCAGCAGGAGGCCGACTTCCTTGACAATATGAATGGACAGACCGCTTATCGCAGAGGGGGTTCCCTGAAATTGCCAGGCTGACCTCCAGATTGAGCCCACCAGGGTGGTGAGCCCATCCCAGAAGTGGGGCATGTAAAAAAGCCAGAAAAGGAGAGCCAGGCTGAAGAGGGCGGCCGTGTGGACCTCTTTGCTCTGAGCAACCTGTCCTTTTTGGCGGAAATCGTCCCGTCGCTTTCCCGACGGGTCTTCAGTGCGTTCTCCTCCGGTTGGGGATTCTTCGGCCATGGTTTATCGCTTATTTTTTGCTGAGTAGTATTTTTCCCTGCCAAGACACAGAAACAAAGAATGAAATCTTTATGTCCTTCTCAGCTCCACTGCATCTTTACGGGTTACTAGTTTAAGTAGAGTAATACAAGATTCGGCTCACAGATATTGAAGAATGGTGAGAATACGTTCCCCTATCGCGTCAAATTCCCGTCTTAGTAAGCTGGTGACCATGTTGAGAGTCAAAGCAATGACAACAAAGGCAATGCCGATATTCAGGGGGAAAGAAAGGAGGAATACATTGAGTTGGGGAAAGACCCGGGACAGGATACCCAGGATAAGTCCTGAAAGCAGGAGAACAACAAGGACAGGAGCGCTGAACTGGACACCCAAAGAAAACATTCTGGAGGTGAGTTCCATGAGATAGGGGATGGCCTCTCCTGAGAGATTGAGATTGCCGGGAGGCAGGAGCTGATATGATCTGGCGGCGGTCTTGATGAAGATATGGTGGCCGTCAAGGGCCAGGAAAATGAGAATAGCAAAGACGTTCTGGAACTGGGAAATCAGAGAAATCTGGTTTTGATGCTGTGGGTCAAAGACGTTGGCAGCAGCAAAACCCATCTGGTAGCCTATGAGTGTTCCACCAAACTCAACGGTGACAAATACCAATCGAGCCATAAGGCCTAGAAGCAGGCCCAGAAGTGTCTCGTTGATGGTGAGCAAGAGGAAGGAGATTGGCTCGAAGCTGATCTCAGGCAGGGCGGGTGAGAGGATAGGGAAAAGGAGTAGGGAGATGGTAAAGACCAGGGAAACCTTGATTCTTGCCGGGGTCTGATTGCCGAAATAGACAGGAATAGCACCGATGAATCCTGCAACTCTGGCCGTACAGACAAGAAAGAGCTGGAATTGATGAACGGGGATAAGCTGGAGGTCCATAGGCGTTTCTCGCTGTTATCGCAAACTGGCCATGGACTCAAAAATACCAAGGGTAAAAGCGATCATGGTATGCATCATCCAGGGAGCAAAAAAGAGCAGAGCGAGAAAGACAACAACGATTTTGGGAATAAAGGTCAAGGTCTGTTCGTTGATCTGGGTGGCGGCCTGGAAGATGGAGACAAGAAGGCCGACAATCATCCCGGACAGCAGCATGGGTGCTGACATCATGAGTGTGGTCTGGATCGCTTTTCTGGCGATATCGATAATAAATTCAGGAGACATGGAGCACTCTTAAATTTTAAATTTTTGACTGACCACAAAGGGCTCGTCTATTGTTTGAAACTCTGAACCAGCGACCCGACAATCAGGCCCCACCCATCCACCAGTACGAAGAGTAGAAGTTTAAAGGGCATCGAGATGATGACCGGGGGCAGCATCATCATACCCATGGACATGAGGACCGAGGCGACTACCATGTCAATGACCAGAAAGGGGACATAAATCATAAACCCCATCTGGAAAGCCCTTTTAAGCTCAGAAAGCATAAAGGCCGGGATCAAGGTCATGGTGGGGATATCGTTTTGGTCAAAGGGTTTGTTGCTCAGGGTGATACCGGCCAAAAGGGTCAGCTCTTCTTCCTTTACCTGAGAGAACATGAAGGTGCGCATGGGGCCAATGGCCTGTTCCAGAGCCTGTTCCTGGGTGATTGTCTTCTTCATGTACGGCTGCAGGGCTTTCTCGTTGATGGTGTTGAAGGTAGGTGACATGATAAAAAAGGAAAGAAACAGGGACAGGCCGATGATGATCTGGGTGGGCGGCATGTTCTGAGTGCCCATCGCTTGACGGATAAATCCGAGAACAATGACGATCCGGGTAAAACAGGTGGTCATGAGCAGGATGGCCGGGGCAATCGAGAGGATGGTCAGGACAAAGAGTACCTGGATAGCTGTTGATACCTGCTCTGGGGTGTTGGCATCTGCAACCCCGAAGGTGATGGTTGGCAGGCCAACAGCGGCACCTGCGGATGGTAAGAGAAGGCCTGTCCCCAGTATCAGTCCGCTAAGCAGCAGGGTGCGTGATGGTTCAGTGTGTGCTGTCATCTTCAAGGACCCCTTGGTCCGATGCTGCAGCTGCAAGCGTTGTGGCAAAGTTTTTGTTATCCGTCGTGCTAATGGGGAGGCGCGGGGACGGTTTAATTGCGGCAATGAGATTGATCTGGTCGTTTCCCAGTCCCAGAAGATATTCCTGCCCTCGGACTTTGATCAGGCACAGTGATTTTCTTGGCATCAGGTGACGCATCTCGATAATGGTGATGGCACCTTTGCCGTTACCGGCGCTCAGGAAAGAAAGTTTTTTTTTGGCCAGAGCGTAAACAACAAGGAGGACACCAAGGACGATGAGCAGTCCCCAGAAAAGTCTGAGCGTGGCGGCAAACGAAAAGGGGGATTCTGTCCCGGCAAAGGCGTTTGTTACAGACAGGCAAAAAGTGATGAGGGCTAGGATGAGGCGCATGTGACGTTCAACTCTTCTTGCTTATCCGAGATTTTCGATGCGATCAGCAGTGCTGACCACGTCTGTTAGCCTGATACCGAATTTGTCTCCTACCATTACCGCTTCCCCTCTGGCAATCAGGCGGGAGTTGACGTAGAGGTCTAAGGGTTCGCCCGCCAGTTTGTCCAGTTCGATAACATATCCCTCACCCATTTTCAAAAGGTCACGGAGCAGGATTTTGCTACGCCCTAGTTCAACGGAGATCTGCAGGGGAACGTCGTAGAGAAATTCAAGTCCACGGTTGGTCCCATCTCCACTGTGTGAGGCGGTTGCGTGCTTTTCGTGAGCTCCTGTATTTGTCAGGATAGTTTTATCGT
Organism: Desulfobulbaceae bacterium; assembly: GCA_024636345.1. Taxonomy (GTDB): domain Bacteria; phylum Desulfobacterota; class Desulfobulbia; order Desulfobulbales; family Desulfocapsaceae; genus UBA2270. The sequence continues at coordinate 19,455 of JAGXHG010000026.1, read as the reverse complement.
CTTGCAGAAGCTCTTTCAGTTCATCCGGGTCTGGCTTTCCGTTCATCGTATTCACATTTGTTAATTTTAAAGTTTGTTACTTGAAAGTCGGTATGAAATAATCATCTGTTGCCTTCCTGGTTATTATCTGTAAGCACCGGTCAGGTTGATTGCTTTTTTCCCTGCATGAACTCCTGGTCTTGCAAAAAATTTTAAACTGTCTTCAACGAGGACTTTCAGTGGGGCATTGGGGTCATAATCAAGGGGGATAATGTCACCTTTTTTGAAAGAAAGTACCTTGTGCAGGGGTAAGGTCAGGGCCCCGGATTGGGCAATGATTGTGGTTGGCATTTCCAGGATCTGATCAATTATTAATCTAGACCATTCACCAAAATTGCTGGTTCTGACCGAGAGCAGGTCTTTGAGCCGATCTCTGAGTGGTTCCAGGGTGGCGACGGGAACAAGCAGCTTTAATTCTCCGGACTGACTTCCAATCTGAACTTTGAAGCGACAGATAAGAACCTCTGAGTCGGGGTCGGTTATGGATACCAGCCTGGGATTATTCTCAATTTTGATGAGTGAAGAATTGAGGTTTATTAAGGGGCTCATGGCCTTGGTCAGGTTATCACAGGCCTTGCTCATTACTGATTTGAGGATATTGAGTTCAATGGTAGTCAGCTTGCGCTCCAGTTTTAGAGGGTCAATCTCACTGGATGCTCCCAGCATGATCTCTATCATGGTGAAAGAAAGCTGTTGATCAAAGATTAACAGTGATCCATATTTTAACGGCTCAAGATTGATAACTCCTATGGCACCGGAGTTTTTCGGATCGGTTATGAACTCGTTGAAAATCGCGGATTCTATGTCGATACGACTGATGGTGAAGGTTCTCTGTAGTTGGTTGGTCAGTGAAATAGAATAGTTCTGGGCAAAGGAATCGAGGATGATGTCGAAATTGGGAATTCGCAGTTGGTGGCTGCTCTTATGGGTTGCATGAAAAAGGTTGATTGATTTGGCGTTGGAAAATTTTGCCGTCTGTTCCGGTCCTGTCGTGTCGGTGGCAATCTGACCTTCTCTGATGGCACAAAGCAGATCCGCAATTTCTTTTTTGGAAAGGAGTGGTTCCACTGCTGTCCCCGATTGATTTGTAGATTATTGGTAAGTATGCAGGTTGTTTCAACGAGCAGGTGGATAGTTTGTATGGGGCTGCTGACAGCCGGTGACATAACGGCTATGCACCTCAAAATCAATTCTCATTGAACCACAAAATCTGTGAAGTATATTTCTTTTACCTGGCCGCTTCGGAGGATCGAGTTGATTTTACTGGCCAGCTCAGCTTTGAGCTGCTTTTTTCCTTGCAGATCCTGGAGTTCTTCGTAGGTTTTGTTGCCGATCAGAAGGAGTATGCTGTCACGAATCTGGGCCATGCGTTGAGTGGCCTCTTCCTTGGCCAGATCGTTGCCGGTTGCTTTTGTGTCTTTATCTGCAACTGTCGGATTATTGACGAGTTCAATGGTTAGGGAAGCCTTCACGTAGTGTCGGTCGACTTCACTGATTATATTGACAACAAACTCCTTTATCTCAATCATCGGACCAATGTCCGCGGGTGGATTCAAACTTGGTATTTGAACGGCAGCCTCGGGATTCTCTGGTTTATCTTTGCTGGTATCATTTTTTTTCAGGAGAAAAAAAATAACAACTCCAAGAATGATGAGCAGCAAAAGAGCCGCTCCTCCAATGATGATGAGCTTTTTTTTCTTGGCTCCCTGGTCAGCAGAGGTGTCTTCCGATTTCTTGACATCTGTTTTGTCAGCCATGTTTGGTGAGTCCTTTAGGTAGAAAGAAAAAAGTGTACGTTATGTTTGTAACTAGCATATATTCTTTATGTAAAATTAGAGCGGAATCTCACCAGCTTTGGTTCCGTTGTTGCCCAATCCCAGTCTTGTATTGGCGCGCAGGACAAAATCGACCCGTCGGTTCTTGGCACGATTTTGTTCCGAGGTATTAGGTATAATGGGTCGTTCATAGCCATAGCCTACTGCGCTCATTCGGTCAAGGGGCAGAAGTTTGCTTTTTGTGAAAAACCTGAGTACCGAGACGGAGCGGTCAATGGAGAGATCCCAGTTATCCCTTTCACCCTTAGGGACCAGGGTGTCGTCAGTATGTCCTTCGATGCGTAAGCGCATGGGGATGGGGCGGATGATATCGGCAATTTGACGCAAGAGGGGGTAGGCCTCAGGAGAAACCCGGGACTGATCGGGTTTAAAAAGAACGGCCTCATCGAGACGAAGGATGATGGTGTCATCATCCTTCTGGACCAGTTCTACAGAGTTTTGAATTTTAAGTCCCTTGATCTCTGTTTCAATCCGTTTTTGAATCTGGGCTACAGAGTCACTTTGAATGGGGGCAAATTGGGTACTGGGTATAGACGGAATAGTTTGAATCTTGAATTCGTTTTGGGAGGCTGAACCTGCACCAGTGCCAAAGGCATTTTTGAGTGAGGCCGAAGCCGCCGAGAATTTTACCCGATCCATACTGGCCATGGAGACCAGGAGGATAAAAAAGGTGAGCAGCAGGGTCACCATATCCGAGTAAGTGACCATCCATGCGGGAGCACCGACTTCACATTCCGGGCATTTTTGTTCTTGTTCGTCATCAGCCATAAGATGAACCTGAATTATTTTTTAAAGGTTGATTCCCGCATCTTGGGGGCAATGAATGCATGCAGCTTCTGCTCCATGATCCGTGGGTTTTCGCCGGAGAGAATAGATTGCATTCCTTCGATGATCAGGGTCTTCAGTAGCACCTCAGAGGCGGAGCGAGTCTTTAGTTTCCCGGCCATGGGAGTAAAGAGCACATTAGCAAGAACCGCACCATAAAAGGTGGTCAGCAGGGCAACGGCCATGGCCGGGCCAATGGAGCTTGGGTCATCCATGTTCTGTAGCATCTGCACCAGACCAATAAGGGTGCCAATCATTCCCATGGCCGGGGCATAGGCGGCAAGGGCAGTGAAGATGGCTGCCCCTTTGTTGTGTCGTTCCTGGATGTAGCTGATTTCGGTGTTGAGCATACGGCGCAGGGTTTCCGGTTCTTGACCATCCACTGCCATTTGCATGGCCTTGAGGAGAAAATCGTCATTCACTTTTTCCATCATGCCCTGTAGAGAGAGTATCCCTTCTTTTCGGGCCTTGTTGGCGAACTCCATGAGTTGGGTAATCAGCTCATTGGAGGAAGCTTCTTTGTGAAGAAATGTCTTTTTTGCCACATTGACAGCTCCGAAGACATTGGCGAAGGGGTAGTGGATAAAGACTGTGCCGATGGTACCACCAAAAACAATGGCCAGTGATGGGGGATCGATAAAAATGGAAAGGGGGCCGCCCATCATGATTGCCCAGAGCATCAAGGCGAAGGCGACAACCATTCCGATAATGGTTGAGAGATCCAAGAAGTGCTACCTCCATGTGAATGAAAAAAGGTAAAAAAGTTTGCCAGGACAAAGGATTACTTGCCTGTTACCATCTCATCTTCATTATACGCCTGTCTTTTAAATATAACCGTAACTTTTAAGTTTAGTAACCGGCATAAAGGACTCGTAACGAAATAGTGAGAAATGTAATAGCCGTTTCGTTACGGCTTTTAAATTTTATGCATCATACGATTTAATTACATAAAACTCAAGTCTGCAATTTCTATTCCAAAATATTTTATAAGGCAAAGAATTGGCCCGGTGTGTTGTTCAAGGGTCAAAAATTAAATTTTTGTTGATGGAGACCTAAAGAATAAAAAAGGGCCACTGATTTCATGAAACCAGTGGCCCTTTTTATTGTCATAAAATTGACTAAACTTTTGATTTTATCGTTTAAGATTGATCAATTCGCCAAGCAGTTCGTCAACAGTGGTAATGATTTTTGAATTTGCCTGAAAACCGCGCTGCACGGTGATCATATTAACAAATTCGAGTCCCATGTCTACATTGGACTGTTCCAGAGAGTTGGTGTAGATACTGCCCAGTTCAGGGCCAGGGAGGCCGACCCGGGGATTGCCGGAGACATCGGTGGCTGTAAACAGGTTACTGCCCACCAGATTAAGTCCACCGGGATTGGCGAATTTTGCCAGGGAGATGGCTGCGATGTCTATCTGTTGACCATTGGAATATGAGGCGATAACAGTACCCTCATCGTTAATGGTGACATTAGTGAGATCGCCCGAGCCATAGCCATTCTGGTCTTGCGAAATGACTCTTGAAACATTGTTGAATTGAGTGGTGTCAAAATTCAAGGTTAAACCGGTATCGGTGGATCCATTATCCCAGGCAAGATCAGCAGCAGCAATGGCCCCGGTGCCGTTCCCGACAATGGCTGCATCCAGTTCGCCATCAGTAGTAAATGAGATCGTTCCCTCGGGCGCAGCTCCTGCCGCACTGCCGAGGGGCAGACCATTAGCATCTTCGGCGCTCCAGTACCAGTTCCAGGTATTGACTGCTACATCGTCTTTACGGAAATAGGTGGTTACCAGATGTGGATTACCAAGGGTGTCAAAAGTCTGGGTAGAGGATGCATAATTATAGGTGGCGGGTAGTGCCGGGTCAAAGAGTATGGCTGGGGCAATGGCAACGGTGCTGGCATCGAGGTTGCTGGTCAAGGTCAGGGTGTCAGTAGCCTTTGCCGGGATCAGGCCTGAGCTTGCTACAAAAATGTCTTTGGGGTCACCGGGAATAACTTTCCCAGTGGCGGCGTCAATGGGCTGCCCCTGAACCCGAAATCCTTCGGGGTTAACCAGATAACCAGCTTGGTTAAAGCGAAAGGCCCCGGCGCGTGAATAAAAGGTGGTATCATTGCCAGGTTCTTTCAGCATGAAGAAGCCATCCCCTTCAATAGCCAGGTCGGTATTGGTTGAAGTAGATTCAAATGTGCCCTGGCTGAAGATGTTGTCAACTTTGGACATACCGACACCACGTCCAACCTGAGACGCGCCTCCAGAACCAGTGACAGTACTCGACATCAGGTCTGAAAAAATGGTACGTGACCCTTTGAATCCAATGGTATTAGTGTTGGCCAAGTTGTTGCCAATGACGGTCATGGCCTGTGAATTGGTGTTGAGTCCGCTGATTCCGCTGTACATTGCGCTTGTAATGCCCATGGATGATGCCTCCTTAAATGTTCCGGTGGTTCCTGTTACTTGCCGGTTCAGGGTTGGGTTTGTTGAATAAAAAGATCGATAAGTTCCTGTGCTGTCTGCCCATCATCCGTGGAAGCAGTATTCTCAGCGGGTAAAGAGGCCACGATCCCTGTGGCCGTTGTTTGTGAATTGGTTCCTGGTTCAGAGACTCCTATGATATTCATGAAAAGGACCTCGCCGTCTCTGGTGGTAATCATGCCGCTGCTTAAATCAACGCCGGTTACCTCTGATTTGATGAGAGGGGCAGCGGCAATACTGGAGTTTTCTCCTGCGGCGTTAGCCTGGAGAACAATCTTGTACTTACCATTGGCAACGAGATTACCATTTTGATCAGTGCCATCCCAAGTGATAAAATGATTACCGGCATCCAGTTCTGTGGTTGGTGCCTGTATGGTTGTTACGGTTTTGCCATCGGCATCCTGAATGGAAAGGGTGACGCTTGTGGCGGTGCCATCTATTTGATACCCCATCTCGATCGGCTGACCCTCAAAGTTGAATGCGCTGCCGTTGTAGGAAATATCTTTGCCAATCAAGCTGAGAGTCGAGAGCCTTTCAGAATTGGCTTGGGCATTTGTCAGTTTTTCCATGCTTGTATTCAGGTTGGTAAGTTGTTCCAGGGAACTGAATTCGGCGAGCTGGGAGGTAAATTCCGTGGCGTCTTCTGGGTTCAACGGGTCCTGATTTTTTAATTGGGCTACCAGCAGAGTGAGAAAATCCTCTTTTCCCATAATGCTTGCATTGGCGGCAGAGGCAGAGGTGCTGGCGCTGCTAGTTGCCGTTGTGGGGAATGAAAAGTTTTCGGTTGAAATAGTGCTCATGGTTATTTCACTTATATGCTCAGGTTGATGCCTGAGTCCATAGAGGCGTTGCTCAGGATCTCTTCTGCTGAATTCAAAGAGAGATCAAAAGAAGATTCGCCACTGGCGAGTGTTGGCTGGGGCGCTGAATCTTGATCGGAAGAGAATTGTTGTTGAAAAAAATCATTGGAATCAGAATTTGTTGACTCCAGGGTTACCTGGAAATCTTCGATGGTGAAGCCCTGTTGTTCAAGGATAGTCCGGAGTTTGGGCATATGCTTTTCAATGGTATCCTGTATCTGTTGACTGTTGGCGATGATATGTGCCTTGATGGAGTCACCTTTGACCATGATGTCGATCTTGAGCGCTCCCAGTTCGGCTGGATTGAGATTCAGGCTGATCTTGCTGGTTTGCAGCCGGGGATTGCTGCCGAAACGGTCAATTAGGTGAGTGATGATTTCTTCGGCGGGCACCGGAGCGCCTGGTGAGTAGGTCGCAGGGGTAGCAACAGGGATGCTGACCGGCGTTAAGGACGGTGCCTGAGCTCCCGGAGTGGTAAGGATGAACTGACCTGCTTGCTCGTTATTGTTAAGTAAAGTGGTCAGAGTGGGGCTGTTTTGTTGATTAGTGGTGTTTGCTTGCTGTCCTGTCTCTTGCTGTTGGTTTCTGGCATTATTTTTGTTAGACAAGGCCTCGATTTTGCCAGTCAGGTATTGTTCTTCCATGTTCTGGCGGACACCCTCAAGGGTGTCTGTCTTCACTGTTCCGTCAACTGTTTTTTCGAGTATGGTTGTATGGGCTGTTGACAGTGAAACGTTGGGTGTGTTGGCAGCGGACTGGAGATACGGGGATGAAAGGGTATTCAGGGGTTCAGTAGGCGACGACTGATAAGGAGCATGTATGGCAATACTGTTTTTGGAGTCACCGGTAAGGATAGCTTGTAATTGCTGGGTTAAAAGGGTTTCGTTTGCGTTGAGAACGGTTGGTGCCTTTTCCCCGGTAGCTATTGGGGCAAGGTTGCTGGTGGTCTGTTTTTTTGCTGTCAGCATTGCTTGGAATTGAATATCTGGGACCTCTTCCCCTGTGGCGATTGGGGCAAGCTCGGTGGCAGTTTGTCCATTTGCTGTCGGTATTGTCTGGAATTGTTTGAAGTCGCCGGGAGACAGAATGATGGGGGACTCTCCATCAGTGCTGTTGGTGAAAGTTGCTGTGAAATTCTGCCCTGGAATAAGCTGGCTGATATTAAGGGCTGAACTGTCCTGAAAAGAAAGGGCGGTCAGTTCTGAGGCCTTGAGTATTTCCTGTTGGCTGGGGGTGGCTGGAGAAGATTCAGTATCAGGATTTTCGGTTTTTTCCCCACTCTCTTGGTGTGCGGTATTGGCTGCTGACAGAAAGGCGGTGAAGGGGGTGGTGCCCTCGTCTGTTGTCTGGGTTGCTTGAGCCGGTGCTTTCTGTGGTGGCATTGGCGCGGGGGCGACAGATGTGAGGGATATGTCCATAATACTTTACTCCGGTGCGAGGGTGGATAATCTTGTGGTTAAGGCGGCTGCTTTCAGTTTGTCAAGTTGTTCCAATATCTTGGCCGCAGATTTTGTTTTCATGTTAGCAATAAGGTCAGCTGCTAATTGTTGATCATCCAGACTATTCAGAGCTAGAGCAGCTTTTTCCGGAGACATCTTGGCGTAAATTTTGCTTAATTCTTTTATTTTATTTAGTTCCGCCTGATCTTTCAGGGCCAGCAGCTCTTCAGTTTTCTGCTGAACCTTCTTGAGTTCCTTAATCTTGTTATCCATCTGTTCAAATTTCTTATCGACCTCTTGTCTCAGGGTCTTTAGTTCCTTTTCTTTATCGGCCAATACTTTTATTTTTTCCTGTAAACCAGCCCTCTCCTTTTCAAGGGTATTGAAGAGTCGGCGTTCATCCACAGAGGAATAGGATTTTTTCTGGTCCGTTTCTGCTGCGGCGCTTGATGTTTCTTTTTGTCCCTCCGCAGCTATTGATGTGGCGGGATAGAGGAGGGCAGCCAGGGACAAACAGGGTAGAAGAAGGAAAAAGGATATTCTTTTCATGATTGAGTCGCGGGGGTAAAGGGTTTTTATTCTCTATTGTGGAAGATGACGGCAATCTCATCAAGGGTGGCAGTTTCTTTCTGGCTCAGATATTGTCGCCAGGCCTCATCTTGTTTTTCTTGCAGTGTTTCCATTATTTTTCGGTCTTTACTTTTGGAGATCAACTGTTCCTGGGCCCGGGTCACAGTCTCTTTTTTCTTCTGCAGGATGACACGTAATGCCTCGACCTGTTTTTCAATCAGGTTGATCCGCTGCTCGAATTGCGCCAGTTTGACTACTTCAATCCCCAGAGTCTGCTCTCTGGCAAGGGTCTCAATCAGGCCTGTTAGACTCGCTTCTTCCTCTTTGAGCTGGCGCTGCACGCTGTTCTCTTCTGCTCGTGCCTTGACCAGACGCTGGATGGCCAGATTCTCAAGGCTTTTTCTGTGTTTAAGTACGGTGTCGAGAGAAAAGGGTTTCATCGTCTAGCGGTGGTTGCAAGAAGGAGTGGTGTGACTGAACAGGAGCTTGTTATTATCGTGCATTGCTCTGGTCTTCGCCCCTTCGGTCTCTTTTTTGCTGGGTGTCGTCCTTCCTGCCGCTGAGCACTTCGCCGAGTTGCACAATGGTCTGTTTCAGGGGGGTGGATTCAGTCATTCCCTGTTGAAGAAAATCATTGATAGCGTCTATCTTGGTGATGGCATGATCAATTTTAGAATTGGACCCCTTGGCGTATGCGCCAATATTGATCAGATCTTCTGCCTCCTTGTAGGTTGCCAGGATGGTTCTGGCTTGACCAGCGAGCTCAAGATGGCGGGGGGATACGATGTCGCGCATTACCCGGCTGACCGAGTTGAGAATGTCGATGGCAGGATAATGATTTTTGGCTGCAATATCCCGGGAGAGAACAATATGACCATCGAGGATGGAGCGTACAGAGTCGGCAACAGGCTCGGTCATATCATCACCATCCACCAGTACTGTGTAGAGGCCGGTGATCGACCCTTTACCAGTGAAGCGGCCGGCACGTTCAAGGAGTTTTGGCAGGGTGGCAAAGACAGAGGGTGTGTAGCCTTTGGTGGTAGGCGGCTCACCAACGGCCAGGCCGATTTCGCGCATGGCCATGGCAAAGCGGGTAACGGAGTCCATCATCAGCAGGACATTTTTCCCCTGACCGCAGAAGAATTCGGCAATGGCCGTGGCCACAAAGGCCCCCCGCATTCTCAGTAGTGGTGATTGATCCGAGGTGACCACCACAATCACCGAGCGGGCCAGACCTTCCTTTCCCAGATCCCGCTCGATAAACTCACGTACCTCACGTCCACGTTCGCCAATAAGGGCGATGACATTGACATCCGTTCTGGCGTATTTGGCCATCATGCCCAGAAGCACACTTTTTCCTACGCCTGAACCAGCCATGATTCCCATGCGCTGTCCCAAGCCACAGGTGGTAAGGCCGTTGATGGAGCGGATGCCAAGATCCAAGGGGTCGGATATGTTTGTTCTCTGCATCGGTCCTGGGGGCAGGGAATAGATAGGTTTCTCATGGGTGAGCAAAGGGGGGGGGAGTCCGTCCAAGGGGTGTCCCATGGCATCGATGACCCGTCCCAGTAGGGTGTCGCCCACCTGGACGGTGGAACTGTCTTTGATGACCCTGATCTGGCTGCCAGGACCTAATCCTCGCAGTTCCCCCAAAGGCATGAGTAGTGCGCGCGAATCCTTGAAGCCTACGATCTCAGCATATACAGGTTTACTGCCCTTGTCCAGCGGGGTCAGTTGGCAAAGAGAGCCAATGGAGGATGCGGGGCAGTATCCTTCGACCACGAGTCCGACGATACGGGTGACTTTCCCCCATACTTTTATGGGGTTGATGTTGGCTATGGTGGAGGCGAGGGAGATCATGGTCTGGATAGCTTATGGCTCTCCAGGGTAGTTTGGGAGGCAACAGTCCCGGATTCAGGTTCTGGTTCTAAGGCCTCTTGGATTACCTGCAACTGGCTGTTTATTGTAGCATCAACAGTGCAGTTGGCAGATTCCAGAAGGCAGCCTCCACGCTCAACGGAGCTGTCAGCCTTGAGGACAATATTGTCCAAACCGCTGATCTCCTCGATGAGTTCTTTTTTCTTCTGTTTGATGATTTCGAGATCTTCAGGATTTACCCGGATCTGAAATTCTTCTGATTTGACAGCCAGGCGAATGGCGTCTTCAATGGTGGCTAAAATTGTGTCACTTTGTTCTCGTATTGAGTGGCGGATAATCTTCTCGGCGATCTCCATGACCAGACGGTGCATTTCATCAAGATTATTCCGTAAGATGGTTTCATGGAGGAGTGTCAACTGATCACAGGCAGAACGAAGGGTAAGGGCGCATGTTCCAAAATCTTCATCAGACTGGCGTCTTCCTTCAACCACACCTTCAGCAAAAGCCTTTTGATGGATCAATTCAGGATCTATGGCCGGGGCCGGAGGGACTTCCTTGTTCTCATCTCCTGTAGAGAGGGGCATGGGTGAGAGAGTGCTCTCTTTGTTTGAAAGTTGTTCGGGAGTTAAATGCGCTAAGGGTTGTTTGTCCGAAATGAATTCATACCCATCAGCTTTGTCCGGGATAAATGATGTATGATGTCCGCTCAGAGAAGAGAGTCTGGCATCCAATTCCTGCCATGCTGGTTCACTGGAGGCTTCCTGCCGGGGTAATATCTGCTCCGGCACAAATGAATCCGAGTTCTTGTAAACGTTAGACAAGCTCATCGCCACCTCCAGAGCCAAGTACCAGTTTGCCGTCCTCCTGGAGTTTCATGGCGATTTTGACGATGGTCTGTTGCATGGTCTCAACCTCAGAGAGGCGCACCGGCCCCATGACTTCCAGATCATCCCGGATCATATCGGCGGCGCGTTCCGACATATTGGCGAAGATCTTCTCCTTCATATCCTCAGAAGCAGTTTTCAACGCCAAGGTCAGAGAGTCGTTACTGACTTCACGGAGAATCATCTGCAGTGAGCGGCCATCGAGTGCCACCAGATTTTCAAAGGTGAACATTCGCTTGCGGATTTCATCTGCCATATCCGGATCTGTCTCTTCTATGGTATCGAGGATATCTTTGTCCATCTGGTTTTTCAGATGGTCCAGCAGGTCCACAACCTTATCCAGGCCACCCACTTGTTTCTGTTCTCGGCCGGCGACCAATCCGATCTCTCGATGCAGGGCATCTTCAATGCGTGTAATAACCTCAGGCGAAACTTTTTCAATCTTGGCGATCCGGTAGATAACATCTGCCCGGACATCTTCGGGCAGATTGCCGAGGATCTCGCTGGCATGCTCCACATGCTGGGTGGAGAGGACCAAAGCCACGGTCTGCGGATGTTCTTTCTCCAGCAGTCCGGCTACCATCTTGGGTTGCATCAGGGCAATGGTCTCCAGGGGGCGGGATTCGGTGCCGGAGACGAATTGGTCCATCAGTTCGGCGGTGCGTTCTGCAGAACCGGAGGCCTCAATGGCATTTTTGGCAAACTCGGCACCCTTGACAAAAAGACCGGCAAGCTCCTCCTGAATCTCAGCATAACTGGCAAAGACCTTGTCTTTTATGTGCTCGGGGATATGGTCAATGGTGGCCATGGTGCGGGTCACCTGACGGATCTCACTGTCAGATAGCTCCTGAAATACCTTGGCCGTGGCTGCTTCGCCGAGGCACATGAGCAGGACTGCCGCCTTGTTGATCCCGGTAAGGGTTTTGATGCTCATGGACTATCCTTCCTCTATCCAGTTCTTGATTATATAGGCTGTTGGTACCTGGTTCCTGGCGATCTCCTTGCGCAGGTGCAGGATCATTTCGTCGGGAACTATTTCAGGTAAAGGTTCTTCTACGACCGGAGGAGGGGTTGCTTGCTCACGTTCCAAGTCGGCCACGGTTTTGTTGTGCTGGGTCACTTCTCCTTTCATCGTTTTGATCAGAGGCCGGATCAGAAGAAAGTAAAGGACCAGGGCGCCCAGGGCAATCAGGATATATCTTGCAAAGGGGAGGTATTGAAACAGCATATTGGCTGGTGGCGCTTCGGCTACGGTAACATCCTTTGGTGTCTCGGTAAAGGGCAAGGAGACTATGTTAATACTGTCGCCTCGTTCCTTTACCAGTCCCAGGGCACTGGAGACCATGGTTTCCAGTGATTTTAGTTCTTCTTCGGTCCGGGGCTGGCTGGTGGCCGGTTCCTGGTCCTTGCCGGGAATGGTTTTGTCCGCGACCAGGATGGAGACAGAAAGTTTGGTGACACCGCCAACGGGGGTGACGGTTTTGCTGATCGTTTTGCTGATTTCATAATTGGTGGTGCGGGAGGTTTTGCTGGCAGTGGGGGTGCTGCTGGCTTTGTCAGCTGCGTTTCCCTGCAGGTTCGATTCAACACCAGGCACTCCGCCACTTGTCTTTCCGCCACTCTCTTCCTGCTGCATTTGTTCGCTGCGGACAACCGGGTCATCAGCGTCAAAGAGTTCCTGAGTTTTTTCTACTTTGGCAAAATCCAGGGTTGCTGTCACCCTGACCATGGAATTATCTACTCCCAGAGTCTTGTCAAGAAGTTCAAGGGCACGGGATTCCATCCGGTGCTCAACTTCCTGCTGGAAGGCGAGCATGTCGAGTGAGACACTCTGGTCAGAATTGTCTTTTTCGTTACCGCTTAAGACCTTACCGGATGCATCGATGATCTTGACATTCTCAGGATTCATACCCGTTACCGATCCGGCAACCAGATGGATGATCCCCTGAACTTGATCTTTATCAAGGGTTCTGCCTGCCATAAGGGTAACAATAACTGAGGCGGTTGCCGCTTTCTGCTGGTTTTCAAAAAGGCGTTTTTCCGGCAGGGCCAGATGGACGCGTGTGGACTCAACCGGGGCCAGGGAGGTGATCGTTCTGGAGAGTTCTCCCTGCAGGGCCCGGGTGTAATTCACCTTCTGGACAAAATCGGTGAGAGCAAAACTCTGTTTGTCGAATATCTCAAAACCAATTCCACCTCCTGATGGCAGGCCGCTGGCGGCCAGTTCGAGACGGGTTTCATACAGTTTGTCAGCTGGGATCCAGATATTCTTGCCATCATTCTTCAGCTGATAGGGAATCTTCTGCCCTTTGAGCCAGTTGACTACTGAGCCGGCATCAGCTTCGCCCAGATTGGCATAAAGCAGTTGGTGCGCGGCTGTTTGTGACTGGATGATGATAACCGCAAAAAGTGCAATGGAGATGAGGGCAACGGCTCCGAGAGCTATCTTCCGGGAAAGAGGCCATTCACTGATCAATGTCAGGAGGTTCTTGCGCTCAGGAGGTTTTGCCGCAACCGTTTCACTGTTGAGTGGCGAAGCTGTATTTTCGTCTACCATGAAAAAAACCTTTTTTAAAACCGTTAACCTTTAAGCCGCTGTAAAAAAATAACATAGCCGTTTAATTTCCCGGGGCGGCATAAGGAGCCGTAACGAAATAGATATAAATGGCCATGTTATTTCGTAACGGCTCCTTATCTATAGGCATCAAAACTGTTATTAAACCTGCATTCTCATTATTTCTTCGTAGGCCGAAAGGGCCTTGTTTCGCATCTGAACCAGCATCTTTAGAGAGATATCGGCCTCTTCAACGGCAATCATTACCTCGTGCAGACTTTCAGCGTTGCCGGTATTGAGTTGTTCAATGGCTTTTTCCCCCCTGTTTTGAGCCTGGTTTACCTGGTTGATGGTGGATTTCATGATGTCAGCAAAACCACTTTTGGCAGTGGAAACAGCGCTGGTGTCGGCCGGTCGCAGCGAAAGAGGTGCACTAGCGCCGGTTATCTGGATACTCATGGTCTGTTATCTCCCTATCTCGAGCGCTTTTAGTGCCATGCGTTTGGCAGATTTAATAACCGTTGTGTTTGCCTCGTAGGCCCGAGTGGCTGAGGTCATGTCAACCATCTCTTTTAACACATTCACATTGGGCATGGCAACATAACCATCTTCTCTGGCATCAGGATGGGACGGATTGTAAATTAATTGTGGTTCGTCCTGGTCTTCCAGGATATTTGCGACCTCCACCCCTTGAATGTTATTTCTGAGATTTCCATCCAGCTGTTCTTTAAATGAAAGTGGCTGGCTCTGGAAATAAACGGACTTTTTCTTGTATGGTCCACCCTCAGGGGTGGATGTCGTCTCCACATTGGCCAGATTGGAACTGATGGTGTCGAGACGAATCCTTTGGGCCTTAAGACCTGAGGCGCTCACATCGAATGTATTAAAAATATCCATTATTGTCTCCTGTTAAGGTTGTGAACAGAAAGTATTTATTTTTTTAGTTGACCGCTGATTGTTTGTACCCGACAACTTATTGACCACCCTGAATGACGTAGCTTAACTGGGATAATTTTTTCTTTAATAATTGGGCCGCAGTCTCATAGATGAGCTCGTTTTCCGAGAGGGCCATCATCTCTCGATCCATGCTGACGCCGTTTTGATCGCCTATTCCTGTTGTGTCGGGATCTTTGACAATGGTGCCGGTAACACTGCTCAGATCTGAGGCGCCGATGGGAATATGGCCTGGATGGGTAATCTGGGCCGATCCTTTCCCTTGGATTGCCTGTTGAAGCTCCTGCTCAAACTCCAGATGAGATGGAGCGTAGCCCGGGGTGTCGGCGTTGGCAATATTTGAGGCGATAACCCGTTGATTGGCGGAACGAAGATCCAGAGTTTTTTTTAACAGGTTGATGTTGGAATCAAAAAGAGAGAGTCTTTCCATGGGGAGCGCCTCCATTGTGTCTATGTTTTGGGTTTTTTTGAAAAGACTGATTTCTCAAAAAAACTTTTTGTGGTTATTTGCTTAACGCAGTGAGTACCAGCTCTTTTTTTGCTAATTCCTTCCACAAAGGGTTGTCTCCTGTTTCGACAATCTGGGTGAAAAGTTTTAATGCTCTCTCTCTTTGTCCATTTTTTCGCGCAATCTCAGCTAATCTGAATAGTGACTGGTCTTTGTGTAAGCTGTCTTGCTGTAAGGGGGTAAACAGTTCTTCTGCCTTTTGAATGTCACCTAACTGGTAGGTGCTCTCAGCCAGCATGAAAAGTTGGTCTGTTTGCTTGGTGGCAGGGGTTACCTGCATTTCTTCCAGAAGGATCTTTGCCCTGGCATAATCGTTGAGATAAAAGGCAAGAATTGGCTCGAGAGATTTAAATCGTCTGTCTTTGAAGCTCTTCCCGGACAAAAAGGTGAGAGCCTCTTTGTAGTGATTACGAGTCATGAGGTTTTGCAATCGTAGATAGAGGATTTCCTCTTGATCATGACCCTTTGGGTAGTAATAAGCGTATTGGTCAGCATATTCTTCAACCACTTCGTAATCTCCCTGCTCATAGGCGAGTTTGATCAGGGGGAGGTAATAGGCTTCCTTGTCTTCCTGGGTGTTGACATCCATAAGATAGATATACATTTTGGATGCCTCGTTAAAAAAACCGAGTTGACGGTATGCCTCGGCCATGTCTATGAGCAGGCTGATGTCGATCCAGTTGTTTATGAACAGGTATCTGTTTTGTTTGGCCAGAACGAGGGCCTCAATGTACTTACCGTTTTTAATATCTTCTTTCAGGAGATCCGGTAGAATCTCAATAAGCAGGGCGAGCGCCGTGTCATGCAGGGGACCACTCTTGAAATCTCTGAGAAAGGTCATGAGCAGATCCGTACTCTTGGTGTTCTGGCCAAGCATGTGGTAAACAAGGGCCACCTTAAAGGTTGCTTCTTCTCGGGTTGAACGAGAAAACGCCGTTTCAGCAAGTGCTTGATAATATGTAAGTGCTGGTTGCTCCCAGTTCTTCAAGGTCAGCAACTTGAGGTCAATCTGTTTGAGTGCTGCCCTGGTTCCTGCTTCAGTGTTGGGGTAGGTCGATTCAATCTGAGTGAAATCATTGATCATGTCGGATTCATGTGTGGCTCCTTGCGTGCTATGGAGTTTTGCCATAGCTTTTCGGAAACTGATCATGTCAAGCTGCTGCTGGATGCTGGTTGAGGATTGTTTGGCCAGGCGCTCATAGCAGTCAGCAGCTTGTTTGAATTGTTTGTGGCGATAGAGGACGCTGCAGAAGCCGTTAAGTGAAGAATTGTGCTCTGTGAAAATTCCTGTTTCATCCAGGAGTTGATAGCCGGCATGGGCCTTGACGAAGTCGCCTTTGGCCAGCCAGTAGTCTGCTTGACGTAAGGCCTTCATCGGAGCTATCGTGGCAGGTGAGGAGACGTTATCTCTTTCCAGAAGTGTGCCCATCTGTTCAAATTGCTTGGTTGCCAGAGTGGTTTCGATCTGGGTCAGAATAAGATAAGGGAGTGCCGGGTTGTTCTTGTCCATCCCTGATTCGAGGTTCCTTAACTCAATTTCGGCGAGGTAAGGGTCTGCGTATTCTGCCTGCAGGCGTAAAAGAAGATATTTTGCCAGGATGCCGATAGGTTCTGTGGTATATTGTATTGATAAGAGGTAGAGTTGTTTATATGCTTCTTGAAAGTTTCCGGCGCGCAGGAGGATATCAGCGTAGGTGAGGGTAAGTTTCTTCTTGTTTTCAGGATTTTTTTCATTATTGAGCTGTTCAACGATCAAGGGAAGCAGGTCGTTCCAGGACTTCAGTCTGGCACCTTCGATGATTTCAGATGGCAGGAGAGCGATATTTTCTTCCATGTCAGGGGGTAGAAGGGTGATGGCAGGAAAGGGTACCATGGAAAACTGTACGGCGGGCTCAATCTTGAGCTCTGTCTCATACTCTTTTAAGAACCTCTTCCAGTTTCCAGGGTAAGGAGACGCCTTGACCGGGTTTGAGAAGTCCTCGGTCTTACGTTGTAAAACGGACATACCTTGCAGCCGGCCTGCAGAAAATGGGCGTGTAGTTGTGAACTTGTTTCCCAGAAAGATGTCAAGGATCAGCTTGTTCGCTTCTTGTCCCGGAACTACATTGACCTTTTGGGGTGGATAACGGAAAAAGAACGAAATGGTGGTTGTCTTTTCTTTTGCTAGTGACAAAACTTTGACTATCTTTCCGTCTGTTTCAGGGAGCAGCAGCTTGTCTGCGGAAATGGTGTTTTCCAGCGTCAGATCTATTCGTTTTCCCTTGTTACTAATGGTATATTTAGGGGGAGAGCTGAAGGAGAAAAAGAGCTGGACACTATTGTAGCTGTAGCTCTTACTGACCTGTGTAATAATCGGCTGTGACAATGCCTGTCCGGTTATGGTCATCAGGATGATTGTCAGAAAGAAAAGGAATGTTTTTTTCATAATATTTTTTATAAGATAAGTTTTGTTTGTTATAATGCAAGTTCTGTTCCATGCTTATGGGATTTTGCTGTTTCTTGCGGTGGGTTGTGGAGGGAGGTGTCGAAAAGAGATTTTTTTACATTTCCTCTTATGATTAGCATTGACGAAAAAAATAATTATTGGCATCAATACAAACTTGTGAGATCGATTTTATCAGTGGTTAAAATATTTTTTTATGGAGGTTACTATGGGACATAATGTTTTATTGGTGGATGACTCAAGCACCATGCGGAAAATTGTAGGCAGGTCTCTGCGTCAGGCTGGCTTGGATTTTGATAATATCTTTGAGGCTGCTGATGGTTTACTGGCTCTGGAAGTGTTGGAAAAGGAGTCTGTGGATATCGTGCTCAGTGATATCAATATGCCGAATATGGATGGGATATCCTTTCTCAGGGAAAAAGCTAATCGTGCCAATATGAAAGATATCCCGGTCTTTATGATTTCGACCGAGACAGGAGAGGATATTATTGGTGAGGCAAAAGCTTTGGGGGCGAAAGGGGCGATTAAAAAACCATTCACTCCGGATATGGTGAATGAGATCCTTGGGCCATTTCTTACATAATAAGGTGTACTATGGATATTAATGAAAAGATCATTGAGACAACCATAGAAATTTTTACAACTATGGTGATGATGGATGTCTCTGCTGACGGGCCTCCGTTGCAGACGAGTGGAACTCTGAATGATTCTATTACCGGCATGATAGGTCTGGCAGGAACCCATAAAGGGGTGTTGGCGATCCATATTCCTAACCCTGTAGCCATTGCCATTACCAGTAGTTTCCTGGGAATGGATGTTGAGGAAATAGACGATGATGTCCGCGATGCGGTGGGAGAGCTTGCCAATATGCTTGGTGGCAATGTGAAGACTATCCTGTCTCAAAATGGAAGAGATATTGACCTTTCCCTTCCCTCAACTATTTCTGGTCATGAATATGGATTTAAGACCGCCACTGATGTTGATCTGATTATTTTACCTTTTAAAACAGAAGCGGGTGGGTTTATGGTCGAGTTGCAGCTTGAGAAATAACGATTTTGCCAAAAGTCACTAGGCGCATGCCCTGTCTAGGATTGTTGTTTTTTCCTGTAAGTGTGCTTGTGAATTTTAGGTAAAGAAGGATGTAAGAATGGATATAGGGCAGGATATTATAGAAGCCACCACGGATATATTTTCCACCATGTTGATGATGGATCTTGATGTCGGAGATCCTCTGGAAGGAGCCGATGGGGATGTATTATCAAATATTACCTCCATGCTTGGCCTGGGTGGCGATATTCGGGGAATGCTGGCTGTGCATTGTCCTGCAGCCGTGGCCATGGCCATTACCGGTGGTTTCCTTGGTATGGATGTTGATGAGTTGAATGAAGATGTGAAGGATGCCATTGGTGAAATTGCCAACATGGTGGCCGGAAACCTGAAGGTTGCTTTTGCCGGATATGACATGAAAATCGAACTCGCTATCCCTTCATCAGTTGTTGGCGAATCATTTCGAGTTGCCGGGATGCTTGGGGCACGACGGGTTGCAGTACCTTTTGCTATGGAGGGTGGCCAGTTTCTGGTGGAGCTCAAATATATTGTGAACAGTTAAGGAGAATGTCGTAAGTCAATCTATTATTTAGCACTCTATTGATTAATTATTTTATTTGTTTGCCGATAAGAATTACTATACTATAAAAGTTCTGCTTCTCTTAATACCTTTCTATTGTTTCTATCCGTATTCTTATGAAAAAAACGCAACAAAAATTTGATAAGATACTGAAATCTGTCGGTACGCGGATACAGGATGAGGTCAGTGGACTCATTGGTGCGACTTTTACCCTTTCTGCCCCTCACAGCCAGTTAATTTCCAAAGAAGATGCCTTTGAACAGCTTTCGGGAAAACAGGTGCTGGCCAAGATGGATGTCACTGGTGACGTTCAGGGGTTGGGTTGTCTTCTTCTTGATCTGAAAGATGCCATTCGTCTTGGTGGCACTTTGATTATGCTGCCTGATGATGCGCTGGAAGAGATGGTCAGCGCTGGAGTATACAATGAAGATGCTGAAGATTCGTATGGTGAAATAGCCAATATTATTGCCGGGTCGTATACCAAGGTCTTTGAGGAGATGTATCCTCAAAACTGTCGTTTTGTCAGGAAGACCCAGGAAGTAATTATTCCTGCTAAAGTGGAT